>CAWJIN010000029.1:0-120108 GCA_963842865.1 Candidatus Bathyarchaeota archaeon | reverse complement strand
GGTCTCTTAAATTTATCATTTAATAATCCAGTGAAAGCGCCCATGGCTCCTTCAACAAGAAGAAAATCATGATCTTGGCTGGCTTCCCTCACTGCTTCAGCTAAAGGTTTCCAACCGCTTTCACCAATTTTAATCGAAGAGTACCCCTTAATCGGCTCTTTAATGAGGTAAAGTGCGGGCACGACGTCTCGTATATCTCCGCCAACTTTGAGGACTCCAACTTTGAAGCCTCTTTTTTTTAATGCGCCAGCGATGCCTGTTACGAGGAAAGTTTTTCCTGAACCGCTTGCCGTCGCCGTCACCAACAGTAAACGTGGCGTTTTTTGGTTGACTGTGCTTTGCTGATGGATGTTGGTTGAGATTCCAACTTCGCATTTAATTCGCTCCAAAAGTTTAGCGTTTGCACTTCGAACTGCTTCGAGTTCGACTTCGTTGATGTTTAATGATTTAGTGATGCCTTGTATTATAGTTGGGTTCTGGTCCAGTAGTGCGTGTATGAAGACGCCTACTACGTTGCCTTCTTTGTTGGCTACTCCTGAAACTAAATCTTGGGGGTCGTGATGGTAGTTGACGCGTTTTGCGTGTGAAACAAGTATTGTTTTTGAGTCTTTGTGAAGTATGATTTTGCCGTATGTGTGGCAGTGGAAGCCTGAAACTTCTTTACCAACTTCTTCTGTGATGAAGCTTTTATCAGTTATAGTGGCGCTTACTCGGTCAGTGCAGATTAAGGGCTTAAACTCTGCATCTAAGAGGCCTAATCCTTCTTTAGTTATGGGGACTGTTGATAGGCGTCCTACGTCGGTTTCTTTTGCAAGTATTTGGAAGCCTGAGCAGATTCCAAGCACGAATTTGCCGCTGTCAGCCATTTTCATTATTTCCTGGGCTACTTTCTTGTTAATGCTTTGTGATTCAACTAGGCTTCCGCCTGGGATGATTATCATGTCCAAAACTTCAGAAGCTGGCTTGCCATCAATAAGCGCATCAGAGCAAACTAGGTCGGTTGGCAAGTTTCCGAAGTCTTCAAAGCATGGAAGCGCCCCTGGAAGGTAAACTAAACCGATTCTGTGTCGTAAATTCATCCCAATTTGCCTCATCGCGTATTTAAGTAAAGCTTATATTTAAGCCGCATGGTTTATCCAACCATGCATTCCTCGGCGAAGATAGACCACGTTATCAACGTTAGAATAACGCATAAAACAGCCCGCGTCCCGTTAATGGAGGCTGTAGCGTTTAAAGACAAAGAAAAGGCGCTTGCCGAGATTCATTCCCTTGAAAACGTGGAGGAATGCTTAATCATTCAGACATGTAACCGCATCGAAATCTATGTTGTAACTGAAGAGGCCGAAAACGCAGTTAATTTGGTTAAGGATTATTGGGTAAAAAGAGCCATGGTAAAGGCTGAGGAGGCATATGGCGCCATGGAAACTTCAATAGACAACGATGCTTTCAATCACCTCTTACGAGTTACTTCAGGCTTAGAATCAATGGTGATAGGCGAAGACCAAGTTCTCAATCAAGTCTGGAACGCTTACTTAGAAGCAGAAAACGCCAAAACAGTTGGTCCAATCCTAAAGTACCTGTTTAACCGTTCAATGACCGTTGGCAGGCGCGTCAGAAACGAAACAGGCATCAACAAAGGCGCCGTGTCAATTGGTTCAGCTGCAGTTGAATTAGCTGTTAATTTGCTGGGCAACTTGGAAGACAAGAAGATTTTGGTTATGGGCGCTGGAGAAATAGGAACTCTTGTCGCTAAAGCCTTAGCCCGACGCTGCCTAAGTCCAATCTTTATTGCTAATAGAACCCATGATCGGGCGGTAAAATTAGCTGAAGAACTCTCGGGACAAGCAGTAAGGTTCGATCAGTTTGAAGAAGTGCTCGTTGACGCTGACGTAGTAATTTGCTCAACTTCGGCACCACATTACTTGTTAACCAAAGACATGGTTTCAAGATTAATGAAGCAACGCACAAACAACAATGACCTTTTAATTATTGATATCTCAAATCCGCGCAACGTTGAGAAAGCCGTGCAGGAAGTTGCAAGAACAAAACTCCACAACATTGATGATTTGCAGTTAATCGCCGAAAAGAACAAGCAAGAACGAGAAAAAAGCATTGAGAAAGCAATCAAAATCTTAAACGAGGAACTTGTTATTCTTAATCAGGATATGAAAAGCTTCTCGGTTCGTTTAATTATTTCGTCGTTGCTTTCCCATGCTGAGGAAGTTCGGCAAAGAGAACTTGCAACGGCTATAGGTATGATAGGTGATGTGGATGAGAAAGAGCGGGAAATTCTTGATGATTTAACTTCTATTCTGCTAAAACAGACATTTGTGCCGATTGTTGAAAACTTGCGGTTAGCCGCCAAAAACGGTGACACGCAGCTTATTGATCTGGCAGTTAAATTGTTTGAAAAAACGGGGAAAAACTGATTTGGCAAAGGCAGCGTTGGATAAAGTTGGTTTAATTCTGATCGGGCATGGAAGCAGGCTGCCCCATAACCAAGAAAACCTAGAAAAGTTAGCTGAAATCTTGCGTAAACAATCTGAGTTTAAGATTGTGGAAATAGCTTTCATGAGTATGAACACGCCAACCATACCTCAAGCAATAGATACGCTTGCTAAGATGGGGGTATCAGAAATCGTGTTGGTCCCCGTGTTCCTGGCAGCTGGCGTGCATACCATACAAGAGATTCCTGAGCTCATAGACGTGAAAGACAAGGAATCCCAGCTCTCTGCAACAGGAATCCAACTGTTTTATGGAGAACCCATAGGGGCAGATGAATGCATTGCAGTAATTCTGGCAGAAAAAGCGCTAAAGGCGTTAGGTCAAAAAGGCGCAGAGCACCGCCACGCCTCTTTTAGCATAAACGTAAATGCAAAGCTAAAGGCGCCTGCCAGCTCAAATAAGATATATGACGCCAGCATGAAACTTATCCGTCCCGAAATCAAGGGCATTCTCGCAAAAGCACCCAAAAATCACATCCCAATAATCGAACGCGTTGTTCACACTACAGCTGACCCGGAATTTGCCAAGCTTTTGGTCATAGGTGACAAAGCCGTCGATGCAGGAGTTGCCGCTATTAAAGCAGGCGCCAAAATAGTCACCGACGTAAAAATGATTAAAGCTGGCATAAACGAGGAAAGAGTGAAAAGGTATGGTGGAGAAATCCTCACCTACATAGACGATGCACGAGCAACCGAAATGGCTAACGATGAGTCAATTACAAGGTCCACTGCGGCTATGCGTCTAGCTGTTGAAGACGGATTAGACGGTGCCATAATCTTGATTGGAAATGCGCCTACAGCCGCGCTTGAGTTGGCAAGAGCAGTGGAGACAGGAAAGGCAAAGCCCGCATTAATCGTAGCCACCGAAGTAGGTTATGTCGGTGCAGCAGAATCAAAAGAAGTAATCGCAAAACTGCCAGTACCATTCATAACTGTCAAGGGTCGAAAAGGCGGCAGCACCATCGCAGTAGCAATCTTCAATGCCTTACTGTCTATGGCTGAAGCAACGCCTAAGAGTTAACGGAGCATCTTATATGGCGCGGTTTTTGAAATATGGCATAACAACAGGCGCATCTGCGGCAGCTGCATCAAAAGCCGCATTGATAGCCTTGCTTGAGAAGCCTGTTGACCGAGTGGTTATTCCTACTCCTATTGGTCTGCGTTTTGAGGTGCCTGTGAAATCCAGCAGGAAACTCGCCGCTGACATGGCGGAAGCTGTTGTCATAAAGGATGCTGGAGAAGACATTGACGTCACCGACAAAATGGAAATAACTGCAACAGTGAAACTAACTGGCGACGGGAAAGTCACCATTAAAAGCGGCAAAGGTGTTGGAAAAGTTACAAAGCCAGGGCTGCAACTGTCAATCGGCGAGTCAGCAATTAACCCAGTGCCAAGAAGCATGATAACCGAAGCAGTCAAAGAAGTGTTGCCCGCTGGCAAGGGCGTTGAGGTAACAATTACTGCGCCTGAAGGAGAAAAAATCGCCAAGAAAACAATGAATGCAAAGCTGGGTATTGTTGGCGGCGTATCAATTTTGGGCACAACAGGCGTAGTAAAACCATTGTCTCTGGAAGCGTGCAGGCGCTCGCTGGTTCCCCAAATTGATGTTGCCTTAGCGCGTGGCTACAAGCGGATATTTTTTGTTCCGGGGAACATTGGAGAAAGAATTGCTAAGCAGCAGTTTAATGCGCCTGAGGATGCGATAGTTCAAACTGGCGACTTTGTCGGTTATATGCTTGATAAAGCCGTGGAAAAAGGTGTTAAAGAAATCATTGTTCTTGGTCATTCAGGAAAATTAGTGAAGCTGGCGGCTAATATTTTCAACACGCACCATAAAGTGGGGGATGCACGCAACGAAGTTATCGCTTCTTACGCCGGCGCTGTTGGAGCCGACACCGAGACTATTAACGCTTTATTGCAGGCTAACACTTCAGATGAAGGCTCAGAAATTCTTAAACGCGTTAACCTGTTGGAAGCTACTTATGACAGGATTGCTCAACGGGTTAGTCAGCGAGTAAGCGACAGAGTGGAAAATAAAATTAAGATAAGCGTGGTAATTGTTTCTATGGATGGCAAAGTCCTTGGAATGGACCAGAACGCTAGGTGCAACAAACCTTGGCTAAACTTAACATAGTCGGCACAGGTCCAGGTTCACCTGATTACGTGACGCCTGCAGCAAGAAAAACCGTGCAGCAAGCTAAGGTTGTTATTGGCGCCCAAAGAAGTCTAAACCTATTTATGGAGGACATTAAAGGCGAAACGATGGTTTTAACCGCTAAAAACTTAAACAGCGCCCTCAAGTTTGCGGTTGAATCAGCCGAGAAAGGCAAGAACGTTGCTTTACTGTCTACGGGCGACCCAGGCTTCTCAGGGCTTCTGCGGACAGTTTTAAAGAGTAATTTGGTTAAAGCCGTGGAAATCAACGTTGTTCCAGGCGTAAGCTCAGTTCAAACCTGTGCTGCCAGATTAGGCATAAGCTGGGATGACGCGTGTTTGTTTACTTTCCATGAGGGCAACGTGAGCGTCGAGGAGAAAAACAAGTTATTATCATGCCTTAAAAAAGGACGAGAAGCTGTACTCCTTCCAGATTCACGAACGTTTCCCCCAAGCGAAATCGCAAGTTTCCTCCTTAAAGCTGGATTAGATGAAGAAACGCCTGTTTTTGTATGCGAAAATTTAACGCTGGATAACGAGAGGGTTGCGTCAAGCAGTTTAAAGCAAGTTTCTGAGCAAGCTTTTGGGTCTTTATGCGTAATGGTTATCAAAGCAAACCGCAAAGTAAAAGGATAAGTTGATGTGAATGGATAAAATTTGGTCTTATAAGACTCCGGGCATACCAGACGAGCTGTTTAACCAAAATGATGAGGTACCTGGGCCAACCAAAGAGGAAATTCGGGTTCTAACCATTTCTAAAGCTCGTTTGTGCGAAGGCTCCATTGTTATCGATGTTGGTTGTGGCACAGGTGGCTTAACGGTTGAGGCTGCTCTTCAAGTGGCTCCAAAGGGTAAAGTCTATGCCATTGATGAGGAACAGGCAGCTGTTACGTTAACTGAGAGTAATGTGGAAAAGTTCGGAGTTCAAGATAACGTTATAGTTGTACATGGTAAAGCGCCAGAAGCGTTGCTAAGCCTTCCAAAAGCGGACGCTATCCTGATAGGAGGGAGTGTTTCCCTGAGGGAAGTACTACGTGCATCTAAGGATAAGCTCAAGGCAAACGGCAGAATAGTCATAAACGCAATACTTCTGGAGACGGCTTGTACCGCTGTGGACGAACTGAAAAAATTAGGCTTCAAAGACGTCGATGCCGCGCTGGTTTCTGTTGCGAAGGGAAAGCAAATAAGCTCTGGCACCATGATGATGGCAAGAAATCCAATAACTATAGTGTCAGCTTCAAAACCATGAGGGAGAGAATTTGGCGGGCAGATTCATCGGGATTGGCGTAGGTCCAGGCGACCCCGAACTAATCACGCTAAAAGCGGTAAAAGCCTTGCAATCGGCAGATATAGTTTGTATTCCAAAATCTCATGCCAACAAGCCAAGCTTAGCCTTTACAATGGTCAAGGGTATTTTAGAAGAGCGCAAGAAAGCGCCTGAGATTCTTGAGTTAATTTTCCCCATGACTAAAGATGAGCTTGGTAACAAGGCGTTGTGGATTAAAAACGCTGGCATAATAGCCGACAAAGTGGCAAGTGGCAAACTGGTTGTTTTTATCACTTTGGGCGACCCTATGTTTTACAGCACCTTCATTTACCTTTATCAAAGCCTGAAAGAAGAATACCCGAAGCTCACTCTTGAAATAATTCCGGGTGTAACATCAATGATGGCTTGTGCTGCAAGCGCTCAGATACCGCTCGCTGAGAAAGAGGAAGTTATCTCGGTTATCGCCTCAGATCTTGACCCTGAAGCCGTCGAAGAAGCCGCTAAACATGCGGATAACTTGGTTTTCATAAAATGTGCCCATCGACTCAAAGAGTTGATTCCCATAGTTGAGCGGTCAGGTTTCAACGCAAACTCCACAATCGCTCTAGTGCGAAGATGCACCATGCCTGAAGAAGAAGTCCTAATCGGCAAACTCAGTGATGTGCAAAACTGGGATATATGCGACGACTACTTTTCCGTAGCGATAATTAAAAAGCGCGGTTCACAAGTGATAAGTCATGAGTAAAGTAGTTTTTATCGGCGCAGGCCCCGGCGACCCCGAACTCATTACTCTCAAAGGTAAACGGTACCTAGAACAAGCTGACGTGGTGATCTATGCTGGTTCACTGTTAAACCCCAAAATCCTCAAGTACGCTAAGCCAAGCGCCTGGCTTTATGACAGCGCCAAAATGAGCCTGCCCGAAGTCCTAAAAGTCATGGTTGAAGCTGCCAAGGCAGGTAAGCTTGTGGCAAGAGTACATGACGGCGACCCAAGCTTTTACGGAGCTATCCAAGAACAAACGGACGCTCTGGACAAGGAAAAAATAGAGTACTTCCGAATTCCAGGCGTAAGCTGCTTGCAAGGCGGCGCAGCAGCATTAAACCGCGAATTAACCCTGCCTAACATTTCCCAAACCGTTATCATAACGCGCCCTGAAGGCAGAACTCCAGTGCCAGAAGCCGAAACCATCAGCAAACTCGCTGCGCACCAAGCGACAATGGTCATATTCTTGGGCACTCCGCATATAGCTCGTGTTGTGGAGGAGCTTGTGAAAGGCGGTTACCCGAAAGACACTCCGGCATCAGTCGTGTACAAGGCAACATGGCCTGAGCAAAAAATCCTGAAAGGCACATTAAACGACATAGTCGCAAAGGTTAAAGCGGCTGGCATAACCGAGACAGCGTTGATTTTTGTGGGAAAAGTTCTCAACCCGCAAGCGTATGATTTATCAAAGCTTTATGAACCAACATTCACTACGGGTTTCCGTAAAGGCGAAGAGTGAAATGTACGCTAAGGGAATTGCTATTGTTGCAATTACGAGGCGCGGCGTAGAAACAGCGCTTAAAATTAAAGAAGCGTTAGACAACGCTGGCTTATCCTGTAAGGTTTATGCGCCTAAAAAGTATAGTCAAAACGGTGTTGCCCCTTTAGACAAAAAACTTGCTGACTTTATCAAAGATACTTATGGCTCAGTGGATGCTTTAGTCGGGGTTATGGCATCAGGCATAATTATCCGTGCGGTCGCCCCATACCTTGGAAGCAAGCTAACCGATCCAGCAGTCATAGGTGTCGATGCAACTGGAAAATTTGTCATAAGCCTGTTGTCTGGTCATTATGGCGGCGCTAATGAGTTAGCAAAAATAATCGCCCAAGGAATAGACGGTACACCGGTGATTACTACGGCGTCTGAAGTTACTGGTAAACAGAGCGTTGATGAGCTTGCGCGAAACTTGCATTTAAAAATACAGAATCCTGAAAGCCTTGTGGCAGTTAACTCTGCTATAGTCAACGGCGACCACTTGGTCGTGGTATTAATCGGAGATGTAGAAATCCCAACTAACCAGATTGTCTGCTATGAAATTAAGCGGGCAAAAAACGAGACTCAAGCCTTAGAAATAATTAATAATTATGATGGCGGCATAATAGTTACTCGCGAATCTTTACCGATTGAGCTTTTCCCAATTGATAAGATTGTTAAGCCTTTCACAATACTGAAAACTAAACTTATAGTCGTCGGGTTAGGAGCAAGGAAAGACTCAAGCGCAGACAACATAATGGAAGCGGTAGACGCTTCTTTAGAACAGGTTCATTTGCCTTTAGCCAGCGTTAACCATTTCGCCACAGTTGACATAAAAAGGGATTCCCCAGCTATGCTTAAAGCTGTAGAACAGTTGGGTAAGCCGCTTGACTTTTTAAGCGTCAATGAACTTCGTTCTCTAAGTCACAAGGACCTTTCGCCTGATTCTAAGATGGTTCAGGAAAAGATTGGTGTTGGAGGGGTATGCGAACGAGCAGCTTTACTAGTAGCGGGAAAAAACTCGAAGTTAATACTGAAAAAGACCAAGATCAACGGGGTAACTGTGGCCATAGCCGAGGGCGAATAAGCGTAGTCGGCATTGGACCCGGCAGCTTAGAGCATTTAACGCCTAAAGCTAGAAGCGAAATTGAAAACGCCGATGTCATAGTCGGTTATGGCACATACGTCAAGTTAATCCAATCAATCATCAAACCCGGCGCGGAAGTGGTTTCTGGAACGATGGGTCATGAGGTTGAACGAGCCCAAATCGCCGTGTCAAAAGCTTTAGAGAACTATCGCGTCGTGATGGTCAGCAGCGGTGACCCAGGCGTTTACGGCATGGCTGGCATAGTTCTTGAAGTCGCCGCAATGGAGAAAGCAAATGTGCCAGTTGAAATTGTTCCTGGAGTTACGGCTGCTACGGCTGCCGCGTCAAAGCTTGGAGCGCCACTCGTGAGCGATTTTGCCGTGATTAGCCTTAGCGACTTGTTGACCCCTTGGGAAAAAATCGAGCGCAGACTAGAGGCTGCCTCGGCGGCTGACTTTGCCATTGTGCTGTATAATCCTAAAAGCGAGGGGCGGATTGAGCCGTTAACTAAAGCCTACGAGATAATGCTCAAGCATATGAGCCCTGATACTCCTGTGGGCATTGTTAAGCAAGCGGGACGCGAAGGAGAAGAAGTCGTTATTACAACGCTCAAAGACCTATTGGCAGCTGAAATTGACATGGTCACAACGATAATTGTTGGTAACTCGGCGACTAAGGTCGTTAACGGCAGAATGGTTACTGCTCGTGGCTATGACCTTTTAGGTTAAAAAATTATGTTACTGCAATTATTTTGTTGCTTTCAAAGTTTAGGAAGCCGCTGTCTTTTGTTTCGAGCGTTTCTTTGTTTGGGTTTAGTTTCCAACGTTTTTAGCAGTTAAGGTTTAGCTAGTTTGGAAGATCGAATAAGGTAGCGTGAGATTTACCTAGATGCCCATAAAATAAACCAGAAAAATAAAAGTGCGAGTGTAAATGCCGCTGAAGCTTTCAGTCATATATGCATTAAATTTGAGGGAGCCACATCAACTAGTATTAACGTTTATTAAAATAGTCTAAAAACTACGAGAACATTTAAAAAAATAAAAAAAGAAAAGGAAGATTTTACTTTTTAGCTCTTTTAGTGTAGGTATATGTTCCAAATGCAACTATGACCAATACCGCAGCTATGATGATTGCGGTTGCAGATGAAAACTCATTTATTGTCGGCGTTGGTGTTGGCAGTGATACGGTGCTGCTGGTCGGGACAAACATTGCCTGTATAGCGAAAAAGGTACTTGCAGAAAGGTTGAATGAGAGTGTGTTAGCAGTGGTAGTAAAGGTTCCTGGCGTACAACTAACTATCCAATACAGGAATTTAAAGTTGGTACCGGCTACTACACTGAAGCTAGCAACCTTACCAAGAGTGTAATTGGTATAGGTTCCTGCGGCTGGAACTGTTGATCCGCCTGCTGAGGTTAAGATGTCGACGGTAGTTGCTCCCGTTGCGCTAGAGCTTGAGACTGTCGTGTTGGTTGTCGGGAGGTACATTGCCTGTACGCCGTATTCACTTTCGGTAAGGGTGAGTGCAAGTGGGTTAACAGTGGAAGCTACGCCTCCTGCCGAGGAAGCATACTCCCAACATAAGAATGTAAAGCCGGAAGTGGCGGTCGCTTGGAAGTCAACAGTCGTGCCATTATTATAATTGTAAGAGTCTCCGCCAGTCAGATTTGTTCCGCCTGCTGAGATTGTTCCGCCTATTGAGACATAAATGTATACAGAGTCCTGTGTTGCTGCTTTCACGGTTGGGATGTTCGGATTTATAGCCACTAGTAAGAGTGCTGACGTTAGTAGAATCAAAGCAAAAACTTTAAAGTTCTTTGTTGTTTTCATTAAAAATCACCCAATTTCTCTGCCATTCTATTGATTGAAAGTTAATAATAAAGCTTTTCTAAGTGCTCTCTCGCTTAAAGGAATAAATTTTGCAAAGATGGTTTTTTCAAAGGCGCTTACCCTTAAAGGGAGGCATAGAATTTTTTCTTTCACTGTAGCATTTTATCGTTCAATTGAGATTTTGCTGATTCCAGTCTCTTTTTCAAGAATTACCACATGGTCAGCTTTTGATGCGAACCCTTCGCTGTGCGTAACAGCAATGATTTGTTCAATTGCTTTAAATCGGCTTATGGCTTCAGCTAGGCGTTCTATGCTGCCATCTTCGCTTCCCAAGTTCTCAGTGGGCTCATCAAGCACAAGTATGCTTAAGCCGTGGCCAGTCCGCGACTGCATAATCAGTTGTCCTAAACCTAAACGGTAAGCAAAAGCCAAAAGCGTACGTTCCCCACCTGAAAGGTTAGATACTTCGCGGTCAATGCCCATTTCGCTTTTCACGTAAGGTGTGTAAGTTTCATCAATAACCACGTTAAGCATGGGTCCTTCTCCGCCGACTAAGCTATCGAGCACTTGCTGAATATAGTTGCGCAAAACCTTCACAAACTCACTTCGCAGTTTAGGCTGAATACTGCGGTAAGCATCACGAATGGCGCCTAAAACTTCAACGGTTCTGCTGATTTTTCCGATACGTTCAAGCTTTTCCTGAGCAAGATTAATCCGCTCTTTCGTTTCGTCTAAGCGTTTGAAGAGGTCTTTTTTGCGGTTTTCTTTAGTGCGCAAATCAGACTCTAACATGTAATATTGTCGGAAAGCCTGTTCACGTTGCGCTCGAGCGGTATCAAGCTTTGATAAATCAAATCTGCTGATTTCAAACTGAACCTGCTCCAACTGCAAACGCAAATCATCTTCAAGCTTCTGCTTCTCCTCAAATTCGCTTGATAGATTATTCAGGTTATTTTCTTCTTCACTTAAGCGGTTTTTTAGCTCTTCAGCTCTTGTCACGCATGTCTGCAAGTTAGAGTACGCTTCAGAGGCTACAGTTCTTGTTTTCAGCAGGCTTTCAATTTCTATTTTTAACTGGTTAATGGTTTTTTCCCGTTCAAAATTTTCTTGCTGGATTCTTAAAAGCAGATTGTTTTTGTATTCGCCCTCTAATGGTTGCACGCAAAGCGGGCATTTGCTTTCTTGTGATAAAGAAACAACTCTCTTCTTATCTGTTTGCAGGTTCCTCGATGTCGCTTCTTGATCAGCCTTCAAACTGCTGATTTTATCATCAAACACCGCCAAGGAAGAATGCAGTGCTTCAACGGGCAGATTAGTTGACAAACCTGCTTGCTCAAGTTTATTTAAGCACGCTTTAGCTTGAGCATCAATTGAGCTTTGGCGCTGACGCAAATTATCCAAGATTGTTTTTTTGCCTTCAATGCGCTGAATTAGGGAAGCCAAAGTGTTAGCCATGTTAACAATATCGGCATGCAGTCTTGCTTCTTTTCGTTTAAGGTCTTCAATAACTTGCTTTTTCTCTTCCAGCTTTTTCAGTTTTGAATCTGCTTCATCCAACGCTTTCTTGGCAACCGTTAATTTTTGCGTTGAGTCCTCAAGGTCCATTTCTAGAAGTGCATATTCTTCACTTGCCCTATTGTATTCGTTACATAGCTTTTCTAATCCAACAACGTCTGGGTCCTTCTCGTAAACCCGCTTTTCCGTCTCATAGTCCCGCTGATACTGAGCAATATTACTCCACGCGACCTCATAGTCGGACAAACCGAACAATTCATCCAAACGCCTTTGCCTGTCACGCGGCGCAGCATCCAGTAGCTCTTTGAGGTGTTCCTGCCTAAACCAAACTATTTCTCGATAAAGGTCCCTGTCTAAACCTGTGATAGCTTTAAACTGTTCAGCGATAGCATCGGTTTTCATGCTCGCAACAAGCTTCTCATCCTCATAGAGCTTGAGTTCTTCAAAATTTTGGGTAATGCTTTTGCCCTTTCTTTTTAATCCGCGTGTAAGCTTGTAGGTGCTTCCGTTTTGTGTGAACTGCAAAGTGACCTTGCCTGAATCCGCGCCTTCGCGAAGCAGATATTCAAAACTTCTGCCTATTGAGTCACCGAACAAGGCGAAGTCAACCGCGTATAACACGCTGGATTTTCCGCAGCCCAAACCACCGACAAGACAGTTAAAGCCTCGTGTAAAGGGCACGGTGGATTTAATGTGGCTGCGAATGTTTTCCAGCTGAACTATTTCAATTTTCATTTTGCCAAATCCTCGATGGTTTGCTTGACTTTTTCGTCTTGTTTTCGCGTTAAGGGCTCTATGAGGCTGAGCGCGGAACGAGCAATTTTGTCAGCTTCCTCGCGGCCATAACGTTCTGAGAAAATCTGCAAAAAATACTCGAAGGCTTTGGTTTTTAGATCCTTAAATTCACTTTCAAAAATAGACCGTGCGATTTCGTCTGATACAGCGGTTTCTTTTAGCAAAACGATTGGGTGAACAAGCAACGCTTTCTCGCCAGCGCTTCGAATTTTGCCTATGTCGATTTCTGCTCGGCTTGCTTCAGCTGGTAACGTGCCTTTCAAAACGGGAATTATAATTGCTCCTTCCGAATCAGCATCTTTTACAAGTTGAGTGGCTAATTCAGTGATTTTCCCTGACGCCATACCCGTGAAATCTTGCTCAAAAACAACGAATTTACGGGTTGATGTAATTTCGTTGAATTCAGGGTTTACTTTACCTTTCTCGTTTACTTTGACATGAAAGAAGCCTTTCTGGTACTTGGCTTCTCTGTAATCGGCTGTTTCAGTACAGCCACTGTATGCTAGAAAGCCTGTTTTGAACTTGTCCAAGTATCGTTCATGCACGTGGCCAGCAGCATAATAGTCAAAGCAGTTTGGCAGTTGCTCGGGAGAAATTTCAGCTTCAATGTATGGTGGCTTAACGCTTGGCAAATCCACGGCTCCATGAAAAACGAAAATGTTGCAAACCTTGCCATCGGGAGTTGGAGGGTTTTCCTCCATGAACTTTGGAAGCGCCTCTTCCGTTTTATGCTTGTTGTGAAAGTTTGGTATGCCATAGACGTAACAGCAGTCTGGTTTGCGCCAGCATGCGCCGTTGTGTCTTGGTAAATGGTGGATTAATCCTGCGCTGTCCAATGGGTACAGGATTGTGCCCGTTACTATGTTTGGAGCGGAATCGTGTGAGCCGTCAACCGTTAAAACTGGGATGTCGGCGTCTTTTAGCCGCTTAAAACTTCGAATAGTGTTCTCTAAAGTAACGTTTGATGGTCTTGCTTGATGGAACAAGTCACCTGCGATAATCATAAAGTCAGGTTTTAACTCGATTGTTTTATCCACTACTTCTTTGAACGCGTTGTCAAAGTCTTGCCTTCTAGCTTCAAGTCCATACTGTGCGTAACCTAAATGCAAGTCTGAAGCATGAACGAAGCTGAAAGGCTTCAAGTGTCTATACTCCCTTTGTGTTCCCCTTTAGCTCTTGATTAGTAGCTTACCTATTTTAAGCGTTCTTGCACTTTACCATTTCAAGCTCCCGCCTTTAAGTAGGAGTCCTTGACCTACTCCATTTCCTTTATTGAAATTGCGACCTTGCACTTGTTTAACAAATCTGTGTCTTGCGTGACTAATCTCATGTTTTCCTTTTCTGCCAAGTACGCGTATGAGGCATCGTAAAAAGTAAGACGTCTTTCTATTGCAACTGCCAAAACATTGGCTATCGAATCAATCTCCATCTTTCTTAGAGGGCGAATGGCTTCAGAAAAAATCGTCGCTATTCTTCTGGGGTCCTTGAGCTTCTTCTGCTGGTTCTCCCTCCAGAGGACGTTCCCTATCTCATATTCCGCTAGGGAACTTACTGCAC
The DNA here is from genome assembly GCA_963842865.1 of Candidatus Bathyarchaeota archaeon. Classification (GTDB taxonomy): domain Archaea; phylum Thermoproteota; class Bathyarchaeia; order Bathyarchaeales; family Bathycorpusculaceae; genus Bathycorpusculum. Next base: position 105,884 of record CAWJIN010000029.1, on the reverse strand, counting down.
ATTCCTCAGCGTTGAACGCAACGCCGGAAACCAGTATCGGATAAAGTGCCGAAGTATCTATAAGATACTTACATCTCGTGCCTTGTCGCTCTGACGTCATTTACCCACTCCTCAGGCTTAACGTCCATCAGGTCGGCAAGTTCTTTGGCGACTTGTTGCGCTTTTGCCTTCTTCTCAGCCACTAGTTCCTCAAGAAGCTCCTCCACTGCCACTTTTAAGTCAACGCCTAGCTTTTCTGCTTCATCTTTCAAGCTTTTCTTGATCCTTACAGATAAGACCTCAGTCGTCATATTTCCGCCTGTATACAGCTAAGGTGAAATGTATACAAGAAATATATAAGACTATTGGCGATATACGACTCCATCGTCGAATGAAGATTGCATAGTAAAATAGTTTGATTTTTTGTTTTTGGAGGGGAAAAATTTAAACCACAATGTGTATGTTAATGTGAAAGGCGCCTTAATTAGATGAAATGCCAAGTATGCAATCAAGAAACTCTTCTTCCGTTTCGCTGCCCCTTTTGTGGTGGACAGTTTTGTAGTGCTCACCGTTTGCCAGAGAACCATGCATGCCCAAGAATTGATTTTGCTCGTTCACAGAGGCAAGAGCAAGTGATGACGCCTCAATCGTACAATTCTTATCAGTACAGTTACGCTTTCGGTCAGCAACCGAGGCGTGAGAGGCATGTTACCTTCAGTCCTAAAGAGCTAAAAAACGTAACCGTTGCAGCGCTGCTCGTTATCGCTATTGGTTTCTCTATCGGATTGTATGGAAACTATTTCGGAGGTTTCAATTTTGTGTGGACTTGGGTCCTGATGGCTGTTTTCGCGGTTCTTATGACAGCATCTTTCTTATCGCATGAGTTAATGCATAAAATTACGGCTCAAAAAAACGGTTTATGGGCAGAATTCCGCTTAACAACTTGGGGCGTAGTCTTGACTTTTGTTTCCATATTTTTGCCGTTTAGGATGATTGCGCCAGGTGCAATGATGATTGCTGGTACACCTAATAGTGATGAAATAGTCAAAATTTCTATTGCTGGGCCCCTTACTAACCTCATTTTATCTGGTGCATTTCTCGGATTAGGGTTTGCTTTGTATCCAAGTGCGTATGGTCTGATGCTGTTTTTTGTCGCTTACATCAACGCTTTCATTGCAGTCTTTAATCTAATTCCTATTGGAATTTTGGATGGCAACAAAGTTTTCAGTTTTAACAAGAAACTTTGGGCTTTAGTTTTCATTCCCAGCGCTATCCTTGCAGTAATTGCTTTCTTGTATATTTAAAAAACTCAATCTCTTTTTTTTGTGTTCTTTTTCAAAGGGCAAATAATGGTTTAGTGTGTAGTTGAATGCCGCACTTATTCCAGTAGTAGTGTACGAGTGCCGTCGCCAATCTTGCTGTTCCATTTCCATGATTGCTTTGCCAACGTCATGATACCCAGCTAGAACACATGCCAATGTCTTCATGCTTTCATCTCTTGGTTGCTTGAAGGTCGCATGCAAAAGCTAAGTTGTTTTTTATTAAAAATTTAAGAACTCGTAAAACGGAAAAAGAGGTTAAAACTTTAATTTTAGATGAGTTCGATTGTGACGTGGACTTCTTCTGGTACACGGATGCGCATGATTCTACGCATAACTCGTTCTTCCGAGTCAATATCGATTAATCGTTTGTGAATGCGCATCTCCCACCTGTCCCACGTGGCGGTTCCTTCACCTGACGGGGCTTTTAGAACTGGCACTTTGAGTCGTTTTGTGGGTAATGGTACTGGACCGTTGATTTTTACGCCTGTTTTTTGGGCGATACTTTTCAGTTCTCCGCATACCTCTTCAAGTTTGCCGTAATCTGTGCTTGTGAGGCGTATTCGTGCTTTTCTTACCATTTTGGTCCATCAATCCAATGTTTTGCCGTTTATATATGTTGGTGACTCCTTAGAGATTTAAGCGGAACATAAAAACTTATCGACATAAATACCTCTGTCACGATAGTCGGTCTCGGAAAATGAACTCTTGAGAATGGTTGTTGAAGATTTGGGCTTCTGTATCGCGTAAGAATTTGTTTTGGTATCGCCATGTTGAACGTTAAGTTGGAGCGTTAGAGTCCTGCAACGTAGATTCTTAAAGCCAAAACTGGGAAAACCACCACTAAGCTGAACAGGAGAGCTGTAACCGCCATCACTCTCAGTGCCCTTTTGATGTGTTCTGGCGAAATTCCATGGTCGTCGCCTAAAACGTAGTAGCCTTTTTTTTCCAGTTGAGTGTTTAGTGCTCCAGCCATGGCTGAGATGGTCCAGCCTGCGTTTATGCTATCGGTTTTTCCCTTGTCCCTCCGCAAAATGCGCCATGATTCTCGCCAGTTTTCCCTCAAAAGAAAAGCTGCGGCAACCATTAAGTACGCTGTTAACCTGGCTGGGATATAGTTGGCTATGGTGTCAAGGTTTGCTGAGAACCAACCTACATTCTTGTTTTCGACATTCTTATAACCGACCATGGAATCTAACGTGTTAACCACGCGGTAAGCAAAAGCGCCTGGAACACCGAAAATGGCAAAGAAGAAGAATGACGCGGTTATCCCGTCTGTAGTGCTTTCCGCGATAGACTCAACAGCGGCGGAGGTAATTTGCCTTTCATTTAGCGTGTTTGGGTCTCGGCGGACAATGAAGGGCAACCACTTTCTCGCTTCAGCTAAATCATTCTTCTTTAAAGCCTTTGCAATCGGTTTACTGTATTGGCTCATGCCTTTAACTGAAAAAGTAGCCTTAAACAAAACCGCGCCTACAATAATGTATGATATTGGACCGAAGGATTGCCTAATCCAAAAAAGAAGCAAAAAAACTGGAAGCGAAACAAGCAGCATGACACCTAAGGCTAATATGACGCCGTTTGCTTTTTCGATTTTGGGGTTTGGGTTTTTCGCTTTCGGTTTGAGGTAAGATATTATTTTGCCTATGCCGATGGTTGGGTGAATCTTGTCAGGGTACTCTCCTAGGACTGCATCAATCAAAAGAGCTAATAGAAAAATCAGGACAGAATCGACAAACAAGGAGAAATCAAATGAAAACATGGTTCCTGCTCAAACCTTAGTCTTTTCTAATTTTTCACTGTCCGCTTCAAAGCTTCAATCAAACGCTCATTCTCCACACGGGTTTTAACGGCTACACGAATATAGTATTGGTCAAGTCCCCTAAAAGAGGTGCAGTCCCGAATCAAAATGCCCTGCCCCAGCAGTTTATTCTTCAATTCAGTCGCTGTTAAGCCTGATTTGCGAATGTCAATAAAGAAAAAGTTGGCGTCTGCCGTGTACACCTTGAACGACTTAATTTCCTCTAATTCGGCTAAGAGTTGTGTTTTCTCTTTTTTGATAAGCTCACGAGTCACCCTTAGATGCTCCTGGTCTTTCAACGCGGCAACAGCGGCCGCCTGCGCTAAACAGTTAACGTTCCAAGGAATCTTCGCGCACAATAGCACATTGATGATTTCTTCAGAGGCAATTCCGTAGCCAACCCGCAAACCAGTTAAACCAAAAATTTTCGTAAAAGACCTTAAAATAAACAAGTTCGGGTAACTCTTTATTTTGTTTATCATTGATAGGGCTTTTTCGTTTTCCACAAACTCCAAAAAATCCTCATCAAGAAAAACAAGGCTATCCTGCTCCAAAGCCCGCTCAATTATCTTCGTTAAAGTTTCGTTTGGAATAAGAATACTAGTCGGATTATTGGGGTTGCATAAGAAAACAATCTTTGCGCCTGCCATTTCACGTTCAAAAGCGCCTGCTTCAATGTTGAAATTGCTGTCAAGCTTTACGAATTTCGGTGTTTCACCAGTCTTTCTAACTGCACTCTCGTATTCCCCAAATGTCGGTGCAGGAATAATGGCGGTCTCGCCTTTTTTCAGGAAAGCCTCAGCAAACAAATACATAAGTTCAGTAGAGCCATTACCAACAACAACATTATTTTTGCTTAATCCGTTAAAGTGACAGGCTATAGCTTGTCGTAACTCGTTAGAATTTGAATCTGGATAAGCAGGAATTTCTTTAAAGCTGTTTTTTGCTGCTTCAAGCGCCTTTTTTGATGGACCTAAAGGATTCACGCTTGAACTGAAATCTAAAATTTCCTCTCGTCTAAAACCACTTTTGCCTGCAGCATCCAAAACCTCTCCACCATGAACGCATGGCTTAAGATTCTTTATGTTATCTCTAACTAAATTGTCAACAGGCTTCATTTAGGTTTCAATCCTTCAGCTAAACGGCTGAAATGCTTAGGTTTCTCTTTTGACGTAAATCATATAAATGTTTGGTCGGATGCCTCATCCAAAAAACAAGCAGGGCGTGATTAACCAAAAGGTTTTGAGAGAGGCTAACACTAGAGCTAATTGGCAAGGAAGATACGTATGAGCGATGAAGTTGATAAGAAGCATAAGGTTCAAGAATTAAAGGAAATGCTTCAAGAAAGAAAACATGGGGAGTCGGCAGAGAAGGTTCTTGGAGTATTTTGCGAACGAAATGGGCTTTCCATGGACGCTTGCCGCGTTTACTACGACCAACTGGTTAAAAAGGGCGAAATCAAGAAAAAATAACATTTAAGTTTTAACCCCCTCAATTACTTACAAGGGCTCACAATTGAATGAACTTGTCTTCATAGGCTTAGGATTAAACGATGAAAAAGGCATAAGCATCAAAGGTTTAGAAGAAACCAAAACTGCAGATTACGTTTTCATGGAACTCTACACTAGCCTCATGCCCGACTTCAACCTGCAACGTTTCGAGACATTGTGCGGCAAAAAAGTCCAAGTAATTTCAAGACGAGAACTTGAAGAAGAAAACGGCGCCGCCATTCTTGAAGCCGCCAAAAAAGGCAAAGCCGCCTTTCTTGTTCCAGGTGACCCATTTATCGCCACGACACACATGACATTGCGAGTTGATGCGGAAAAGCATGGAATAAAAACACGGATTATCCATGGAGCCTCAATAATTTCAGCGATAATAAGCTTATCAGGATTGCATAATTACAAGTTTGGGAAAACAGTCACCGTTCCCTTCCCTGAAAATTTTTCTGAGACGCCTTACAATGTTATCGCCCAAAATAAGAAGTTTGGTTTGCATACTCTTTGTCTTTTAGATTTGAAAGCAAACGAAAAGCAGTTCTTAAATGTCAACCAAGCCATCGCAATGCTGCTTGAGGTTGAACAAAAAAACAAAAAAGGCGTAATCACCCCAGACACAGTTGCAGTCGGCATCGCACGGGCAGGAAGCAACAATCCAACCTTGAAAGCTGATTTCGTCAAAAATTTAGTGAATTATGACTTCGGCGAGCCGCCTTACAGTTTGATTTTTCCAGGCGATTTGCATTTTATGGAAACTGAATCTTTGATTGCTTTTGCTGGCGCACCAACAGAGTTCAGGAGGCTTGCCAAACGAGTCTAGAAGCGCTCACTTCAAAGTATATTTCTTCAGCAGAAAAAGTCCTCAAAGAACTGCAACAAACAAAACTGCCCGTAAGCGTGACAGAGGAAGCTGTGGCTAATATTCTGTGTTGGGCTTCGGATTACTTAAAAGACGCAAAGTATTATAAGGCTCAAGGTAAGCTTGAAACCAGCCTAACTTCGGTAGCTTACTGTGAAGGGCTCCTTGACGCTTTAAGACTATTAGGCGCTGTGAAATTCGAATGGCCAAAAAACCAGGAAAGAAAAAAGTTGTCTTAGCATCAGGCGTGTTCGACCTGCTTCATTTGGGTCACGTTAAATTTTTGGAGGGGGCCAAAAAAGCAGGCGGAAAAAACGCTAAACTAGTAGTCATCATTGCAAGAGACAGCACGGTGGAGAAAGCCAAGGGCAGAAAACCCATAATGTCTGAGAATCAACGTCGCACACTGGTTGAATCGTTGAAAGTTGTTGATGAAGCAGTGCTTGGATACAGGAACTTTGACATTGGTGAAGTTATTGAAAACGTTAAGCCCGACGTAATTGCTTTAGGATACGACCAAGATGAAATGGAGAAAGAAGTGCGGAATTACGTGGATAAACATAAATTGAATATTAAGATTGTTAGAATCGGCAAGTTTGAAGAGTATACTTTAGATAGTTCATCAAAGATTAAACAGAAAATAATTGATAAACTTGACGGTTAAATCGGTCATGCATCATCATGAATTCAGAGAAGTATAAGCCCACGTACATTCTAATCGCCGTAAACGTCGCTGTCTACATTTATACTTCTATAGTTGGCGGAAATTGGCTGAACACAAACTTTAATGCCATTCCTCCATTGTATCAATGGAACCTTGAGGTTTTTCATGGTGCGTATTACCAGCTTTTTACATCCATGTTTGTCCACGCGTCAATAGCGCACATTGGCGGCAACATGCTTTTTCTATTCATCTTCGGTTTACGCGGAGAAGAAATGTTTTCTCTGCCCGAGTACCTTGGAATCTACCTCTTCGGGGGCTTAGCAGGCAACGTTGTTTCCTTAGCGTTTGGACCAAACCTATTATCGGTTGGAGCTTCAGGCGCAATTTTCTCATTGTTCGGAGCAATTGTGATTTATAATAGGCGTTCTGTTAGACAATCTCTCCTCGGAGCGTTGGTTTACGCGTTCTTTCTGCTGTTTATCAGTGGATTAGGGCCAGGCGTGAACGATTTGGCTCATATAGGCGGATTAGGTTTCGGTTTGCTAATCGGTTATTGGTTAGGTACAATGCGTAACCCCCATGAGCAGTATTCAGTTAAGTACAAGCATCCCATTTCGCCGTTTTAAGCTAGGGCATAATGTAAATTTCCGCTTTCACTGTGCTGTCGTCTTTGAGGTTTAACTGTTTTCTGAGGCATACAGGCGCAATTATTTCCAGCACTGAAACATCATAGTGGCTTCGTAACGCCGTTATCAAAGCACCTTTAACCTTGTTATCGATGATTGCAGGGTAACATTTCACCAAGCCGAAGGTTCGGTCTTCGTTCTTGAAGCCTGTGATCTCGATTGCTGGGTACGCTTCTATCTCCATGCGAGTTTTAATGTCATAGTCACTTGATAGTTTAAGGTTAAGCGTGCCAGGGTAAGGGTCAAACCCTAACTTTTCAGTAAACTGTTTCCGATAAGGCTCTTTTGCAATGTAATAAGCGCCTTCACCTAAACCCGTGAAAACAGTTCCTTCCAAAGTCACCGAAGGAGGATACGATTTTTCAACTAAAAATTTCAAGTTAGAATAAAGTTTTGTCAGCTCTTTAGATCCAGCCTCTTCAATTTTAATCAAGCTCCCTTCCGGAGTAATGTTCCTCTGTATCCACCCTTTGCGCTCAAGCTCTATCAGATAGCGCGACGCGGTTTGCTGGGAAATCCCAAGTTTGCCTGCTAAAAACTCGGTTGAAATTTTGGCGATTCGGTGGTAAGCGCCCATTTCCGCGAGTTTAAGGAGCATGTATAGGTGCTGCCAATCCTGCTTTTCAGTCAAAGCTTGATACTCCAGTAAATAAGACAATAAATGCATTGATATTTAAGGGGCTCGAAATCTAAGCTAAAGCTAAGTAGTTTAGGCTATTTGTGTGTGCTCAGTCTACCTACCCGGTCTACTAGATGCTTCTAATACCCCAAATATGATTCAACATAGAGCTGCATAGAATTAACGCTAGCACTTTTCAACATATTTCATGTAGTTTTTGGCACAATTAACATGGAACTTTACTGTTAGGTGTTCAAATATGCTCCAAAGAGTTATCTTCCATCGAAAAAAAGGCAATTCTGCCGCGAAGCGTTGTCCTGATTGATTTAAGCCGAAGAAAAGAAATTTGCGCTAAAAGAGGGAAAAATAACTAGATATCCATTCAGATGCTTATTTAAAGGCTTGTAAGAGAAAAATAACAGTATGAACGTTTTGGTGAAATGGGCAATTATTGGGCAGAGATAGCTTCGCTGGTGTTTCTTTCAACTTTTGCCTTTCTTGCGTTTTCTTAATACAAGTAGAACTTCAACGATTGCTACGATGGCTACGGCAGCCGCTACTCCATAGATTACTCCTATAGGTAAGCTTGGCTTCGGTGTAGGGCTCGGAGAAGGAAAGGGTGTAGTGAACACGATTGATATTTGGTGTGTGCTGAATTGAGTTGTGTACCATACATAGTAGTTGTTGGCGTCTTGTATGTAGCCCTGGTTTGAAGCTGGCTGGCCATCAATGTAGATTGTCGGTGTTGTTCCGTAGGGTACCGTACTTTTTGGAATAGTTATGTTGCCAAAGCCTGTGGTGCCGCTTTTCCCAGTTACGGTGAAAGACAATGTTGTTGATTTGGCGGACTGGTTTGTTGCGATTGTAACGTTGGACATCTGAGAGCTGGTTACGTTTCCGCTGATTGCAAGGTCAACAGTTGCGCCACTAGCTGTCGTCGCCGGCACAGTTGTTGCTGAAGGAGTTGGTGAGGGTGATGGCGCCGGTGTTGGAGCGGGAGTTGCCGTTGGAGCGGGAGTTGCCGTTGGAGCGGGAGTTGAAGTAGGAGTTAGTGCAAACGTTGCAGTGATCGTGTGGGATGCCTGAATGTTGCTGAAAGTATACGATGATGCAACCGCAACTGGCGAATCATCAACAGTTAAAGAGGCAATGGAGTAGCCAGTATTCGGCGTTATAGTGAAAGTCTGGCTGCCGCCATAGTTAACAGGGGTTGTTCCAGGAGCAATCACTCCGTTAGCGCCCTGAGTAACCGTAATAGTGAGTTGGTTCACCGTAACAGAAGGCGTGTTGGACTGCACAACATACGGTGTGGATGCGCTGTCAGTTACCTTGCAGTAAATCGTGGGTGAACTCGCTGAAGCAGGCGTAAACGTGTAAGTTGAACCTGTACCCGCTGCGCCTGAAACCGCAGAGCCGCCCAGGTACCACTGGTAACTCAGTGTTCCCGTACCGCCACTGGCAGCGCAAGTAAACAGTTGGGACTGCCCAACATCCATAGTAACCGTAGTAGGAGTCACACCAGCACTCTGAGCAGCGTTCACCGTGACAGAAGGCGTGTTGGACTGCACAACATACGGTGTGGATGCGCTGTCAGTTACCTTGCAGTAAATCGTGGGTGAACTCGCTGAAGCAGGCGTAAACGTGTAAGTTGAACCTGTACCCGCTGCGCCTGAAACCGCAGAGCCGCCCAGGTACCACTGGTAACTCAGTGTTCCCGTACCGCCACTGGCAGCGCAAGTAAACAGTTGGGACTGCCCAACATCCATAATAACGGTTCCAGGAGAGACAGTAACAGAAGGAGCAGAGTTCACCGTAACCGAGACCGCAGTAGAGTTCACCGCTGCACCCGTAGCATCCGTCACCTGAAGTATGAAACTATAGCTGCCAGTAGTCACGCTTGAAGTGACAAAACTGAAACCTGCAGAGTTTAAACCTACCTTAACGTAGCTTCCGCCAGGAGTCATCTCAAACCACTGATACGAGTACGATGGAGTGCCCGTTGTAACCGAGGACGAAGTCAAGCTTGAAGTTTGACCCTTATCAACCGTCGCCGGAGTAGGCGTCACAGTCGGAGCAACAAGCGCAGAGTTCACCTGAACCGAGACCGCAGTAGAGTTCACCGCTGCACCCGTATTATCAGTTACTTGAAGTATGAAGCTCCAGCTTCCAGTAGCCGTGGAGCCTGAAGTGACAAAGCTGAAAGGATTAGAACTCGAACCCACCATGTAAGAGGTCCCATTAGGAGCCACCTCAAACCACTGATACGTGTACGAAGGATGACCGCCACTCGCAGGAGCAGTCATAGTCAAAATGGAAGTCTGACCCTGATCAACCGTGCCCACAGAAGCAGAAATCGTCGGAGCAGCCAAAGTCGAACCATTAGACATCGTCACGTTCATAACCATGTTCTCATCAACAACCACGTTAGACTCCTGATAATTCAGGAAGCCACTTCCAGGCGGTACATTAGTGTTAAAGTTATACGTGCCAGCCGGAACAGCCAAAGAATAGTAGCCAGACTCATCAGTCTGAATACCCGTATTCCAAGTGTTGTTCCCCAAGTTAACCCCAGCGTTAGCAACGCCCATGCCGTTAGGAGCCAAAACATAGCCAGAAACAATAAAGCCGCTCTGCAGCGTCACGTTCATAACCATGTTGCCAGAAACAACCACGTTAGACTCCTGATAATTCACTAAGTTACTTCCAGGCGGCACATTAGTTTTAAAGTTATACGTACCAGCCGGAACAGCCAAAGAATAGAAACCAGACTCATTCGTCCCACCATTGTACCAAACAGAATCACTCCCCAGGCTAACCCCAACGTTAGCAACACCCGCGCCGTTAGGAGCCAAAACATAGCCAGAAACCACGTAACCACTCGACAGCGTCACGTTCATCATCAAGTTGCTAGTAACATCAAGAGACGTATGATAATTCACTAAGCCACTACCAGACGGCACATTAGTGTTAAAGTTATACGTACCAGCCGGAACAACAACAGAATAGTAGCCAGACGTGTTAGTCTGAGTACCCGTACCCCAACCAGTGTTATTCCCCAGGCTAACCCCAACGTTAGCAACGCCCATGCCGTTAGGAGCCAAAACATAGCCAGAAACCACGAAGCCGCTCTGCAGCGTCACGTTCCAAACCAAGTTGGCAGAAACGACGACGCCAGACTCCTGATAATTCAGGAAGGCACTTCCAGGCGGCACATTAGTGTTAAAGTTATACGTGCCAGGCGTATGCCCGGGAGTATGCATAACCTTCAGAGATTCGTCGCCGAACTTGATTAAGCTGCCGTCCTCTAAAAGGACATTTGCTGGGAACTTGCCTTTGTTAAACCCTTCAATAGAATGAGCATCATACTTGTGAATGCAAATGGAGACATTGTACTTTTCTTGGAAAATGGCATCGCCGCTTATGTGATCCGAGTGCCCATGAGTGTTCACTATTAACTTAACTTTTAATGCGCCTTGCGTTATGTAATCGAGAATTTGTTGGGCTTCAGAAGAAAAGTCCAATCCTGGATCGATTATGATTGCCTCTTTCGTTTGCCGCGAGTTAACGACATAGCAGTTTGTTGATAACATGCCAACCGTGAACGTCTCAATAAGCATACAAACCAATATTCATTAATGCTGAGAGACAAAATAAACTATTTGCCTAAAAACCAAACTCGTTAATGCAGACTGAATGTTTAGCAAACGTCTTATTAAAATTTAAGAAGACCGTTCACCGTAATTTTAGTTGACTTCTTTATCGGCTTTGCTATTTACATCCAAGCTTTGGCAAAATGAAAATTAATTAATTAAAATTTGCCAAGCTAAGCGTCAAAACCCTTGAAAACCTGTAAGTACTATCGTACTTCGGCATTTGCCACATGCGATGACTAATTCAGCAAGTTCTTCGTTGATAACCTTAGTTTCTAGGATTCTGTAGTTTTCCTCTGTCTCGTCTTCGGGAGAGATTGTCATTCCGCATTTGGGGCAGGGAAAAGAGCCGTCGCCTTCAATAGTGACTAAATTTATTTTGTAGGCTGAATCTTCTTTCTTTTGTGGCTTTTTCATCATCTTTCATCTTCACCTTGTTTTTCTTTAAATTTCCAATGACTGCCATTATTAAATAACGGTTATGAATTAGTAGTCAATATGTATGATTCGTTTAAAAATTCTACGTATAGAAAGTGGTGAAATATTGTCGCTGTCTTCAATTTTGGATGCCTCAGTCTGCTTTTTCTTTTTCGAAATTTTCGGGTGAGATGTAGTCACCGTATTTTTTCTTGAGCTTCAAGCAAGCGTTGACGTTGCAGATACAATACACCGAATAATTCTAGCGGCGTGTCAGTGACGTTTTCCTGGTAGAACCGTTGTACCCGTTCAATCTTCGCCAAGTTTTCTGGAAGCCGAATTGTGAATTGTTTAATGTAATCGTCTTTAGCATAGTTTTTGCCTAATACTTGTTTGAATAGCCTGCGTAAATCCTCATATTTCGGAATGTACCCTGTTGGAGATTTCAAAGCGTCAACTTCGTTATGTACTCTCAGTTCCATCCATTTTAACCAAACATGCTTATCCTGTGGACTGTTTAGGTATTTGCCGTTGCCTACTTCCTTCAAGAAATAGTTAACTCCGAAGATGACGGGTTGCTTTTTGAGTTTCCGTCCGAAGCCCAAGTTGTTGTGAACGTTTTTGCCGAGTGGAATTGAGATGAAGTCTTGGATGCTCATCATGTTAATTTCTGGAACGCCTTCTAGACCGACGGTAGCGAAGGTGGTTTCAGACTCAAGAGATGCGCCGTAAGCGACAATGCCGTGTTCCCAGTTGAAGCTTTGCTGAACAGGCACGTAAGCCTTAGCATCGCGTCCGCCGTACATTATACCGCCTAATTCAACACCCATGGGATTGTGAAGTTCAGGGTCACAGTTTTCCAATGTTTTGAGTGCTAGTGTGTAACGAGCGTTCTTGTTGGCAGGCGGAATTTCGTTGCCGTTCTCGTCTTTTTTGCCTTCATACCATGCTCCAGTATAGTTTAAGCCTTCTTTGGGAGGCTCTTGTCCCATGCCAAGCCAGTATGGTTTGCCGTCCTTAACCAGCACGTTAGAGAAGATGATTTCGCCTGGGCTAGTTAGAAGCTTGTAAATTAACGCGTCGTCCTTGGGATTAACGTCTTGTATAATGCCAAATATGCCTGATTCAACGTTAACTGCACGAGCAGCAGAATCAATAACTCGGATGTAAGCTATGTCATCGCCAAGAATTGTTTCTCCCGGAAGCATAGCTGTTGAGGTTTTCCCGCAAGCGCTTGGGAAAGCTCCAGCAAAATAGGTTTTACGTCCACCAGGACCAAACACGGCCATGAGCAGCATGTGTTCCGCTAGCCACCCTTCACTGCTTGCTTTACGGATAGCCAAACGGAAGGCGAGTTTTTTGAAGCCGACAGAGTTTCCAGCATATTGTGTATTAACACTGTAAATGGTATTATCCATATGGTCAATGTAGACGCGTTTTTTATCATATTCTACGCTGACCGTGTCCCCATTTAGCTTTCCAGCTGAGTGCAGGACACGTAGGAAGTCACTTTTTGGCCCTGCCTTTAAAAATTGCTCATATCCAGAGCGGTAAAGCAGGTCTTCAGAGTGCGCAACGTACCATGAGTCTGTGCATTGTAATCCAAGAATAGTAAAGATTGAATCTTGCGGACCCAGTGAGATGAATCGGACAATCATTGTTTTTCCTTGCATGGAATCCCGAAGTAAACTTCTAACCTCAGCTAACCCTTCTTGACGGTCCATTTGGTTGAGGGCTTTGCTTAGGAAAATGCCTTTGGGTACAAGATACTTGGTAGCTTGACGGTCCCGTCCTTGGTCATATTCACCGTCAAAATGCACAGTATGTCCAGGTAAGCTTAAGATTGCTTGTTCTTCACCTGAGGCGATTGCTTGTTTCCGAACATGAGCGATATCTTCAGCGGAGTCGCCGCAGATGAATATTTCTTTAGGTTGACAGAGGTCACTTTCCTTAGCTATAAACTCATGGACGATAGGATTATCTATGGCGCTTAGTTTCTTGAAATCAGACGCGCTAAGTTTAGGCTGTAAAGCCTCAAGGTATGGATTCATTATAGCCATTTCTTTTCACTCCAATCTTTTCAGGGGGTTTAATCGCGTTCCTTTCAGTAGGTTGCATACGTAAATGATAAACTTTTTGCAATAAAAAGAAAAGTTGAGTATTGTATCGATTGCCAACCTGTTTCTTTACACAGTTTTAGAGTTCATTTACAGTTCCAGGTACTCTTGGAAACGGTTGACATTCACCAATATGTTTGACGCCTGCAATCCAGCCTACTAAGCGTTCCATGCCTATGCCTCCGCCAGCAGTGGGTTTCAATCGGCCTTCTTTAGCCATTGTTAGTATCAGCGCATAGTTTTCTTTTTTAACTTTGTCACGCTCAATTTTCTTCGAGATTTTTGAGTATTCCCATTCACGTTTGGCACCTGACAGCACTTCGCCGAACTGTGGCAGGAACAAGTCGAAGTTATCCCATTTACCAGTTTTGAAGTCTTCATAATCGTAGAATTCTCTTGGGATGTTCATCACCCAAACGGGTTCTGTTATGTCTTTGGTTATGCCTGCTTCCCATCCGTCTGCGCCGTATCTTGCTTCTAGTTCCACGCGGTCGTAAATTTTGAATGGTGCCTTTGGTGCCTTCAGATTGTCACAGCGGCACAGCGTAGTTAATTCGCTTTTCATTTTACGTTTTAAATCTTTTACTAGCGTGCAAAGAGCATTTTCTGTTAATGTCATGATTTCCTTTGAGGTGGCGTCTCTGGCTTCAAAGTCAAGTTGTGTGAACTCGTAGGTGTGTTTGCCTGTTTGGGCGCGTTCCGTTTTCTCGATGCGTATGTTGGGTGAAAGGATGAACAGTTTGGGGTATGCGGTTGATGCGGCGACAAGTTTATGGATGATCATGCTTGCTATTGCGCGTACAGGTTTGCCGTAGATGTCTACTTCTATCCTTTTCTCAATGGATGCACCTGGGTCAGGCCAGAGTGGGTCGGTGCATTGGCTTAGGGCTACTGGAAGCAGCCACTGGAAGCCTTGGTCTACGAATGTGGATGTGAGGCTTTTTAGCGTGTAAGTCATTATTTTGCCTATACAGGTTTTCCTTTCTAATTCGCTTGGTGAAAGTTGGTCTAATGGTTTGGGAATTTCCATTTGAATAGTTTCTTGTTTGTTTTTCAAGTGTAGTCACTTTAGTTAGCTTATTGGAAACTACACTGTGCAAAGCAGATAATAAATTTTTTATAATAAAACATAGATAAATTACAATTATTACAAGCTTTTATAGTTGTAACCTGTAATATTTACATATGAGCATAAAACTAGACGAGAAAGACCTTGCCATCTTAGTTTTAATCCAAGAAAACAGTAAACTCACAGCCAAGCAAATCGCCAAAAAAATCAATTCGCCAATAACCACTGTTTTCGCAAAAACAAAACGCATGGAAGAACTAGGCATAATAAAGCAGTATAGGGCAATTCTGTCTCCTGAAAAGCTGAATTTAGGCACAGCAGCCTTCGTCTTAGCCTCAGTCTCATACAGGGCAAAAACCAACGATGCCCCAGTTTCTCAGAGAGAGGTTGCTGAAGAAATAGCTCGGTTTCCTGAAGTGCAGGAAGTCCACATTATTACTGGCGATTGGGATCTGCTAGTGAAACTTCGTGCTGAAAACGTTGATGCAGTCGGAAAATTTGTAGTTGACAAGCTGCGATTGATTAATGGTTTAGAGAAGACGCTGACCTGCATGGTTTTTGAAACTGTGAAAGAAACAACAAGCCTGCCCCGACCATTCAAGCGAAATGAGAAGAAACCAGTTAAGCCTTAACTTCAGATGAGCTTGAATAGTACAGAAGCGGCAATGCAAGCAGTACAGTGTTTTTTCCCTTAGCAGTTAGAGAATACTTCACTCGCAATGGCGGGCCAGCAGTAACATTCCTTGTTATATAACCATGCTTTTGAAGCATCTTCAGCTTATCTGAGAGCGTGCGGGAATTGACGGTTAAGATTTTTTTTATTCCGCCAAAACCGATGGCGTTTTTGAGCAGTAATGTGTAGAGTATTTCAAGGCTCCATTTCTGGAATAAAAGGTTGAAGCTTTCTTGCAGACTATCAAGTTCTTCTTTAAGCTCGGTGGGCGTTATCTTTTGGTTTTCTATTATTTGATTGAACGTTTCCTCCACACCTTTTAACACTTGGTTCATGCGGGCTTCCACGATTTTTCGGAATTCAGCGCTTAAAGTTAATGGAGCACTCATCGCCTTTACACTCGGTGTAGTTTGACTCACTTCATAATTTATAAGAGTTTACTAATACAACAAGGTATACAAATTACATCAGGGGTCATGGAGGAGCAAACTCTTGGAAAAATATGATGCCGTAGTTGTCGGCGCAGGAACAGCAGGCTGCTTAGCCGCAAAAACCATGGTTGAATCAGGCTTAAAAGTTTGCATAATTGAAAAGAAAAAGCGCGAGCAGATTGGAGAAAAAATCTGCGGCGACGCTCTCGGAGAACACCACCTAAAGTTTCTGGGGCTGGAGAAACCAACTGGAGGCGAATTAGAGACTCGAATTGACGGTATCAAAATTTATTCCCCTGACGAGAACACAGTTTTCACCATAGCGGATAAGGACTTTGTCGGGTATTTGCTTAACAGACGCCTTTTCGGGCAATGGCTACTGAAAAAGGCAACTGACAAAGGCGTTATCCTTGAGGATAACATGAATTTCCGTTCACCAATAATTGAGAAAGACGCAGCAGTTGGTGTAGTAGCTAAAAACATGAAAACTGGTCAAACTGTGCAGTTGAGAAGCAAAGTTGTGGTTGACGCCAGCGGTTTCTTTGGTGTTGTAAGACATCAGCTTCCAGATGAAATGGGCATAGACCAAGAAATAGAAAATGAGGATGTTGAGGCTTGTTACCGAGAAATCCGCCAGCTAAAACAGGAAACCGAGAACACTCGATTCTGCGAAATTTACCTCAACCAGAAAGTTGCTCCAGGCGGTTACGTGTGGATTTTTCCCAAAGGCAGCGCCAGAGTTAACGTCGGCTTAGGCATATGCATGCGCGGCAAATACCCCAATCCCAAAAAACAGCTATACGATAACACATTCGCTAAACCAGCGTTTGAGGGATCACATGTTTTGAATGCGGGCGCATGGTTTGACCCGACAAGAAGACCGCTGGATAACATGGTTGCCAACGGCATCGTACTTGTCGGAGATGCTGCGTCGCTGGTTAATCCGATTCACGGCGGAGGCATCGGACCATCAATGCTTAGCGGATACTTTGCTGGGCAAATAATCGTTGAAGCCTTAGCCAAGGGCGAGCCTACCAAAGAAGCGTTATGGGGTTATAACAAGAAGTACATTGAAACTTACGGAAAAAAACAAGCAAGCCTAGACGTGTTCCGCATGTTCCTCTTATCCTGCAGCGACGAAGACCTAAACTACGGCATGAACCAGAAACTCATGACCGAAGATGACGTGCTAAAAGCGGGCATGGGCGATGACTTCCACCTAAACATCACTGAAACTGCCAAACGGGTTTTCAGAGGTATTCGACGCGTCGGATTTCTCAAAAAGTTGAGTTTGACGGTTACGATGATGAGGCAGGTTGGTGCCCACTACAACACATACCCGACGACGACGCAGAACTTTGAGCCATGGCGCTTACAAACGATAAAACTTATTGAAGAAGCAAAACAAAAACTCCATTAAGCGTTCCCCCACCTAACTCTTTTGTATTATCTTTTTTACTTGAATCTCTTAAATCAATAAAGGCTTAAATTCGCAATACAACATGAATATTTATGGGTGAAAAAGTTTGGCTAACTGTTCTAACTGTGGCGAAAAAATAGCTGATGACGCTAATTTTTGCCCAAAATGCGGCACTAAAACCGCGAAAGGCAGAACTGCAAACGCTGTTTATCCTTCCGACGAGTTGCGGGAGGCTTTTTACAGTGTAGGATTAGAGCTTGAGAAAGCCTTCAATATTGCCGAGCGAGAAATGCAATCAGCCATTCAGAAAGCTAAAGAGAGCCTAAAGCCAAAACCTACGCAAGTAGAAACTGTTGTTTGCCCGAAGTGCAGCACAAAGAATCCCCGTGGCTCAGTTTTCTGCAATAGCTGTGGCGCTAGAATTGCTCCGGTTGGAGAGCCGCCGGGTAGTGCTTAAAAAATGGATGGAAACAAGACTCTTATAGCGTATGAAACTAAGAGTGGAGCTACTGAAGAGGCAGCAAGAAAAATTGCCGACGTCTTGCGTTCCAAATATCAATTAGAAGTTGACTTGGTTGACCTCAAAGAGCAAAAAGTCCCCGACCTAACGCAGTACAGAAATTTGGTTATCGGCGGAGGCGTCAGAGGTGGCAAGGTTTACAATAAAGCGTTAAAGTTTCTTGAAAATGACCTCAGTGGCAAACGAGTTGCTTTTTTTGTTTCCTCTTCTTGGGCAGGTACGCCAGGAAGCTATGAAAACGCAAAAGTCAAATTCGTCGAAAATACTCTCGATAAATATCCAAACATTAATCCTGTATCTACAGAAGCCTTTGGCGGGCGAATAAAAATCATGGGAAAAACCGTTATAGATAATACAGACCTGGCTAAGGTAGAAGCTTGGGCAGAAGAACTTGGAAAAAAATTCACCGAATAAACCCAGAAGCATCAGGGCAAGTGCTTTACTTTGTCCGACATGTTGCGTTGAATACGTCGAAGTCGAGTTTGACTTTGAAGTTGACGGCGTTATATTGCATGACGTAAAAGCACTTAGATGTCCCGCATGCGAAGAAGAAGTGTTCACGCCCGAACAGTACGAAGCAATCAGAAAAAGAGTCAGCACTTAATGTTTATTTTTTCTTGTCAAATTTCTGTACAAACCACTAATTTTTAAGCTGATTTTCTTGACAAGCAAATGCAAGCCAGCAGCAGGCGGAAATAAGGGTACTCTTTTTGGCTTGTCATTTGGGTAGCAAAAAGAGGACAGAGAGATAGGCGCACTTTAGCCAGTGAAAACTATTGTAAAATGCAGTAGGGAGTAGAGTAGCTGATTTTTTGCCAGTAAATTTGCATCAAAAAAGATAGGTGCCCTCAGAAGCGCAAAGTTATAAATTACATTTGAGAGTGAAGTAAAAGCTATAAACGTAGAATTTACGCTATACCTTTTTTTGTGCGTCGATAAGTTTTTATCTTCTCGGGGTGGCGAAATCTCCTGCACAATCCCCTTTTTTCTCTTTTTCGAGCGTCCCCCAGCTTAATTGACTTGTTTTTGCCGTTTCCAAAATATCTTTAGACAACATTTTCGTGTTAAGACTAGAATTCGATTTTTCAGTGTTGGCGAGAAGCTGGTAGAAACCAAGCTTTTCTCCAGCATACTCCTTAAGGACAGCCCAATCCTCCACAAGATTAACCGAACCATGTCACCTAAAACTAACGTGCAGCCACAGAATAAGGGAATTCTGCCCCCAACAAAAACAGTGTCTTTCGAAAGCCTCAACAAAAGATAGTGTCTTTTGCAGACCCAGCCAAAAGAATTGTCCAAAAACGGACATATTAGGAAAAAAAGGGGCGGTTTCACATTGATTTTTCTTGCTTATTGACTCAAACCAATCTCTCGTAAGTATTAAATAACAGTTACTTTCATAACGTTGGGCTAGGTGAGACAGTGGTTTTTTGCTCAAAATGTGGCAAAGAAACATTAACGGGAGCTGCTTTCTGCACTTTCTGCGGTAACCCATTAACACTAACACAAAACAATTCATCGAAAACAGGTCAATTCATGCTCCTTCCTAATGAAAACGTGATGCTATCGCTTAAGGACGCAAAGCTAGAACAGAAATTAACATTTTTGGGCCGTACCGGAAAGTATATGGAGCATGATGGAAATGCGCGTGCGCTCGAAAATAGAACTGGCATGACTCATGCAGAAGCAATGAACGCTACTTCTGCCACACCGCCAAACCTCGATATAGTCTCCGCAGATATTTTGCTCATCACAGACAAGAGAATGGTCTTTATTGATGGAGGTCGGTCAATTCACGAAATAATCATAGACAAAGAGTATGCACGAGAAGTTTTGCGAGCTCGAGGACAAAATAATGAAAAGGCAAAGGCAGAATTCCGGAAGACTCCGAGGGCTTCATACTTGGAAAGAATGCGCGGAAAAGGGAAACATTTGCGAGACTTCGGCTTCATCGGTGGCAGTATTTTCCTGCTTAAAAATGCCGAACGAAAAGACAGGATTATGCGTAAACCTGAGGTGCAACTTGACATTTTCAAATTTTATTGTGACTATTTGTATGCTGGTCAAGCGGGTGGACCTTTAAATAGAATACCTAAAGGGCTTAGATCAATTAGTGACGGTCACCTGGCATTCTCCGATTTAGAACAGTTGAGTGATAAACTTCTAAATTTTCTGAAGCCCAAGCTTGCTGTTATGTCCGACTACCTTGAATCTGAGCAGTATAATGCAGATTACAACGGTTAACACTCTGCAGCGCTGCTATAGATCATTCCAAATTTGCATAGCAAAACTTGTTAATGCCCAATGCCAATCCCTCTGCTCCACAACGGTTTTATCCAAACTCCTTTTCCAGACGCTTCTTCACTCTCTGAATCCTTTTGCTGACAGCGAGATGGTTCGTTTAAACTATTCAAAGGCCTATCACAAACTGGGAAGGATAGAGACGGAGAAATTAAGGAGTCTCAGTCTCTTTTTTGATATCTGTATGCTACTAGCTTACTTAAATGAACGCCTTCTCTATCCCTCCTGAATTCTGATAGGCCTTCATCAGAGCGCAGGGGGATGAAATGTGAGCGCACTGGGTGTGCCCAACTCACAATATAAAAGGTAGAGGCTTGGGCAGAAGAGCTTGGAAAAGAATTCACCCAATAACAAAGAGGCAAATGTGTGCTTTTCGCAAGTGTGCTTATGAAGAATTTTCTTTTTCCAATTCTCAATCGATAAGAAAACTTTCATTGTCAATTCAGTATAGGTTCTTATGCTTTTATTGTCCAGCCCTTTTTGTTTAAGATCTCCTGTACAGCTGGAAGATTTAGGGCGAATTTGGTGTGTTGGCAGTTGCTTGATTGGCAGTAATCGCACCAAACGTTGTCTGGCTTGAAGTAAACGTCTATTATTCTTCCTGTTGATGTTTTGCTGGCGAGAGTTCTGTCAAGAATTCTGACTCCTTCTTCACTTACGTTAAAGTGCTCCAAGGATGGCAGCTTTGGCATGGGCTGCGCAGTGTTCAATTCTTCAAACCTTTTTCTTATGGCTTCTTTTATGAATTCGGCTCTGCTTTTGTATCCTCTTGTGCCGCGCTTGATGATTTGGTCTATTTCGTCCATGATTTCTTTTGGCAGTCTTACGGTTGTGTACTCGTCGGAGTTGGATTCATCCGGGGACATAGACATCCATGATTCAATTGTGAGTCACGTGGATTTAAACTTAACTGTGTATAAAGCTGAAGGTGTCTGCTGAGCGATTGAGCAGTTTGTGTTAGCAAAACCTAAATACTAAAATACACATGTATGTGTCAACAGTGACACACCAATGACAAGCTACATAACAATCAAGCTTCCAAAAAACCTCGCTGAGCAAATAGACGAGGTGCTTGAACAACAAAACTTAGGATACGCATCAAGAGCAGAGCTTGTCAAAGACGCAGTAAGAAACTTCCTAGCAACAACAAAACAAAACAAAAACTGACCCGACAACACACACCTTTACCCTGATTAATTTTCGCCGCCTTAGAGTGGTGCTCGAGTGGATTTTATGCACAAAAGAAACATTATCAAACTGCATGAAAGAAAAATTCGAGGAATAATTCTACGCAACAGCTTCTACGACAGAAAAGTCAGCGAAGTGATTTCCAAAATCACACGGTTGGATGTGATGGCACAGTTAAACGAGCCCATCGAAGTTCATCTTGTGCCAGACATTGAGATGGGCGAAGTCCTGATTGATACACGTGGAAACGGGACTTTACAAAAATCTTGACGAGCGGGGTAGGGTATCAATTTTGTTGATGAATTTCTCTAGCTAAATTGAATGGTAATCTGAGGAGAATCATCTTTGCACGGTCGTTTAAATTTTAAATTAAGAATAAGCCAAAGGGTCAGCAAGACTAGGCGTATTCTAATTGTCGATACTCAGCGAACACGGAAGAAGTTAATTATGCAGTTAGAAGAGGTTTTTCAGATTGCCAGCAATTATGCACGCGGTAAGATTAATTTTGTCACAGGCGAGGATGGGAAACCCAGACCTCTTACAATGTCAGAAAAACAATTTTGGGCTAGGATTGCCGGTTTTACTGCTCAGACCGTTAACAGTATCGCTAAGGGAATTGATGAACGCCAGATAGACTCAGACCTAAGCAAGTTGGAGGCAATGCTAAATAAAACAGCGGCAGCGATCAAAACTCAAGCAGTTGATGGAGAGTCACCAGGAAAGTCTGAAGGCGCCTGAAAAAGCTCCCTTGAGCATTACTATACCTGAAGACCCAGTCCTTTTCGCGAGAGACTTTTTCGGTTTCCAGGCAAAAGAATATCAGGCCAGCCTCCTCCGGGACAAAAGCAAGCGAATTGTGGTTCGCTGGAGCAGGCAAGCGGGTAAAACTACCTGTATAGCTTTAAGGGCAATCTGGTTTGCTTGCATACACCCGAAGACATTGACCCTGATTGTGGCTCCTACCCTGCGCCAAAGCATGATAATGGCAGATCGCATCCAAGACTTTCTTGCAAGCTTGCCCAAAGATAAACGAGGGGCGCTTATCGAAAAGTTTCAGCGCACAACCATCCGCTTCAGAAACGGCAGCCGAATCGTCGCCTTGCCTAACAGTCCTCAGCTGCTGAGGGGTTACACGGCAAACCAGTGCATCGCGGACGAAAGCGGCTTCTTCAAAGACGATAAACTTGTCTTCTATAACGTGCTTTACCCCATGCTTAGCACAACAGACGGGGCATTAATCGCCAGTAGCACGCCATGGAGCAAGGACAGCGTCTTCTACCGCATGTGCCAAGCGCCCGAATTCAGCAAACACACCATAACCTGCGAAGACGTCGTAAAAAGCGGCCTCACCAAACAAAGCTTCATCGAAGAAATGCGGAGTCAACTGCCGTTTGAGCGTTTTCAGCGGGAGTTCATGGCTGAATTCGTGGAAGACGTTGACGCCTGGTTAACTCAGAGCCTCATCGTAGGCTGCATCGACAGCCAACTGGCCCCGTACGATTTTCAAGCTCAGCCTCAAGGCGAGTTTTACGCAGGGGTTGACTTCGGAAAAGAACAAGACTTCAGCGTCGTCCTATTAATCGAGAAGCAAGGCTCCATATTGCGGGTGGTTCATGTTCACCGTTTTCCATTGCATACTGAGTACGCCAGCGTTATCGGTTACATCAAGAGCCTGCAAGACCGTTGGAGAACAATCAGAGCAGTGTACGGCGACGTTACTGGAGTTGGAAATTATATTGTCGAGGACATGGTTCACAGCGGAATCCAAGACGTAACCGGAGTAACCTTCACAGTCCAATCAAAAGAGGAGATGGGTACGATTCTGCGCGAAAAAATGCGTGTAGGCGAAGTCAAGATTCCCTATGTTCCAGCCAAGAAACTCGAAGATATCGATTTGACGGCTGAATTAAACGTTGAGAAGTTTGAGCTTATGAAAACCGGGCACCTATGCTTCAGCCACCCAGAAGGCGGGCACGACGACGTATTTTGGAGCTGCGCTTTAGCATGTTATGCGGCTGTGCAAGCACCATTGCCTGGAAAAGGCGCAGTCATGCTCCCACACTGAGAATATTCAATAAATTAACAATGGAGCCGAACTAAACCTGCCATTTTGCTTAGTGCTTTTTCTTCGGTAGAATAGCGCAATCGCAATTAGGGCGGCAACCATAATGCTAAGGACTATTATAACGATTCTCTCCCAGTCAAGACCAACTATTTGTTGAGTCGCTGTTGTTGAGTTCGATGATGAAGAAGGCGACATGCTTGGGTTCGCTGTAGACGAGCCATCGCTAATGGTTAGTGTTTGTGGGCTACTCCAACCGCTGGAGTGACCTACAAAAACATTGTCAATAGTATAATAACCTATGAATGCTTCAACTTCAAATTCTATCTGAGTTGCATTAGGATCCAAAAGTTGCATATCACCATTAACAGGTCCGTTAATCCCATTAAAACCGATGGATATGTGACTGACAATAGGTTGGGAATCTTCAGTAGCTCCAAAAGCCGCTTCATAATATTGATAAGGAGCTTCAGTGGGGATACTTTGCCAAGAGGTATCTTGGTTTCCTTTCCATCTAACATCATAATATAGCGATATTAGTTGATCTGCTGAATTATTATAGCGAACAAAGGGTTGACTTCCTATCTCTACGTTTACCCATTTTTCTATTTCTGTGTAACCTGCCTTTGTCATTACAGCTTTTCCAGTGGATGGGTCGACACCATAGGTCGGTGGAATATAATTTGAATAGGTCTGAAGAGTTACACTAAAGCCTGGTATAGAAGGGTTAGTTACTCCTACCTGTGCAAATGAAGGTTTAATCATAATTAGACCTGAAACTGCCAAGATAACAATAATGAACAATGAGAAAGCCTTGCTGATATTACCCATATCAAGTTATAGAAATGCTTGTTGATAAAAGGCTTGTGATAAATTGCTTGTTACTTCTTTCGTAGACGCAACTGAACACTGTCATGAAAATGATGATGGATGAGAACGCTACTTTAAGGAAGGAAAACGCTGACTTGAAAGCTAAACAAAAACAAACAAGCAAGTAATAAAATCCGTGGCTTGCCTATCAATTTTTTTTCCTTTTTATCATCCTGATTTGATTTGTTCTTTAGTAACAAATTTCAATTGAAACTAATCAAGTAATCCATTTTCATAATAACAATAAATTGAGGTGTATTCGGACATGAGTTTCATTGCTGAAAGGGTGCGTAAAGAGTTTCAAGCCGTAAAAAGCAGGTTTACTGCTCAGAGAAATGTGCCGCCTGAAGTTAGCAAGCAGCAAATCAAAGACGAAATACCTGTAATCTGGGAGAAAGACGCTAACTTATATGGTTACGTTTCGCGTTATATGCTTAAAGGCTCTGGCGCAGGCTTCGTTACTCCGCCATACTCCGCAGTTTGGGAACGTGTTTGGGGAGCCGTTCCGATTGAGGACCTTCCCAAATACAAGGACCTGTATAATTTTACACCCTACATTAAGGCGGCGATCGATGTCACGGTTAATCTTGCCGTAAGCAACGGGTTTGAGCTTTATGGCGGAGATGATGCGGTTCGCGAGTGGCTTACGGATTGGCTTGATGAACAGAATATTCTGCATACGTTGCGTATTGTGGCTACGGACATACTGGTGTTCGGCAATGCGTTCATAGAGATTTGCCGGGACGAAAAAACGGGTGAAGTTGCGTGGCTTAAGCCGTTGGATCCTGTGCATATGCGTGTTCGCCGTAACGAGTATGGAGACATCTTCGGGTACATTCAGTTGTTGACTTTTCCGCCTGTGGTTTTTGAGGCTCAGGATATGGTGCATTTCCGTTGGGGTGCTAAAAGCTGGTGGTACGAATTCAGCTATGGCACAAGCCTTCTTAGGCCCTTGTTGAAGACTCAAGCGTTAATCGATCAGCTTGAGGATGACATGGCTGTTATCGTTCATACTTATTCGAAGCCGATGCTCGTGGTGAAGGCTGGCATTCCTGAGAGGCCTTTTAGTGATGCTCAGCTTCAATCGCTTATGGAGGCTTTTCGAGACCGCAAACCCGCTACTGATGTTTTTGTTCGTGGCGACGTGGCTGTTGATGTGGTTCCATCACTTACGAAAGATGTTAACATTCAGTTTTGGCTCGATTACTTGTACAAGCAACGCGAAGCTGTCCTGGGAGTTCCAAAAATCTTTATGTCAGAGCCGGAAGGAACAAACAAATCAACAGCTGAAGTTGTCATGCAAGAGTACGTTACGCGGTTGCGGATGATGCAGGAAATACTCAGCGGTATCTTGGAGACTGACCTGTTTAAACAGCTAATCAAGCTTGAATTCGGCGAAGGCGTTGAAATTCCCAAGATCAAATGGAAGCCAATTTGGGAAGCACCATTGCAAGATAAGGCTGCTTACCTCGTTAACTTAGTTGAAAACGGCATAGTCACAGCTTCTGAAGCGCGTATGCAGCTTGGCTTCCCTGAACAATTTCCTGAAGGAACGCAAATGCCGCCGGGCATGCCTGTTCCAGCTAAAAAAAAGGATAAACAGTTGAAGCCTGAAGACGTTGCAAATGCAGTTGTTGAAAAAATTGGGAGAGGCGACTAAAATGCCTGGTTTAGACGAAGGAACAACGGTTTGGCGCTATAGAGTCGCTGACCCAGATAAGTTTGAGAAATTCCGTGTTAAGGAGCTTGAGAAAGGCGTCAAAATCACCGTCGGAAAGATTAAGAGTTCGGATCGTTGGGAGATTCAGAATTACATGTTTGAAAAGGAAACATTCAAAACGCGTGAGCAAGTGCGGAAGTGGCTGGATCAACACTTGAAAGGCGAGATTCAACTGCTCTTGGACTTCAAAGCATGGAACGAATATCGGCGCCGCGTTGTGAATGCGTATATGCAAATTTCAAATGTTTCATAGTTTCAGCCGAATTTATCATAAGTCACTATCTAAAATAACGGTGATCTAAAATGAGTGAACGAGAAAAGTTGGAAAAGCAGATTGAGGCTAAGAGAAAAAATACGGCTATAAACGTGGCTCAAACGCTAACTTAACAAAGCCTAAAGGATATCAGAATATTCCTGATAACCAATTTGCTGATGTTGTGGGTTTTAACTATCCTGTTGATAAAGCGCATATACGTGGCGCATTGGGCTACTGGGGTCACATCAAGAATAGGAAAGCGTATAGCGATCCTAAGGCACTTGCCTACATCACTGAAAAAATCGTTACGTCGGCTCTTAGTAAGGGGATTGCGGTTCAGTGGCAGCCTGACGATCCAGATTATCAGAAGTTGCCTGAATCAGTAAAGAAGCGAATGGAAGGATACGCGCCTAAGAAGAGTATGCTTGAAGATTGGCAAAGTTTCAGAGCTTATCAAGAATTAGCGTATAAAGCGCAAGGCAAAAGGATCCTGGTGATTCCATAATGCAGCTACGTTATTTTGTGCCTTTCAAAGCTCAGGAAGGCGTCAATGCTCAATTTGCGTTGAAAGAGAAGCTGATTAATATTGAAGGCGTAGCCATCGACACAAGTGTAAATTCGAATAAGTGGCAAGTACCTCAAGAAGACCTCGATGTACTATCAGAAAGCTTGGTTGGGGCTCAGGTTCGGGTTGATCATGCGGAGAGCGCGTTGATGGTTGTAGGTAAAGTTAGTGAGGCTAAGCGTGATGGTGGTCGTGTGCTTTTCTGCGCTGAGGTTGGCGAGGAAAAACTTATTGAGAAAATCCTTCGCAAATACGTTACGCACGTAAGCATTCAAGTCGATAGCGATGATGTTGAATGCAGTAAGTGTAAGCAGCCAACGCGAAGCGAAGGTATGCTTATTCATCTGTGTCCGGGAGCCTGGGAAATCGTGCATAAGCCAAAAGTGCGTGAACTTAGCATTGTTGCGTCGCCAGCTTACGAAAACACGGCCTTTAAGCCTGTCGGCTTCGGCGCAGCTATGGATTCAGCTCAAATTGAGGCTGTTCAAAAAAGATGTGCTGGCTGCACGTGTCCAAGCAGAATTTTAGGTATATCACAGTTATCGCAAGGTAACAAAGATGGGGGTTCTAAGGATAACCTGCAAGAACCCGACGACAAAAATTTGAAAGCA
Source organism: Candidatus Bathyarchaeota archaeon (assembly GCA_963842865.1). Lineage (GTDB taxonomy): Archaea > Thermoproteota > Bathyarchaeia > Bathyarchaeales > Bathycorpusculaceae > Bathycorpusculum. Next base: position 78,588 of record CAWJIN010000029.1, on the reverse strand, counting down.
CAGGAAGTGAAGCATTTGTCTGAACATAATGCTCAGAAGAATGTTTCTCCATATCAGGCACAAGGGGTAGTAAACACAGCACCGCCAGAATCACAAGGTCTAGAAGAAGACTACATGCAGCTTATGAATCAACTGCAATCATTAAGCGACGCTGTTAAAAGTTGCGGCGGCTCAGGAAACGAAATGGCTGCTATTCAAAAACAAATCGATGATTTGCAAGAAGAAGTAGCGAAAAAGGCTACTAAACGAAGCATGAGCAAGAAAATAAGCGACTTGCAAAAGCAGCTACAGCAACCAGACGACGACGGTGACGGTGAAGATGCTGAAGCATCAAAAGCTGAAGGCAAAGCGCAGGGTAAAGGCATAGTTGCAACTGACGAAATGGCGCTTAAAGACTTGGGCAATTACGGCTGGTTCAAAGATATTCTGAAAGCAAACAGAAAGCTTACACCATTTCAATAAGGTGGTAAAAGATGTCACTAAATCCAACACCAATTTATGAAGGTACATCACCGTTAGTTTCTGATCGTTACATAATAACTATGATTGCGGCTTCGGCTATAACGATGGGTCAAGCTCTCGAGTTAGTTCCAGGCAGCAACTGGAATGTTCAAGTTCCGACAACAAATCCAAGCGCGCACTTCATAGGTTTTGCACTTAACAACGCGGCAAGTGGCGCAGCCATTTCAGTCGTTTGCAGAGGTGTATGCAAGGCAATAGCCGGCGGCACAATAGCAGTAGGCGACCAGTTAGTTACAACAACCACTGGTCAAGTTTTAACTGCGTCACCAGCACCTACTGAGACAAGTTATGCTTCAGTAGCTACAGACATCAACAATGCGCGAAGCATAATTGGCTTAGCAATCACAGCAGCCAGCAGCGGCGGAACAGTTTACGTGCTTTTATTCTAAAATGTAAGAGGATTGATTGAATATGGCATTTGTTGAATCGGCATTAACGTGGGTTGACACAGGGGCAGTTGCGTATCCAGCGTTGCACCAGAAAATTATAGAATTAACGATGCCAGCACTCGTTGTCAAAAAGCTGTTTCCAGAGTTTCCGCTAGTTCAAGGCAGGACCGCAACGTTTGTGAAGCAGAACGGCAGCAGGGCAGCAGCTATTAGCCAGGTGGCAGAGGGAGCAGAAATTCCAATGGACTTCACGCCATATACGGAATTTACTGTGATGCCCTACAAGAAAGGCCTACGCGAACGCATAAGCAGAGAAAACATTGAAGACCTGTACATTCCAGTGATCGAGGATCAGCTTAGGCGTGTAGCTCGGCGCATGGCTTTTACGATTGACCAGGATTGCATGACTGTCATCGGTAATGCAGCAGGAAACACTTTTGCAGCTACAGGCACAAGCATGGGCGCGACGGGCACAGCGTTTACAGTATCAGGCACACTTGGCAGCAAAGACATATTGGCAGCTAAGGCGTTATTGGAAAAAATTAGCGTCATAGCTGACACTATACTGCTTAACCCAGTAAACTTGCGAGACGTCATGTACCTACCGCAATTTTCGCTATGGGCACAGTATGGCAACGAAGGCGGACAAGGCGTATCACCAATGCAAACCGGCAAGGTCGGCACTATTTTCGGCATGAACGTCTACGTAAGCATGGTTGTTCCCGCGGGCACAGCATACATTTTAAGCACAGGCCAAAACTTCAGCGCAGCATACGCACCATTGGGCTTTTTCGTTAAGGTTGCATCTTAAAAAGCAGCCGCGAAGTAAAACGCCCTTTGATGACTGACGTTGAAATCAAGAAAGAATTTGATTCCATTGACGTTTCGTTAACTACTAGATACGCTCCTGTTGTGACGTATGGAGAAGCAATTGTCTCAGTAACTGGCTTGAACACAAGTTAAACCCCAAAACAAACTAACGATTCAATTTTCCTTATTTTTTTATTTTTATGCCCAGTTGAAAAAGCTGGTCCGCTTTAGCTTTATGGCTGGGAGAAGCGGATAAAAAAAGGAAGCGAAAAACATGCTGAATGAAGATAAACTATTGACTATTGCTGGTGCAGTTGTAACGCTTTTAGGCGTTATAAGCTCGGTTGCAACAGGTGCAGGCTATACAGGGTTAGGCACTACAATAGCAGGTCTTGGATTAATAGCTAAAGGATGCGGTCAATACTTTAATGGTGACGTAGCAGGAGCAACAGCAAGCTTAACGCAAGGAGTACAAGACGTAAAAGCGGGAACGCAAGCGCCGGCAACATCAAAAGCTAAGAAAATCAAGGATGTAGCGAAGAACACGTTATTCGATCACTTTCATCCTTAACCCATCTTTTTTTGCGTGTATAAGGCTTCTAAATAATTAAACGGAGGAAAACAAGAAAATGAGTCAAACAATAGTTGAAAACACAGACTGGAAACTGATAAAAAACGCAGACGGCACGTTGCTACTGCAAGATACTGCCATTCAAGTGGAAATTGGCATAACCAAGCAAAAACTACTTAGCCTAAGAGCTATCGTAGATGGAGTTGCCAGCAATGTCTAAAACTGCAAACGACCTAGCAAGAAGCATCGATCGCGTCTCAGCAAAAAACATGACTCGCTTATCTGACCGGTGCACGCATAAGACGCGTTGGACAATTTTCAAGTTCAGTGACGAAGATGGCTTAGTTGAAAAATTGTTAAAGAAAGGCTTATCGCAGGAAGCAATTGCTAACTTGTTTCCGCATAGGGTACTTGGAATTTCGCGGTTTATGGGGCATCCTAATGCTAAAGGAAACTTGTGCTTGAACACTGGAATTCAAGGATTCGAGAAGTTAATTGCTGGATTAAGTTCGCCGCCTAATGCATGGAGTAATACGTACGCGTATTTAGGCGTTGGAGATTCAACAACAGCGGCAGTTGCAACACAGACAGACTTGCAGGCGTCAACCAACTATACTTACGTTGCTATGGCATCGGGCTATCCGTCGCAGTCTTCGCAGACACTTTCATGGCAAGCAAGCTTCGGTTCAAGCAGCGCAAACTACGCGTGGAACGAATTCGTCGTCACAAATGCGTCGTCTAAAGGATCTGGTGTAGTCTTAAATAGATTGGTCAGCTCCCAAGGCACAAAGACTTCGGGCCAAACTTGGGTTCTAACTTTACAGATTACGTGGAGTTAATGGGACAATTAGGGTGTTAACAGTTTCGATAGCGTGGTCGTAGGGGAACATGGTTATCGTTCTCCATTCATTTTCCCGTTTTAGAATAAATGATCAATTAGAAACGTGGCAGGCTCTCGAGTCAGTTAGGGAGGGCTTCGCGGTCGTCGACGCGTTTTTGGTCGGCGAGCAGGATTACGATAAAGCGTTAAAAGACGTCTGGGGAAAGGGCGATTTGGTTGTCGTGGAGCAGGATATCGTTCCGACTCTCGAAATGATTGCAAGCCTCTTTGGCTGCGGCGAGGATTGGTGTATTTACGAATACGAAATCAGGTATATGGACGGCAAGAGTCCGCCTTTCACCGTCCAGACGGGTCTGGGCTTGACCAAGCTTAGCCTCAAGGCGCAGCGGGTTTCCGCGCTTGAGAAGTGGTTCGGCAGGGGGCCTTGGTTTAACTTGGACGGCAGGGTCACGGGCGCTCTCGTCCAGGCAGGGTATCGGCCTCACGTTCACGGTAAAGTGAAGCATAATAGAATTGTAGATTGGACGGGAAAAACGAAATGAGTACAAGTATAAATTCAGACGATTCAAATTTGGATAATCCTCAAGTTTACTTTTTTAGTCAATGTCCCACGCATCGCCATTGGATACAATGCCCAACATGCGGCGCAAACGTAGAATTAACAAACAATGCATTACCTGATTTAACTCAATCAGATTTTGACGTAAATGAACCACAGACAATCATTATGCCAACGCATAACGCTTTAGGAACTACTGATGTCTGCTCTGATTCTACGCAGCTGGCTTCTTACGTTGCTGTTCACACTGATGATAGCGGAATATATGTTTGCTACGGTGTTGAAGCAACTGACAGCGACGGAAACCCCATTACCACAACAACTGCAGATTCTACGTTCGCATCTTCTCTCAGCGCAGATTCAACGTCAACTTCGAATCTTGTGGTTTCTCAAGTAAGCCCTTTACCTGATGATTGGTGGCAGACAATATGACCGCAGTAACGGAACAGCTTTCCAAAAAACAGGTTAACTTAGAGCGAATAAAACGTTTAAGTTTTGCGCATTTGAAAGGGCAGAAAGTGTATATTTGCCCGCGATGCAAAAAACGTGTTCCATATAAAAGTCATCATTGTCCTTTTTGTGGTGAGAGATACCATTTTGCCATTAAGGTTCCGTTGCGTCTACTAAAAAATGTTCGTAATGGCATTGCCACAAAAGAACTGCATGATTACGTCCATATCTATCTTTTCCCACAACTTGACATTTTTGACCAGCATTATTTAGACCAATATTTCACTATTTTGTTGGTTTCTCAAGGCACAAACGGTTACGCGCAGGGAACAGCAAGCGCGGCAAGCGGCACACTTCCAGTTAATTTACAGCAAGCACCCGTGAACGGAAACACCCTTATTCTAATTTATGTTGGTTGCTCAGACGGTGCTAATTCTTACGTATCAAGCATTAGCCAAACAGGAGTAACTTGGCAATCTTCCGCCGTAGTTGTAGACAGCGATTATCAGGATGTCGAAATTTGGTATGGCAAAGTTGGAGCAAGCGCTGGAACCGCAATAAGCGTAGTTTATACTGGAGCAAGCGGCGGCGACTACGTGGAAATTGCGGATGTTTGTGAATTTTCGGGTTTGGCATCAAGCCCTGTTGATAAAACAGCTTCCAGTAGCGGCGGCGGAGATAGCACGACAACTTCTACGGGAACGACTGGTACAACAACTCAAAACGCGGAATTGGTGATAGGAGCAACAAGCGCGGGTGGCCCCACTTCTTGCACTCAATCAAGCCCTACTAATTCGTTTACGCTTCTTGACGGAGCAAACGTTTTGAAAGGAAGTGTATACGGCAGTTTAGGCTATTTATATAAAATAGTTTCCGCAGAAGCGACATACAGTACAGGGACGACTCTTGCAAACAGCAACGGCTGGGACGGCTGCATTGCCACTTTCTTCGCGGCAGCATCTACGAGCATTAACGTTTCTGACTCCGGTTCAGGCTCGGACGCGGTTGCGGTAACAGCAAACGTGCCAACAACAGATTCTGGCTCAGGTTCAGATACGGTTGCGGTAACTGCAAAGATGACACAAACCGATTCAGGTTCGGGTAGCGATATGATTTCTGCTTTGCAGGCTAACGTTCCCGTTTCAGATGCGGGTTTAGGTTCCGATGTTTTAACATCAGTTAACGTTCAAGTTCCAATTTCTGATGTAGGCTTAGGCTCAGACGCTTTATCATCACTGCAAGCGCAAATACCTGTAGCAGATGCAGGCTTAGGCTCAGACGCTTTATCTTCACTAAAAGCTCAAATCCCAGTTTCGGACGCAGTTTTAGGAACAGACACCACCAGTTTGCAAGCGCAAGTGCCTTTAGCAGATTCAGGGCTGGGAACTGACAATTTAGTTCTTGGAAGCCCCGTTAATCTTTCTGATTCAGGTTTTGGTTTTGATAGTTTGCTTGCGTATTCTTTGGCAGGAGCACTTGTTGGATATTGGGCTTTTGAGGAAGGCCTGGGAACAACAGTTCACGATATGAGTGGAAACGGAAACAATGGCACTTTGGAAGGTTCACCTTTGCCAAATTGGGTGGCTGGACGATTTCAATATGCGTTACAGTTTGCAGCCGCAGATAGTCAGTTCGTATCGTTAAGTTCACAAACTAACTTTCCATCTGGGGCGGGTGCAAGAACAGTAAGCGCTTGGGTGTATCTTACTTCGTATTCTTCAGGAAACGAAGGTGTATTTACTTATGGAGCAGATACAACAAACGAATTTTTCTCAATGTCGATAAGTGCAGCAGGGCTTATTTACCTTAATGTAGTCGGCTCAAATAACACATTTTTTACTTCTTTAACTGTTCCACTTAACACGTGGGCTTTCATAGCCATAGTTTATGATGGCACAACAAACATAACTGGATATGTCATAACGGCATCAGGAATCCAATCGCAAGCATTAACGATTGGAAGCGCGTTATCAACAACTATTAGTGGCGGCAGTGCTAACATTGGACTTAACCAAAACACAGGAATATACTTTACTGGTGTTATTGGCGAAGTTCGCCTTTACAATGTTGCGTTATCAGCAGCTCAAGTTTCAGCGTTGTATAATCTAAGTCCGCTTTCTATAACTGCTCAGATTCCATTGAGCGATTCAGGTTCAGGAGCAGACTTTGTAGGAAGTTTACAGGTTAAGATTCCTTTATCTGATGCTGGAGAAGGCTCTGATTCGCTCATAATTGCGTTTCCAATTTCCGTTTCAGATTCAGTTGTAGGCACTGACACTGCTATCGTGATTGTAAGAGGTGCGCTGCCTACTCACGCAATCATAATTCAAAGTGAGAAGGGCACGGTTACGCTTCAAAGTGAGAAGGGCACGGTTACGCTTCAAAGTGATTCAGATTAACCGAAGAAGGTGAAATGAAACGTCAAATATACAGAAATTTGAATCCAGTTTAGACACCTTCGTTATACACAGAAGAAGCCATGACGTAGTCGTTGAGATTAGGAGAACAATTATTCCGAAAGAAGGCGTCTAGGTCGAAAAGGCCGAAGCCTCTTCCTTGCAAAAGCCATCAGCACCGCTGGCTACGCAGAAGCTGGCATAGGGAACCTGTGGGTTTAGGAATTCCTTTGCCGACTGATTTCTGCTGCCATTGCAAAATAACCCGTCTACAGTTTGAAGAATTTGAGAAGAACCGAAAAAAGGAAAGGATGTGTAAAACGTGAGTATTCCAAGCGTTGAAATGAACACTGGTGATTTGTCGCCGAGTATAGTTGCAACCATGCAGAATAGCGACGGCTCAATCTTTAACTTAACAGGTTGCACTGTGTTATTTCAAATGAGCCAGCAAGGGCAAATATTGTTCAGTCATGAGGCAACAATAACCAACGCGACGGCTGGAATCGTCCAGTATAATTGGCAAGAGAGCGATACAGAAGATGTTTACGGTGTCTGCACTGGGCAATTTATTGTCACGTTGCTGGGCGGCGCCACGCAGACTTTTCCAACAGTCGGCGTTTTTTACATTATTTTTCCAATTCAGCCGGTAACTACACCGCCAACGCTGCCGCAATTCACGACGTTTAGCGAGGTTATGGGGCACCTTAACGTTCAAGGACCTAACTCGACAGGTGCCTACACGGTTTACGGTTTACCCGTCAGTCAGCAGGGTATTCAGGCGCAGGTTGATCACGCGAACATCTACATCAACAGCTTGGTGTCAAATGTGACGTCGACGGATCCGCGTTATCCGTTTGCTCAGCTTGCAGCGTTGGATCTTGCGTGTATGGGTGTTTTGGTGGCTGCTAGTGGTGGCATGTTGTTGGGTGCGGCGGATTATAAGCTTGGCGATTTATTCGTTACTAAAGGTGCTGTTGGAAAATTCGAGTTGCAGAGTGCTGTGCAGAGCTTCCAGGATAGTTTCACCCGTAACGTGATGAATCTTTCAACTGTTGTGGTGGCTGCTGAAGCACGACTTGGCCAGGAAGTTCCAAACTACAGAGGCCCGCTCATGAATCCATGAAGTTAGGATTATATTTTTCTATCTCAGGATCAAGGTGAGTTAAAGCATGACAGTTTGGACACAAAAGAATGAGGTGAGGAAGCATGCTTTCAAAGTCTTTCCATGTCATTCTACCGAAGCGTATGCGATGACCAGTAGCTGTCTTAAGGATTCCTTCGCCGCTAATGTGGTGCAACTCAAGAATGCGTTTATCATCAAATCCGCATCGAGAGCATTTTCCGCCAAGACGCTCCATAGCCAAAGCATATTGTCTTTCGGCGAGATGGCGTTTATAGCGTTTCTGATACGCTTTCCTCAATTCAGGTGTCTTTTCTTTCCTGTTCTACTATATTCAATCCATTTTTCTTTATTTTCTCGATAATATTTAAGCGCCTTTTCTCTAAAAAGTTTACGATTCTTGGCATAGTATTCTCTGCTATGTTGAATACTCTTGTCATGATCTTTATATGGCATATGTTACAAGTAGCCAAAGGAATAATTAAATATTTAGTTCATGGAGGTTTGATTAATCCTTGAGTGAGTCGAATCAGCCTGGCGTAGTGATCACTGAGAATGCTATAGTTGGGGCATTTCGGATTCGGAATAACCGTATAGTTGCCAAGGTTAATGGTGTTAACACAGTTATGTCAAGCGCCGAGTTTGAGCAGCTTAAGCGTGAAGGTTACGATCTTGAAGCAATCGGCAGCGAGTGTGAAACAGGTGCATAAGACATGTCAGTTAATCAAGCCTTAGCGGTTTCGCAGTTGCTGCAGGCTAATTGGAGTCTTACAAGTCCGTTGGCAACTGCTAATATTTTATGGCCTACTACACGCATGGATGCGATCGGGGTTACTCAGGGGAAAGGTCCCTTACAAATAGCTGTGTATAATGCGAGTCCCAGCAAGCAGGTGGATGCGCTTAGCCGTGAATGTTATCTAGTCACTGAGAAGCTAGTTGTTGATGTAATCGTGGTTAATGCTAGTCAAAGCGTAGCGGATTTAGCGACGGCAGAGGCAACTTTAGAATCGTTGCAGGCTGAAGTTTACCGTATAATTCACTTGCAGGATCCAAATTTTGTGGTTTCGGGGGAGCCGATTCATAGTAATGCGCCTGACATAACACGGCTTATGGTTAATGTTGATGCCGTATCCTTTCACATTTCAGATTAAGTAGGTGATTTTGATGGGTAAGCAATCAAGAGGGAAACACACTGGTTTGACAGCAATGGACAGGCAGGGTAGCCCTAAAAAAGCTAATCCTGATGGCTCTGCAAGTCATTCAACGAAAAAAAGGATGCGTACGCGGCAGCGAAGGTATAGTGGTCGCGATTTGGGTAACGTGTTCTAAAATGAGTGTTGCAGTTTCAGTTAACTTGTCAAATTTTGATGCGTTAAGCAGTTCACTGGAGCGTCTCTGTGAACAGTACCCGAATGCTGTTGCTGCTGGAATGATGAATGTTGCTGATAACATTTTGGCGACGGCTAATGTTTTGGTGCCTGTTCGCACAGGCTACTTGAGGAGCACATTAGCTGTTGAGCAGGTTAGTAATTTTCAGGTGCGCATCAAAGCTACGTCGCCTTACGCGTATTATGTGGAGTTTGGTACGAGGAAAATGTCGGCGAGGCTTTTCTTGACTAACTCGGTTAATCAGCATCTTAGCGAGTTTGCGCCGGAGATTGAGCAGCAGATTCAAGATGTGCTGCAGGGATAACAATCTTTAAAGTAACTACGTGTAATCGAGGTGAAAAAATATGAGTTTAGCTACTACACCAGTTCTAAGTCGGAATGCAGTTGTCCAGGTGGGCGGAACAGCAATCGGCTACCTCACCGACTTCACTGTGGATGTTAAAGCGGAAATAATTAAGGAATACGTTTGCGCATCAGGTGGGTCTCCATCGCCAGCTTTCACGGCAAGCGGCAACCAATCCTACACGTTTAAGGCTTCTGCGCTTTTTGTTCCAGCAAACTATGCAGCATTGCTTACAGATGTTCTTAACGGCACGCTTGTAACAGTAATTTGGGGCCCGCAAGGTACAACTACGGGATCGGGAACTCCAAAAATTACGTTAAGCAACGTTGTCATAACAGCTTACAGTGTCAAAAACGGGCAAAAAGGCACAATCGCAAACGACATAAGCGGAGAAGCGCAAACCGTAACAGAAAGCACATTCTAGTGCTTTTTCCTTCTTTTCTTTTGTTTTCCCGAAGTTTCTTAAAAGCAAGTTATCATTTAACCCCCGACAAACAAGGCGGCATATATGCAGAAGAATGTTTATCATGCATTTACCGTTAACTTCGCGGAAAGGGCCTCTGGCTTTTCCAGCTTCATACGCCGTATGTCCGTCTTGGTCGCGTGGTGATGAAGGGAGCAGCATAAGTGCTACACGGCTCGGCTCATATGAAGTCTCAAAGTAGTCGCTTGACAGGCTTATGGAGCTGCTCGCATCTCCTAAAATTATGGTGATTGAAAATGAGTGAACAGAAAGAAGAAAAATTTGATGTTGAAGGCTTCCAAAAGCTCAAAGCTGCGTTTGACGAGTACGAAGCGGAGCAAAAAGAGCGATTCAAAAACTTTAGTATAGGTCTGCTTAAAAACAGTAAAGTTCCGCAGGAGGCTAATGTGCCTGGCGCTGGCTGGGTCAAATTCGTCTTGCTTAGTCATGAGGAACTTAGCGAGCTTGGCAAAAAATACAAGGATGATCAACGCGAATTCGAGTTCCAGGCACTTTACAAAATAATGTGTCCGTGCTATCCGGATTTGACTGAGAAGGATCTGCGTGATGCGCCTTGGGATTTGGTGCGTGCCCTGGAGAAGGCACTTCTTAATGAGGGTTTTTTACCGCGTCAGGTGAGGCGGTCAATGACTGGATTTATTGGAGCGGTGAAGCCCAGCGGATCGCAGCCGTCGTCAACCTTTACCACTACACCTTAGAATACGCGACAAGCTTAACGAATTTTCAGCTTGAGTTTTTGATTCAATCAGCAGTATGGTACCATAAATTATCAGAAGGTTAAAGTTTGAGTGGAGCTCCTGCAGAAATAGATATTGTTGCGACTGATGATGCATCAGACGTTTTCCAAGACGTTAGCAGTAGCTTCAGCGATATGAGCAGCAGCGTTAGCGAAGCTTCTGACATGATGAGCAGCGACGTTTCAGACAGCATGCAGCAAACCGCGAGCTCCGTCTCAACTATGACTACAACCGTGCAGGCGGACACTACCCAAATGCAGGATTCCTTCAATCAAGCTGGGAGCACTGCACAGGTAAGCATGAACCAGATAACTACAAGCACTGGGGAAGCGAGCGATGCAACTGATGTTTCTAGCCAAAGCTTTAGTCAAAACGCGATGCAGATGAATAGTGCTGCGATGAGCGGCGCCATGCTGTATATGGCTGTGAATAATATTGAAAATGCGCAAGTTAGCCTTAGCCGCGCTAACCTTATGGAAGAAAAAGCTGCAAATAGCGTTACGCTGGCACAGCAAGCATACAACAAAGCCGTTGCAGAATATGGCGAAAATAGTCTTCAAGCACAAGATGCGGCAAACGCGTTAAACCTCGCCGAGCAAACTCAGTCAGTTGACGCGGAACGCGTATCTGAAGCGCAGCGTAGTTATAACAGTACGCTTATAATGTCGGCTCTTACGGTTATTCCAGCATTCGTAAACGTTATTGGTTTAGCGTCAAATGCTACGCAGATATGGACTGGGCTTCAAGCGTCTCTTAATGTTGTAATGGATGCTAACCCGATAATTCTGGTCGCACTGGCTATTGCAGGGTTAACTGCTGGAATAATTTGGGCTTACGAGAACTGTGCACCTTTTCGCGACGTCATCAACGATATCGGCCATATTATCGGCGGAGCCGTATTAACTGCTTTTGATGCTTTGAAAACTGCAGGTGACGCTTTATGGAATGCCTTAAACGCTGCTTACAGCAATGTACTACTTCCAGTGGCTAACTTTTTCAAAGAGGTTTTAGTTGCTGACCTGGATGTTGCACTTGTTCCAGTGAAAGCTTTTGAAACGGCGATTAATGCTGTCGCAAACGCTGTGAAGCCGCTAAGTAGCGTAATTGGCGACTTAGGCTCAGCGCTTAGCCACTTATGTTTTGCTCATGCGGCGCCGGCTGCTGAAGAATTTAACAAGCAGATTACGCAGAGCTTATCCCTCAGCGATCAGTTGGCGCATAAAACTAACACGTTAGGCTCGTCGTTGCAGGGTTTATCAAGTAACGTTAAAGTTCAAGGTGGCGCTGGGACGTCAAACGTGAATATTGCTTCGCCTAATATTACGATCGGTAGTGTATCCGGGTCAGCTTCGCTTAAGCAGACGCGTGACGCTGTATCCAAGGGAATTTGTGATGCGATGTACAAGAAAGGCATAATGAATAGGGTGATGTAGATGAGTTGGCAAATAACGCAAGGATCCACGGCGGTTACGTTGCCGTTGGCCCCGCAGACAGTAACGGATGAAGCGCCAACAGTTGATGATACAACGATTACTGTTCCTGAGCAGGAGCCTGTTCTTGTTTCTATTGGCAGCGATATACGGCAGTTAACGTTGGAAGGTGTCCTTTATGTTTCAGGGCAAAACATGAGTTATCTAGATACTAATTATGTTACGCCTCTGCTTGCTATGAGAGGCTTAATTTGTACGTTGTCAACTCCAAGGTCAAGCCTTAACAGCACTTGGAAGCTGGATAAAGCAACGTTCATTGAAACGAAGGATTACGCGAATAATCCAGTGCTCAAGTTCACTTTAATTTTTAAGCATGCGGCGTCATACGTGGTGCTTTAGCCTTGACGTGGACTTTTCAGTATTATAATGGATCTCCATGGGTTAACATAGCGAATGCTGTGATTGATCAGATAATTGACAAATTAAATGGACAGTTGGAATTAGACTTCATCATTCCTAATAATGCATCGAATTTAACGTTTGTTCAAAGTAACCAGCAAGTTCAGCTTTTATGGGGTAGTACGGTTGTTTTTAGCGGTTTGCTTATGGCGTACAAGGCAACGTTTACGCAGATTGAATGTACAGTCTATAATAATACCTGTGAATTGATGAAGAAAAGGCAGATCACTGGTGCATATAGTAATGTTGCTGCATCCACGGTTTTAGCCGCAATCTGCGCTGCTTGTGGCATGACTGCTGGCTCTTGTCCGTCTACAGTTGTTAGTACGCAATTTAACGCGACTGATTGCTATACAGCTGCTTTAAACTTAGCTAATATTTTAGGTTTAAACATGTTCAATGAAAGTACAACAATCAATATTGCGCTTAAAGGTAACCAAACGCCAACGGCAATAACGGTTGATACTCAAAGCAGCGTAAGTGTTGACCGCAGTAAAAGCGGTTATGATGGCGTTATAGTCCGCGGTGTTGATCAAGTTGGAAACTCAATTACGGGTTCTGCCGGGAACACCGGTGCAGGCTACAATGTTCAAGTTATAACAAATAAAACCGCTATGAATCAGACATCGCTGAATAATTTAGCTTCTTATTACCTTCAAGCTTTGCAGGAGACTAATAGTGGCTGTCCTGTTGAATGCGACATAAGTCAGGCTGCGCTTTTGAATAGCGGCGACTTGGTAACGATAAGCAATGGAGCAGAATTAGGCTTAAGCGGAAACTACGAGATTTATCAAATAACGAAAAACTTAACTAAAGCTACCATGGATATTGTGCGGTCTGCTGCTGTTTTCGCTAACTTAACTGATCCAAGCCTTGATGATATTTTAAACACTGTAGGAAGTACAACTACTGCACTTAACACTATGCCCATAAGCAGCGATCAGGTTCAAGGTGCCAGCGTAAGCCTACAAAGCCTCATAGGCTTCTACCATCTTGGCGAAGGCAGCGGTACCGTAGCAACAGATCAAAGTCCAAACGCAAATAACGGTACGATAGGCTCAGGAAACACTTGGATTCCAGGGCCAGAAACAAAAGTTTTAATGTTCAACGGAAACGGCTCTTACGTTGATATATCGAACAATACGATTGATTTTAGCGGCTTATCTAAATTTTCATTTACAGCCTGGTTCTCTCCAACTTCAGCAGCTTCACAATATCTTGTGTATAAAACTAACCAATTTTACGTTCAGCTGCAATCAAACAGCAGCATCGTTTTCGGCTTATATATCGGCGGTGCCTGGGTAACGTTAACGGCGCCAGCGGGATCCGCACCGCTAAACGGACGCTTATTTGTCGCTTGCATTTATGATGGAACAAACATGTACATGTACCTTAATGGGCCCGTCTTGGTGAAGCAGGCTCAAACAGGTGCAATCGGTAGCAGTACGAGTGACACGTACATAGGTGCACAAAGCGCTTCTGCAGGAGGCTTCAGCGGAGTTGAGTCTGAAGTTATGTTTTTTGCGCGTGTCCTCGGTGCAGCGGAGGTGTATTCGCTTTACTTTTTTCCCCTTATTACATTTGTAAGCGTGCCCACTACCGTCACAATCGCTGATAACTTGCTGTACTTAACTTACGCAACAAACATCAAACCAAGCTACGCTGTAAACCTCAACTATCTGCTGGATTCATGTATTTTATCCGGTAAAGTTGTGGTTTCTTCACCTACAGGAACCATGAACTGCTACGAAGCCGGCTACGTAGTTTTAGCCTTGTTGCAGTATGGCGGCTCATCATATTACAGTCAAGTGCAGAGTATACTGGATTTGTGGGCTTCCCTTCAAAACTCTGATGGCAGCTGGTATCAACAATACAATCCTTATTCGCCCTATGCTGTCGTTACTGAAACTTCTGAAGGCACTGATGGAAACTTAAAGGTTGATTCTGGTGCAGCTATACTTGCCTGGGCGATGAGCAACTATGATCGATTAACAAGCGGAACCAGGTATAAAGCGAATGTGCAGCACGCCCTTGATTTTCTGCGTGCCCTACAGTACGCGCATACTGTGGCTTATTCATCGAATCTTATCGCAAACGAAATCCTTGACGGAACCACAGATACGACAGCTTTGCTTGCAGACTGCGGGGAATGTTTGCTTTCAGCAAAATTCGCCATGGACGCCTACGGCAGCACTCTATTAACAACTTCAGGATATAGCGTTCAAACCTTCGCCAACAACCTGTACTATAGCATAGCCGTTACTGGATGGCGCGGTAACACTGCCCAATACTATGATACGTCTTATCCTTACGGACAAAACACCACTGTCCCCTTCACATATGAAGAAAAAATCAGCTACACGCAAGCACTTTGCAGTTGGGTGGTATACGTGTTCGCAAAGAGTGCTTATCAAACAGCAGGCGATTTTAGCAGTCAATGTGAAATCTGTCTGAGCTATATCAATACTTTAACTCGTGGCTCTTGGGGCGGCGAATACTACTGCCCTTACACTGGTGCTACTGGCCAAACACAAAATGAATACTCCGGGTATGCAGCATTAATGGCTATAGCTTGCCAAACCGTAGATAGCGTTACGTATGCTTCATTGATTGCAGGATTAATCGCCTTTATCAAGTGGCTAACGCTAAACGGCGGACAAGTATGCGACATGGTCGATGTAACTGGAAGAGTATGGCGAAGCCAAATAGGAACCACAGAAGACGGATTCTTAGTTTTGCCCATCGCTTTGGCGTTGCTTGCAGGAGCGGGAACATAAACGTCATTGTCAAGCGCGAAATTTCTTGGAAATTGATAGTGAATGGTGAAATGTTTGAAAAAAGAAACCAAAGAATGTGATGGAGAAAATAAGGTTAAAGAGAAAGATTTGAAGGAGCAGGTTGGATCGCTTTGTGTGGGCGACTTGATTTGTGTGGAATGGTGCGATGCTAGCGTTGGCAAGAGCAGCGGCAGTGGAGCAACTATTGATGTGCCTGTTAAAAGTTGGGGTATCTTCATCGGTGTCTTAGGTGTGAAGACCAAGCATATCGTGCTTGCACAGAACAGTTTCCGCTATGCTGATGGACTCTTCGATCTTGATTATACTGCGATTCCGCTTAGCTGGACAGTCGACATAGCAGTTCTGGTTAATGAGCACATTCCTAAAGACGCTGCTGGCACGCTTGTTAACAGTTTCCTGCTGGGCGGGCACCGGACGCTTAGCCGTCCCCGAACGTTTCAGCGAAGGATTTTGCAACAGAGGTTAAGCGTCGATGGTCGACCCGATTAAGCATGCGTTGACACGTAGGCGTTTTCAGCGTGGGCGCCTCGTAGATGAGGAGCCTGATGAGACGCTTGTGTACGTGGTGAAGTTTGGCATAGGCATGACTGTTTGCTTTTCAGCGATTGAGATAGCTAACATGGCGTTTTTGCATAGTTGGAATAGCGAAATTTTCAGCGCCATTACTGGGCTAGTCGGGATAGTAGTTGGTGTTTTTGTTGGGCGCAAAGCGTAGAGTAGCCAAATAATTCGCTGTTTTTTCGTATAGTTTCGTGAATGTATGTAGTAGATGTTTTTCGGCATTGTAAATTTATAGTCAGCGGAGACTATGCAAATTGGGGAAAGGGAAATCTGACTTAACTCGTGTCCGAAAGAAACTGGCAGAACGCAAGGTTAATGGTGAATGCCGAATAACAAGGCGGCGAGACGAGTTTTTCCGCATAAAACAGTTTCGCCGGGTCTACGATAGAGATGCGGGCAAGTTCACGTTTAACATAAGCTACGAGACGTACACTAAGCCTACGCCGAGAAGCCTTGTTGTGGCTGAAGCTTTCGGTTTAGGCATTGATGAGGCGCAGAAGTTTAAGGTTCTTGACGCTGAATTAAAGATTGGGCCGCAAGACATCGTGTTTATTACGGGGGATTCTGGGTCAGGCAAAAGTGTATTACTACGTGCAATAAGGGCAGACCTTGGCGATGAAGCAGTTGATTTATCCGAGGTTACCGTGGATTCTGAAAAGCCCTTGATTGAAACAGTCGGCGCCACAGTAGAAGAGGGCTTAGAATTATTGAGCAGAGTGGGGTTGAATGATGCTTTTCTTTTTCTGCGAACATACACTCAATTGAGTGATGGACAGAAGTATCGTTACAGAATTGCCAAGCTTATCGAGAGTGGGAAGCAGTGGTGGCTGATGGACGAGTTTGCAGCATGCTTGGACAGAGATACAGCAAAGATTATTGCGTTTAACCTTCAGAAAATCGCTCGGCAACAAGGCAAAGCGGTGATCGCCGCGACTACGCATGGAGACTTGTTTGAGGACCTCAAACCCAGCGTTCATGTCCACAAGAGGTTTGGAGAAGAAATTCGAATTAATTATTGTTCAAGAGAGGCTGCTGCCGAGTGCAGTTTGATTCGGGAAATGAAGGTTGAACAAGGAAGCATAGCAGATTGGCGTAAACTCAGCGCTTTCCATTATCGAGGGCACAATGTTGCTATTCCCAGAAAGATTTTCCGATTAATGCGTGGCGAGGAGCTCTGCGGCGTGATAGTGTATAGTTATCCTCCGCCAAGCTGCTACGGAAGACGCCTTGTACTTCCACGCATGTCAATCCAAGAAATGAACAAGCAGCTAAGCATCATCAGTCGAGTGGTTATCCATCCGAAATATCGAACTGTAGGCTTAGGAGCCAAACTTATCCGTGAAACATTGCCTCTTGTCGGAACGCCTTATGTGGAGTTGATTGCGGTCATGGCAAAGTATTCGCCTTTTGCAGAAAAGGCAGGCATGAGAAAAATTGCTGAACAGCGATCTGTAGAAAGCGTTTTAGACGTCTCTAAGGTGCTTACTGGGTTGGGTTTTGACTTGCAACTTTTAGGCAGTGAACGGTATGTCACGGAAAAACTTCAAGGTTTAAGCCCTGCACAATTGGACAAGCTTAAAGAATCGTTAATTAAGAATAAGCATCCGCGTTTCAAAAAGGAGTTTGCAGTTAGTCGGCATCAGCCTTATGGAAAAACATCAGACTATATTCAAAGCATTCAGAATGCAGAAATGCCGAAAATTGCAAAAATCATTAAGCTCGTCGGGATACTTTCGCAAACCAAAGTTTACTTGTTTTGGAAAGCACAATAACGAGATATTAAAAAAATCGTTACTAAAGCCTGTTTATAATTAATTTGGTTTAGGGAGGTATAGCGTAAATAAGCAGGTGACGGAAAAAAGTTTGTTTTCTTAAACATTTCCGCTGAGAAGCAAAAACGGTTATTAACAAGGAAACAAGATACGCATTACAGTTCTAAGAGGAAACTGCGGTGATTGTTAAGGAGTAACAGGAGGAGAATGACATATGAAAGTGCTCAATAAAATAGTTATTATCCTTCTGTTTACGTTGGTAACATTTTCAGCTCTAAGCGTATTTACTGGATCAGTAAACGCTGCAGGAAACCTTAGCTGTCAGGCATCCATTTCATCCAAGACTTCTAGCGTTGACCAAGCTACATCATATACCTTCACCATAACTAACACAGGTGAAGCCAATCTTGGAGATGCAAACATTACGATACCTTCAGCATACATTAATGTTGAAAATATAGTTATAAGTAAAGAACCGTCCTCACAAAATTGGACAATAACCGAAGGGACAATTACCAAGGGGAAGAGTGATATTCTTCTTTATGGTTCTGCTGAAGGGCTAAGCTACGGGCAGAGCATCACTTTCACTTTTGACGCAACAAATCCTAAAGGCTCAGGAAATTACAAGTGGATAATCAGCGCTAATGAAAACACGAGTGCAAGTGGACTTAATGCTCCAGAATTTACCTTAGATATTAGTTATCCGATTATAATCAATTCACTTTGGGCAGCAACTTTAATCTTTTTCATCGCAACTGTTATCGCGTTCCTAAACACTGGATTAAACAGGGTTCTAATCAACTATTTCGTTGGCTGGGAACAATACCGAGTTATGCAGAAAGAAATGAACGAATACCGGTCAGAAACCATGGCTGCCATGCGAGCAAACGACAAAAAACAAGTTGAAAAACTCAAAAAGAGAGAATCACAAATAAAAAACATGCAGGCGCAAATGCTCAAGCCACAGATGGTCCAGTTTGGGTTCTCTTTTGTTTACATTATTATTTGGTTTTTTGTGTTAACGCCCACCTTTGGAGGTACCTCTATGGTTTACGTGCCAGGCATCGGTGGTTTCCCAGTCCTCTACTGGTACCCCATCGGCTCGTTCTTCTTAGGTCTGCTTGCATCACGATTAATAGGCATAATGCCGATTGAAACTTGACGCAGAAAACATGGTGGCGCTAAATGGCTAAAAACGCAAAATTATGCTTTGCCGACAAAAAAATAGTAATCTGCATCTCAGGAATGGCTGGAACAGGAAAAAGCACTCTGTCAAAAAAGCTTGCGGAAAAATACAATCTAAAATGTTATTCAGGCGGCGACGCGCTCAAAGAACTGGCAAAGGCAGAAGGCTATGACGTGTCACGTCAAGGCTGGTGGGAGAGCCCTGAAGGCTTAAATTTTCTTAAGGAAAGAGTAAATGATCCTAAATTTGACAAGGCGGTAGATGCTAAGCTGCTTAAATATGCGCATCAGGGAAATGTTCTCTTAGATAGTTGGACCATGCCGTGGTTGCTTAATGAGGGTTTTAAGATTTGGTTGATGGCTTCGATTGAGAAGAGAGCGGCAAGAGTTGCCGCACGGGATAAAATAACGGTTAATGAAGCATTCAGAGTATTGGAAGAAAAAGAAGCTAGGACAAAAGCAATTTACAAAAAGCTTTACGGTTTCGTTTTAGGCGAAGATTTTGCACCGTTTGACTTGGTTTTAGATACTGATAATTTGAATGCCGAAGAGGTTTTTGAAGTTCTCTGCAGAGTAATAGGCAACGTGGTTCTTTCTGTTTCTGAACTGAGTAAATAGGACTAAATAGGACTAAATAGAGCTTTCTTCTATAACATAGTTACTGATTGCTTAAAGCCATCAATAACAAATTAGACCCCGCTTTAGAAAGCGCCGTTTGAGAGAGGAGCGGGGAATAAGTGAAAGTATTAAACGGTCTATTCGCGTTTCTATTTGCGGTAGTAATAATCTTATGCTTCATAGCCTCATTTCGTCTAATTAACATCGAATCCACAGTCATGTTATTAATTTTCAATGCGCTTTTTATTTCCCTAGCCTTTCAGCTGAACGGTGCGTTTAACCGAAAACTATTCCTCTTAGCATCAGGCAACATAATAGGTCTCTGTTGGAACTTTATCTTTTACTCTTTCGTCATTACAGGAACCGTTTTTTTCGGTAAAATCTTCAACGTGCTTTATACAGTTTTCTTTCCTTTTCTATGTTCACTTTGGATAGTAGCGTTTTGGTCTCTAAGCTTAACGGTTCTCCATCGTGAGAGCGCAAACTAGGAGGTTCGCCTGTGTTTTTTGGAGTTTTAGAAATCTTTTTCCTATTTTTAACTGCAATAATGATGGCTTATCTTGTTAGGCATTACATCTTTACTATTACTGTGTTAAGGGGAGCTGACAAAAACAAACCCCCAACCTTTGAGACTTCAACGTTTGAACCTACGGTTACCATCCTTATTCCAGCACATAATGAGGAAAAAGTTATTGGACGATTGCTTAAGCGAATCACCGAGTTAACCTATCCAAAAGACAAAATGCAAGTAATAATCATCAACGACGCCTCATCCGACCAAACCGGGGCAATAGCAGACGATTACAAAAACAAGTATCCGTTCATAGAAGTGCTGAATCGAGACAAAAGCAGCGGCGGCAAAGGAAAAGCCCCAGCCATGAACGATGGCTTTAGCAAATCAACTGGCGAAATAGTGCTTTGTTTCGATGCTGACTATTGTCCTCAGAAAGATATTGTTGAGAAACTTACCAGAGAATTCGTCGATCCCAAAGTTGGTGCAGTACAGGGAAGAGTCGTTGTCTTAAATGAACCCCAAAACATAGTTACACGGCTAGTGACGCTGGAGCGAATAGGCGGATACCGCGTTGACCAAGAAGCAAGAGATAATTTAGGCTTAATTGTGCAGTTTGGAGGAACAGTCGGCGGATTCAGAAGCAGTTTGCTAAAAAACCTGCATGGTTGGGATGAGAGCGTATTGGCAGAAGACACCGATTTAACTTTTCGCATTTACCTTGCAGGCTACAGAATTCCCTATAATATTGACGCAGAATGCTATGAGGAAGCAGTTGATAACTGGAAAGCTTATCGCCAACAAAGATACCGGTGGGCAAAAGGGCACATGCAATGCTTCTTTAAACACTCATGGAACGTTTTGAAAAGTAAAAACTTGAATGTTAAAGAGAAAATCGATGGTTTATTATTGCTAAATGTTTATTTTATACCTATTCTGGCTTTGTTTTCGATGCTTACTGGTTTGT
The DNA here is from genome assembly GCA_963842865.1 of Candidatus Bathyarchaeota archaeon. Lineage (GTDB taxonomy): Archaea > Thermoproteota > Bathyarchaeia > Bathyarchaeales > Bathycorpusculaceae > Bathycorpusculum. Next base: position 57,676 of record CAWJIN010000029.1, on the reverse strand, counting down.
ATCTGATTTTTTCGGGTTTACAGCTTATTGGCACTTTATGGTTTTTCATTCCAATATCCGTGTACAGTTCTGTAGGTAACTTTGCTCCTTTTTTTGAGGTTGGAATCGGGATATACTTGGATGGTCGAAAAAGAGCGCAGTGGCTTATTCCTCTTTTGATATTTACTTTCTTTTACAATATACCTATTTGTTTGAAGGCTTTTTTTGATGTGATGGCTTCAAAAATTATGAGGCGAGAAAAGAATGTGTGGGTTAAAACATCGCACAAGGGTAGTGGAAACTGTTATATTGCCAATTAATAATTAATTTAATTAATGATTCAAAATCAGAATTCATTAATTGCTACTCTGATAGCTGCAACCGCCATAACAATTGTACTCTTTTTTCTACCCGCTCTAATAGAATTAAAAAAACCAAAAGATGCAGGACCAAGACTAATAAGCGATAACACCCCAAAAATAAGAATTAGCGCTCTAAAAGTCCTCATAACAGACATCGAAGAAGAGCAGAAATTTACTTATCAATCAACAACCAAAACTGCGGATTCCCTTTATATCCTACTGAACTTGGAAGGTTAGTTTTCAATCTTTTTGAATACTAACCCCGCGTTTTTCCACTGGTCCATAGCCAGCGATAAATAGCCAGATGGGCTTCCCTGAAGTGAATAGAAAATATAACATAGGTAGTTACACTTTGTGCATTCATTGTATGCTTCGCGGAGTTCCTTGAATTCTTGACTTTTCCACATCTTAGGCAGGTCAAATACTGAACCTGCAAAATTGTGACTGTGGCACCCAGCAACTCTACCTAAATGGTCAATGACTATGAAGTTACGTAGTGCTTGGCATCTCCATGTTCTCTTATCTTCCTCATAGAAGCTTCGTAAAGCTTTTAGAAGTTTGTCTGTCATTAGGATTTTCTTTTCTTTCTTTTTCATTTCAATTAGGGAATTGCAAAGTTTAACCATGGCTTGTTTATCTTCTATCATGAACTCATTGTTTTCTTTGCCAATCCTAAATAGTTGGTTTTCGTCCGCTGGAGCGTCATACGAGTAAAGGCAGTACCAGACGGGGATTCCTTTTTTTGTGAAATAGTTAGTTATATCAATTATTTCATATAGGTTTTTTTGTGAAATTGTCGGCGTGACACTAACATTTATTCCCTTATTGTGAAGCTTTTCCACGCTTTCCATTGCTCTTTTCCATGCGCCAGGCACATTCTTTATTTCATCGTTTTTTGCTTCATCCAAACTATCTATTGAAATTGCCACGAAATCTACATTTCGCAGGACATCGATTTTTTTGACAGCCATGCTTCCGTTATCGTAAACAGTTGTGACGAAAAGTTTTGAGGCATAATCAATTATCTCGCCTATGTCATCCCTAAGCAGCGGGTCGCCTCCTGATATTACAAGCTCAACTATGCCGAGATTTTTTAGAATATCTAATCCTTTTTTTATTTCATCCGTTGCAAGCTCTCTGTCGTCTTGTTCTTTCCAGACATTGCAACCTGCACAGCGGTAGTTACATTTTCTTGTGACCAGCCATTGAGCATGGTGAGGTTTCCCTGGAGCAAGTGAACGTCTCATGATAGATGCTGCTTTTTTGATGTCTGTCGTCAAACAAATGTCACTAGCTGCTTAGTTTGTGTTTACAGTATTAAAATTGGAACTATAAAAACAATTATCCGAATCTAAACATCATACTTCTTTGGTTTGCAATACATGCTTGTTTAGTTGAAATCCGCTTCATTGTATTTCGCCCAGTCAGCTTTCCCCTGTTATCTTTTCATACGATATGTCAAAAAATGCTCCTATTGTGGGCAGACAATAGATGATTCTGATGTCTTTTGTAAACAATGCGGAAAATCCCAACGATAACCTTTTACAAATGCTTGAAAAGAAAGAAATTTTTTGTCCAAAATTCGGCTTTACCTGCGTTTTGCAAGGAACGGTTTTTAAGAATGATGTTTCTGGTAATGATAGAACGGTTTCACTTTGGTTGAGTGAGCGCTGGCGGAGAGAACCGTGGCAGATGAAGCTCAAAGCAATTCAGAAATATTCACGATCAAAGAGAATTTCAGTATAGCGAAGCCTTCCCTAACCATGGAGGAAGCTTTAACCTCACCCCTGCCTCGTCCATAACCTTACTCGCATGATGAGCAGAAATTAAACACAGAAAAGCTAATTTAGCAGCGCACTGGCGCGCGATTAGGCTAGCACCAAAAAAAGATTTAATGTTGCCTTGGCGAGAAAAGATCTTGGAAGTCTGGGTTGGCTTTGCCGTATTTGTCTTGAATTGCCCTGTTTATACGAAGCCAATCATCATATACCAACGACCATGTAGGGCTGGTTGCAACCTGTTTTGTAATGTACTCTTTGATAGGCCCTGCCCTTTTGATTATTCGAGTGTGCCAATCAACATCGATTAATCCTCCCCGACGCAAATACTGCAGGCTCTGATATACTCTGTCTGAATCAATGGGGTAGTTTAAACTTCTCGACAGGTCTTCAATCAGAGAATCAAAAGAAATCTCGTTCTCTTCACGCAAACATACTACGGCAGCTACATCCTGCACTAACCGTGCACTCTTGCTGAGGTAGAAGGTTTTTCTTTTCGGAACCAAAGCCTGCTCAATTCTGTACGCATGCCGTTTGTAGAACCATTTCTTTACTACGTCAGCCAGAAGCAGGTAGGTAACGATCATCAGTACCAACGCAACGTAGAATAAGGGTGGAGGAGGTACCAAATGAAACACCCCCCCGATTGGTGTATAGGGTATTATAAGGGCTGCGGCAACTACTGAGAGACTACTTAATACCAAGTACTTGCCAGGTCTGCTTTTCCAGAAGGGCGATATCCTTGTCCTAATGACAAATACTACTAATGTTTGGCTGATAAGCGATTCTATGAACCATGCAGTTTGGAATTCGTGTTGCTGAAAAACTGTTGCCAACGGGATGCCCGATGCTGCTGCAGTTACCGGAATACCAAAAACGAAGAACATTATAAAGAACGTAGCGTAATCAAAGATTGAACTGATTGGGCCTTCCACTATCATGAAGTTTCTGATGAAGGAAATGTCCCATCTTTTAGGACGCTCAATGTACTCTTCATCGACATTATCCGTAGCTATTGTAGTTTGAGAAAGCGTGTACAGAAGATTATTTAACAAAATCTGTATGGACAGCATTGGTAGGAAGGGCAAAAATAACGCTGCACCTGCAACACTGAACATGTTACCGAAGTTTGAGCTAATACCCATCATAACGTATTTCATGGTGTTACCAAAAGTTTTTCTTCCCTCGATAACACCTTCAGCTAGTACTGTCAAGTCGTTTTCTAAAAGTATAATGTCAGCAGACTCTTTCGCCACATCTACTGCGTTGTTAACAGAAACGCCAACATCAGATGTTCTAAGGGAAGGAGCATCGTTTATGCCATCACCCATGAAGCCAACAACGTGACCGTTGCTTTTCAACAAATTAATTATTCGGTCTTTTTGTACTGGAGTTACCCGCGCGAATACGTTGACTTCTTCCACAACTCGAGCTAACGCATCATCGTTCATTTGGAGCATGTCGTTTCCGAGAACAACACCTTTAATCTCGAAGCCAAGTTGGTTACAAACTTTTCTAGTAACTAGCTCGTTGTCGCCGGTTAAGATCTTTAGCTCTATTCCTTCTTTGGCGAGAAGCCCCAGTGACTCTTTTGCTGTTTCCTTCGGAGGATCAAGAAAAGCGACAAAGCCAAGAAACACCATGTCGTTTTCATCATTAATTGAGTAAACAGCTTTGTCTTCCCTGAGTTTTTTGTATGCAACACCCAAAGCTCTTAAGCCTTCAGAACTCAGATCAACGTATTTTTGCTCAATCTTTCTTCGCAGTTCTTCATTAATATCCTGTATAATACCGCCTATTTCGCAGTAATTGGAAATTTTCAGGATGTCTTCTGGAGCACCTTTTGCTATGAAGAATCTTTCTCTTCCCTTTTCAACCACAATAGAAACACGTCTTCGAACGAAATCAAATGGGACTTCATCGATTTTTTGGAAACTTTCGACATTAATTTCCTGATGAGCTAGAATTGCGCCGTCAAGAGGGCTTTTCAGTCCAGTTTCATAATAACTGTTTAAATAGGAATACAAAAGAACCTTGTCGTCATCGTTACCTTCCGAATCAATGTGCAACACCAGTGATATGCGATTTTCCGTCAAGGTTCCTGTCTTGTCTGTGCACAAAACGTTCATGCTACCGAAATTTTCAATCGAAGGCAGGTGCTTCACTACGACATCTTTTTTCGACATGTTTACAGCGCCCTTGGAGAGGTTCATCGTAATGATCATCGGTAGAAGTTCAGGGGTTAACCCTACTGCTAAGGCAGCTGAGAATAGAAGCGATTGAACTAATCCTCTATGGAACAGGGCAAGTACAATAAAAACGAAGATAACTAATACGAACGTAACCTGCATGATGAGGTAACTAAACCCTTTTACGCCTCGCTCAAATTCTGTTTCAGGGGGTTTTGCAACAAGTTTCTTAGCAATTTTTCCGTATTCTGTAGAGCCACCAGTCCTCGCAACGACTGCCGTTGCGCTGCCGCTTACAACCGATGTGCCCATAAACAGATAGTTGTTCCATTCAGTAATCGAACTAGACGATAAGTTTATGGACTCCAACCTGTTGGCTGTCTTTTCAACAGGGAACGATTCACCGGTTAGACTGCTTTGATTTATGAAAAGATCCTTACCGCTGATTACTCTCGAATCTGCAGGGATGATATCTCCAGCCGAAAGGTAAACTATGTCGCCGGGAACAATTTGAGAAAGTTTAAGCTCTTTCTTAATTTTATCACGAAGCACAGTGGCAGTCGTGCTGACTTTTTCTTTGAGAAGTTCCGCGGCATTTTCCGCTTTGGATTCTTGATAATGATCGATAACGACGCTGATTAATACAATAACCACTATTATGGTAAAATCCGCAACATCGCCAGTGGCGCCAGCGAAGCCAGCTGCAAACAAAAGTATGATGATTAAGGGGCTTTTAAAGTGAAGCAGAAAACTGATTATACCAGAACGTTTCCTCTTTCGTGCTAATTCGTTAGTGCCATAAACATTTAGATTTTGTTCCGCTTCTTGGGAACTTAGACCCTGAGTTGAAGTTCCAAGACGAGATAATAACTCGTCTGTTGGCAGGGTCAAAATTTCTTCTGCGGTTACGGGAGGCTGTGCTAAAGGGACGTTTTCTTTTACGGTGAATATTTCTGGATTGGGTTGAACTCCATCGGCCACGTTTTTCTCGCCAGTGCTCACTCAACCAAGAGTGAAATCGTTCTATCATTACCAGAAACATCATTCTTAAAAACCGTTCCTCGCAAAGGGCAGGAGCAAAGTCGATAAGGATTATCAAACATGAGAATTTAAATGGTATACGGCGTGAGAGGCTGGGTGGTTGGTGCGTAAGACGAAGTGCTTTGCCAAGACCAAGCGAAGGCTTGTTTGTTTTATTAGATTGTTTCAGTTCTACTGGACTTTCATCAACGAGTTTAAACGAGGAGATTCTCCAGCAACAATAGAAGGATTAACAGATTATGTTTGGGCATAGCACGGGTTTTTTGCATAAACATTAACTATCTCGGATTAGGACATTACTAAGAAAAGCACTTAGCCGAAAATTGCCTGCGACAGAAACTATTTAAGACATAGATGTCTTTCAAAAACGTTAATTGGCAGTTAAAACGGCTTTGGCAGCCCGCAAACTTGCTACTTTGACTGTGGACCGCCGAACAAAAAATATTGATGGCGACGAAACATGACTGGAGTCCACAAATCAACAAATCTCAAAGATGCTCATATAGCAACAGCTCCGTTGAATACAACTAAAAGGCACTTTAATTCCAATTTAACCTTAACCAATAATTTTCCAAGATTAAATATAAAAAAACTCCTTTTTGACCTACTTTAAGGAGGCAACCAGAATTTCACATGACGGCCTTTATGGAAATTTCTGGGGAATGTTCAAGGAGACAACATTAGCTTACTCATTTGACATAGCTGGATTAATTGCTGGTTTTCTTATTTCTTACCAGCTTAATGTTTTCAGGCTCGCACCTTGGGCTTTTGCTCTTTATCCAACATTCATAAGTATTAGAATAATTAACGGTTTACTTAGTGGCCGCTTAAGCACTGCCTTGCATCTTGGTACGATTAACCCTCGATTTTCTGGAAATACAAAAAGCTTCCATAAATTAATCCATGCCATAATTGTATTAACTTTAGTAACAAGCCTAACGGTTAGCTTAATTTCTTTATTTTTCGGTTACTTGATTTTGGGCGTAACCCTGGCTGATTTCCCAGCTATACTATCAGTAATGGTTTCAACATTAGCAATAGGTCTACTTTTTTCTTTAGTAACTATTGAGGTTGCCTTTGTTTCTTTCAAACGAGGACTAGACCCTGACATCGTAGTTTATCCAATAATATCTACAGCAGCCATCATTTTCATAACCCTCTGTTACATTGGAGTGTTAAATTTGTTTTTCTTTTTGCCCTTTTTTGGCAGATTAGCAATTCTAGCTATCGGCCTTTCACATGTGTTTCTCGTTCTATATTTGATATCACAAGACAAGCAGGAACCTGAATTCCTGAAAACCATAAGAGAATCCCTCATTATGCTAATTTTTGTAGCCGTAATTCTAACCCTAACCGGAACCATTTTCAAAGGAATAAGTAACTTCGCAGAAAACCGGAAAGACATTTACACGATTTATCCAGCCTTAATTAACTTGGTAAGCAATGTAGGCTCAGTTGTAGGCTCCACCGCTAACACTAAGCTCGCTTTAGGTTTACTCACGCCCTCTTTCTCCTCAATAAAAAACCATATTAAAAACATTACTAGCGCATGGACAGCCTCACTTTTAATCTCCACCGTTTTAGCCCTCATATCTCTAGCAATTAACCGTGTGTTTCCACTATCAAGTGTGCTTAATTTTATGATAATAATTTGGTTATCTAACGTAATAGCTGTCATAGGTATAGTGCTTTTATCTTATGCTATCGCGATATTAACATTCAGAAGAGGCTTGAACCCTGATAATTTTGTCATCCCAATTGAAACTTCATTAGCAATCATAGTAACCTCATCAGCTTTACTATTAGCTTTACTTCTAATCGGGTAGCTTGAGGGTATAATTAAAATAATTCAGAGCCATATTTTATTGTGGAGCGACCTCTAAAATATGCCTAAATTTGAAAAGATAGAATACAAACCTATCCCCGTCAGAGAGCTTTTGCTTGAAATGAAAAATCTATCTGAACTAATGATTGATTTAGCCTATTCCGCGGCTTTGTATAATGATAAAGACCTTGCTGAAGACGTTCTTGCGCTTGAAAGCAGAGTAGATACGTTGGCGTACCTTTTAAATATGGAATTAATGGTTGCTTCAAGAAACCCAAAAGACGCAGAGGCAATGGTCGGCATTTCCATAGTAGCTTCTTCCACAAATAAAATTTCAGATGCTGCCGCCGACATAGCAGCCATAGTAACTCGCAACATTGGCATTCACCCCATAGTTGGCGAAATCTTTGAAAAAGTAGAAGAACGCTTAATGAAAGCGACCGTAAAAGCCAATTCAGCGCTTGTCAAGAAAAGGATAGATGAACTGGATTTAGCTGCAAAAATGGGCGTTGATATTATTGCCATCCGCCGAAATAAAGATTGGATACTCAACCCCAAGGGCACAGAAAGAGTCTTACAAGGAGACATCCTAATTACTCGTGGCTCATCATTAGGCATTGAAAAGTTTAAAGATTTAGCTGAAGGCGGACTTGCAAAATTAGACGTTGCAGAACGCGTGAAATTCGAGGAAATTGTTTCAAGATTCGTAGAACTCAAGGACACATCTGAGTTAATGTTGGATTTAGCTTATTCTTCCCTGATGTTAAACAGTAAGGAACTAGCTGAAGAAGTCGAGCGCCTTGAAGAGCTCATGGACCAAATGCACACTGATTTCGAATTGCTTGCTTTAACCAGCGATTTCAAAAAAGAAGAAGCATCAGGTTTCTTAGGTTTAATTCGGTTAGGTGTAGCGACAGAAAAAATCGCCGATGCCGCTGCGGATATAGCTGAGGTTGTTCTAAGAGGTATTGAACCGCACCCAATTTTGAAGCTGACAATTAAAGAAGCAGAGGAAACAGTTGCCCAAGCTTGTGTTACTGCGGATTCTCCGCTTGTAAACAAGACTCTTAAAGAAGCGCGTGTGCATGAAGAAACCGGTATGTGGGTTTTAGTGATTAAAAGAGGAGAGAAATGTTTGCGTCCTCGAGCAGACTCAAAAATCGAAGTAGGCGACGTATTGGTTGCTTCAGGATACGCTGAGGGCGCTGATGACTTAAAGAAGCTTGCTTCGCCAGCCCAAACGTGCAACGTCGAATAGTTAGCATTCTTATTTCAGATTCATTAACACTATAAACCAGTAACTGCGCGCATGGTTGTTCCGAAAATGGTTAAAAATGTCAGGTTGTATAGTGGAATTTTTACACGTTGGATTTGAAGAATTGTTTTGTACTACGTGGCTACGACTGCTTTTACATTTTATAGTTAAAATTCAGCGGCTTCATTTTTTGCAGATTGCGTCTTTTAGGTCCTTTTAACTGGTTAATTGTACAACAGTTGTTTTAATTATCATTTGAAAAGGTTATCTTAAGGTTTGGCGTATTACTGTTTTTGGCGATGAATATTGACAGTTAATATATGCGATAGTAATGCGTTATGCGGAAATAAAGCGGCCAAGGCGTTAGACCAATATATCCGAAGCCTTGAGGAGCAAAAAATTGAAGGCCTAACAGAAAAACAAGTCTACGCCTTGATCAAAACGGCTAAAGCACTACACACAGCGATTGTCCAATCTAAAACCTACTAAGAAAAATCGCGAAACAACCACAAACTCTGATTGTGTTTACATTATTTCCCCACTGAAACACAATATGAAAAGTAAAGTTAGGCTTTGAACGAAGAACCTAGGCTTCTTGAGCGGAAGAGCCTCTTGAATCTTAACGGTTTCAGAAAGATTACGGAAATTAGTAAGATCACTTAAAAGCGAAAAAGCTTGAAATAAAAATCTAAAAAAATCCAATGGCGGGTCCGATGGGATTTGAACCCATGACTTTCAGCTCTCTTCACACCCTAAAGTGGGCGTTAGAAGGCTGACGCGCTATCCGTCCTGCGCCACGGACCCTTTTCGGCTCTTTAATGATACACATCTAAATATAATTTTACCTATCGCTCCCACTAAAGGAAAAAGGTTTTTATTTCTTGAGAAGCGCTCAGTTCTTTACGTTCCCAACTCTTAGTTTATCCACATCAGCGTCATCTGGAACTGTTACGGTTAGGGACTTATTGAGGGCTTCTCTGCCAAAATTTACTCTAACTTCGCCAGTTTTAGCGTCTGAATAATAAGCGGTTAGTTTGGCGGCTGTTTCAATGGCTTTTTTGGTTTTCGGTCCCTGCAAAATCGTTATCGGACCGACAATTTCGGGTAGTTCAAAATAGTATTCGCTTTGTGTTTTTCTGGCTGTTAAAAGCTTATTTTCCGCCTCGTTTCTTCCGACAACTATCTTGTTTTTGCCAAGTCTGAAGTGCCTGCCAACTCGGAGCAAAGCGATATCAGCCATGGAAACGCGTTTCTTGTAAGCGAAGAGGTCCCGGATTTTCTTTGCGTATTCTTCGTAGGTTAATAGGCATCCGCCGGCAGGACAAGGGTAATCTTTAATGCCGTACTCGGTTGCAAGCTTAAATTGAGGCTTCCTTGACCGTCCTTGAATATCCATGAGCATGGACCTGTTAACTAAGCCTTTCCTTTCTACATCAGTTTCAGGCAGCAACCTGGCGGACAATGGTCTCAAAACTTTACCGTTCAATCCGGCTTCGTTTTCAATAAGCCTCATTGCCTGATAATGCTGAGACATAGGTCGCTCATCCAAAACTTCGCCTGTAAAAATGAAGGCTGCACCTGTCTCTTTTGCGTACTTCTTGGCTCTTTTCATGAGGAAAATTCTGCAGTCAATGCAGGGGTTCATGTTCCTGCCGTAACCATGCTTGGGCTTGCGAAGCATCCGTAAATAATCGTTCCCAGCAGCCACCAGTTTTAGGGGTACATTTAACTGTTTAGCTGCGTCTATTGCTGCGCAACCGTTTTTTTTGCAGAGGCAAAATGGGCTTCTAACGTTAAAGGCAGTTACTTCGATGCCTTGCTTTAGAATCATTTCTGTAGCAAGAATGCTGTCTAATCCGCCTGAAAGTAAACCTAAAGCCTTAACGCGAGTCATACCGCCAATAGCATTCTTCATCCTAAATAATTAATCTAACGATAAATAATAGAAGAAAAAACCTGACAAAGCAGAACAAGAATAATCTTACTAAATTCTGACGATTTTTCGGATGTATGTGGTCTTTGTTAAGAGAACTTGACTGATTTGCGAAGCGCAGTTTGTTCGTTGACCTTAAGCGGATTTGACTATTTGGCGAATTTCAGTTGTCAAGAAGCTATAAAATCTTAAAACCTCTACAGAAAATGGCAAGAAAGCGCTGGAGGAGAAACCATTGGTTGTTGAAAAAAATGAAAGCATCATCAGCTTTCAAGAATGCGCCGCTAAAAATGTTGAAGCAAATATAACTGATACTAAGTGGAAAGACTATAAATGGCAACTGAATAATTCGATAAAAACTGTTGCTGCTTTTGAAAATTTTACAGGTATTACATTCACAGAAAAAGAACGTAAAGAACTCGAAAAAACAATCCGCAAATTTCCGCTGAGCATAACACCATATTACGCATCATTAATAAAAAAAGAAAATTACCGTAATGACCCAATATTTAAGCAAGCCTTTCCTAATTCAGCCGAACTAAAAATTTCAAAATATGACATGAAAGACCCCTTACATGAAGACAAAGACAGCCCCACCAAAGGAATTACCCATCGATACCCTGACAGAGTCCTTTTTCTAGTTAGTAACCGATGCGCAATGTACTGTAGACACTGCACAAGAAAAAGAAAGGTTGGCGATCCTGACTACATTCCCTCAAAGCAACAGATAATCCGGGGAATTCGCTACATAGAAAACAATCCCCAAATACGTGATGTGCTGCTTTCTGGAGGAGACCCTCTCATGTTGTCGGATGATTTTTTGGATTGGATTCTAACAGAGCTAAACAGCATTCCACATATCGAAGTGGTCCGAATTGGCTCAAGAATACCAGTTGTCCTTCCATATAGGATAACTGATGAGCTAGTGCAGATGCTAAAGAAACATCACCCTTTATGGTTGAATACCCAGTTTAATCACCCAAGAGAGCTTACACCATCTTCTCGAGAAGCTCTCAACAAGTTAGCAAATGCAGGAATACCCTTAGGAAACCAATCTGTACTGCTGGCAGGTGTAAACGATTGCTCACAAATCATGAAAAAGCTCAATCAAGAACTTGTACAAAACAGAGTGCGACCATATTACTTGTTCCAATGTGACCTTTCAGAAGGTCTCACTCATTTTCGAACAACCATCGGAAAAGGCATCGAAATTATGGAAAGTCTTGTCGGGCACACAAGCGGGTTTGCAATACCCAAATATGTTATAGATGCTCCCGGAGGTGGAGGAAAAATTCCTGTTATGCCAAACTACATTGTCTCTTGGTCCGCAGATAAAGTGGTCTTAAGAAACTATGAAGGCGTCATAACCACGTACAAAGAACCTGACGACTACAAATCAATTCCATGCGACAGAAACTGCGACAAATGCAGTTTGCAACTAAAATTAAGTGAAGAGGAGCGAACAGCGGTTGGCGTTGAAAAATTGTTGACTGGCGCCGATGAAATATCGCTGATACCAGAGGGAAACCTTCGGATGAAACGAAGAGAAAAAGCGAGTGTGGGAGGTGTTTTGAATGCTTAAAATTAAAAATTACTTGAAATTCAAAATCAGAACTGTATTGCTCAGAGACATAAGAGAAGTCTATAAACTGCTTGTAGCAAACAGACCATACGTCGGGTTAAATTCTCGATACACCTATTTTCTTTTGGCTAAAGATTTTTCAGATACCTGTGTCGTTGCAGAACAAAATAAAAAAATAATCGCGTTTTCCTCAGGATACATTCCACCAGATAGGCCAGACACTTTTTTCAACTGGGAAATCGTCGTTGACAAAGATTACCGAGGATACGGCTTACAAAAACACATGCTTATTCATCAAATCCGAATAACAGAAGCAAAATATTTTGAGGGCACAGTAAACCCGTCAAATGAAGCGTCAAGAAGAAACTACTGCGAATTAGCTCAACTACTAAACACCAAATGCGAAGAATACCTTTTATTTAGCGAAGGAGACTTCGAAAACGACGGCCATGAACCAGAAATCCTCTACCGAATCGGACCAATTTCCAAAAGTGAAATAAAAAAATTTAGTTAGCATGCAGCAGACAGAATGTTAAAGCAATGCCAATCATTTTCTTCTTATTTCTGCAAGCGAGGTATGGTATCGCTGTTGCTTAGATGATACTACGGCAATTCAAAGTTTTTCAAACATTCGATGGCTTGCTTGCTCTCCCTTTTTCTTAGAATGATTTAAAAACCCATTTGAAAATAAACATTTGGATTTATGCTCATTAATTGAGGATTGGCTGTGGACATCAGCATCTTTATCCCAGTTTACAAAGAATCGAACCAGTTAGCGTCCATGCTAAATAAGTTAAGTTCTCAAAACGTGTCAAAAGAGATTTTTGTAGCAGTTGATGAGCCAACCCAAGATTTTTCTGAAAAAATGAAACAGTTAGAGAATGATAACATCAAATTCATTGTTAACAAGGAGCGCATCGGGAAGGCAAACGCGCTAAACAGCGCAACAAAGTTGTCTTCGGGAAAAGTGCTGCTTTTCCTTGATTCCGATGTTGAAATAAGTGATGACGCTGATTTTTTAAGAAAAATTATTATGGAAATGCAGCTGGTTGATGTGCTTGATATAAAAAAGAAGGTTTCAAAAGGGAAATCATTTTTGTCCAAGATGGCTTATTATGAATATTTTACGTTTAACATTAACACTTGGTTATCATCAAGGTACATGCACAAGTGCCCCGCCGTGAACGGTGCAGCGTTTGCGATTAACCGAGAAATGTTCAAGAAAGTCGGCGGTTTCCACAAGGCTGTTGCCGAAGACATTGACATTGCAACAAGAGCTTTCCTGGAAGACAGCAGTTTCGCATACACCACCGAAGTGGAAGTTAAAAATGTCGTTTATTCCGAATGGGGAAAATGGTTTAGGCAACGCAGAAGGTGGGCAATAGGTCAAGCGTTGTGGTTGGAACATTGGTATCGTGATTTAGCAAAAAAGTTTATTAAACCTCAAGTTTTTCTGCCGGGCTTGTTCTTCCTTTACCCCTCCGTCGCCATTTTATTTTTGAGCGTTATAGTGCCAAGCCTCTGGATGTACAATTCACTACTGGTTTTCTCACTATTTCTTTCAGTAAAATTCAACATTTTAATGCCAGTCTTCCTAGTTTCTCTTGCAACCGCAAACTTACTTAAGATTTTACTTATTGCGCTATCCAGTTTTGTGTTAACTGCCGCTTTTTTCTACGGTTTCTCAAGAAAACTTGGTTTTAGGGAAATGAAACTTCATGAACTGTTCGTTTACTACTTTTTCTATTCAAACATTTGGCTGGCGATAATAATTGTTGGTCATATCCAAGTGTTTGTTTTCAGGAAAAAGGTTGCCCCAGACTGGAGAACGTAACCGCCGAAAAAATGACCACACAAGGTTAACAAATTAGTCTTTTTTCATTGCCTGCATTTTGAGTTCTTGAGGCATTAACTCAATTGCATATCTTAAAGCCGTTCTAGGCATAACCTTTCTGTTTTTAAAAACGTAGTCGAAAACTTCTTTTTGGTGCTTTCGGCTTTCCTCTTTAAGTAGCCACCCATAACCTTTCTGCACCATATCCTCTTCATCTTCCAACAGCAGGTCACATATCTCGAAGGCTTCTTCCATGAAATCGCCTTTTTTTGCTGGAACAATAAGCGACGCAGCCGCAGCCCGTTTAAGCCAGCGGTTTTTAGATTTAGCCCAGCCTTTAACTTCGTTTAAGCTTTCGGGGTACTTCTGGATTAAATCGCCGATGGTGTGATTGCAGAAGCCGTCACATTTAGCCCAATTATTAATGTACCGTTCAATCCACACCTTGAATGTTGCCAAATCGCTTGGTTCAAGGTGCTCAATGTAGTTGGGCAGCCAGAAGGAAACTATGAACGCTTCTTCAGTGTAATCTGAACGGAAAAGATCTTCGCACAACTTGAAAATTGTTTGCTTATCTAAGGTTTTTACTTGCTTCCAGTATTTTTTGGCTATTCTGCCAACAACTTCAGTTTTGACCCCGTAGAATTTTACTTGTTCTTTAAAGAAGCGCTGAAAACTTCTTTGTATTTGCTGGTCTGTGTTGGCTTTTAGTTCTTCCCTTATTTGGGCAAGAATATTGTTCATGCCTGTAAAGCAGGTTTTTATGAATAATAACTTTTTCTAAATATTGTTTACGAAAAAGTTGAGGGAAAAAACAAGTAAGGAATTGACGGTTAGTACTCTTCCATTTGGTAGAGGCCGAGGTCGATGTTTAAAGGTTTTTCAGGTTCATGGGCATCTTCTAAGTCATAGAGGTGCTGTGTAGCTTTCCCCAGTCTGCTTGTTCTTTTAACAGGCATTTTATTCTTAACCATCCTGGTGTTAATTTTGTTTTTTGGTTCACGGGTTATGTGTGAGCCGCCAATTACCATTGAGTTGTCGATGATTTTTGGAGCAACCTCAACCTTCGCATCCTCGATGGTGAATGGAGCCTTTAGCTCTTCATCGTGCAAATGTTTAGTCAACGCCCTTGCGCCTCCATACCTCGGCGCTGATTAAGTCTCGAATTGCAACCCTGATTGCTTCGGCACGGTTTGGATAGAATCTTTCGTCTACCAGTTGGTCCAAAGCTTTTATATACGTTTCAGGCAGATACAGAGTGATCAATTTCATTTTTGTTCTCTCTCCAAATTAGCGAGTAAATAAACAAAGCAATGGTTGTTGGCTATAGTTCTATATATCATGCCTTAAATATGCTTATAACATGTTCGTCCATCTGTTTATAAGCTTTCTACGGGTTATGGTGCAGGTTTCTGTTAATTTTTGTTAAGAAACATTTATGTTTTTATCTCTTGTTGAGGCTTCTTACGTGCTGGTGATACATGGCCCTTGCAGGTTTTCGTTAGAAGCTTCGGCTGTTCAGCAAATACAGCTGACAGCGAGGTTTTAGCAGGTTGCCTAGCACAAGCCGGCTTTCAACTGGCGGCATCGGAAGCTGAAGCTGACGTGCTAATCTACAATACCTGCGCTGTGAAGGGTCCAACGGAGAACCGCATCATTGACGCTTTGAAGCGTGTGCCAAAGAACAAGAAACTTGTCGTTACGGGCTGTTTGCCCCTGATTAACTTTGAGCGGTTGAAGCATGAAGCCAGTTTTGATGGCGTAGTGGGTCCCGCCGCTGGCAAAGAAATTGTGGATGTGATTGCTCGTGTTTTGGACGGCGAGAAAGTTGTAGAACTGGCAAGTTCAAACGTTAAGCCGAAGCTTGATCTTCCAAGAGTTAAGTCTAATCCCATTATAAGCGTTGTCCCAGTGAATTATGGTTGTTTGGGTTCCTGCGCGTACTGTTGCGTTGTTTTTGCGCGTGGTCACCTGCGAAGCTGCAGCATAAAAGAAGTTGCCGAACGTGTGAAAAGCGATTTTGAAGCTGGTGCAAGGGAGTTTTGGGTAACTTCTCAGGACACAGCCTGTTATGGTAGAGATTTAGGCAGCAACCTTGCAGAATTGCTGGAAACGCTGGGCGGTTTAGCTGGTGATTTTAAGGTTCGGGTTGGTATGATGACGCCAAACATGGTCACTGACATGGAGGCTAAACTGATTAGCGCTTTTAAGAGTGATAAAGTGTTCAAGTTTTTGCATTTGCCAGTACAAAGCGGCGATGACGAGACGTTGAAGCGTATGCGAAGATTTTACACCGCTGAGCAATTCAAGGGCATTGCGGAGGCGTTTAGGGCAGAGTTTCCCGACTTGACGCTTGCCACCGACGTCATTGTTGGTTTTCCAGGCGAAACAGCCGAGGCTTTTGAGAACACGCTTAAGCTCCTAGAGGAAGTTAAGCCTGATGTGGTTAACGTGTCAAAGTTTTTTGCCAGACCCAAAACTTCAGCTGCAAAAATGCAAGATAGCTTAGTTGAACAAGAGGAAATTAAGCGCAGAAGCACTGTTGCGGCACAGTTGGTTAAGCGGGTTTCTTTGGGGCGGAATCAGCGTTGGGTCGGCTGGGTTGGCGAAGTGCTTGTTGATGAGAAGGGCAAAGTGGAAGGTTCATGGGTGGGACGCAACTTCGCCTACAAACCAATCGCCATAAAAAGCACAGATAACCTAGTGGGCAAGACGGTGAGGGTTAAGGCTGTGGAGGCTTTTGCCACTTATCTTAAAGGAGCGCTCATTTGAAACTAACGTTATCCAGAATTTTTATATGCGCCCTCATCCCTTAAACAGGTTGGGAATTCTATGCGAGACTTCGATGTAGTGCTTCTAGAAGACGAAACAGGCGGCTACGTAGCTATAGTGCCTGCTTTGCCAGGATGCCATACACAAGGAGGCACATTGGCGGAAGTTATGGAAAACGTGAAAGAAGCTATAAATCTTTACTGGGAAACCTTAACTGCGGAAGAGAAGAAAGATCTGCTGAAAGAAAAAGTCGTGAGCATACAAAAAGTGAAAGCCCTTGCCTAAAATCCCGCCGATAAATTCTAATCGCTTAATTAAAATTTGGAAAAGGCAGGCTTCAAAGTTATTCGCCAAAGAGGTTCACACGTTATCATGATTAATCAAGAAAAAAACTAGAATAGTGATACCCATACACTCTGGAAAAGACATTAAACCTGGACTATGCAGAGCGATATTGAGAGAAGCTGGCATTAATCGCGAAAAATTCCTTAAACTTTTAAAGGAGAAATAATAATACGCAAGCGAGCATTTGTTTTTTTAACACTCTAACGCGCAAGAAAGAAGTTTTTAAGCCGCTGGAAGAGGGCAAAGTGAAAATGTACACGTGTGGCCCTACGGTTTATGATTATGCTCATATTGGGAATTTCCGTGCTTTTTTGTTTGAGGATTTGCTGAAGCGTTGGCTTTTGTACCGAGGTTTCAAAGTTACCCACGTAATGAACTTAACGGACATCGATGACAAAACCATCAAGGGTAGCCAAAAGCAACAGGTGCCACTTAAGCAGTTCACCGATTTTTATGTGAAAGCGTTTTTTGAAGACATCCAAGCCTTAAACATCCAACCTGCGGATGTTTACCCGAGAGCTACCGAGCATATTCCTGAGATGGTTGCTTTAATTAAAACTTTGATGAGTAAAGGTTACGCTTACCGCGGCGAAGATGGCTCAATCTATTACGCCATAAGCAAGTTCCCGGACTACGGCAAGCTCTCAAAAATCAAACCTGCCGAGCTCAAGGCGGGTGCAAGAGTAAGCCAAGACGAATATGCAAAAGAAGAAGCACAAGACTTTGCCCTATGGAAGGCTTGGACGCCGGAAGACGGCGACGTGTTTTGGGAGACGGAGCTTGGCAAGGGCAGACCCGGTTGGCACATCGAATGCAGCGCAATGTCCATGAAGTACCTGGGAGAAACCTTTGACATTCACTGCGGAGGAGTGGACAACATGTTTCCGCATCATGAGAACGAGATTGCGCAAAGCGAGGCTGCGACGGGCAAGAAGTTTGTGAATTACTGGTTGCATAATGAGCATTTGCTTGTTGAAGGCAAAAAAATGGCCAAGCGTTTTGGCAATTTCTATACGCTCCGCGAGCTGCTCTCTAAGGGTTATGATCCGATTGCAATCAGGTACTTGCTTATGTCTACGCATTATCGGCAACAGTTCAACTTTACTTTTGAAGGTTTAGAATCCGCGAAAGGCGCTGTTGATAGGCTGAGGAACTTTGTTCGGCGCTTGCATGATACAGATGGCAAGGACAGCAAGGGAACAGTCGCCGTTTTAACTGCAAAGCTTGAGGCATGCTTTGGCGGTTCACTGGATGATGATTTAGACATTGGGATAGCGTTGGCATCCCTGTTTGATTTCGTGCGAGAAATCAACAATCTGCTTGATGTTAACATGGTAAGCAAATCGGAAGCGGCAGATGTTGGCGGATTGATGATGCGGATAGATGAGGTCTTAGGCGTCATCGGCAAAGTAGAAGTAGAAGAAGCATTGCCAGTGGACATTGACGCTTTAGTGCAGAAGCGTGAGGAAGCCCGAAAAGCGAAGAATTGGAAAGAAGCCGACGCCATAAGAGCACAGCTTAAATCGATGGGCATTCTGCTTGAAGATACAGCGCAAGGCGTAAGGTGGCATAAAGAGAAAGCTTAGCTGCTTGTTTTGCCCTCAAAATTCCACTCTTTAGTACCGTACTTTTCTTTGCAAAGCTTATTTGCGAACTCCACCTCGTAAGGCGTTAACTCGCCAGGCTCAAGCTGAATCTTTAGCATCGCCCTAAACCCCTGTGCCAGCGCATTGGCGACTGTTTCAGGCATAACAACGTGACCTAACTCGTTTTGGATGCTGGTGATTTTGCGCTTTGCAATGTCTGCGGCTTGGGTGCAGCTTGCGTTTTTCAGTTTTAGCAGCGTGAACATTTTTGGCAAATCAACGCTTCGCAGCAATGTCCCATGCTGGAGGACTACACCGCGGGTGATGGTTTGGCTACTTCCCGAGATTTTTTTGCCATTAACCGTCATGTTCGGACAGTTTTTAGCATCGCCGCCGCTGAAGTCGGCTGTTATCCCCAATAGCCTAAGCGCATCCTTTATCGCCTCGTAAATCTTGGCGTAAACGGTCGTGATGTCTGTGGCGTCTATGTCTGTTGTTTTGGCGGTTACGCTGTAGGTTACTTCGCCCTCATAATCATGGTAAACGGTGCCGCCGCCACTAACCCGCCGAACCACATTAACACCCAACCGTTCGCAAGCATCAAGATAAACCTCGTTTTGAGGGCTCTGGTTCTTGCCAATACTGACAGCGGAAGGCCACCAACGGTAAAACCGCAAAGTGTTCGGAACCTGACCTTTTATTCGCGCTGTTAAAATCGCCTCGTCAATCGCCATATTAGAAAAAGCATTAGCGGTTTGAAGTGATAGTAAACGCCATGTATCCATACTTTCAATCCTTTTCTTAATAGAAAATTAAGTTTTGCTTAAAACTATTTTGCAAATGTGGGGTAATCCGGTGACAAGCGTAGACATTTTACTGCTATAGATTAAGTGAAAGCCCAAGCTTAATTCAGCCCACAACACAGCTGATGCAATAGCGACTTGAGCGATGGACAATGCGGCACTAACTTAAAGGTCCAGTCGTCACCACCATACTAGTTGTCAAAAGATTAGAAACAGCGGGTGTAACAAACCTATTAGCTTCTGCACTCGTGGAGACAAGCAAGTTTCCGTCCGTCCTTGAAGTTTTTGCGCAAGCAAGGAAAATGCTGAGCATGAACAGCAGGATGTCCTAATTATATCTAGCTAGCCCTCTATATCGCGTTGGTTCGGAGTTAGGGGCGACGTTAAAAATTCAGTGGCGATGAGTCAAACTTAAATTATACAAATGCAAAAGACTTTAGCAAACGAGTAGTGATCATGAGAAGGATTCCAACACAGTTCATAGCTCCAGTATGTAGAAACCCCGAACTCTTGATGAGTTTCATTAGAGGATCATACAAAGGGGTTGTTAAATCAAGACTAGATTATCGAAATGAAGATGGAAGCAGCTCTGCCCTTTGGTTGCTGAGCCTGAGAATTACGCATCGATGTAATCACAGATGCGCAATCTGTGCGCAATGGGGACAAAACGGATACAATGCAAGAGAGGACACACCAAAAGTTACCGGAGAGGTCCCAGTTGAAATTTACAAAAAAGTAATAGACGAAGTCGCCCCAAAAAAAGTTCACGTTTACATAACGGGCGGAGAACCTTTTCTCTACGAACCACTAGTCCCCCTTGTTAACTACATGAAACAAAAAGGACTAACGGTTCAGATAGTAACAAACGGGGTCAGGTTAGAGAAAAACGCTGAAACCATAGTTGACAATGGATGGGACATGATTTGCGTCTCCTTCGACGGCCCCAGAGAAATTCATGACAAATGCCGAGGCGTCCCAGGCGCATTAGATACAGCAAAAAAAGGAATATTGGCGATCCAAAAAATAAAGAAACAGGAAAAAAAGACAAAACCAGGCATCTTCATTATCACAACAATCTCCAAGAACAACGAATCCACATTACTTGACACCGTGAAAGAAGCAGAAAAACTAAGCCCTGACGGCATGACAATCTACTACTCATGGTTCACCAAAGAATGGATAGGACAAAAACACACAAAAATAGCTGAAGAAAAGTTAGGCGTAACACCTTTCGCATGGAAAGGCTACGTCCGCGACACAACAAAATTGAACATCGACAAAATTGCTGAACAAGTACAACAAATAAAATCTAAAAAAGCTTCCATACCCATTCTTTTTGTACCCGACCTCAAACCCGAGGAGATCCGAACGTATTATACTGAACCAGAAAATTTCTTCGGATACAAAAAATGTGTTTCACCCTGGTTCCAGTTAGACGTAATGCCAAACGGAGATACCGTCACATGTAGAGACTTTCCAGACTTTGTTACAGGAAACATTATGGAATCAAGTATCCTCGAAATATACAATAATGAAAAACATCGCAAATTCAGACGAGCCCTAAGAAGCTGTGACAATGGAGTTTTTCCAATATGCTCCCGATGCTGCGGCTTGATGGGGTATTAAAAATGATTTTCGCCTATGGAGAGAACACATTTGACAAATCCATCTATCCATTACCGATTTAGCCAAAAAAAGATGGCGGCAGTAAGCAACCAAAACTTTTCTATTCAACCAAAGACAACAAATCATAAACTAAAATAGGCTGATGATGATGGAGCCCGTAGACGTTGCAATCCTCACAATGAACAGCGGACGAATGTTGCGAGAATGCATTAATTCTGTTTACAAGAACATACCAGTTAACAACCTGATTATTATTGACGGTCACTCCACTGACACTACCGCAGATATAGTGAAGGAGTTCCAAGAAAAATATGGGAACGTTACCTTTGTTCAAGAAAAAGGAACAAGAGGCGCTGCTAGGCAGAAGGCAATTCAACTGGTAAAAAGTGACTGGTTCATATTTGTGGACAGCGACGTTCTCCTGTCAAAAAACTGGTTTGCCGAAGCGCAAAAACTAGTAAAAGACGATGTGGGCGCAATTTGGGGAATCGAAATCTGGTCGGTGCTAAGAGATTCGAAATTACTGAAGCTGTTTGAAAGGGTTACGATAAAAATATTCGAAAAGAGAGGCGGAACCCACGACACGCTAATTCGACGAACATCAGTTGAAGACATCAAAATACCCTATCAACTGCATACATACGAGGACGGATACATCAAAGATTGGATTGAAAAAAAAGGCTACAAGGTCCTAGGCGTCTATGAACCGTACTGTGTCCATTTTCGTCCAGATGAAGTGTGGACAACCAGAAAACACGTCGAGTTAATGGTCAGTGATCTTAAGTACGCTGTTCGTCGCCCCATCCTTATACTTTCGTACGGCTTCTACGCAGGCATCGTTGTCTTCCAAATTGTCTCAAGCAAATTCAAGTGAACAAGCTAAAAAAAGCAAGCAATTCTTCTAATTAATCCATAAGGCTAATCAATGAAAGATATATTTGAGAATCTCTTACAATATTGTGGAGGATAATTCTATGTGTATGGGAAAAGTAGTTGTTTGCTGTCCTGCATGCAAAAACCAGATTCCGGTCACTAGACCGGACAGCAGCCACCCGTTTTGGTCTACAAATAAACCTGGAAAAGACGAAGGCATAACCAATGTTATTGAGCAAATTCTTGAATGCAAAAATCCAACATGCACTTCAAAATTTTCGATTTACTGGTACGAAAAGTAAACAAACTGACAAAAAATTGCTGACATTATAGGAAGTAACTAAATTATTTAGTCAGGCAGGTTTAGAGGTCTTTTTGAATATTTCTTCTCGCCATCTGTGTTCCCAGCTTGCCCAACCAGTCTTCACAAGGCTTTCTCTCAAGTGAGGCTTTTCAGCAACCCAATCCAGAAATGTCCAGAAGCGCCGCTTGTCCTGGAGTATTTCCTCAGGTACTCCTTTTTCAATGCACCATCTTATGTAGCCCTTTTCAACCAACGGCTTAAGTTCACCAGTTGATTCGACAATTTGAACTTTGAACCCTCGACTTAACAAGTACGGGGGTACGCTGGACAGAACATATTCCGAACAAACCTTAAAACAGGTTTCAGGGTTAGGCTGCATTACTGCAACAATCTCGTTGGCAATCTTCACCGCATCATCCAAATATTTCTTGTTTTTGAAGTTTGGGGGCTGAAAGGAAGATGTGGGGATTCTGCGCTCCATCACCATGGGTTCTGGAGGCTTGAGCGCTCCAACCACCACGCCCAATAATAGGTCGCCCCATCCTGAAGCATCTATCAAAATCATTTTTCCAGGAAAAAAACAATCCAACGCCAAACTCAATCACCAAGGCTGAGAAATACTTAAGGAGCATATGTTTTTCTGTCTTTTGTTTAATGATCGTCAATTCAAACAACAGACTTAAATTCTATTTTAGGCTTTAGAGGAACTTAAGAAATATTTGACATAGAACAATTAGAGCAAAGTTCTATTTCCTTTTCTCATCTTGTCTTCTCCCAGAAAAAGCAGGTTAACATTGCAAAAAACTTCTAAACGGCTTAATTATAGTGGTGCGGAGGGTTAGATCTAAACACACGTCTAAATTTCACGCGAGCAAACGCTTGCAGAACTGTGGTTCTGCGCGGGGCGGAACCTCAATTGAAAGCTATTCACTTCTAAGGAAATACTGAACCAGCAACTGCTTTTGTACAAGCGCATCGGCGCGCGCGTTTATAATAAATTCCTCTGCGTAGTCTTTTCCACTCTATGCTTTGTGTTGCCAAAACCTGCAAAGGTCAACTGCCGAAAGAATAGCTGCTGCTGTCCAAAGCTGCCCCTTACTTCCTCCTGGCGCTCCAGTTGTTGGATTGTAGAACTCGTTGAAGCCCTGTCGCTCAATCATCAGCTTGGTTGCCGCGTCGGCTTCGCTGGTGGCTTGCAGCTTTGTTAGCGCATGAATCACTCTTATCTCGACAAATGGCCATATTGCCGAGTTCTGATACCAGCCGGGCCTGTTTCTCAGAAAAGCACCGTTCGCTACGCCACATATGAAATACCATGTTGCCAGTAGCTTTGCTCTGTTGAATTCGTAATGTGGCGTGATGTTTCTGTAGCCAAAGGGTGTTTTTGCGGCATTAAAACCGTTGAGGATGCCCTTGGAAACTTTTTCCGAAGTGGTGCCGTTGATGATGGCTAAAGCGTTTCCGAGGCTGTCAAAGTTGTGATCCTGCTTTAGTTCTCCGTCTTCCCAGTGGATAGTGTCTGCATAGTAGCTTAGGTTCTTTGAAAGAAAGAACTTGTTTACATTCTCCTTGACTAAATTTGCGGCTTTGGGGTTTTCGAGCAATTCGTACATGTTGGCGAGGAGCATCTGGTTTGCGAGGAGGAGCTTTCCTTTGTAGTTGGGCATCGTGTCTCTCCAGTCCATGCCGGGGATGAGCCGGTGTTCATCGAGTTTTTTCTCGATGAATGTGACGCATGATTTCACAGTTTCCTCATTTTCTTTGAAAAACTGGTTGCCTGCAAATTCGGCGTATTTGCGCATTCCTATGACAAACAGAATTTCTGTGTCAGATGGGCAGGACTGATACCTTTGGCGAATCAGTTTACTGAAGCTGAAGTCGATCACGGTCGGCATCTGGCCGTTTCTGCGTTGGAGCTTTATGAATTCAGATAAGTGATTTTTGATTTCCTTTTGGTATCCGAGCTTGAGCAGCACATCCTCCGAATAGACTAAATCTCTCAGCCATAACGCGTGATAGCGTTGCGTACTGGCGTAGAAACCTTTCTCCCTCCTGCATCCCTCGATTACCTTCTCAGCCATCTCTTCCTTTTCGAAAAGTGTTCCGGACGTGCAGCCTCCCTCTGGATTGTTCAATAGCTTCCCCTGTTACCAATCAGTTTTCAAGTATAAAAATTCTGTAAAATCGGTTTGTATTAGCATCCAGGTAGCGCGCCGCGCTAACTCAAGTTTAGTTGAAAAATAATAAAACAAATTGGATTAAGCCCTGAAGAGGTCTGAGTCTCTATGGGCTTTGAACCCTGCAGAATTCGAACCGCATTATGAACCTGGAGGTTTGAACCCCAACCAAAGTGAATATACCCTGCCCTTTCTTTGCGGAGAATCAAAAAATTAGCAAGAAACAGGCAGAAAATAAGCAAAAGTGCAGGGGGTGGGATTTGAACCCACTAACGCCTGGCGATATCGCCAATTCTGCTTATCCTAAGCAGCTACTTTCTCCTTTTTCAGTCCTTCTTCATCATAAGCGGCGAGTCCGCTGGGATTCGCCCTTCTGGAGAAGAATTTATTCTGCTAATTCCCTTATTTCTTTCTTCTCAACTTTGCTTTTGCTCGTAAAGTCATCTTACAGATGTCCACCGCTAACACCAGACCTCATTTTTGATGATTGGCAGCAGTTTTTCGGTTCCAGCATTTTTTACTCACTCCAAGTTACTCGCATTTTCCCTTTTTCGATCCTCTTAGCTGACCACTTTCCTGAAAAGATACAAAGTAGCGCTGAAAGTCACAATCGCAATCACTCCGATTACAGCGTAAGCAGAAGCAAACGTACTCCAAGTCAACCCGCCCTCGACTAAGCCCCTTGTTACATTAGAAACATAACTCAACGGGTTGTAGTCAGAAACGGTTCGCGCCCAAAGAGGCATGATTGATGTGGGAAAGAGACCGCTGCTAATAAACATAAGTGGTAACGCTATAATATTGGACACTGCTGATAGAGTTTCTGCGTTCTTTGTCTTCAAACCCAAGGCAAGTGAAAACCCAAACCAAGCAAGTCCGAAGAAGGCAAAAGTCACGAAAATGAGCAAGAGCCCACCGACCCCGGTTGCGATTCTAAGACCCAGCAGCATTGCCACTCCAATTATTATGGCTGACTGGGCCATGAGCACGAGTATGTCGCTAATCAAGCCACCAAGCAAAATTGCCGATCTGCTGGCAGGAGTTAAAAGCACTTTCTGAAGAAACCCCGAGTTAAGATCACTCACAATCGACTGGCCCGACGGCATACCAATTACTAAATTCAACACCAATATCCCAGGCGTAAGATAAGCAAGGTAACTCCCAGTGGGTCCTAGAAAAATGCCGAGTTTTTGAAGTAACTGCGAGAAAAGGATCAGAAACAGCAAAGGCGTGAAGAGGTGGACAACCAGTAGAGTAGGGTTTCTCCATAGTTTTGTTAAAGCTCTTTGGAACAAGGATTGAATGTCATAAAATAGTGTCATCTTTAGTTTACCTCACATTAAGATTTGTTCGGTGGGTTTTCTGCCGAGTTCTTCGGGTCTTATTCTTCGGCCCGTATGGTGCAGGAAAACATCGTCAAGTGTTGGAGAGGACATGTTCAAAGAAGTCGGGCGAATGTTGTTGCGGTCCAACGCTGTAACTACGTCAGCTATTATTTCATTTGCGTTCTTCGCATGAGCAGCAATACCGCCGTCTGAATCAGTAACATCCACTACTCCCGGAATTTCTTGCAAAATCCTTTTCGTTTCGGATCTCAACAAGGAATCTTTTGGGTTCTTAAGTGAAAGAGTTATGGTGTCATGTCCGATTGCTTGCTTGAGTTCTGTTGGCGAACCACCAGCAACAATCTTCCCGTGGTCAATTATTGAGAGTCGCCGGCAGAGCTTGTCTGCCTCCTCCAAGTACTGGGTCGTCAAAAATATTGTAATGCCTTCTTCCCTGTTTAGCTCATCCAGGTAGTCCCATATTGACGCACGGGCTTGAGGATCAAGCCCAGTCGTCGGCTCATCAAGGAAAAGTAATTTAGGCTTATGAATTAAGGCAGAGGCGAGGTCAAGTCTTTTCTTCATGCCCCCAGAGTATCTTCCTGCGGGTTTGTCTGCGAACTCCTCAAGTTGAACCATCTTCAATAACTCGATTACGCGACTTTCAAGTGCGCTTCCTCTCATCTGTTCTAAACGGCCTTGGAGCCTAAGGTTTTCTTTACCCGTTAGGTCGACATCGATAATTGTTTCTTGGCTCAGAACTCCGATGACTTTTCGGATTTCCTTTGGCGATTTTTCTAAATCGTAACCAGCTACTTGCACGTGCCCTGAAGTCTTTCTGAGGAGCGTGGTGAGGATTTTGATTGTGGTGCTTTTTCCTGCGCCATTCGGCCCCAGAAACCCGAAAAACTCGCCCTCTTTCACATTAAAAGAGATCCCTTCAAGTGCTCTTGTGCCGTCAGCATAGACCTCTACGAGGTTTTCGACCGAAATAATTTCCGATGGTTCCATTTCTTTTTTCACTTCGCTTAGTTTTCTGATATGTAGACATCGTTACGGATTAAGCTTATAGCGAGCATATTCGCTGCAACATTTTAATTGTTGAATAGATGTAATGTAATCACATGCGCAGAATAGTTGTAGAATGGTCAGTCAACGAAGCAATTAAAAGAATTAAGGATCGAGAAATCGAGAAACTCAAAACATCTGGAGCGGATGACAATTCCGAATTAATCAAAAAAGCTCAATTTACTTTACTAAACAGGCTCGAAACCATGAAAAAAATTAAGTCATTTGAGGTGCTTCACATTTTAAGATTTGATTCCTCTGAAACGGCAGCAATATTCAGATTAGAGCCCAAGGATAACTCTTTGGAAGTTGAAGAACTCTTAAAATCACTCCTTCAAAACCTCAACGTCGAATATCAGCTTTTAGAACAGGATAGAGGCGCTTGCATCTATTTTATCAAGGGAAAAACGGTTCAGTCAAGTTCAGGGTCACCTAACAGAAGCGGAATGTACCCCCTGTTGCCTTTTGCTGTCAGAGATGGAAAAGTTAGAGTTACCCTTGTCGGAGATGATGAGCAGGTTAAGGAGTTCCTTGAAAACCGAGGGGTTAACTATAAGGTGCTGTCGCTAACGGACGCTAAATTCTCGCCTAATTCGCCGATTAGTCGCTTGACTGAAAAGCAGCAAGAAGCTATTTCTTTGGCTTTTAGGCTTGGCTACTTTGATACGCCTCGGAAAGTGAGCGCGGATGAACTTGCAGAAAAACTTGGTCTTTCGAGTTCTACCTTAGCTGTTCATTTGAGAAGAGCTGAACACCGCTTGCTTGCTGAAATGTTAAACCAGTAGAGCTTTTACTTTGAAAAGGCGGAAACCCCCTAGAGTTTATTTATATATGGTGCAGGGGGTGGGATTTGAACCCACGAACGCCTACGCGATAGGGTCCTAAGCCCTACTCCGTTGACCTGGCTTGGAGACCCCTGCAACTTGTCTATGCTGGCTTATTTTGCTTTCAAGCCGAGGTAATCTCTGTACCAACTAATTAATATGAAGCTTTTCCCCGTCAATGAAACCGAAGCGACTTGGAACATTGCCGTTTGCTGCAGGACTAACCGTAAGCATTTTATTGCCAAGACGCAGTTCTTTCACGGGAACACGTCGAGCGCCTCGGTAGCCTAGCCCGGTGGGGCGTTACCTTGGTAAGGTAATGGTCGCGGGTCCAAATCCCGCCCGAGGCTCCAATTAATTGCTCAAAAATATTATTTTTGCTCTTAATTTTTAAAAAAGAAAAAAGGGATTGTTGACTTGCTAAAATTATGGACCGGCGCTAACCCATGTATCTGTGAAGCTTCCACCGGAGGTCGACAAGGACAATGGTATTGATGGTGTTGCCATGGTAGTTTCTGCTTTGTTTTCCGCTACTATTGTTATCGCGTAAACCGAAGAACTGGATAAGCTGATTGGTCCACTTGCTGTAGCAGCAGAACATGAACTGAACGATACCGTGCTGAAGTCCGCCAGCGACGCTATTCTTCCATTTACTGAAGGCGTTTCTACGATCCACTCAGCCGAAGACCTAGCAGCGTTTGAAACAGTTCCAGTATAAGTATAAGACCAACCGGCTTTTGTATCAGTAATGGTCGCCGTGAATTCACTGCCGCTTGACCTGCCTGGTGGATCCCTGCCTGGGCTACTGAATGCACCAATTGGGCTGCTGAATACGCTACTTGCGCTGCTTAATGGACCGCTTGGGCTGCTGAATACACCGGCTACGCTGCCGACGTATGTCACGGTTGCAGTCATAGTGTCACCAGAAGTTACCGTAGCTGGAACAGGTTTGCCTGTAGTTGTGCTTGTAGCTGTGACTATTTCGTACATTCCGGCCGGATAGAACTCATACCAAGCGAAATATGTTATGGACTTGCCTCTGGTTTCGGCGAGGATTCCTGTTTGCTCTACAGTAGAAGAGCTAAAACCGTCAATACCTACCCAGAAGGCTGAGTAATAAGTTGTTGTTGGGCTGGCGCCTGGATACATAGTTGGGACTATCCATGATCCCCTGGCAGAAGTTACTGCTGAACTAGTTACGGCGTATCCGCCCCAATTGTAGCTGGCTACAGAAGTCTGGCCATTGATGCTTGCTGTACTCATTCCATCTGCTGTTATTAGACTTGGGAGAGCAAATGCTGGACTGAATGCGGCTAAAAGCATAAGCAAACCAACGAAAAATGCAGATAGTTTAGATGAAGTTTTCATAAGATTTCATCCTTTTTTTGTTTAAAATTACACTAGATATTGTTGCGTTGACGGTATATAAAACTTGTTCCAGCGTCTGGGCTTTACGCTTACACCGAAGCCTAGCATTGCAGTCTTGGGAAACACAAGCGTCGCTGGAAAGCAACTGCATAATTCTATGATTTAGGCTTAATAGCTTGCTTTTTTGCTTTAAAACTTTAGTCTTGAGCTATGCACTGGAATATTTGAAAGGAGCGTTTAAGCTATCTTTTTCCGCGGCATAAAGGGGTAAGAACCATGGCGAGTTGCTCGCATTGCGGTACTTTACCATCGACAGTCTCAAACCTGCCTTTTTCCTTCCCGCATTGGAAGATAAGTATAAAAGGATATTGCAGCCTGAACAGTTTGTCGTTTCCGATGTACTTCTTCAGCTTGACGTTGCTTTCTTGCAGGACTGCCTCGCCGATCTCCACCTCGGGAAACTGCTTATGCACCAGGGGAGGACATTTTCCTTGAAATCGGCGCAGTGGGGGCAGCCTCTGAGCGTTACGGCAAGGAGTGTGATTTTTTTCTGGCTAATGAATGCATCGTAATTCGCACCTGTTATTTGCAAGTTCCATACCTCCTAATCGCTTCGAGGTTTTATATAGACTATTCGAGGAACGGTGAGAGTACAACAGACTGAGTGCCGAATGCACAGACTGTGCTTGAAAAACTGCGCATAGAGCGGCAAGATGTAAAAATTGGGTAGGCACGCTGTTAGGTTTTTGAAGGGCGGCTTCTGCAAAGAAGCAAGAAAGAATTGTGGGCCTCAAAACTGCTCCAAACCAGAAAATAAGACTTTCAACCATTTTACACCGATTTCGGGACAAATCAGCGTATGTCTGTTGAGACTCTGTGAACTAGTTTCAATTTGAGAAAATTGCTAAGTTTACGGCGATTCGGGAGGGTACCATGGCATGTTTTAGATATAAGCGGCAATTTCTAAAACTAAATTTGAGTTTTCACATATCCATGTTCCTAAATTAGTTTGCGAAATTATCTGGATGCTTCTGGCTTTACATCGATTATGTCTGGTAACGCTGATTGAGCGGTAAGAAGCATAATGGTTATGCGGAGCTTAGAATGAAAAGTAATTTTTGCTAATCCTCTCAGATTATGCTGTTGCGACTTGCTGAAAAAAGAAAAGAAGGATGATAAAAATTTATGGCTGTACGTTGGCTGCTATGGTTGCTATGTCGCATATGTCTATTTGGTATGTGCCGTGGAAGTCCATGTTTTCGTCGTAGTTCGACATGCCCGGTACGGCTCCGTAGCTGTTTTCAATCGTTGTTAGGTCGGCTCGTGTCACTGTGCTGTCTGTTCCTGCGTTGATTATGTCGAACCTGTTAAACATCATCTGTCTTTCTATTGATCGGTGTACTGTGCCGTCTAGCAGAGGTATTCCTTTAATGCTTAGGGTGAAGCTTAGGGGGAACTGAGTCAAAGATCCAGTTACGTTCAGTTCGCCGTACACTTTGGTTTCAAGGCGTGTGATCTGGGTGTTCGATTGGATATTTATTGAGTCGTCTGTTTTGGTCACTGTTCGTGTGATTGTGACGTTGACTACGCTCCAATTGCCGCTCATAAAGAAGTCGTTTCCTTGGAAGTTGGTCGCGGTGAAGTTGGCTTTCACAAGTCTTGCTGCATAGTAGCTGTAGGAGGTGGTGCCGTCATTGCTGATTTTGGTTGTGTTAGTCCAAATCGCATTGGCTTGGTCGAACCATGCTGCTGGAACTCCGTCTCTGCTTGTTGTTGCAGCCATTACTGTAAGAGTACCTTTGACTTCTGGGGCCACTTGGGTTCCCCATGAGGTAATGTTGCCATCTATTCTAATCCAGCTGCTTCGAATCGGAATTATGACTGCTGGAGGTACCGATACTATTGGACAGGTTTTTGGCGTGAGTGAAACAACCGATGATCCTGTACTTGCGAATGCTCCTGCAAAATTTAGACCAGTTACTGCGATTACTGTCAAGAGAATTGCCGCAATTATTGATTTTTTCATTTTAATCATCTCAAGTCT
This sequence comes from Candidatus Bathyarchaeota archaeon, assembly GCA_963842865.1. GTDB lineage: Archaea > Thermoproteota > Bathyarchaeia > Bathyarchaeales > Bathycorpusculaceae > Bathycorpusculum. The sequence goes on along the minus strand of CAWJIN010000029.1, from coordinate 26,783 downwards.
CTGAGTGCCCAAGTTTCTGAAAGTTAAATAAAAGCGTTTCTGGGCTTCTTTTCGCGTAATATTGTTCATAACTGTTTATTTCTGCTTATTATTGTTCATTTAGGTTTATTTTTATTTTTCAACAAGGAATCTGTGTAATTGGTGCCGAATGAATGCGTTTCGTGCCCGAATAGGAAACAGGCAGGTTCCCGACCGCAGATGAGAACGATGAAAGTGCGGGCGGGCGCTGTGCCAAATAGTTTGCTTTTGGGAATTGAATAAGGAATAAGCCGCTTCGAAAAGCATGTAAAAAAAAGAGGTATTATTTGCGGTAATCCTTTATCGGCGCCAGTGGTATGGTGGAAGTTTCAATAATGCCCTCTATTAAGCGGATTTTGTCTCCGACAAAATGTAGGGCGTTCGTGTTGGTGTCTGCTTGAAATAGAACTGCGAAATCCCATTCTCCAAAGACTTGATATGCTTCCTCAAGTTTCACGCCTTCCATAGGTTTTTCTTGGAATTCCATCAAAGGCTCATAAATTTTTGCAGCCATGTTGGGACTTAGTTTAATCATCAACAGGTATTTCTGAACAGGTTTTTCCATATCTAACACCTGATAACAACTTGATTAAGGCGCTTCTTTCTAAAAAATGTGACGTTTAACCGCTTCTGTTCTCTTAATTAGTTCAGTCAATGGGGAAATAGATTAAAATTTAATCCTCTCTCTCCTTCAACGCAGAAATCATTATTAAAGTATTTATTTTGGCAAGCATGATTTACATATTTTTTTCTTGAAAACAAAACCTACTTCTTTGATGCAATTCGGGCAGACTTCTTTTCCACAATTTTGGCATTGGATCGCTTGCTTGATCCAGATTTTCCTTTGGCACTCAGGACAATATAATAGCGTGTCCCACAATTTTTCTGATGATCCGAAGACGATTTTTTGGAGCTTTCTTTCGCCTGATTTACGCATGTCGACATACCATAGAGGTATTTGGACAAAATCACTTTTTACAAACCGTACATCGTACGGACGAGGGACAAATAGTCTATCGTAACCTCTGGATCCAGAGTGCATAGCCCCACTGCTTTGATAGTATTGTGTATAATGTCTGGTATTCTTGGTTATGATGTAGTCTAAAGCCAGTTCGTTTGCTTCTTGATAATTTCGTATGATCGGTTTGAGGATTGTTAACCGATATTTGTTTTCGGTCTTTAGAACATAATCGGCTTTAGGGTTGTTATTGATTTCTTCAACTAATCGTTCATCGTTAATTATCTGGCGAGTCATTCCGTCAAGCACTACAAAGCCACTATCCCTGAAATCCAATGGAGGCGATCTGACTGATCCTCTAAAGATAAATTCAAAGAAGTAGTAGGGATGATAGATTAGTTCCTTGCCTGCAATGTTAGGATTACTTGTATTTTCAATGGTGTGGGATAGCGGTAGTGCGTTCTTTATGGAATAAGATGTTCCAGATGACAACTCTTCTTTTGACATGCTTTTGTTTTCAAATTCCATCCAGATTCTTCTAAACTCCATTTCTATTTGTTGAACTTCTTCTTTCGTTTCAGCAATGCTAAGGGATTCGACATTTGAGTGCAACCCGCTGTAAGTTAGGTTAGCTGATCCTGAGATTGCACGTTCGTTGTCTGCTATGTAGATTTTGGCGTGAACAAAAGTAGGCTTAACATCGGGTTTTTCTTTGCGTAAAATTAATAACAAAAGGTTTGGGTTCTCAGATGCTTTGAGTATCTCTAAGGATTCAATGTTGTAATCTTGGTTGCTTGTAATGATCCTTACTTCGATGCCTTTTTGAGATAATGTTGCAAGTTGCTCAGCATACTTTTTTCCTAACCAAGGGCTTATTACCCAAACGGATTTCTTTGCATTCCAGAAAATCGGTTCTATTAGAGACCCAGCATCTGACCCAGAATAGGTTTTCATTGCGAACCTCAGTTTTGATAACCTTTACTATTTGAGCTTTTAAAACATATGAATTTTGGGTATCTACTGTTACTTTTAGCGCGCATGTATGGGTTGGAGATTTTTGTGAGATTTAGTTTTAGTACACTCCATATCTCTTTTTTAGCCGTTTCCCCCCTGTTGCAGCAAACAGAAAAAAATTCTCAAAGTCGTTAGTGTGTGTCTCAACAAGACAGCGAGGCTTAAAAAGTGCAAAACATTCTCTTTCTTCTCGAAAGCAGGATTGAAGCCTTCCCTTATCCGCGCGCTGTTCTGCCTAACGAGCAAAACTCAAAAAGCACGTAAGCTATATTTGCCAAACCAAAATATTGTTCTGTCTAAAAATTGATTATTGAAAACCTTCTTATGCCATTGTTACAAGTGTTTTATAAACGGGAGGGAAAACATGGTTAACGTCTCGTCTACAAAACGCGAGATTACTATTTTAGCCCTCTTGCTTTCTGTTTCCTTCCTAGTCAGGGTTCTCCTGTTTCCGCTAAAAGGATACCCAGTTGACACGGGAGATTTTATTTCCTGGATTAACACCGCTGTCGAACACGGCATAAGACCGTTTTACAATCCCAATGTTGCGGGATTTATTGATTATCCTCCTTTCAACATTTACATTTTCTGGGCATTCGGCTCCTTCGCAAAGGCAGTTGGCATTAGCACAGCAAAAATAGTTAAGTTGGCTCCTAACCTTTTCGATTTAGCAACAGCAGTGCTAATTTACGTTTTTGTTAGAAAACAAGCAAGTTTCAAATCCGCTCTGCTGGCGACGTCGCTCTACACTTTTAACCCGGCTGTAATCTATAATACGGCAATATGGGGACAATATGACGCAATCTACACCTTCTTTCTGATACTTTCGCTTATGCTTGCGCTTAAGTCTAAACCTAAACTTGCCGCAGCAGCCTTCGCAATAGGGCTTTTAACTAAGCCGCAGGGAATAGTTTTAGCGCCTCTGATTGCTTTCTTGATTTATAAGAAAAACGGGTTGAAAAATCTGCTGTTTTCTACACTCGTGTTTGCTGGGACGGTTTTCTTGGTTATTCTTCCTTTCCAATGGAGTAATCCAGTGACTTTCTTGAGTAACATTTACTTTGGAGCCTATGGAGAATACGCTGTAACTTCGGCAAACGCTTTTAACCTGTGGGGTTTGTATGGCTTATGGATACCTGACGGAGCCCTCTATATCGTGGGTTGGGCGTTATTTGGGGCTTTTGCCGTTTTCACTTTGTACTTTTTATATAAACGGTTTAATGCTTCAGGTGAGTTTCTTGCAATTTTTGGGGCGTTCATGCTTTTCTTTGCCTTTTTCATGCTTCCAACCAGGATTCATGAGCGGTACCTGTTTCCAGCCATAAGCGTTTTGGCGCTGATGTTTCCGTTCCTCAAAAGGACTCGTCCGCTGTATGCTGTTTTGACAGCGACTCTTCTAATCAATCAAGCCTACGTTCTCTATTGGCTCAATGCCTATTATCCTAGTGCTAGTCCCAATTTAACGGGAAACCCCGTGGTTCTGGCAGTAAGCGGTATTAATTTATTAATGCTCCTTTATGCTTCAATATTAATGTGGATGGAGCTGAGAGGGCACGGATGGCTCCAAACTGAACCCCCACCACCACCCACGTTAAGCCAAAGCCAAGAGAGAGGTGACTCAAAATGAACCTTGGATTGCAAATCAACAAAAAAGACTTGATAACTATTGTTTTGCTTGCAGTAGTTTTCTTCTCCATAGCCACATGGAATTTAGGCGCAACCCAAATCCCCACGAACACAACGACGCTTACGGCTGGAGAAAGCTTCTATGTTAACCTTGGCACTCCAACCAATGTTCAATATTTGATTGTTCTGCTGGATGTTGGCGCATATAACTTCACTGTATCCAGTGGTTCACCAGGCAACTGGACAGAAGTAATCAACTTCCCTTGGCCCTATTCAAGTTTACAGTGGTCGGAAGATTATTACAAGTGGACTGAAATACTTGTTGGCCAACCTACACAGTACTTAAAAATTGACGTTGGCCCAGCAGGCTTTGAGACAGAAATAGCGCAAATAGCAGTTATAGACCAAAATGGCCAGCAAGTCAATATTCAATCAATAACAAATGTCGGCGCTGGGAACCCAGACCTAAATGGCCTCGTTGACCAGCAAAACTTGGTTCAGTACCCTTCGGACTACATGCAGAACACCTATTTCGATGAAATATACTTTGTTAGAACCGCACAGGAATACTTGCATTTACAGTTGCCATACGAGTGGACGCATCCGCCGCTTGGGAAACTAATCCAAGCCTCAGGCATCCTAGTTTTCGGTTTCAACCCGTTCGGATGGCGAATAATGGGCGTCATCTTCGCCACACTTATGATTCCGCTCATGTACCTGTTAGGCAAAAAGCTTTTCGGCACATGGATTGGCGGTTTCACATCAGCGTTTTTGTTAACCTTTGACTTCATGCATTTCACCATGGCACGGCTGGGTACAGCCGACACTTACGTAGTCTTTTTTTCGCTGGCTTCGCAACTTTTCTTTTTGATTTACCTGAAAAATGTTCTTGATAAAGGATGGAAAACCAGCATTGTACCCTTATTTTTAGCCGTTACGTTTGCTGCTTTAGGTTTCTCGACAAAGTGGCTTGTTCTATTTGGTTTTCTAGGGGAATTAGCTATTCTTGCGTCACTTCGGCTTAGTGAAGTCAAAAAGTTGAAAGGCAATTTATCAGCAAAACTTTATGTCTTACTTGACCGTCCATATTCTGCAATTGTGGGTTGCCTTTTATTAGCGATTGCAATTTACTTTATAGTTTATATTCCAGATATGCTTGCTGGCAGATCATTCATTGGTGTTATAAACCTGCAGGGACAAATGTACATTTACCAATCAACCTTGAAGGCAACAAGTGCCTGGGCGTCTCCATGGTATAGTTGGCCTTTTATGTTTAATCCCTTCAATGCCGGAACACATGTTCCATATTGGCTAGAATTAGCCTACCTTCCTAACGGCACTTCATCAATTATTGTTCTGCTGGGTAATCCGGCTGTTTGGTGGTTTGGCTTTGCCGCTATAATCGGATTGACAGTTTTCACTGTGCCAAAAATCTTTAAGAAACGGTTAAGCTTTAGCCTGAAAAACAACTTGCCTGCCGTATTTATCATTGTACTCTTCTTCTTCCAGTGGCTAGTTTACATTATAATTTCCAGAATAACCTACATCTATCACTTCTATTCGAACGTGCCATTTCTTTGTTTAGCCGCAGCGTTTATAGTAAACAGGTATTGGAATAACAAATGGGGAAAAATGTTATCAATAGCTTACTTTGCGCTTGTAGTAGGATTATTCGTTCTTTTCTACCCAGTTATTTCAGGAGCACCCACATCAACCTCATTTATTAACAGTTTGCATTGGTTCAAAAGCTGGGTGTTCTAAAAATGGAGAAGGAAACCGCTCCGAACGACAAAGCGATGGTTTCAATGGTTCTTCCAGCTTACAATGAAGCAGACAAACTGGAAGGCGCCGTAACGAAAATAAGCCAAGCCCTAAAAGAAACAGGGTATCGCTATGAAATTATTATCGCGGAAGATGGCAGCACCGACGGCACCGCCGAACGCGCTGAAGAGATAGCGCAAAAATACTCATACGTTAAGCACATTCACCGTGAAAAGCGTCAAGGAAGGGGAACCGCTCTTAACAATGCGTTTAGGCAAGGCAGTGGCGAAGTTTTGGTTTATATGGATTTGGATTTAGCCACAGACCTCAAATCTCTTAAACCTCTTATTGAAGCCATCACGGTTGAAGGCTACGACTTATCAACTGGCTCAAGAATGCTACCTGAAAGTAAGGTTGAACGCAGCCTAGGTAGAAGTATTAGCTCAAAAAGTTACAACTTCCTAGTTCGACACATGCTAGGCTCCAAAGTCAGGGATCATCAGTGTGGTTTTAAAGCTTTCAAGAGGGAACCGCTTTTAAAGTTAATTGGCGAGGTAGAGGCAACTCATTGGTTTTGGGACACGGAAATAATTGTAAGAGCATATCGTCACGGCTACAGGGTAAAAGAGATTCCAGTCGAATGGAAAAGCGGTAAGGACACAAAGGTTAACCTCTTTAAAGATTCATCAAGCATGTTTGGGCAGGTAATGAAGCTCTGGTGGAAACTAAAAATAAAGCGTAATGGCTAACTGTGTCGCCCGGCTAAAAGAACAAAAGATCTAGCAACCAATGCTAAACCGCCAATTAGAATTATTCCAGCCCAAAAGACAAACCAATCGCTCATTATTGTCATGTTGACAAGATAGGTAATTGCTAAATAGCTTGTTCCAAGCCAAAAAACAAGGTTTTCAATAGTTTCAGCTTTCCTTGGAAGGGACGAATTCATCACAATCCTAAGCGCTAATATTGAGATTTCTAAAATTCCTATCCCCAGACAAAGCTGGAAAGCAGCGTTGTAGAGCACTGTATAATTACCTGGATTAAAAGGCGCGGGCAAAGAAATACTAGTCCCTGGAACTTGAGTGAGAACAAAAGAGCCGATAAAGTTAACAAAGGTATTCCAGATGTTGTGTGAGAGATTGATGAAGTAAATCAGGGCAAGCAGAATAAAAATGAGCCCTATATATACAGCGCTAATAACGTCTTCTTTTTTCTTATCATTTAACGCCTGCGGGTTCAAATCTTTAGTCAAGCATGTTTGCCTCCATCCGAGTATAGGACTTGAACACATATATCTTTCTCTCTAAGCAAGAAAGTACATGTTTTAATACCTTGAGACGATAAAATATGAAGCTAGGAGAAATCGCATGCCATATTGCCCGAAATGCGGTAATAACGTTGATGAGACAATGGTTTTCTGCCCAAAATGTGGGACAGCACTAAAATACCCAACATCAAGCCCAGCAGCAACCCCCAACGAGGAACCAGAAAAGCAGGAGAAATATGAGAAACCAGCGACCGTCGAAATTCGAGATAAAAATCAATATGGCGTCGTCACCTATCTAATCAGTGGTTTAATACTCATTATAGTAGGCGTTTTCGCTATACTAGATTTAACCAGTAACATCTCAGCCTCAGGTCAAGACGTAGCTATTATGCTAATTACAATTGGCATAATTATCATAATTGGCGCTATTTACGTGAGTACTCCAGTGGACCAATATTTCCGACACCTCATTAGCCATCCTAAAAACAGCCCATAAAGCCTATGCTCTAAAGCGTTAAAAATTTTTTATCTTCCGAACATTAAGGAGTATTTTTTCCTGATACCTCTATTAAATCGTCGATATCATATCAGCTTATCCCATTCACGGCGTTTAAGTTCACAAGCGTTTTCACGCCTTTGGCAGATGCAACTTCAAAAAAAGTCGAAAGCATCGTGCTCGTTAGCAACAATTTGTTATAAATTTGCTTATATGCTTCTACCTTCAATAAATAAAACAGCCAAAACCTTTGCCGTTTAGAGGTTGAAAGATTATGAACGAAACAGTTCGCGTTACAGCTGAAAGGATAAGAAAACTTGAAGTTCAAGGTGCAAGAAACGTTGCAATAGCCGCCGTAAAAGCCATCCAAACGTTAGCAGAGCAGACAAAAGCTAAAAACAAAATAGTGTTCTTAAACGAGCTTAAAGAAGCGCAAGCAGTGCTTTTTGCGTCAAGAGAAACTGAGCCCTTAATGAGAAATGCTGTCCGCTGGATAATTACTCAGACCGAAGACAGCAACATCGAAAAGATTGATGAACTGAGCCAAATGGCTATTGCAAATGCAAGTCAATTCCTGAAAAATCTTGAGGCTTCAAGAGAGAGTGCCGCGGAAATAGGAGCAAAACGAATCCGAGACGGCGCGGTAGTTTTTACGCATTGCCATTCCTCAACAGTAACCCGCTTACTTGCCCGAGCCAAAAAAGAAGGCAAAAACTTCAAGGTAATCTGTACTGAAACCAGACCCGCTTTCCAAGGCAGAATAACCGCCAAAGAAATGGTGGAGCTGGGCGTTGAGACCACGTTTATTGTTGATTCAGCCGCACGGTCTTTTATGGGAAACGTTGACCTAGCAGTAGTGGGAGCGGACGCCATCACGTCTGAGGGTAACGTGGTTAACAAGATTGGCACCAGCAGCATAGCAGTCTTAGCCAATGAAGCCAGAAAGCCTTTCTATGTTGTTTCGGAACTTTTAAAGTTCGACCCTGACACGCTCTATGGGGAATGCGAGAAAATTGAGCAGCGAAGCCCCGTGGAGGTTTGGAAGGAAGCGCCTGAAAAATTGGTGGTGCAGAATCCTGCGTTTGACGTTACTCCAAGCAGGTACATTCACGGGTTTATCTGTGAAGAAGGAGTAATTACTCCTCAATCCATAGTTGAAACGGTAAATCGAAGATACCCATGGGTTCTTAAGCGCACTTAGGCTTTCCATAGCTCCAATGCAGCTTTCAATTCCCTGTGTGTTTCAGCGTATTTTTCCAAGGATTGCCCGTTCAATGTGGCGTCAACGGCTTGCCGCATTGCCATTGCACCTGCCACTGTTCCATCAGGGTGCCCGTGGATTCCGCCGCCAGCTTGAATAACCACGTCATTGCCGAACGTTTCAAGTAAAGCAGGCACCAGCCTAGGGTGCAATCCGCCTGAAGCAACAGGCAAAACAGGCTTTAACCCGCCCAGCTCAGCTTTGCAAGCATCAATGTTTTCGAGAACTTCAGCTTTAGTTTCAGACATTTTGCCCACTACGGTGCCTACATGAAGTTGATCAACGCCGATTACTCTCGCAACTGTTGCTATGGGACGCATAGCTATGCCATGTTCTGGGTTTTTGGTGAAAGCAGCGTGCCCTGCCCTGTGAGCGTGTATGACGAGCTTGCCGTTTTGGTTACGCAGGGTTTGAAGCACTGACCAACCGCATGTTAAAATGTCCACCATAACGTATTCTCCGCCTTGAGCGATGACGGCTTCTGCTCGTTTTAGCATGAGGTTGGTTTCAGCGGTGATGTTAATCATGTAGACTTTGCGTTCACCCGTTTCCTGTTGCGCTTTGTCTCGGCTCTCCAGAGTCTGCGAAAGGCGGTCTTCGAAGGGGTTGAATTTTTGGCTGCTTAGGTTTTCGTCGTCTTTAACGATGTCGCAGCCTCCGCTCCAAGCTTCGTAAGCTACTTTTGCATGGTCTTTAGTTTTTAATCCAAGCTTAGGCTTAATTATTGTGCCGACAAGTGGGCGCTCTGGAACTTTCAGGAGCTTGCGAATTCCAGCTATGCCAAACATTGGACCTTTAAAGCTGTTGATTAGGTCTTTGGGCATTTGAATGTCGAGAAGGCGAAGGTTTTTGAGTGCTTTAAGCCCGAAAACGTTTCCAGCAACGCTGCTTAGAATGTTAGGCATGTTGGATGGCTCAAAGAGTTCAATCGGGTAAGCAATTTTCACTACGTTGCCTTCTATGCTAAACACGTGGGCTGCCAGCCGAGTCACGTATGGCTGCTCTGTTGTGAGTTCTGTCCATGTGCCAACTGAGCTTTCTGCGGCGACGCCGCCTGCGGCTTCTTTGAGGCTGATGCCCTCGGGCTCCAAATAAAAAGTGCAGGTTAAATCGGTTTCTTTCGGCATGTAAGTTGAATCCACAAAGTCAAGGTACTTCAAAGTGTTCCTCTCAGGTTTAGTGTGAACGGTTTTCCCTTAAAATCTTTAACTATTCCTAAATCTAATAAATAATTGACGTGGTCCACAATGGAGCTAATAGTTGAAGTCTTAAACATCACAACAGGCGGAAGCAGAATTGCCTTACTTAGTGAAGAAAGCGCCAACCTGTTAGATGTGCATAGTTCAGACAGAATAAGAATAACATGTGGCAACCAAGAAATGATTGCTATTGCAAACATAGCGGAAAATTTTCCCCAAAACCGCATTGGGCTCTACGAGGAAACCGCTCAAGCACTTGTGGTAAAGGAAGATGAAGCTGTCAATGTGCAGTTGGCTCCGCTTCCTGAATCACTGTTTAACGTTAGAGCTAAACTGCATGGAGAACGTTTGCGAGAAAGCGACATCGTGACCATTGTAAAGGATGTTGTTGAGAGGCACTTGAGCACGGCTGAAATAGCCGCTTTCTTAACGGCGCTTAACATTTACGGTTTAAGCATGAGTGAGAATGAGGCACTATCAAGGGCAATGGTTGCAACGGGAAAAACACTTAGCTTCGGCGAAGGACCCATACTAGATAAGCATAGTGTAGGCGGGATACCCGGCGACAAAACTTCCATGCTGGTCGTGCCCATTGTGGCAGCGGCAGGATTCACCATTCCCAAAACTTCTTCGCGGGCGATTACTTCACCTGCTGGAACCGCAGACCGAGTGGAAACCCTCTGCCCTGTAAACTTATCCATCAACGAGATAAGGGAAGTTGTAACGAAAACCAACGGGTGCTTAGTTTGGGGTGGCTCCTTGGAGCTTGCACCAGCTGATGATCTTTTCATTCAAGTTGAATACCCATTGGGGATTGACCCTATGCTTTTACCGTCCATTCTTAGCAAGAAAAAAGCCATCGGAGCCACACACGTCGCCGTTGACATTCCGACAGGTATGGGCGCTAAAATTAAGACTAGAACCGAAGCGTACACTTTAGCTTCTGATTTTGTGGATTTAGGGAAGCGTTTAGGCTTAAACATTCAATGCGCCCTGACTTTTGGAGACCAACCTTTAGGCTGCGGCATCGGACCTGCCCTTGAAGCTCGTGAAGCATTAACTACTCTGATGGGCGGTGGCCCGTCTGACCTGCGAGAGAAAGCTGTTAGTCTTGCAGGCATGCTTTTCGAGATGGTCGGAGTTGAAAACGGGCGCGCTAAAGCGGAGGATATGCTTGATTCTGGCAAAGCTGAAAAGAAGATGCGGGAAATTATTGCGGCTCAAGGTGGAAACCCATCTGTTAAACCTGATGAGTTACCTGTCGGGGCTGAAATGGCTGAAGTGCGGTCACAGCACACTGGCAAAGTCATATGGCTAAGTACAGAGGACATTGTGAGGATTGCAAGGGAAGCTGGAGCACCCAAAGAGAAGGGTGCCGGCATTGTGCTAAATGCGAAACTAGGTGAAACTGTCCATAAAGACAGCATCTTGTTTGAAGTGTATGCAGAGCGAAGCAGCAAGTTAGCTTCGGCGCTGGAGCTTGCTGGGCAATTGTCGCCTGTTGTCTTAACTAAGAAGCCTGCGGAAAAGATGATTTTGGATCAGGTGCCTGAGAAGCTTTCGCACGAGAAATCGTTCATGCTAGACCGATAGAAAACCATAAAAGTACCCCAAAACAACCCCAGATTTTACTGCTCCAGTGACGTATAACCATGAACATGCGTGACTAGTAACCATGTAGATGCGTGACGCGTAAAACAAACCCAAAACAAGCCCTATTCAACACAAGCAACCACAAACAAACGCTAAAGACACACAAAAAAATTAATTAACCTTACACAACCAACCATTTCCTAACCCCCTCAAAAGTCCTTGTCCGTTGTACCTATCCTACGCCACCTTTATTTCAAAATAAAAAGAAAAATGTTTTTACCGTGTGATTGCTCCGCCAATTAAGCCGCCGACAGCTGCAATTATACCTGCAAATATCGCTAGTATTATCGCTACTACGCCTACTGCTAAACCATGTAAGCCTCCGAATAATGCGCCTGAAAGTCCCCCGTGGATTCCTCCGATGATTGCTAGCTTTAAGAAGGCTAAGATTGCTATTATGATGCCGCCGAATATGCCTGCGAGAAAACCAGCGATTAATCCTTTACCGACGCCTCGAGCTACGAGTCCAGCAACTAAGCCGCCGAGGAACCCACCAGCCAGGTGACCGACTCCGGGAAACAGAAAAGCAATAACCGCCGTTACCAAGAATCCTACGAAGGCTCCTAACCATATGCTTCCTAAATTTATCACCACCTTTACAAGTTAATGCTATCCTGAATGCCTATAAGTTTTAGCCAAAGAGAATGCTATGGCTGTTTAGATAATACTTTATTGGTGAGCTAAAAATTAACAAAAAATCCAAGCAAAACTCAAAAAGCAACGTTCTATATCGCGGCATTAAGCACAATGATGGCTTCTGTTAGTGACTCACTACATTTTTTTAATCCCCTAACATACGTTAATTATAAATGAGTGTTATTGTTAGTACTTTGTAAAAAAATTGAAAAAAGGCAGCAACAATAGGCAGTTTCTGGGATTAACCATGGGTTGTTCCATATTCGTATACTTGAAAAAAATATTCAGTTTATCATTAATCCTAAATTCACTCATAACTCTAGCTGCTGTAGCTGGAATCCTGTATGGTTTTTATCGTGCTTGGCCTTACTGGAAGCCATATTCACCATACCTTATTAACGGTAACCTTTTTCTATTGGTAGCCGCCGCAGCGGTCATCAACATATTTCCAAGCGCGTGTATAGGCAGATGTCTGCATACTGGACGACTCTGGTTCCACCATTACGTCTACGGCTTTCTTTTTTTACTATCATCATCTATTTACGTAGTGGTATTTACATCCGTTTCTTTACTTAGCCTCTTTCTGATAAACACTTCAAACGTAGCGGTCAACGCTGGGCGATTTTTTGTCTTAACTGGGTTAACCTTGTTCTTAGACGACTTTCCAGATGTTTCAAAACGAGTAGAATCTACCCTCAACAGGTTAAAGTCAAGGGTTTATCAGTGGCGAAAAGCAATTCATATGATTCAATTGTTTACGGGGTTCGTTACGTTTTATGTTTTTCTTGCCGTCAGCATCTGGGTGGCACAAAATCCTGAGCAGATTTTTCCCAGATCTTTTATAATCGGCACCTTACTAATAACTAGCCTTACTTCCTTTGCTTGTGTAAAAAGAAAGGCATGGCTGAAAATCATACCTGCAAAGTAAATTATCCTTTAGCGTTTTTGTTTGAGGATTTCTTCTCCGATAATTTCTAGTTGTTGGCGGGAGTAGTTGCTTGAGCTTCTGTATGTGGTTATGTAGTTGGGAAGTTGAGGAAGTTTAAGGATTAAAACGGTAGGACCGTTTAAGTGGAGAGCTGCATTGTTGTTTGTAAAAACTACGATGCCTTCAACCCAAACATCCAGCGACCTAAAAACTTGCGAAGAATCGAGTAAGTTTTTTATTTTGGCAGCATTCCTTGTGACCTGCCGACTTGGGCTGCCCTTGAAGTTACGCTTTCCAGCTCTTTGCCAGTCATCACCATTGCAGGTTATGTCGCCGCTCCAGTTCTTGGTCTCCAAAACAAAGATGCCACTGGGCGCAAGAACGACATGGTCGATGTCGCCGCCGCCGTTATGCAGGTATAGGTCGTTTATGAGGAAATAGTCATCGCTAAGCTTGCTGTTGAGGAGTTTCGCTACTTGCTTTTCGCCTTCCCAACCGGCATTGTAAATTCGGTACTTACGCAGGTAAAAGTAAAACGCGGCTAACGGCACCAGCGAAACCAACAATCCAGCCGCCTCAAAAATGCTCAAGCTCAGTGTTAAGAGCACTCTTAAACTTAGGGCAAAAAGGATTAAGAAAAATAAGGCTATACAGAGAACCGCTTTTGCCAAGTTTTTTCTGACTTGGTTCTTCAGGTAGCTGCTGGACCCTTTCATCTTTCTCATGCATTAACCGCTCTAGGCAGGTTTCATTCGTTTTGAAGCTATATTACTTTATGGCAAAGTAACTCGTAATTTGCAAGAATGTTGAAGAACAGAGGTTAGCCGCCCGAACTTCGGGCATTTAAGGTTAAAAAACAAAAAGAGTTGATTCATTAAATAAAGAATGGAAAGTCTCAAGGAAACTAAAGCTACTTCAGCAAAGTTATTTCTTGTTCATTAGGTATTCGTGCATTGCTTTTGCTGCGCGTTTGCCTGCGCCCATTGCGCTGATGACTGTGGCTGCTCCTGTTGCGACGTCTCCGCCTGCGTAAACTCCGTCTAAGCTGGTTTTGCCTACTTCGTTAACGCATATTGTTCCGTGCCTTGGGTCGCTTTGTAACCCGTCTGTTGTTCGCTGTATGATTGGGTTTGGTGTTTGACCGATTGCAACGATGACTGTGTCAACGTCCATTGTGAATTCTGAGCCTGGGACTTCTTTAACGCCACGCCTGCCTTTCGCGTCAGGTTCAGTGAGCTCCATCGCTATGCATTTCATGCTTTTAACCCAGCCGCTTTCGTCACCGTAAAACTCGAGGGGTGCACCAAGGAACTTGCAGACCACGCCTTCTTCCTCAGCATTTTCTATTTCTTCATGTCTTGCTGGCAACTCAACACGTGAACGCCGATAAAGCAAGCAAACTTCAGCCCCAAGCCTCAAACTGCTTCTTGCACAGTCCATGGCAACGTTTCCGCCGCCAATGACGACCACGTGTTTGCCTATGCGTATTGGAGTATCGTAGTCTGGAAATTGGAATGCTTTCATGAGGTTAACGCGTATTAGGAACTCGTTGGCTGAGTAGATTCCGCCAAGGTTTTCTCCTGGGCAACCAGTGAACTGTGGCAAGCCTGCGCCGCTGCCGATGAATACTGTGTCATAACCGTTCTTCATGAGTTCTGGAATCGTATGGATTCTGCCAACCAAGTTGCCAAGGCGCAAGTCAACACCCAGTTTCTGGATGTAAGCAACCTCATTTTGCACGATTGCTTTTGGTAAACGGAACTCGGGAATACCATATGACAGCACTCCACCGCCAACATGTAAAGCCTCAAACATTGTAACATCGTGACCAAGCTTAACCAAGTCAGCAGCAGCAGTCAATCCAGCTGGACCAGCACCGACAATAGCTACTTTCTTGCCTGTCGGTGGAGCTTTCTGCGGAATCTGAGAACCATTGTCACGTTCCCAATCTGCAAGAAAACGCTCAAGTCGTCCGATGCTGATTGGCTCACCCACTTTTCCCACGACACAATTGGCTTGGCATTGTACTTCTTGAGGGCAAACTCTTCCGCAAACAGCGGGCAGCGCGTTCTTCTCTTTTATCAACGCTATGGCTTCAGCATACTTCTTTTCTCTGAGCAGTTTTATGAAGCCGGGAATGGGAACTTCAACTGGGCACCCAGCTATACATTGAGGCTTTGGACACTGTAAGCATCGGCTTGCTTCCTCAAGCGTTTCAGCTTCAGTATAACCCAAAGCGACTTCGTTAAAGTTTTTAGCCCTTACTTTAGGATTTTGCTTAGCCATCTCAACGGCTTTCTTGTTTAATTTAGGTTTAGGCTTAACTTCTGCCACACTTACAACCTCCACGCATTTCCCACAAAACTGAACTTAACCTTTCCTCGGGCAACATCGTGCGCTGACGCAAAATTAACTGGTCGAAATCAACCTTGTGACCATCAAATTCTGGTCCATCAACACAGCCAAACTGCATTTTGCCGTCAACCGTGACTCGGCATACTCCGCACATGCCCATGCCGTCAATCATTATAGGCGTTAAAGTTACAATTGTTGGTATGCCATAGGGCTTGGTGATTTCGCTAACATCCTTCATTAGGATTACTGGACCCATAACTATACAGCGGTCAAACTTTTCTTTCTTAAGTAAGTCTTTGAGGAAATCTAAACCTGTATAGCCTTCTGAACCGTCATCCGTTGCAATGTAAACCTCATCGCTCATGGCTTTTGCTTCTTCTTCCATCATCATGAACTCTTTTGTCCTAGCGCCAAGAATTGTGGTTACGTTGTTACCTGCTGCTTTCATGGCTTTAACCTGCAACAGCAACGGCGCAATCATCACGCTTCCACCAACGCAGAGAACTTTACCGAAGTTCTTGACTTCAGATGGATTGCCAAGTGGGCCAGTAACGTTGTCGATGCATTCATCTTGGTTTAGTAAGCCAAGCGCCTTTGTGGATTTGCCGACTTCATGGAAAGCAAACGACACTGTTCCTTTCGCTGTGTCATATCCGCAGATTGTCAGGGGTACTCGTTCGCCTTCTTTACCGTTTATAACTATTACGAATTGTCCAGCTTGCGCCTTAGCTGCAATGTCTGGAGCTTCAACTTCGAACAGTTTTATTTTCGGCGCAAGTTCTTTTTTAGTAACTATTTTGTACGTTTTGCTTTCGCCTCCACGGTTATTTCACATTTTGGTAACGCTGAAATCTTTTGGTAGAAAGCATCCAGTTTCTGATTGAACTCGTCAGCACATCTTGGCGACTCCTCATAAATCTCGAATCGGTCAAGAAGATTGTTCCTTTTCAACACGATGAATAATGCGGCCAAATTGCGCTCTGCGGTGGTTCTGCCTTCTTGAAGCCTGCAGTCTTGTGCTGAGCACACTACTGCCATTACGCCGTCGAAACCGCAGTTTAACGCGTTGACAACGTGTACTGGATCTAAAGATTTGAAGCATGGAATTTCGAGAGCTAACACGTTTTTGCCTGCAAATGCGCTGTTAGGGTTGTCTAAAGCCGAAAAGTTTGACCATTGGCAAACGAATGCAAGAACTGCTGGACCTTGGTTTTTAGCTTTCAACTGTGCAATTGAATTGCCATAGCGGTCTACTACATTTTCAAACTCGAAGCCTTTCACTTCGATAGCTTGATGCGGACAAACCAGTTGGCATGCGCCGCAACCCACACATTTTTCCTTGATTACTTTTGGAGTAGCAAACGATTCAAACTCAAGCGCTTTATACGGGCAGATGAAGATGCATTTGTCACAGCCCACGCATTTTTGAACATCATAAACTGCTTTGCGGGAGAACTTTACTATTCTAACGGCGTTTTCATCGTAGCCTAATTGTTCGAGGACATTTCGGGCTAAAACGAGTCTTCGAGTGTTTATTTTTGTGCCTTCTTTATAGCGGCAGAATGGATCTTCACATTGAACAGAAACAATGTTTTTCACGCCCAAATTCAGCGTTTCAAAAATAAAGTCGGTTGGAACTCTGCCTGAACAGGGCAAACGCAACGCAATATAATTGTCAACTTTCAATCCTTGCTCTTTAAGGATATCTTGGACTTCACCTGTGGAAGGCGAGTTTCCTCGACACATTAAAACAAGCGTGTCCACGTCACTTTTGACTTTTTCGTGCCTGTTTAACATAATCTGATAAATTATCGTAAGTGTAATATTGCATTTTAATGGCTGAAGACGGGCAAGCGCTATAGCATATGCCGCAAACTTGGCATTCTTGATTGTTAATTTCAACTTTTCCGGATGAGTCGCGTTTAATGGCGTCATAAGGACATATGGAGTGGCAAACACAACATTGGCTGCATAAGTCTTGATCGATTTCTACTACAGCGAGACATTTTTCACTCATTCTGAAACCTCTTTTCATACACCGCTGCTACTTTAACTTAAGCATGCTAGCCTAAAGCTAGTTGAAAGCATGAAAAGGGCTTTGGAATCATATAATTCTTTCTCTCTATTTTCTGTAATAGGGTCGTTTAATGTAACTGTAGGCTTCAAGGGCTGCAACAGTGCCTTGACTAACGGCTGTCCCAACCTGCTTGACTGGATGATTGGTGACGTCGCCTGCTGCGAACACTCCTGGGAGGTTTGTCTGCATACGAATATCAGCTTTGATGTACCCATGCTCGTCTGTTTCTATTCCGGCAGCTTTGGCTAGTTGGCTGTTTGGTGCTTCACCGACTTGCACGAAAACCGCGTCCACTGCTAGTTCGCTTGTTACTCCTGTCGTGTTATTGATTAAAGTGACTGCTTTAACTTGTTTGTCACCTTTGATTTCTTGAACTTCAGTATTCCATAATACGGTTACATTATTCTTTGTTGCTATATCAGTCACCAAAGATTCTTCAGCCCTGAAAGTTTTTCTCCTATGAGTTACAATGACCTCGGAAGCTATGCCTGAAAGGTAAAGCGTAGTGATGCAGGCTGAATTTCCACCGCCAATAACAAGCACTCGTTTGCCTTTGAAAAATGGTCCATCACAGACTCCACAGTAACTTACTCCTCTACCACGGAATTCTTTTTCACCTTTGATGCCTGCTTCCTTATAGTGCGAACCTGTGGAAAAAATTACTGCTTTAGCTTCGTAAGTGGCTTTCGAGGTTTTCACAATCTTCTTTTCACCCATAAGCTCTAACTCAGTAACAGGCTCCAACTCGTGAATGATTGCACCAATCTTTTTGGTATGAGCTGTCATTTTTTCAGCAAGTTCCCCACCGCTAATCTCAGCAAACCCCAGATAATTCACCACTATCGCGGCATCAGAGATTGTTCCGCCAGGCAGCTTTTCTTCTAAAATTAAAGTTTTAAGTCCGCTTCTAACAGCGTAAATTCCAGCTGCCAAACCCGCGGATCCACCACCGATTATTATGACGTCCCAATTCTCCATGCTGTGCATCTCTTTAAGTGAATAGTGAATCGGGGAAGTTTATGAATTGTTCGGATTGTTTTTGGTTAACTCCAATACACTGATAAGGGCGAATCAATTTAATTCTAATAGACATTTTTGAGGGTTAATTATGGCAAGGTACAGGTGCACGGTCTGCAACTATGTTTATGATGAAGCGAAAGAGGGAAAGAAGTTTAGCGATCTGCCTAAAGAATGGGTGTGCCCCGTTTGTGGAGCGCCTAAATCCGTTTTCGTGCTGTTAGCTGAACAAGTTGAAGAGAAAAAGGCTGAACACACAGTTTCACAAGTTCTGATAAACCAAATTGCCGAGTGGGGGGTTCAATACGTTTTCGGTATTCCAGGCACTTCAACGTTAGGCGTTGTGGACGCTATACGAAAAACCAACGGCAAAGTAAAGTATATTCAAGTACGGCACGAACAGACCGCAGCCTTTATGGCTTCAGCCTATGGAAAACTCACTGGTCACGTTGCCGCTTGTCTTGGGATTTCCGGTCCCGGCGCAACTAATTTAGCTACTGGCTTGTATGACGCCAAGTTAGATCATTCTCCAGTTTTAGCGTTGACCGGTTTGGTAGCTAGGCAACTGATGGGCCCAGGTTCAACGCAAGAGATTGATCAAGTCGCCTTTTTTGAGCCAATTTGCGTTTTTAACAAGATTTTGATGTCTGAAGACCAAACTACTACGCTGGCGACTTTGGCGATTAAGCATGCACTTTTGGATCAGGGTGTTTCGCATATTGGGATTCCTAATGACGTGCAGAAGCTGGCTTATGAAGCGGAGGCTTTGCCGTTTGAGGGCAGAATGCCTAATCTAGCTTACGGGCAGGAAGAATGGGTGATTGAAAAAGCAGCAAAGGTTGTTGACCAGGCGGTTAGGCCAGTGATTCTTGCGGGTTTTGGCTCTCGAGGTCAAGGCAACAAGCTGTTAAAGTTGGCATCGAAGATTTCTGCACCGATTATGGCAACGTTCAGGGCTAAAGGCGTTGTCGATGAACACGAATCTTTGTATGTTGGATGCCACGGTGGTATTGGTTCGACTGCCGCAGCAGAGCTCATGCAAAAAGCGGATTTGCTCATAGCTATCGGTTCTTCGTTTTCTGATCTATCGCAGATTCCACAGAAGAAGACTGTGCAGATTGATATTAATCCGCTCATGATTGCACGAAGGTATCCAGTTGAGGCAGGGTTGCTTGGCAACAGCGCAGTCCTCATTCCCAAGTTAACCGCGAAAGTTCAGGAGAAACAGAACGCTGACTATTTAGCTGAGATTGCAAGGTTAAAGCAGGAATGGCTAAACCAGCTGGAAAAAGAAGCCGACCCAAACATGAAGCCGATTAGACCCCCGTACATAATAAAAGTTTTGAACGAGAAAATCGCTGATGACGCAGTGATTTCTTTGGATGTTGGTGAAAACTGCTGGTGGTTTGGCAGGGACTTTATGATGCGCAAGTCTCAGAAGATGGTGATGAGCGGCACTTTGGCTACAATGGGGTTTGGTTTGCCAGGCGCCTTGGCTGCAGCGTTGGCTTATCCAGACAGGCAGATTGTTTGTTTGACTGGTGATGGCGGGTTAACTTTGGTTATGGGCGACTTTTTAACCGCTTTGAAGTACAAGTTGCCGGTTAAAGTTTTTGTCATGAATAATAAACGGTTGGGGATGATTATGCAGGAGCAGAAGGTTGAGGGTTTCGAGAGCTGGCAAACCGATCTGTACGATTTTAGTTTTGCTGATTTTGCTGAGCATTCAGGCGGCATGGGCATTAAGGTTACTGAACCAAGCGAGCTTGAAGCAGCCGTTGACAGAGCGCTTTCATCTTCTAAGGCTGCGATAGTGGATATCGATACTGATCCAAGGAGATTTTTAGTGTAAGGTGAAATTATGGCTACAAATATAGGAACAACATTTGCGTATATTGTG
The DNA here is from genome assembly GCA_963842865.1 of Candidatus Bathyarchaeota archaeon. GTDB lineage: Archaea > Thermoproteota > Bathyarchaeia > Bathyarchaeales > Bathycorpusculaceae > Bathycorpusculum. Next base: position 6,617 of record CAWJIN010000029.1, on the reverse strand, counting down.
TCGCTAGTAGGAGGCTTAATTATACTAATAACCAGCATAATAAACGTGGTCTGGTATAGTTCAGGCGCTCCAAACTTTGGCGGATACGGCAGTTTCATAAGTGGAATAATGGGTGGATACCACAATTTCATGGGCACCTACGGCAGCTCCTACGGTTTTCAAGCTGCAATCTCACTAGTAGCTGTGATCTGCGGCGTCATTGTGGTGATGAGCTCTATCAATCTGAGACTTAACCCGCGGCAACGAATGATTTGGGCAATAGTTATCATCGTGTTTTCAGTAGTTAGCTTTGTAGGCATGGGCGGCTTCTTTATAGGAGCAATACTGGGCATCGTCGGCGGATTGTTCGTTATAGCCACCAGACAAACAAACCCATAACCGAGACTCCTTTTGCTCTCACAGCCTACCTACCCGGTTCTTGAGGCTTTTTGCGGTTTTTTGTCGTTAAAAGAACAACAACAATCAAGAAACAATCGTGTTGTTCTTCTTGCACGTGAGTGTAAACTCATCAAAAAGAAGAATCATCAAAAGAAGAAGAAAGACCGAAAAAACCATTTTTCTTCTTCCACTTTAAGCATAATGAATTGACAAAGGCCGAAACCAACCAGTTTTCAAGCGCTACAGGCTTTTTTGTTAGAATCTGTTGATTTTGTTGGTAGCGGGGATTAGATTTGAACTACTGACATTGTTGCTAGTAAAATATAATTTGACAAGACTTATCAGTGCAAACGGATTTTAATAATTCTCACTGGGTGGACACATTTCAATTGTCGTATGACATAAAAAATCAACTTGAATCCCTCAAAGTTCGCGGAAACGATTTGCTAATGAGAATGCAAGAAGCAGAGCACAATCAACTCAATTTGTTTACAGATACAAGCCATGACTTAATTTCACGAGGCGCAAGTTCACTAGCCAAAAACATCTTTGGTTCTTCATCTTTGGGCGGAATAACGAGAAAAGCAACTAAAGCTTATTTGAGGCAGCAACAGAGGGAACAAGCAGCTAACTTAAAAAAGAGTTTTGAAAACGAATATCTCACATGGTACAAAAGTGTCAAAACATTCGTTGAAACCATTTCAATTGAGACAAGAAACATAACTAAACCAAATACAAATAGACTTAGTGCTAAACTGAATAGAGCAAGGCAGTTTGTTGGGCTTGAAACAAGAATTTCACACGTTCTCTTATTTATCGACCAACTGCTAAATGAAGAACTCATTTACAATTACAAGATACCAAATAAATCGCCTACAAGGACTGAGCTATTAATTGAGCACGACACGCCATTTTCAAGTTGCCAAGAGCTCAAAGAAATACTCAAGAGTGTTAGAACATACGTAAAAGTCCTTGATGCCTACGTTGATGATTCAACGCTTGAAATTCTGCTGCAAGTGCCAAAAGAGGCGTCTATACAGTTATTGACTGAATATACAGGAGGCGACAAGGAAAAGTCATTCATAAGTTCATGCAAGCGATTTGCAGTTGAAAGAGCTCTATTCCAAATAAGGAAATGCGAAAAAGGCTTGCTTCACGATAGATTCATTATCACTAAAGACAAAGGTTACAGTATTGGCTCGTCCTTGAAAGACCTGGGAAAAAGAACGTCCTCTATAATTGAAATAGACGACAAAGCCAAATTCGAAGAACAATTCGATAAAATGTGGAAAGTCTCGAAACATCTGTGGTAGTATCTAGTTCTTGGTACGTGTTATTCTTCTTCTCTTTTCGCGTAGAATTCAACTCTACCTCGCCTCTTGGAAGGCACTTTCGCCTTGAAAGAGACATCTTTGCCTTGAGCTTCAAACGAAACTGTCTTTTCAACTTTTTTATTTGCTAAGAAACTGACTTTCTTTCGCCTAGCCATATCTATCCCCGTTTCAAGTCTGGCAATAGATATCTGGTTCACCGCTTATAAGATTTGGGATTCCTTACTTTATGCGATCCTGAATTGTGGTTTGGAAAGGATGGGTGAAAAACAAGTTGGTTTAACCCGATATCATACCATGTCCTGTAAAGGTTGCCCGTGATAATTATTTGTTGGTAGCGGGGAGTAGGTTTGAACTAGTGATCTCTGGGTGCCTTACAGCGCTTAAGTGCCGTTATGAGCCCAGCGGGTTTTCTCTTCGTCGCTTCGGTATTTATGATAAGCAAAAGAAGTAACTGTCCACGATTTCTTTTTAACTCTTTGACCCTCTAATCCGTTTTTTGAAAATTACGCCAACAAAAGTTAACCTGTGTATTGCAAGACAATGAAAAGAAACTATTAGAGCTATCAGTTATGGCTCAGCTTTCTTTAAACATAAAAAAACCCTTGTCTTTAAGGCAACTTCTAAGTTCATTTGTCTTGAAAAACAATTCTTCGGCTTCCCTATCATGTGCCTGCTCTTGCAGAAAAGAAGCAATTTTGCTTTCTTGAAAAAGAAAAACGGCTTCAGGATTAACGAGTGAACATTGTGCCGCGTAAATACATCTTAGCATTAGATCAAATACAAACAATTCAGAAATTAGCATTCTAGCGAAAGTCTAGAGGATTTGACAAAGAATCAGAGACCATTTGTCCTGAGAAACTGCCTTGCTCGCCAAATATCATCGATGTAAAACCAAAGCGTCCTAAGTCAAAGTTTATTTCCTTTGGCTGTCCACAATCACTACTTATTAGAAGAATTTCTTTTCTTGGAAAACTATAATACAATTTGGGATTGCCAATTGTACTTACTAGTTTATGCTGCGCCAAATCACTAACTAATTTCCTTTCACTGCCACCTACCGCACCATAATAAAGCTTTTGATAAGCATCGATATTCATATAATAAACATTAAGAATATCAGGTTTCATCTCCCATGATATAAATAGCTGTTGCATTTTGTCCAAGAATCCAGCATGATCAAAGACTGAATAGACGGGCAATTCAAATGATAAATTGACTGTCAGTTCTCTTTCTAAGTCAATTAATTTGATCCTTTTTAGGCTTTTTTGCTTGGAGTACAGTTGCCTCAACGGTGACAACACACTTTTTTGGTCCCAAACAAACTTACCCGTCACGCTATTATTGCTTAATTCAAACTCTCTTATTTCTGATATAGTTGGTTCCTGTTCAAAACTTGCTGGTCTTCCCCAATCTTGCATTTCATCAGCTAATATTAATAAGGCTAGAATTTTATTCTTCGTCATTTCGACCGCAATATCGAATTCTGAATCATGGAACATTATAGCGTCCAAAGAACGCTTGAATGTAGCCACTCGCTCAGGTCGCAGGTATTGTAAAAATTCCATCGCACTAAGGACACCGTGATTGTTATTGCTAAAATATTCACCCAAGCCTGATACAGATACACCGGAAGGCAATTCCACATCTTCAACTAACTTCATTACGACTTTCATATCTAAAGACATAATCACTTCAGGGAAATTCATTGAGCGATAACATTTTTTTAAGGCTCCAGTAATTCCGGTAAATACCTGACTAACCTCAGATAATGGGTAAGCGATATCGTGGAACAAGGAAGCAAGTACGAGCAAATTAATTTCCTCGTCAGTAAACTGTAAGTTTTTGGTTTGGGTTGCAATCGAGTTTGCTAAAAGCATAACTCTTAACATATGGTTGAGGTGATCTCGATAAAACTTCTTGGAAATCCCGCCCTTGGTAGTGTATAGAAGTTCTTCGAGATGTGACAGCGTGCTGCCGAGATTTTTAGAGCATCTTCTTCCCTCGGCAGTGCAGGCTTCACCCAGCAAATCTTGGATAAGATTGTTCATAAGCTCGGCTGCTTGTTCCTTCTTTTGCTCATCTGATGTTTTTATCCAACGTTCAATATTCTGACTTTGCTGATGGCTCCATTTGCCCAGCATCAATAATTTTAAATCAAATGTTGCAGTGTCGAGACTTTTGTTAGATGTCATCAATCCTTAGTTTGTGCTAGTTTCTTATAAACTATCTATTTACCGCAAGTTTTATCTTTAGTTTTAGCCAACAAGATTGCAATCGGGATCTTATATGGGATCACATACACGAAAAAAAGACTCGGGAGGTCGTGGCGGCGGAGGGAGTGGGGGAGGCGGTGGCAGCGGCGGTGGCGGAGGTGGCGGTGGAACAAACGATAGTATTGGTAGAGACGAAGCAACGAACAATAGAATAGAGAGTTTCTTAAAAGAGAGAAAGTATACTCAGGCAGGCTTTGCCAGCGCAAATTTTGCTTTTCAAAACACGAAGCCAAGTGAGCTTGCTTCTGTGTTGCTTGCAGGTATCGTTGCTCTCAAAGAGGGAGAAAAAAGAGGTTGGCAGCCAAAGCCTGAAGAAATAGCTAAAACTGCATTAGAGCATTCGTTGAGTGTTACAAAACAGGAATTTTCCCGAGAACAGAAGAGCATAGTAACTGCAGTAATAGCTCGCGAAGTAAGGAAAGCCGCCGGAGGCGCTCCCTGATGAATTCTCAATAGAGATCGCCTTGTCGCTATTGCTGGCGGCTATCTAACCAAAATTGCTCAAACATATTTGGATAATGTCCACTACAATACACTACACTACTCAGATGAATCAAAAACAGAATTCCGTTCAGTAAAAGAGGTACAGGAAGTTGAATCAGCGGTTGAAACTGCCTGCTCAACAATAGCTGAAGAAATAATCGACGAATGCGAAACAAGAGGACTGGATTTTTCTAAGTCTGTAGAAGAGATCTATGCCTTGCTCATGTCTGTCCTTTCGGGCAGTGACACTTCAAAGAAGATTTATCAAAAGATCGATAAGGTAATAAGCGACCTTTCTTGAAAGTTTCCGCTCTTCTTAGTTACTACCACATTGGTTCTCCAAAAATTCTTCAAATACCAGCCTTTGAAACGGAACATTACGAGGTTTTTTTTGAACAGCAAAGTCTAACCTCGGATTTGGTTGAACTTGCAACGGCCATATATTTATTGCACTCATATCATGCAGAAACTTTCGATCTTCAGTTTGAGACAGAGAATATGGCATTATGGTCAGAAGTCGCGCCAGACATTGAGAGGTTAATTGAGTTTTTGACGCATAGAAAAATGCGGATAGATGTAATGGAAACTTTAGAAAAACGAAAATTCTGCCGACAAATTCAGTTCGGAATTAGGCCTATTGGATCTCAAAATCGAATAGTGGCGCTTTTCTCTGGAGGCGCTGATAGTACCGCCGGTATCATCAATCTATTGAGTAAAGAAAAAACACCAATAATGCACCATTCCCTAACCGGACAAATTGTATATGGAAGGGTAAAGAGATTACATAAATTAATGCCTCTTGCAAATTGTGACATGTTCTTGACGGATATGCGGGAGCAGAAGGGAATTGGAGGCAGCCCGTTACGAGGATTTATTTTCTTAATTAATGCATACCTGCTCTGCCACTTTTTAAAGTGCGATACATTAGTTTTCCCCGAAAATGGACCCCTCATGTTAAATCCGTCCATGTCAAGCTTTATGGAACCAACAAAAAATTCGCGCCCTTTTTTGATATCAACATTACAAAATGTTTTTAGAGTCATTGAAGGGAAAGAATTCAAAATTGAATGTATCTTTAAAGACAAAACAAAGGCAGAAGTCATGGCTTACCTTTTGAACAGAGATTTAGTGGTGAAAACAAATTCTTGTTTTCAAGTTCAGGGTGTCAAAAATATGTGCGGGACCTGTTTTGCTTGCTTTGTCCGAAAGTTCTCTTTACTTGCACTTGGTTATTCAGAACCAGCACTTTACAGCCGAGACCCATTTCTGTTATCATGCAATCTAGGCGATGAAATTATGCGTGATTTACATGACTCTCTTTTCTTCTTGTTTAAGATTCTGATTGATAAAAAAGATATTAATGAATACCTTACAGAGGTTCCCACAGATTTCTTTGACAATCCTTCAAGCCTTTTTAAAAACTTTTCAGCAGACATATTTTTGGGAATGAAACAATATTTTGAAAAGAACCCAACGGCGCAATTGAATCCTCTCGGAAGATTTGCAATAGAATTACTGAAAAATGTCGATAAACGAATTCTTGAGTTAAGGGGAGAGCAACTCAGTATACTTGTTAAAAATATGATGTAATTAGTTGTCTTTTGCCTGCTTCTTCTGACTCTTTAATATCTATAGTGCTCCAAGTTGAATTGGATCGCTTACACATAGGAATAAGACTTGGTAGCGGAAGAACATCAGAAAACTCCCAAACATAGCTTTGCCATGAATTATCTGCAATCGCAAGCTTTATGTCTTCGATTGGTTCGCCAAGAGGTGGTGCCGCCACTACTATATCCTGACCATGAATTTTGAGGCGGCAGCTACCGTTAAAGTTCTTCTCAAGGTCTTTATTTGTAGCAACAAATGTATTCGTAAGAATTGCCGTCGCGAGGCCGACCCCCCTGGGGAACTGTTTTGCAGCACTGTTAAGACTTACATTTCCAGTTTTAAGAGGTGGACCGCGTGCTGAAGCAATTAGTATTTTTCCTCTAATAGTCGAGTTGTATGAACGAAACTCCCACCGTTTGGTGAAAAGCGATAAGTGAAGCATATGGCTGTCTTACAATTAAACACTGCATGGATTTCACTAATTACTTAATATTTTATCGGTAAAATAAACTTAGAGCCCTCTGGATGAAAAAATTATAAT
>CAWJIN010000028.1:0-57996 GCA_963842865.1 Candidatus Bathyarchaeota archaeon | reverse complement strand
ACTTTTGAGTTGAACCATATTTCTTTGAAGCTTTTTTCCCGTATATTTCCCAGCTTAATTGGTAAGTAGGGGCAGGGTGTTACGTCTCCGTTGGGGTAAATGCGGCAATAGTATAATCCTGCGATGCAACCGCGAATCCACTGTCTCATATCTAAGCCCATGTCTTTGGCGATTCGCATAAACTGCGGTGCGCAGGAAGGTCTCACGTTTAGTTTGTGATTGGCGGTTTTTGCGAAAGTTTTTGTAATCATTTCCTCATATTTTTCTGGGGAAACATCGTTTAATTTTGTGCCTCGACCCGTCGGAACAAGGAAAAACAAGTGGAAGTTTTCAACGCCTATGCTCTCAGCTAATGACATTATGTCGTCTATCTGATTGTAGTTTTGCTGGGTTAATGTTGTGTTGACTTGAACAAGCACATTGTTTTTCCTCAAAGCCTTACAGGCTTCGACCGCTTTCTCCCATGCGCCAGCCACTCCTCTAAACTCGTCATGCTGCGCCGGAAAATTGGAATCCAAGCTGATTGAAACGGTGGCTATACCGGCATCTTTGAGTTTTCTCGCAACTGTCTCATCAATGAGGCTTCCGTTGCTTCCTAGCCCCATCTTCAAACCTTTCTTTGAACCGTAGCTTATGAGTTCAAAAATGTCTTGGCGCAAGAGAGGTTCACCGCCACTCAGTATTAACAGTGGCGCGCTAACTTGGTAGATTTGATCCATGAGATTTTTGGCTTCTTGAGTGGTTAATTCATTGTTAAGTTTTTTTTCTGTAGCGTTAATGTAGCAGTGGGAACATTTCATGTTGCATTCGCGCGTGATGTTCCATGACATAACAAGCGGAATAAACCGTTCAGACGCCTTTGCCACAGGGGAATGTGAAAGTTTTAGGTAAAACTCGCAGTTGCCATGTGTCGCTATTCGTTTAGGCTGCCAAAGTGTAAATGGGAAAGGAAGAACCGTGTCCAGCATTGCTTTGGCATGAGCAAAACAGAAATGGGTACAAAAAAGAGCAGCTGCCTGAGGGGTTATGCCGTATTTTTCTTCGGCATATTTGTGGCTTCCAAAAATCGGGCAATTCAAAAACTCCATGTGCCCGTCCAATGTATCTATGTTCATAGTGTAATTTATGAAGTGGTCGCTTAACATGATTGATTGAAGTTTTTCTCTCTTCATGCCAACTTTAAGCGTCACGTCAAGAGCTATGTCAACGGTTTCTTGACCAAACTTGTCTTGCAACCTTTCCATTGTATTCTCAAGCGCTGGCACGCCGATACTTTTTGCCAGTTCAGCTGTAACCAGTAAACCCTTTATTGTTTCGTACTCTTGGATCAAACGCATCCGTATAATCTGCTCGGTCCAGGAGCGGAACAATTTTTTTAATGCAGCAGACGCCTCGGGGCTCTTGTTGTCTAGCAAGCTTTCGACTGCTTTGTTTTCTTTGGTTAAACCTGTAAAAAGGTTGATTTTTTCAACTGTTCCAAGATGCTGAGTTAAGGCTATTTCCTGAAAGTCTAAAGTAAAAGGTGTAACTTCCTTGGTCAGCTCTTTCACGTCAGATTCAAAATCACTGTAAATCTTGCTAAGTTTTAGGGATATATCAGGTAAGTCTACATGCAACTCATCAATAAGCACGCGTGTTTCCGACTCCATCTTGGTAATCATAGCCATGTGATACAAGAGTGAACCAGCCATGCCCGGATCAGCTTGTTTGCCGCCGTTTACTCCAATAAAAATTTGAGAAAACAACCACTTTGCTAAATCAAAGTCTTCTTCTGTTATTGCAGTTAAGGCTTGATTGAGTTTTTGTTGCCTTGCAAGCAAAAGTTGAGCCCATTTATGGCATTGTCCCGCGTCGAATTTTGTTAACGCATCCACATCCTTAAGGTAGTTAAGATTCTCATATGAGAGTAAAAAAACCTAACGGTAGAATATACTTTGATTAACGATAATGTACCTTTATCTGAAGCTTCTATTCGATAAGCTAATTAAGCTCTAAATTAACCATAAGCCACATTAAAGGGTGAAAAGTTTGAGTTACGATTGGATCTATGCTTTAATCGGCTTCTTAATTATGTTTGGCTTGTTAGGCGGCATTGGCATAAACAAACCTAGAGGAATGAGCGTTAAAATGTGGTGTGCTGGTTACTTGGCAGTTGCGTTGGTTTTTGATGGGCTTGTAGTTTTAGGGTTGGTCAGGCAGTATGCACCTCTTAACAATTTGCTTTTAGGGCTTTCTGCAGGCGCCGCCACAGGGTTAGCGATTCATGTTATGCATCATATTAATGAAGAAGATGCTCACCCAACAATTATGGGTTAGAGCGCAGAATTTCTGGAAAATTTTACATTTACTTTTTGAAGATTTAGCTCCTTAGTTTTCCTAAGCTTTTATCAACATATTCTATTTTTAGCTTACTAAGTGCCTCGGATGTAGGTATGCCGTTCTGGTCCCATCCTGCTTGCTCATAGTACTGTCGAACTTTTTGTTTCACGCTTTCCTTGTCAGCGGCTTGTCCCTTGCAGGGTCCTGAAGGCAGAGGCTCGTAGAACCTCTCTGGGTTGTCATCGTCAACTTTTGGGTCCCACTTTAAATCAGGTCCGCCGAGAAGCAGAAGAACGCGTTGTATCTCCAGCGTTTTCATTCCTCCGCCGTTTAGCCATCCCTTGCGACTTAAGCTTTGACCTGTGACTGCATTGTAGAATTCATATCTAAATTTTGGCGATATACTAAATGAAGTGAAAATGCACATTACTGCTGAATCGTTGAATATTTGCCAAATCTCACTGCCCCATCCGTCAATGGGCAAGTCAGTCATGGATGAGTGGTCGCCGCCCTGTACGCTGCAGGCGTAGCCTATTTCTCGTGAGAAGTCTCTTCCGCTTCGGATGCCATGTGCGCCGATACTGATGCCCTTGCTAGTCACAGTGTAAGGCAGAAGATTTTTGCCTTTCAACTTTCCAAGCTTAAGTGCTGCGCGGTATGTGCCTTCAGCCAGCAAGTCGCCTATGCCTTCTCTGTACGCGATTTTCTTTGCCAAAGCGGCAAAAGCGTCAACGTCGCCCCATTTCAACTCTAAACCATCCAGGTCAGCCTTGGTTAGGATACCGCGTTGGAACAGTTCAGCCGCAAAACCCATGACGCTGCCCGTCTGAATGCCGCACATCCCTAAATCTTCAATAAGCGAAGACAAGTGCACGTTCTCTTCAGGCGTAAACAACCCCAAATTTGGACCCAAAAAAGCCTGCAGCTCATAATCAGGGTTATCCGTTATGGCGCCTTTGTATTTGCCTGCGCGGATACAGCTAATTTTCAAGCAGTTTGTGGGGCAACCGAAATCGCTCCATGCAGGTTTTACCCAAACCTTGTTCTCAAACTGGTCCACGCCGTAACTTCTCTGGTCATGCCACTCTTCCTGCCAATTGCGAACAGGCTCAGAACTGGTTTCAGCGCCGAAACTATAGCCACCTCCACCAGTCCCCCATCTGCGCCACAACACGTTACCATAGGAGCCCTTGCAGACATCATCAATCATCTGCTTGATTTTCTCTAAATCTGCGACTTCAGGCAGCGGTCCTGTGCCTTTAACCGCCACTGCTTTGAGGTTTTTTGACCCCATAACTGCGCCGTAGCCACCGTAACCTGCAGCATGAGTCCACTTAGCAACAACCACCGATGTGCGAACTTTCCGTTCACCTGCAGGCCCAATGTAAAGTTTAGCTGGTTCCTTCCAAACACCCACGTGCGGATAACGCTCAGCCAACAACCGCCGGCATTCACGGTTCAACAAAGCGTCAGTTTGTTTGCCATCTTTGCCCCAGATGCTGCTGGCATCCCTGAGCTCCACATCAGAATCCTTAATGAATAGGTAAACTGGTTCCTCAGCCTTGCCTGACACGATTATGCCGTCGTACCCTGCACATCGAAGTTCCACACCGAACTCGCCGCCAACCGTGGAGCCCACCATACCGTTGCTTTGTGGCGATTTGCCTGTTACGCAGGTTCTGCCGCCTGGAAAATACCCCGTGAAAGGTCCAGGCATAAAAAACAGGATGTTTTCTGGTCCAAGCGGGTCCACACTCTCCCATTTCTGGATTAGTCTTTCGCTTAGGATTTTTGCGGCTAACGCTCTTCCTCCAATATAGTCTTTAAGCCACTCGTCGGGAAGCGTTGTGTTTTTGAAGCTTGATTTGGAAAGGTCCACTTCTAAGAATTTTCCAGCGTAACCGAGCATTAAAAGAACTCCTCCGCTTTCTCGCCATACAACTTAATCGCAAGGTTTCTAGCAGTCTCCTCAGGAGTACGCGCATAAAGCTTAAACTCATGATCCTCACGCTCAACGGCTTTTAAGCAGTTCCAGCCGCCTTCCTGGCAGACTTTGGTGCACTGCGGGTCGCCGCCACATAGGTCACAGATCAAAATCTTCTTGCTCTGAGGGTGAACATGCGGAACTTTACCTGGGCAGGCATCAATGCATTTGCCACAGCCCGTGCACCCGTCCACGTTAACGGTGACGGCGCTGGTTTCCTTGTTTACGGCAAGAGCTTTGAACGGGCAAGCCTCAACGCATGGATAGTCCTCGCACTGCGTGCATAAGTGGGGAAATTCTGCGCCTGGAACCAGCATAAACACGCGAACTCTCGACGCTTCAGGCCAGATTTTATTTTCATGATGCAGAGAGCAGGCGATTTCGCATTTGCGGCAGCCGCTGCATCTTGCGAATTCTCGGCTTATCCAGATTGGATTGGGGTTCTTTACTGTGTTTTCTACCATTCAGTATCACTTTATAATGGGATTACGTGTCAACAGACCTCAGCCTGTGAGAAGAAAAACGTTTTGGAAATACATGCTTCATAATCAGGCATGATCTTCTGAGCAACTGATCTCATTAACTATTACATTTGTCTACAATGCTCTAAAGATACGATGCAACCTCTCAATATGAGAGCCTGAACAATGCGTAGATGCAATTCAGAGAAAAGCGCTAAATACCTATTCAGCGCTAGCTCTGAAAGTACCCGGTGAAAAAACTTGGTGCGAAAATCAGTAATCCTATGCTTAGCCGTCGTGCTTATCATCGTAATTGCGGGCGGATACTTTGGCTGGAGCTACTACATAGGTCACCCCTCAGTGGAGCAAGTGCGAGATATGACCATGGCGTACATCAAAGCGCACCATAAAGAAACGGCACAGTACATGCAAAGTTTCTCATGGACTGGCGGAAACATAACGCCTGAGGGCCTTGTAGGCGGACAGTGGTATTCTTATCAGAGTGCAGGCTGGAACATAACAATCCAGTATCCAGTCGCGTTACCTCCAGGCGCCATCACAGTTTACAGTGTGACGGCAACCTATACATCTCAAGTTACACCTGGAGAAGTCATCGTTTCTTGGCAGGGCACCCTGCAAAACGGCATCATCACCGAGACAGCCTACACGTTCAGCCCGTAAGAAACAAATCCCGGTTCATAATTCTTTCAAACTCTCTCAGCCAAGCCTTTGCAAAAAACAACGGGCTTGCAGCTGCTTGATCTGACAGAATAAAAAGGCTGCGGCTTGAACCCGTTCACTTGCATTTGCGCCTGTAAGCATCTATTTCTCTTATTATTCTTGCCAACAGGTTTGGTTCCATTCTGAATCCTTTGAGCACTAGAGTTAGCACTGTTTCCTTTGCCTCTGCATTATCCAATAAATCACTTCGAAGAGCAGCCATTATCACGTAAAGTACTCCTTTAGCCTTTAGACCCCATGCTTCAGCAAATGCTCGCCCGCTGGATTCATCTATTAATAGCAACGTGCCCATGCCTGTTTTACGAGCCAATACTATGGCTTGAGCCTCGCCCGAGTGAAGTTCGAAAGCATGCTTCATAATCTTCTGGCAAAGTGCAACCTCGTTTACATCTAGCCGAGAAATTTTTATCCAACCATTGTCAACGCCCTCTTTGATTACCAGAGCATCGCTGAACCCTTCTTGCAAGCCTCTCTCGACCGCTTCTCTGTAAACCTCCTCTGGAATCAGAATTTCATTAAAAAGGTCTCTGAGCACGGTAAGTTTGCCAATTTTTGAGAGCCAAATCAAAGGGCTAGTATCAGAGATGACAACAGACAAGCGAGTCTAGACTCCATCAATACTTGAGGTCTTCCTCCAAATCACGTTCGGAATACTGGATAAGGACTGCCTTCTCTTCAAGCATGTTGTAGAAAGTCCACAAGGAAACACCCGCCAGTTGAGCCGCTTTCCAACCAGTAACCTGACCTGTCCGATAAAGCTCAACAGCCTGCTCCAGACTCTTTTCTTTAACTCCATGTTCCAGCAATTCACGTATCAAAGTCGATCTGTCTTTTCCTTCTTTATCAGCTATTTCACGAAGCTTCTTTGCTGTTTCACGAGGCAACCTCAGACTAATAGTCTCAGACAAGCAAACCACTGTAATACAATAGATATCAAACGTATCATATAAACCTCGCCGCAGAACCAACTGAATTCAACATCCAAACCGAAACGCGCCATCAGAAAAAAGCGCAAAATAGCATAATAAAACGGTGCGGGGGAAGGGATTCGAGCCCCCATTTTACTAGTAAGGCATCTTCAAGCCATCGCCTCAAAAATGAAACTACGTTCTTCGGCGTGAAAATGTCTTCTTCTGTGTTTGGTTTCATGGGAAATTTGCAGTTCATTCAACTATCTTTTTCGAACAAGGCGCTTAACTAACTTCTCGCGTCATTATATTTAGTTTGACACTATTTTCTGCATTTATAATATGCGAAATTAACCCAATTTATTGTCAAACAAATACAAGATTATGACTATTCATCGTGTAAATGACAACTTTTATATACGTATATAAAATTAAAAAGTCCTTCGAAAGGATGAGATATTATGGGCAAGTCCCTTACACGCAAGATACTGGAAAAACATGTGGTAGTGGGCGAATACGTACCCGGCAAGGAAATAGGCATAAAGATTGATCAAACCCTGACTCAGGACGCCACAGGAACGATGGCATATCTGCAGTTCGAGGCAATGGGTCTTAAGCAGGTGAAGACGGAGCTCTCGGTGAGTTACGTAGACCACAACACCATCCAGGTGGGTTTCGAGAACGCTGACGATCACAAGTACCTTCAGTCAGTAGCCGCCAAGTACGGCATCGTTTACTCGAAGGCTGGAAACGGAATATGCCACCAGGTTCATCTGGAGAGGTTCGGCAAGCCTGGAAAGACTCTTCTTGGCTCTGACAGCCACACACCCACCGGAGGCGGCATCGGCATGATAGCCATTGGAGCTGGTGGACTGGATGTGGCTGTGGCCATGGGCGGGGGCGAGTTCTACATTACATGCCCAAAGGTCTACATGATAAACCTGAAGGGCACTCTCCAGCCTTGGGTCAGCGCTAAAGACGTCGTCCTGAAGATGCTGGAGATGTTCACGGTGAAAGGCAATGTCGACGTCGTAATGGAGTACTCTGGACCCGGCGTAAAGAACCTCACTGTCCCAGAGAGAGCTACAATCGCCAACATGGGTGCTGAGATGGGTGTTACCACTTCCATATTCCCCTCGGACGAGGAAACCAGAAAGTTCCTCAAAGCTCAGGGCAGGGAGGCGGATTGGGTCGAGCTAAAAGCTGACGATGATGCGGAATATGACAGGGTCGTAGACCTTGACCTCGGCGAATTGGAGCCTCTTGCTGCGGCGCCTCACAGCCCAGGCAACATAGTTCGGGTTAAGGACATGAAGGACATAAGGGTAGACCAAGTGATGGTAGGCTCCTGCACCAATTCTTCCTACAAAGAAATAGCCACCGTTGCCAAGATTATGAAGGGCAAAAAGGTTCATCCGGACGTGTCATTCGGGGTTGCGCCAGGCTCCAGACAGGTCCTGCAAATGGCGGCAAGGGACGGTTACGTCGGTGACCTGCTGGACTCAGGCGCTAGATTGCTGGAGGCAGCATGTGGCTTCTGCATCGGCAACAGCCAGAGCCCCATGACATCTGGCGTTTCCCTGAGGACAAGCAACCGGAACTTCGAGGGAAGAAGCGGCACCGCGGACGCACAAGTTTACCTTGTGAGCCCAGAAGTTGCGGCTGTGGCAGCAATCACAGGAAAGTTCACTGATCCACGGAAAGCTGGCATCGAGTACCCGAAGGTCAGCATGCCAACGAAGTTTCTCATCGACGACTCCATGTTCATATTCCCGAAGGATACTGACAGGAACGTTGAAATCGTCAGAGGCCCGAACATCGGCACGCCCCCAGTCAACGACAAAATGCCCGAGCACATAAAAGGCAACGTGGGGATAAAGGTCGGCGACAAAATCACAACAGACCACATAATGCCCGCCGGAGCCAGACTCAAGTACAGGTCCAACGTGCCCAAGTACTCTGAATTCGTCTTCGAACCGATTGACCCAGCGTTTCCTAAGAGGGCTATTGAGGCTAAGAACCAAGGCTTGCACACGGTCGTGGTTGCCGGCGAATCGTACGGACAGGGAAGCTCTAGGGAGCACGCTGCACTATGCCCAATGTATCTCGGAGTCAAGGCAATCATAGCTAAGTCGGTAGAGCGGATTCACGCGGCCAACCTCGTGAACTTCGGCATAATCTCGCTGTTATTCAAAAACACAGCCGACTACGACAAGATAGACCAAGGCGACGAGATTGAAATACCGGACATCAAGAAGAAACTGCAGAACAACGAGCCAGTCATCTTGGTGAACAAGACCAAGAACCTGAAAATCGAGCTTGGATACAACCTTTCTCAGAGACAGAAAGACATTCTCTACGAGGGCGGCCTGCTCTCGTACACAGTCAAGTGACACGGAAGGAGGAATCTGAATGCAAAAAATAAGGGTGAAGAACACAATCGTTGAGATAGACGGAGACGAAATGGCCCGAATAATGTGGCAGATGGTCAAAGACAAGCTCCTCTTGCCCTATTTGGAAATGAACCTCGCATACTACGACCTCCAACTAAAGAAAAGGGACGAGACTGAAGACAAAATAACCCTCGAGGCGGCAGAGGCCATAAAGAAATACGGCGTCGGCGTAAAATGCGCCACCATCACACCGAACAAGGAGAGGGTTAAAGAATACAACCTAAAGCAGGAATGGCAAAGCCCCAACGGAACCATCAGAGCAGCGCTCGACGGCACGGTCTTCAGGGCACCCATTCTAGTGAAGAACATTTCACCAGCAGTGAGGTCTTGGAAAAAGCCAATCCACATCGGAAGGCACGCATATGGCGATGTGTACAAGAACTGCGAGTATAGGGTCCCAGAAGCCGGAAAAGCCGAGATAACGTTCACGAACACCGCCGGCAAAGAACTGTTTCGCGGAACCATCCAGGACTTCAAAGGTCCAGGCATCATCCAAGGCATTCACAACACTGACAAATCTATTTCCAGCTTCGCCAAAGCCTGCTTCACCTACGCCTACGACCAGAAACTTCACCTTTGGCTGGGCGCCAAAGACACAATTTCCAAAACCTACGACGCCCAATTCCGCGAGATATTCGAAGAGGAATACCAGAAAAACTGGAAAGCGAAATTTAAGGAAGCTGGACTCGACTACTTCTTCACATCGATCGATGACACGGTCGCCAGAATAATGAAGACTGAGGGCGGCTTGCTCTGGGCATGCAAGAACTACGACGGCGACGTAATGAGCGACATGCTGGGCTCAGCCTACGGCAGCTTGGCGATGATGACCTCCGTTCTTGTCAGCCCTGAGGGGTACTACGAATTCGAAGCCTCCCACGGAACGGTCCAGAAGCACTACTACAAATACCTCAAGGGCGAAAAGACCTCAAGCAACTCTATGGCTCTAATATTCGCGTGGACTGGCTGTCTCAAAAAGAGAGGTGACTTGGACAAGACCCCAGAAGTTGTAGACTTCGCGAAGAAGCTGGAAGAAGCAGCCCTCGAAACTGTTGAAAGCGGAATCATGACTGGCGATTTGATGCTCGTTGCCACACCCGACCTGAAGAACAGGCAGGTTTACACCGAGGAGTTCATTGCCGAGGTGGCAAAAAGACTCCAGAAGAAGCTTGAACAGAGGAAGATGTGAATGGCGCACAAAGCAATCCGAGAAGCAGACGGCAAACGCATGCTCGCCCGTCTGTTCAAAGACTACTCTGACGGAAAGTACGACATACCCAATAAGATTGTCACCGTCGAACCAGACACCGACATGACGACGTTGCCGAACCAATACAAGTGGCTGACTACTGAGAAGTTGGTCGTTAAACCCGACCAGCTGATAAAGCGCAGGGGAAAGAACAACCTCGTCCTTGTCGGCGCGAACTACGACCAAGCCAGAGAGTGGATAAAAGAGAAGTCAAAGGGTCAGATAACCATCTACGGCAAGTTCGATGCAAACGGAAAACCGACGGATAAGGGGACGGTTGGACAACTCACGGACTTTATCATCGAGCCAATGGTACCTCACAAGGATTCGGACGAATGCTACGTTGCCATAATGTCCACCAAGACCGGCGACACCATCATGTTCTGCCACGAAGGCGGGGTGAACGTCGGAGACGTGGACTGCAAGGCATCACGCTTGGAAGTTCCCATCGGCACTTTCCCGACGCCTGCGGAAATCGAGGATAAACTCCTGGGAAAGGTTCTGGCTGACCGCAAGAAATGCGTTTCCGGTTTCATCGAAGCCCTATTCAAGTTCTACGCAGACCTGAACTTCACCTACTTGGAGCTAAACCCGATTGTAGTGACGAAGGATTCGGTCATCCCACTCGACTTGGCAGCCAAGCTGGACAGCACTGCAGAGTTCGAGAGCGGTGGGAAGTGGGGCAACATAGAGTTTCCCGCGCCCTTCGGTCGAACCCTAACCAGAGAAGAAGCTTTCATTGAGGAATTGGACTCACAGACAGGGGCTTCTCTCAAACTCACCGTTCTCAACCCTGAAGGAAGAGTCTGGACAATGGTTGCGGGCGGCGGTGCATCAGTCATTTACGCGGACACCATCACCGACCTTGGCTACATGAACGAACTGGCCAACTACGGCGAATACTCCGGAGACCCGAGCGAGGAGTTCACTTATCTCTATGCCAAAACAATCCTTGACCTCATGACAAGGAAGATAAACCCGAAAGGCAAGTTCCTGCTCATAGGCGGCGGGATTGCAAATTTCACTGACGTCGCCAGCACCTTCAAAGGCATAATCAAAGCTCTCAAAGAGTACCAGGAGAAGCTCCAGGAGAACAAGGTCAAGATCTACGTCCGCAGAGGCGGACCCAACTACCAGGAAGGCCTGTCGCAGATGAGGGCGCTCGCCGAGAAGATAGGCGTACCGATTGAAGTATATGGACCAGAAACCCACATGACCAAGATAGTTTCCATTGCCTTGAAGGGAGTGAACTAACATGGCAAAGGCAGAGTCAGCCAAGAAGACATCGGCAAGTGAACTGTTTGACAGGAACACTCAGTCCTTCATCTACAACAACCAGGTCATGGCAACGCAGAGGATGCTGGACTTCGACTACGCATCAGGCCGCGAAACCCCATCAGTCGCAGCAATAATCAACCCCACCGGCGCGGACAGTTTCGCGAAGTTCTTCTTCGGCAAACGCGAGATTCTGATACCCGTCTACAAGACCATAGAGAAAGCCGCACAGATGCATCCTAACGTTGACGTGATGATAAACTTCGCATCCTTCCGGTCGGCAGCGCCCTCAACTGAAGAAGCGCTGGCCATACCGCAGATACGGACAATTGTGATAATCGCGGAGGGCGTACCAGAAAGGAAAATGAAACTGCTCACCGCCAAAGCCAAAGACCTAGGAAAAGTCATCATCGGCCCAGCAACTGTCGGAGGAGTAAAAGCTGGCTGCTTCAAAATCGGCAACGCTGGCGGTACAATTGAAAACATCATTGACTCCAAACTTCATAGGCCCGGTTCCGTGGGATTCGTATCTAAATCCGGCGGCCTGAGTAACGAGGCATACAACATCATCGCTAGGAACACGGACGGTCTGTATGAGGGGATAGCTATAGGCGGAGACACCTACCCGGGCTCAACACTACTGGACCACCTTCTCAGATTCGACAAGATTCCCGAGATTAAAATGCTGGTTTGCTTGGGCGAAGTAGGTGGCACCAGCGAGTACGAAATCGCCGAAGCGCTCAAGAACAAGAAGATAACAAAACCGTTGGTGATTTGGGTAACTGGGGCTTGCTCTAAGGCATTCAAAACCGAAGTTCAGTTCGGCCATGCAGGCGCAAAAGCCGGCTGCGAGGTGGAAACTGCAGACGCAAAGAACAGCGCTCTCAGGGAGGCTGGAGCCATAGTTCCCAACTCATATGACGACTATGACCAGAAGATAAAGGCCACATACGAGAGCCTGGTCAGCAAGGGCATCATCAAGCCAAAACCAGAACCCTCAGTGCCAAAGGTTCCGATGGATTACGCCAAAGCGGTGAAGGAAGGTTTCATCAGGAAGTCTTCTAACTTTATCTGCACGATTTCAGACGACCGCGGTGAAGAACTGCTTTACGGCAAGATGCCGATTTCCGAGGTCTTTAGGAAGGACATAGGAATCGGCGGGGTACTCAGCATCCTGTGGTTCAAGCGTCAGTTTCCAGCATATGCGACCAAGTTCATTGAGATGACCATCATGGTCACTGCTGACCATGGACCTGCCGTGTCAGGCACTCATAACGCCATAGTCGCTGCCAGGGCAGGCAAGGACCTGATTTCCTCAGTCGCGAGCGGCATTCTGACCATTGGCCCGAGGTTCGGAGGCGCCATTGACGGTGCAGCGCAAATGTTCTCTGACGCCTATGACAGGGGATTAACCCCCGTTCAATTTGTCGAGGAGATGAAGAAGAAGGGTGAGAACATCCAAGGCATCGGGCACTTGATAAAAAGTGTAAACAATCCTGACATGCGAGTAACCATCATGAAAGAGTACGCTAAGAAGCACTTCAAGTGCACCCCGCTTCTAGACTTTGCCCTTGAAGTGGAGAAGATTACGACAGCTAAGAAAGACAACCTTATCCTTAACGTGGACGGCTGCATCGGGGTTTGCTTTGTCGACATGTTGAGAAACGAGATGCCGAAGAAGGAAGCTGATGAATACATACAGATGGGCGCCCTGAACGGCCTGTTCGTCGTGGGCAGGACCATCGGCATGACGGCACATGTTCTGGACCAAAAGCGGCTGAAGCAAGGCCTCTACAGACACCCGTGGGATGATATTACATACATGACGGAATAGGCGTGAGGTAAGAACCCAGGCGAGGTGCATGCTAGCGTTTTTCTTTGTTAAACGCTGTGCGTTCTACCCGTTAGCCAAATACACAATTTCAGGTTTTTTTAAGAACACAAAGGCTTTTTGAACGTTCAATCCTAAAGCTCATCTACTCAAACATCTGAGCCAAACATCTGAGCCATTCTAAATGGTCATCCCCGCCAAGCCACTCAATATGAGGCTTTTCCAAACCCTCCAAAGGTACAATCCGCACAAAATGACGGCCATCAGAAGACCTAAACAAAATAGCTTCAAAATCACCAAAGTCGCTAATACCTTCAGCAATCTTTTCCATCTAATTAACTCAGCTCATTAACAGGGTATTCTTCGAGTTTACATATAAAATTAACGTGAGTGCACGTTCCCTACGGTCCATGCTTGAAAAATTGGCGCCGGGGAAGGGATTCGAACCCCATTTTGCCGGTAACAAGGCGCTTAAAGGTTGGGTTAAATCCCAGCGGCCTAACACAACAAACACACGTAGAAAACGGGGAGTGAGGGCGCGCTTGACTGTTTTCGGAACAACCATGTGCGCTAAGGTAGACGGATGGAAGAGTAACTATGAAAGCGTAAATTGGATGCTTAGGCATCTTTCAAGAAAGTGCGGCGGCGAGGGCTCAAGTTAGGCGTATTTGCGTTGTGTTTACGCATTTTGTACTTAGACAGAATTGAATCTTAGTTTAGGGTCTGTTGAATTTTTGACTAAATCTAAAACAATGTTCAATTAAGAAATAACATTCAATAAGGATGCCGCTAATTTTTTTCAAGGGTGAATCATTGAAAGCTACTTATCAACAGATGCTTAAAGATCTCAAGCAAACGCGGCGATTCAATGGCACACCACTATTTCTGCCGACTATTTTTCTATTAGTGATACTGATGAAAATAACTATTCGCAGAGTAGCGACTAAAAAAATATTCACAT
The DNA here is from genome assembly GCA_963842865.1 of Candidatus Bathyarchaeota archaeon. Taxonomy (GTDB): domain Archaea; phylum Thermoproteota; class Bathyarchaeia; order Bathyarchaeales; family Bathycorpusculaceae; genus Bathycorpusculum. The sequence continues at coordinate 43,814 of CAWJIN010000028.1, read as the reverse complement.
CCTTAATCATTGGGCTGCTTCTTTTCTCAACGCTTTTTGCCTTTTCTTCCGGTGTAATTGTTCATGCTGCCTCAGTAGACTCACTGCCAATTAGCGTCAGTAGTGGAGTAGCTGCCGTCACTATTACCGACAGCACTAATCCGTCTTACTCAGCTACTTTAACGTCTTTTCCAACGACCTTTTCTTACCAGGATGGCGACTCGCTAACTTTCTCCGTGACTCCAGTAACTGGCTATTCCTTTGCCGATTGGGCGTTCACATTCGTGTCTAACAGAGCTAATACTATTGTTTTCTTGAATCCTTATACGCAACCCACCTACTCGGGCTGGTCTCTTTTTGCTGAATGCGCATTATCGACGCCTCAAAATTGCTTTGGGTACACAAGTATAGGGTCATCGACAGAACAAATTTCTGGCAGTAACTCGAAACTGTACGGTACAGAGTTCTCGCTTCCCTACAGCACCCTGATCTCGTCAATGTCGGTTTATCTTTCTGGAAGCATAGCAGCACCCTATCCCACTGCGGAAGTCGCATTTTATAGCACAAACTATACTCTGATAGCTGACTCCTCAAATCAGTCAATCACGACTAAGGGCTGGTACACTTTCTCGGTTTCAACGACTTTAAGTGCTGGAAACTATTTTCTCGTTGTTTATGGTCAATCATCCGTTTGGACGAGCGGCAATTACCTTACTGTTTATTACGAGTCCCTCGCTTCTGGTTTGAGCAGCTGGCCAACGGCTTTGTACCAGGCCAATCCATCAACGTTTCCTACTTGGCCAACTACCATTTCATCGCCAACATCCTTTGGCTATTACCTCAGCATATACGCGAATTTCACAAAAGTCATAGAAACAGAGCCGACGACCCCGAACCCAACGCCGACTCCAATATCCTCAACATCCTCAGGCAACGGTAGCAGTGGCCCTGAGACCAATCCAAGCACCGTGCCTTCGCAGACTTCCCAAGCGGCGTCACCGACGAAGGGGACCCGTATACAGGTTCCTTTCTGGTTCTGGGTTATGCTTGCTGCGATTGTAGCGGTATCGGTTTGTTCGTTGATGGTTGCTTTGCGAGAAAACGCGCGCTGGCTTGTCCCGAAATTGAAAAGCTTATTCTGAGAAGGGGCCTCGTATCAAATGAGCAGCGCGTGCACTCATCAAGAAGCAGGCTGGGATTCCTTGTGAAGCAGTAGATAGGCACAGCACAAAATCACAATGACATCAATCACCACTGCTATCAACGGGGTTGTCGCTTGAGTCGTAACATAAACGAGAGTTCCGCCGATGCCGCCTATCAAGGGAAGAATTATTCCCACGTAATAAAACGGCCGTTTGCCCATAAAAAGACCAACGCCAATAATCATGTAGGCTATTCCGAATCCTACACCTACTGCTAGGTCGACAACATTAGACCCTGAGAGAAGCCCAACAACGAAATGAAGAATGCCAGAGAAAAAGATAAGCACAGCTGCTAGAAACCTCAAGCCCTTGCTAAAGTCCATTTCTTTACGCCTCGAAAAAGCAGTTATCGTAGCATTTACATTTAAATTTTGCTCTATCTGAAATTTTGGTGGATAAACTGCGAGCGCCCATCTGCAAAACAAATGTTAGACTATTTAGGGACAAGCCAGCGCGCTCACGAGGCGGCGGCCTCGGGTTCCTTAATCAATTGAGTTAGTTCCGAAGCTTTGACCTGTACCAATTCAAGGAGGGGTCATAGGTTACATTTGCTTTCGATTTGAGGTGCTGTAGTATTGTTCCAAACACAGGATCTAGGATAGGCGAGGCGAGAACTGCAGTGCTCATTGGTCTTTTTATACGCAGTTCGTATTGAATCTTGTATACATTATGGGTACCCAAAGATGTAGCTTGCATCATTGAGTTAGTAAAACCCCGCACACTGACTTGCCCCGAAATTGGTGTAAAATGGCCATAACTCTTATTTTTTGATTTGGAGACAAATTTGAGCTGTTTAACCTCTTACGGGATGGTTCGCACTTTACCAACGAATTGGGTACCATGGAAAACAAACGCTCAGACCCAGCCGTGCTATGTTCTCAAAAATTAGGCTATCCCTTGAACACCCCAAAAAGACGACTTTTAACCATTTTTAGCCATTATCTGGACAAGCCAGCGCGCAAACTGGTTATTATCAAAAAACTAGACTTGCAGTTAACTGAACTTCGCAAATTTGTTAAGTTAACTTCGCAAACTTTGTTAAGTTAACTTCGCAAAAATTTGTTAAAGTTAACAATTAACGCTAATTGCTTTTACAAAAAGCTATAAAATAGCATTCAAGCGATAAGATGTTTCAAATTCAAGAGGAGAAAGAGAAAAATGAAAACACGCAACTTAAGAAACATCCTGCTAATGCCCATAGTCATCGTTCTCTGGTGTATTGGCTGGAGCCTCTATTGGGTAGGGCTCAAAAAAGAAACAACAAAACCAAAATTGTCTGTTCAAAAAGAGCTAGTCATCTTTGTGCCTGCGCCCGAACAGAAATGCGCAACCAGAAAATAGATTTGAGCGATATGGGGTTTCAAAATTCAGGAAGAGAGAAAAATGAAAACACACAACTCAACGAACAGTATCTGTGATTCTCAAATACACAATAACAAGGTTACAAATGAAACAAGCTATCTGCGGAGGGGATAATTATGGCAAAACTGACACTCTCAATAACAATAGCAGTAGTGGCATTAGTCATAATTGGATTTGCTCTATCAGTTACCACTTTTTCAGTCATCAGTACATCTTCAACCTTGGCTTCTGCCGGTACAATTTCCACATCAGCAAACTTGGGCGTGTATTCTAACAGCGCATGCACCACTTCCCTGAGTTCCATAAACTGGGGAACCTTAACCGCGGGGGGAACCAGCACTCAAACAATCTACGTCAAAAACACCAGCAGCGGCCTCTCACTAACTCTGAACATGACGACAAGCAGCTGGAACCCAACGACCGCGAATGGACCAATAACCATAACGTGGAACCAGCAAAGCACAGACCTCCAACCCGGAGCATCAGTAGCCGCAACCCTAACCCTAACTGTATCCTCAAGCATAAACGACGTCACAAGCTTCAGCGTCCAAATATGCATAACAGGCACAAATCCATAACTGTATCCTCAAACATAGATGACATCACAAGCTTAAAACGTCCAAATATGCGCAACAGGAAAAAATTTCGCTAAAATAAGCTTAAATCACGCTTGAAAATTGGCGCCGGGAAGGGATTCGAACCCCAGTTTGCCGGTAACAAAGGAGTTCAAAGGCTGGATTCAAATCCCAGCGGTGACAATTGCATTGCGCTAAACAATGTAGCAATTTAAGACTTTCTGCATGCTCTTCGGCGTATCTTGCGTCGCGGCAAGTTTTTGCAGGAATTTTATCATCGGCTGAGCACGGGCTATATCTGTTAGACTGACCAAGCCCACCAAGCGGTTCTGTTCGGTTACTGGCAGCTTCTTTATCTTCATCTCGAACATCAAGCGTGCCGCTTCTTCTAAGTCTGTGTCGGGTGAAATAACGACCAATGGACTTGACATGATTTCTTTAACTCTAGCCTTTTTTGCGTTTCTGCCCTCGGAGACTATGCGTTTCAAAAGATCTCGCTCAGTAATTATGCCTATAGGCTTCCCTTTTCTGGTGGTAATTACGGAGCCTATCTCGAACTGGTTCATTATGTCAGCTGCTTCTTTGACTGACGCTTTTTCATCTACCGTAATTACTTTCTCGACCATCACGTTAACAGTCTTTAGCGTAACTTTGTTTTCATCTGTTTTTTCTTGAGCCACTGGAGTTACCTGTTTTTTCTCGGTGGAGCTGCTCTTTGATTCCGCTCGTTGAGAGCTTTCTTGCTGTTTATAGTTCTGCTTAACGATGCGTATGTATTCTTTAAACGTCAATTCGGACCCACTCGATTCGGGTAAATCCCACTTGTAGTCAATTCTAGCTTTGGCTTGAATGTTTTTTATACAGAGAATCTCCAAGTTTCTGGCGGCTGGTCCAAAAATTTTCTCGAGCGCATCTGAAAAATCATTGATCCTGTAGGGAATTTCGTGCTTCGCAATCCCAAACGAGTTTTTCAGATGGATGTATATTGCTTCTCTTGTAGGTTCACCTAGAGAAGAAAATGCCTCGTCAATAGCTTCCCCAAACATCTTGCAGAAAAACTCTCCAGTATCAACTGTTGCTTTAACAACAGCGGGCGCTTCATCCAATCGTAGCGCTGTTTTGCGCTCCTGCCTAAGACTATTTTGCATTTTTGTCGCTCATTATCGATCATATCTAAGAACTTATTGAAATAAATTAGTTATGAATGCCAACTATGGATTAGAAATTCTTCCATGTTCTGAGTTAAGGTAAACATCAACTGCTCTTTGTCTCAGAGTTCGAGATACAACCAAAGCACCCACAAGGCGCTTTGAACATTTAAAACTTAGAGGTAAAATGGCGCCGGGGAAGGGATTCGAACCCTTGCGAGCACGAGGCCCACTGGCTGGCTTGCCCACTTTGTGCAACGTTGGATCTCGAATCTGGTCCTCACACATCGATTGCGAGGAAGGCCAGCGCATTAACCACTCTGCCACCCCGGCTTGAATAGAACGATTGCGTTTGCGGTGTAAAAATGTTTCCAGCATAGACAAGTTGTATTATGATCTAAAAAACTTGGGTTTCATCTCCCATGAAAAAGCAACCAGTTTACCCAAAAAAAACCTGTTCTGCATGGAAAGGTGCACAGCTTAATTCTCTGATGAAGGTTGGGCGGGAGAGGGTATCAATTTAGCAACTGATTTTCTCTTTCAAAATTGAAACAGCAAAGATGAATTGGATAACTCTGCGAGCATGCCTAAGTAAAAACCGACCTGAAAAAGAACCAACCCAAAAAAGCCTCAATTACTCAAAGGCCTACAAATTTGGCTTCACGCTTAGATGTGCCATGGTTTCTTATTTTGGATGGTAACGTTTATAACGTTATTTTCTATTTGCTTAGGGCGCGAAGCTGAAGTAAAATGGGACATCGAAAAACTCATGCTCCAAAACATGGTTCACTTGCTTATTTACCTAGGAAACGCGCTAAGAAACCAGTTGCGCGAATCCGTTATTGGCCAGAAATAAAATCTGCTTCTCCAAAACTTTTAGGTTTTTCAGCCTACAAAGCCGGCATGACCTATGTCTTCACTATTGAAGACCGTAAACGTTCACCTCACTTTGGAAAAGAAATCATGAAAGCCGCAACCATACTGGAAACGCCACCTATACTCGTCTGTGGCATGCGAACTTACACCAAAACACCATACGGGCTCCAGAACATCTCAGAAGCATGGATGAAAGAACCGCCAGCAATCCTTGACCGAACCCTGGTTCTTCCAGAAAACTTTAACACCGAAGCAATGCTTGAGAAAATCCAGCAAAACCTCGACGTAACAACGACAATCAGGGTCATCACAGCAACGCAACCGTCTCAAACCAGCCTCTCAAAGAAAAAGCCTGAAGTATGTGAAGTCCAAATCGGCGGAGGCACAATCCAGCAGCAATTTGAATATGCCAAGCAACTTTTAGGCAAAACAGTAGCACCTGAAGAAGTATTCAAAGACGGGCAATACGTCGACATTGGAGGAGTCACAGTTGGAAAAGGCTTCCAAGGACCAGTGAAACGTTGGGGCGTAACCATCCTTCAGCATAAAGGAAGAAAAACAAAACGCGGCATCGCCACTTTAGGTCCATGGAATCCACACCACTTAATGTATTCAATTCCAAGAGCAGGACAGATGGGCTATCACCAACGCATAGAATTCAACAAACGCATACTGAAAATCGGGAAGGACGGCAAAGAAGTAACAGTCAAAGGCGGATACATCCGCTATGGAGAAGTAAAAGGACCCTACATACTAATCGAAGGCAGCATACCCGGAACAGAAAAACGCCAAATCCGCTTGCGCGTTCCTGCACGTCCACCCAGAGAAATCCCTGAAGCAGCACCACAAATCACATACATATCGCTGGAATCTCCACAAGGAAAATAGGTTGAAAAGCCATGGCAAAACAAAAAACAGCAGAAATCTTCGACTTAAAAGGCGAATCAACAGGAAAAATAACTCTTCCCAAAATATTCTCAACACCGCTAAGACCAGACGTAATAAAACGTGCAGTGCTAGCCATACAATCCAGCAGGATACAACCGCAAGGCAGAGACCCCATGGCTGGAAAAAGAACCACTGCAGAATCACGTGGAACAGGCATGGCAATGGCAAGAGTTCCCCGCATCAAAGGTGGCAGTGGAAGAGCAGCTTTTGCTCCAAGCACAGTTAAAGGAAGGCAACCTCACCCGCCGAGAGCTGAAAAGAAAATACTAAAAAGCATTCCAAAGAAAGAGGCTAAACTGGCATTATTCTCAGCGATTGCAGCTACCGCGCAAAAAGACACAGTAGCTTCACGCGGTCACAAGATCGAGAATGCCCTCAAGATACCCTTGATAGTTGACAACGCTATTGAAGGTTTAACGAAGGCTAAAGAAGTCGAGGAAACCCTCACAAGCTTAGGTGTCATACAAGACATTACCCGAGTGCGGGACAGCCGAAAAATCCGCGCAGGCAAAGGCAAGCATAGAGGAAGAAAAATGAAGCAAGCCGTTGGACCGCTTATTGTGGTGGTTGAGAATAAAGGCTTAGTGAACGCTGCAAGTAATGTTCCAGGTGTTGACGTTACTACGGTTGCTAATCTCAATACTGAAATGTTGGCGCCGGGAACTCATCCAGGAAGATTAACGTTATGGACCAACGGAGCTATTGAAAGATTGGATAAACTCTACGGCGAAGGAGAGAGTGCATAATGAACAGCAACGAAGTTATATCTTACCCGTTAATGACGGAATCCGCAAGCTTAATGGTTGAACGAGATAACAAACTCATCTTCGTAGTTAACTTAAAAGCAGGAAAAAGCGACGTGAAACACGCTGTTGAGGAACTTTATGAAGTTAAAGTAAGCAAAGTAAATCTGCTAATCACTCCTCAAGGCGAGAAAAAAGCCTTTGTGAAGCTTACCCCTGAATTCAAGGCTTCAGACGTCGCTATTAAACTTGGAATATTGTAAATTAATAGAAGGCATGACTTATGGGAAAACGAATTCGTGTTCAAAGACGCGGTCGCGGTGGACAAAACTGGCGGGCTTCAACCCACAAACGGGTTGCTCCTGCAAAGTATCCTACAATAGCGCCGAAAGAATCTTTTGAGGCTTCATTAGTCGGCAAAGTGGAAGCTCTTGTACATAATCCTGGCAGCGGTGCACCGTTGTCACTGGTTAAATTTGAAAATGGCTTGTCCTGCTACACAGTTGTCCCTGAAGGCCTTTTCATTGGACAACAAATTTGCTACGGCGGAAAAGCTCCAGCCGAAATAGGCAACATTCTTCCTTTAGGAAAAGTACCTGAAGGAACAATAGTTTGCGATTTAGAGCTCCGTCCAGGCGACGGCGGCAAAATGGCAAAGTCTTCAGGTACCTACGCCACTGTTGTCGGTCACACTCCACAAGGAACAATGATACGTTTGCCTTCTGGAAGAACAAGATACGTTAATGACTACTGCCTAACAACTGTAGGCGTAGTCTCCGCAGCTGGAAGAATCGAGAAGCCTTTCTTGAAAGCAGGATCGATGTTCCATTTAATGAAAGCTAAAGGTCACAAGTATCCACGGGTTAGCGGACGCAAAATGGTTCCAGCATGCCACCCATATGGTAGCAGCAAACGAAGCGCTCGCAGATGCACAACGACTTCACATGGAGCTCCACCAGGACAAAAAGTCGGGTTGATCGCTGCACGAGGTCCAGGACAGAAAAAGAAACGCGCAATCCGTTAAGAATTGGCAGAAGGTTTATAGCGTTTAATATGAGTTTAAGGTGAAGATGAAAAATGCCCAAAGAATTTAGTTACCGCGGACACAATTTGAGCAGTTTGATAAGCATGTCTATGGATGAATTCATTAATCTGCTTCCTTCACGACAAAGAAGAAGCCTGCAACGCGGTTTAACTCCTGAACAACGCATATTGCTGGAGAAGCTTCGTGAAGCTAAAGAAGCCCAAAAACAAGGCAAAGAAGTCAACCTTAAAACTCACGTACGAGACCTCATTATTCTGCCAGAAATGGTTGGCATAAAAATCCAGATACATAACGGCAAAGAATTCGTTAACGTAGAGATTAAACCTGAAATGATCGGGCATTATCTAGGCGAATTCGCAATAACTAACAAGCCTGTTAGGCATGGCACGCCAGGTATCGGCGCATCACGTTCGTCAATGTATGTACCGCTAAAATAAAACGGCTTTTTTTTTCCGATCTTTTAATTTTTTTATTGATGGAGCAGCATCCACGTTTTTCATTTTGATCCACCATGACTCAGCAAAGCACAAGTTGAAAAATGCACAGAATTTCAGCAGTCACACGTTGCACGTTTTATCCACAATCAAGAATAAAGGAGCGCGACCTATCCTACAGGTTTACTTATACTATAATGAATCGATTTGCCAGGTACAGGTGGAAACGTAGGTACCTTGGGTTTCCAGTAGAACTAAAAATTGCTGATGCTGTAGCTAGGAAATTTAAAGGGTTCCTATAAACGGCATTGAATAGTTACGCGCTGTAGTCTCTTCCTTCAGGCTTAGAGCTTGGCTGTTTTCCAGCTTCAGGAATCTGCGGCAGCGGAACTGGCGGCGGAATATTCAATATTCTTGATATGAGCACTGCTTCAATGAATACAACGTTGGATACTGATTGAATAATTACTTGTGGCGGCGGCTTTTTTTGTTCATAGTCTTTGAGAGCTTTTTCAATTTCGTTTTTCTCGCCGGTAACGTAAGCATTCCCTTTCAGATTCATTTGAGCGATGGAGGGATTAAACGCAATTGACAGGACAAACGGTACTTCCAAAGATTCATCCTGCTTCTTTTCCATACCAACCACGTTAATGTTAGTGTTTATCTGAATTGGCGGGATTGGCTTCCTTATATCCCAAAAGCGTTCAGCAGTAATACTGGTAATTATGACGTTAACTCTAAGCATTTCAGGTCATCAGAACTAATCGTAAAAGGGAGATTTAAAACTGTTTATTAATCTTAATGAGAGTTTAGAATAAAAGATTCAATTGGCGCCAATTAGATTCCAGACAAAGATGCTGATTAATATTCTCCCAATCCACAGTGGACTTATTAAATGGTGAATGCGTTAAACTCTTGTTGAGATAGATAATGTTTTGTCGAGTTCATGCAGTATCTTTACTATATTCTTTCCCTTCTCAGTTAAACTATAGTCGACCCTTGGTGGGCGAGTTTCAATCACCTTCCTATTCACAATGCCTTCCATTTTCAATGTCTTAAGCAAATTGGCATAACTCTGCCTACTCACAACAAAGTTTTGCTTGTAAACCTCGTAATATCCTGCCTTCTCAACACTATCTAAATAAAAAACAACTTTCTATAAACCTTTTTTGAACAAGAACCGTGCCTTAGTGCGCGCTAAGCGGTTGGTTTGCTTTTGGCTTGCAAGATTTTTGCGCTGATTACCCAAGCCACTATTGCAGTAACTATGAGCAGTACGTCGCCTATGAGGTATAACCCTGTTGTCACGGAGCTGGTCCCGTTGTACACGTCGTAGACTATGTCGGCTAAGCCTTCGAAAAATAAGGCTAACCCCAGCAGAGCAAGAAAGTACCCAACCATTTTTGAAAATTTCTCCATCATCATGTTCTTTGATTCTCCCATTTAATCTTCCTCTGCATTAATAGTTGTTTTAGCTTAAGAAATTTTGCATCACAGATAAGTTTACGGCATACTAGCCGATTATTACTATCTTGGACTTCTCGCTTGTGTTGGTCTCGGTAAAAGCTCAAGATGCACGTAGTAAACAAGTTACTAAACGATTTTTCACGCGCGTGCATTATCCTGATTCGCCTGAAAATCAAGCTGAAAATGTTGGTTAGTTGGATTAGAATTTAATGAAAAAAACCCGACTGGTATCAGCGCGCTTTTTCTTGGGCTTGCGAAAGGCTCGCCGCGCGCGGGCGCGCGCAGGTTAGACCTGTAGGCTGAAAGAAATTAGGGCAGGCGTTTTTTTCTATTAAGGTAAGCTTGAAAAGAACACTCAGGCATTCAGCCTAAAGAAAAGAAGCATAACCTTCAGGCATTCTACAGCATAAGAAAAGAAACGGTAGTGCCTAAGGCAAGGAAAAGGCTGTTCAGGAAGGATGAAAGTTGCAGTCTATTCTTTCCTATTTTGCTTGAAGTTGTTGTGTCCTCTTGAATTGTTGGCGTTGAGTTCTTCTATTCCGTGTCTTATAAAGTCGTTCACCATTTCAGCTCGGCTTCTGTAGCCGAGTGTTCCAGCTTCGATGAGGCGGTCTATTTCGTCTGCCAACGTTTTAGGAACTTTAGGGGTTACATAGTTTTCTTGGTTTGAGTTTTTCTTCATTGAACACAGCTTAGGTGCTAAATTTCAATCTGCGATTATTTAGACATTTTCCCAAATGTTCCCAAACTCCAAACGAAACGGGTGTATTTTAAGAAAATTGCTCAAAATGTTTTATGCATTAAATTGACCTCAAAGCTTTTATATGCTTAACTCAGAAGTAAGCCATTGCTGAAGCAGTTACAACTTACGCGTGAACTTGAGAGAGGTGATTTGAGCGCGCGCTGAAGTAGAGATTGACCAATCCCTTCGTGGGGATGTCTTTGGGACTCAAATAGTAACTACCACGGTCGAGAAGGTTGAGGGAGACCCTGTATCGTACTTGCTAAAGCGCGCAAAAAAAGTAAAAGTTAATGAGGGATTTCTTTTTGAAATTTAAAGCAAAAACCACCTTCTTTAGCATTCTCCTCATTTCCGTCGTGCTTTTAGGGCAGTACGCTTTTCTCCTCAAGATAACTGCTGCACAGCCTTCCAAGATTCAGCACATCATCTTTATCGTTCAAGAGAACCATTCGTTCGACAGTTACTTTGGGACTTATCCTGGAGCTAACGGAATACCGTCAAACGCTTCAATCCCTGTAAACGTTAATGACACGGCGTTGGGGTACGTTTCTCCTTACCATCTTAATGAAAGTACCCCTGTAATGATAGTCGGCGACGAACTTCCACCTGGGATTGAAGACCCCGACGACCTCTCAGCGGCTGCAGCTGACCCTGCATCTCCTCATCATCTTAGCAGCCAATCCATCGGCGAAGACCTCGTTCACACTTGGACAGTCGCTCACGAAGCCTACGACAACGGCAAAATGGATGGTTTCGTAACAGCGGAAGGAAGCAAGGTTCCAATGGGCTACTATGACTATGAGGACATCCCATACTATTGGGACTATGCAGAACACTACGTATTGGACGACAATTTCTTCTCGTCAGCCATGAGTCCAAGCTTCCCGAATCACCTCTACATCGCTTCAGGGGCAAGTGGACCTACCAATTTAACTAATAGCCAGTGGGTACTAAACGGCAGTATCATAGACGATCCGCCAGACACGTTTAACATGTCAGCACTGGATTTAACGTGGACAACATTGGCGCAGGAACTCTCGAACGCCAACGTGACGTGGACGTGGTACGATGGAGACATAAATGCTACAACGACTACCATCTGGAACGTCCTTCCACTCTTCAACTATTTCCAAGTTAATCCAAACCAGCTAACTGAGCACGTGAAGAACACGCAATACTTTATCGATGACATTGAAAATAACAGCCTGCCAGCGGTTTCATGGATAATCCCAGGGGATGGTTCATCCCTTGACGGGTGTTGGCAGCCTCCATCTCCGCCTTTTCCATCCATATACTCGAACCAGTCTGTCAGCGAACACCCTCCAGCGCCTCCAGATGCTGGAATGGACTACGTCGCATACCTCGTTAACCAAGTGATGGAAAGCCCGTACTGGAGTTCAACTGCCATAGTGATTACTTGGGATGATTATGGAGGTTTCTACGACAACGTCCCTCCGCCAGTAATTGACGCGTATGGAGACGGCTTCAGGGTGCCTACGCTGGTAATCTCGCCGTGGGCTAAGCCAGGCTACATCGACAACACCCAATATGATTTCGCATCGATGCTTCGGCTCGCGGAAGTGATTTTTAACCTCCCGATATTGGGAGGGTCTGGGATGAGAGGCGCGAAAGCGAACGACATGATGAACTCGTTTGACTTTAACCAGGCGCCATTAGCGCCATTGATTGAACCCGCGGACTATGTAGCCAACGCACCTCTGTATCCTCCGCCCACTCCTGTGCCTCAACGCATCATTATAGACAACATTCTCACGGATATTGCTATCGTGGCGGTTCCCATAATGGTTATTGCATTCGTAATAATTTACGCAAGAAAGCGTAAAGCCAAGAAGGAATCCTCATAAAATTTAAGGCGTCTTTGGCGTTTGGGAAGACGCTCCTGAACATCCTCATACAGACAGTCCCAAAGCGCGCTTACGACAGCTAATAAACTTATAGCCTAAGTCAATATAATGACCTTTCAAAGGATGCAAAATCTTATATCCGTAAAGCAACCAAAAAGAAACTGAGGGGTTAAAGGATGACTGAGGAACAGCGTAGTGAAAGAAGAGAAATCGGATGGCTTATTTTAACTATACCTTTAAGCATGTTAGCTGGATTAATAGCGGGGTTATACTCGGCTTATTATTGGGAATGGGTCAAAAGTGCTTATCCAAACAGTAATTGGGGGTTTATTCTTATCTTCTCTTCTATAGCTTTGATTGTTATTATGGCGTTTCTTTTCGTTTACGCATTTAGTATAATTAGAAGAAATAGACCTTAACCTTGTTACCACATGCGTTTTAATCGCTAAAACCATAATTATCAAACAAGCCCAGCCGTTTAGCTCTCTCAATTTCAGCGTTTAGGTCTAGCGCGCGAGAAGCGTAACGCGGAAGGTGTCTTCGGCGTTTCTGGCTTCTCCAAAGTCAAAGAGCGATTGCGCTTGACTCTTAAAGTACAAATATGTCTTAGCTCTATCCCTCTTACGAGGGACGACTCCAAAACCGACAAAACTAGTGTTCTTCAAAATTATACCCTATAGAACCTAGGAAGCCGTTCTTCTAAAGTTTTGATCTACTGGTAAGGGGCGAGTAGTTCACTTTTTGTTAGGGTTCTGTGAAGTTATCGTTTGGTTTAGGGTTCATGTGAAAAATCGTTTGGTAACTTGTTTACTACTTACATCTTGAGCTTTTACCGAGACCAACACAAGCGAGAAGCCCAAGATAGTAATAATCGGCTAGTATGCCGTAAATTTATCTGTGATGCAAAATTTCTTAAGCTAAAACAACTATTAATGGACAGGGAGATTAAATGGGAGAATCAAAGAATATAATCGAGACACTTTCAAAACTGAAAATTGTTGGTTACTTGCTTGCGGGTGTAGCCTTCTTTTTCCTAGGTCTATCCGACATAACCTACTACTACGTGTTACACTTCAGCGTCAGCTCTAACCTTTTAGAAGCCCTCGTGGTAAATGCGTTTTACCTCATAGGCGACGCAGCGTGCATAGCTACCGCAATAGTGCTTTGGGTAATCAGCGCAAAAATCCTGCGAGCCAAAAGCTAATCAGCCACTTGAAAAATCGCCAGCCAAAGCAAAACCCTAGTCTCCTTTTTTTGGCACAAAACACCAAAAAAGAAAATAATTGGATAATAAATATATGCGCATTACTGAGGATTGTGCTATGGTAATAGTTTGGGACCCAGTGGCATTTACAAACCTGGTATTCGACTTAGTAATTCTTTGCTTAGGCATTTATGCTTACAATAGGAAAAAGGGCGTTATAGGACTATACATCGGCGCAGCATTTGGGCTGTTTGCCATTTCATACGCCATTACAATACTTGGATATGGAAGTGCAGTTGCAGTGCTTATTCCACTCAGAATATTGGGCTATCTCTTCGTGATAATCGGCTTGATTTTGCTGATCCGCCGCATGCCGATTAAGTAAGGCGATAATTGTACCTGCCAAGCGCCCTGTAATTCATTGAGAATATTTTGCTTATTGCTAAAAATCATCTTCAAAAAGTGCGATTCCCTGCTCCTACAGATATAGCTCGCCGAATAAGCCAGCACGCTCAGTTTCTCAAAAACATAAAACGAACGAATCCACAACTCAAGGAGTTGAAACACGACGAGTAAAGCGCGCGCTGCTACCTACACGCGACACTAATTGCGACAAGCGAAACTGCTACAATTGGCAGCAATACTAACGGACTGACATTAACATCAAGCCCTAAGATGAAGCATAAGACTGCACTGACGGCAAAGGCAAAGATGGCGACACTTCTAGTTTTGCTCCAACTGTCTCTTGTTTGGCTTATATTGAGGACGTCTGTGTACAGCAGTTTACGCTTGCTAATATAGCCATAGGTTAACGCTAACAAAACCGAGCCTACGACAATTGCCCACAAGGCGTCTGTCAAGACAACCAACAGCGCCGTCGGCATGAAAGGCGCCCAGCCTAACCAATAAAGGCCCCAACCAACTATGACTCCGCAGATACAGCAAGCAAAAACTGTAGCTCCAGCAAACAAGCCGAGTTTTTTAAGGCTTTTTAAGTCAGGCTTCTCGGTGGTGATAACACTCCACAGTTTGTATGGAACGTAGCCAATAAAAAAGTTGCCTACAAAGCCGAAAATGCTGGCAACATTTAACTTAGACGTTGCAGCGTCACGGATAACATTGCCTATGGCGGCGCCCCAGGCAGTTGCTGGACCAAACATAAAGGAGAAGGCCACGGGAATCCCGATGCCTAACCTGCCGAAGTCAGCGTGTCCGCCAAAAAGTGTGTACTGGTGAAAAGGAAAGATCAAAGTAGCATACAGCCCGGCCGTAAGCAGGGTGAACGCAATCATTTTTGGGCTTTTCCACATTGAAACTAAATCCAACATGCCAAAAGATCCCTTGCCTACTTACTACGCTCGTAGGGCTTAAAAGATTAACGATTTAGAAAGCACAAGTCGTAACGGGTTTGTAGTTGGCGCCTATTTTTCTCCGGCGTGTCATCCAGCTTGGCTCTTTCGACCATTTTAAGGTCTGAAAAGGCTTATTTATTTGCTGAATACTTGAGAAATGAAAGGAAAGAATAGAATCCAGAACTGCTAATCTGACCCTAACAATTTTTGATTTAGGTCATTCGTTTCGATTTGTTTTTGAGGAAACGAAAAAAGATTTTAGCTATTAAGCGCATGGTTTATTGCTATTCGCCATTCTTGGCCATAGGCGCTTATGGTTGTCCAGTAGCATTCTTTTGTTGCCACTTGGTTTGAGGCAGCGTTTAGAGTGTAAGTATATGTGCCGTATCCAGAGGGTTCATCTACAACTCTATGGCCAAATGCCAAGAGTTCAGTGTAGCTGGCGTACATGGGGTCGGTAAAGAGGTTTTTGCCTACCTGCGAGGCGTCTGTGTCATAAAGCGATAGTCCGTTGAGCTGCATGACGGTAACGCCATAGGGTTTGTCTTTTACGAGAGCCGAAATGGTAGCGTTAAGCAGGGCTTGAGGGTTAAATATGACGCTTACAGTGCCAATCATTATTTTGTCCGTGTTGAATACGGGGGCACCTATAGCGACGCCGGTAAGGTTCTCAACTAATGGCATGATAGGAGTCATGGTGGGTGTTATAGGACCATACGGGTTTGGATTTAACCAAGTTTGTTCACCGATGTTTCTCCCAACTGAATAGTTGTATGCACTGGGTTCAACCGTTACCATTACGTTGTTGAGGTCTTGGGTTGCCGCGTCAATAATGAACGAATTATTCTCAGCTAATGCACTTACTATAGCCTGTGTTTGGTCGCAAGCTATCCCGAGGGTGGAAAGCTGCTGTGAGGCGTAAATCAAGCTGCCGCCAATTTGCTGCAACTGCGCTTCTGCTTGAACTTGCGCCTGTGACAGAATAGAAGTCATTTCAAGCTTAGTGTTGTCAGCGTTTTTTTGGTTACTAAGAGCAAGATTTTTGCTTCCCAGATATACGTTGACACTAATTGAAATAATTAATGCTGCAACTAATACGCTTGTTAACAGTTCAGTTTTGCCCATTTTTATCTTTCCGCCAATAATAGTTAACGCTGATTCAGTTATAGATTTTGCCGTTATAAGCAAATGTGCGTAAGCACGCGGTGGACCCTGTGACATAGGGGTAAATGACTACTGCCTGTTCGAGTACAATCCTATTTGGCGATATGAACCATACTGCTTGAACCACTTCATCACCGACTCAGGAACCCTGCCCAACTTCAGTA
Source organism: Candidatus Bathyarchaeota archaeon (assembly GCA_963842865.1). Lineage (GTDB taxonomy): Archaea > Thermoproteota > Bathyarchaeia > Bathyarchaeales > Bathycorpusculaceae > Bathycorpusculum. The sequence goes on along the minus strand of CAWJIN010000028.1, from coordinate 27,544 downwards.
ATGATGGTGATGATGTGTTAAGTCAAGTTTCCAACGTTACATCTTTTTATCCTTGGTCGAAGCATCTGAATACGAGAGGAATGCGTGTTGAAGGGCAAATGGCTAGTAGCATTGACATTAATCGTCATTGTTTGTTTTGCAGCTTTTTTTGCAATCTTGCAGTTTCAGCCGACTGCCTCAGCTGACAAGAAAACACTGTATCAAGTTGCAGCTTACAACACCTTTATTTTAGGCAACTACACGGGCTTCGTAAGCTTCAGTGAGTTGGCGAAGCACGGCAATTTTGGATTAGGAACACTTAATGGCTTAGGCGAAATGGTGGAGCTTAACGGTGTCTTCTATCAAATCGGCATCGACGGCAAACCTGTGAAGATAGACCCAAGCGAAACGACGCCCTACGCAACAGTAACATTCTTCCAAGCAGACCAAACCCTGCAAGTCAGCAACCTCAACTATACGCAGCTGAAGGATAGCATAACCCTAGCCCTGCCTAACCAAGACTCCATTTACGCCATAAAAGTGTCAGGGTACTTTGACTATGCGCAAACCAGGTCTGAACCCAAGCAAACCCAGCCTTACCAAAACATCACAATTGCCCTGCAAAACCAAGTGCTGTTCAACCTGACCGATGTTTCAGGAACTGCTGTCGGCTTTTGGTTCCCAAGCAACATGAACGGCGTCGACCTCCCGGGATACCACTTCCACTTCATCACTGACGACTGCACTGCTGGCGGACACCTGCTGGACTGCATTACAGGCAACGTAACGGTACAGATAGACCAAATTAACAAGTACGAGCTAGTGTTGCCTAGCAGCTAGCACTTAGCGCGCATGCTTGTTCCTAAAATGATAAAGCCGGCTTTAATTGTGCGTTTCATGCAAGGGTCTACCATGCGGTCCTAATTCTGAATGGAAATTTGGGATAAGCGAGGCATTCTAGATTGGAATAAAAACCATTTAAGACCAATTTAGGAACATCCACGCGCGCTATAAGTACAGGCACTACCCTTTCTTTCTTAATTCATAGCATGCCTAAAGGTCTGCTTCTTTCTTTAGGCTGAATGCCTGAATTGTTCTCCTTTCAGCGCGCGGCGCGCTATAAAGTAAAGTGTTTATTTCTGCTTGTAACGAGTAAAACCGCAGTGACCGCAAGTATACCTGTCATGGTGGTCTGCCATGAAGTATCCTGCTCCACACCGCTCGCAGGTTGGGCGTGCCCTACTAACTTTGATATCTTCAACCTTGTACATTGCGTGAACTCCTTTTTCTTCTCGATGTCTCTTTTCATGTTTTGCTTTCTCAGCTTTCTGCGGTTTTGGCACTGCTTCCGCCGCTGCCGCTGGTTTCGCCTCTTCCTTCGGCGCTACTGCTGGTTTGTCTTCTTTCTTTGGTGGTGGTGCTTTCTTGGACATTATGCTGTCGCCTCTTCTTTAGGCTTTTCAGGTGGACTGTTACGTTTCTTGATGTATTCGGGTTCCACTACTTTAGCCTGCTCAACTGTTTGGTACACGTTAGCATCTCCTTGCGTGATGTTAGTTCCCGTTTTTGTGTGCATTCTTTTAACGAATACTACTTCGTCCCCAATTTTCATTTCAGTGGCTAGGGCTTTTCTTACTTCTAGCCTCGGAGGAGTTTTTTCTTTTGGACCTTGAATAATAGTGAAGCCTACTTCTTTCCTTTTCAGAAGCGGGTTATACTTGGTTGATTCTATTTTGATTTGCATTAATATTCACTTAAGGCGTAAGTTCATACAGTTTTCTTCCTATTTAGCTTTTCGAAGGGTTTCATAGCTTCCAGGAATTCCTTCGCCTGAGCCTTTTTTTCTGAAGTAACTTTGACAACAACTATGCCCGAATACGGCTGCCCATAAACTACAAAAGAGTTTTCTGGAGCGTATAAAACGGCTATGAGCGTAAGCAAATCTTCCTCCCCGTCAACGACGATGTGCGTGTGCTCATTTTTTTCCAGCGCTTCTTTGATTGCAAAAATTGCTTCTTCAGTGATTGTTCCTTTGGGATTATTCACATGGACTGTTTTTTCTACTGAGACTTTTTCGGGCATGTTTTGGTTTCTGAGAAATTTAGTGTCAATAATTGTTAGTTGTGGGTGAATATTGTGCTCATGAAGGTTGCGGGAAACTACATCTCCAACGGAAATTGTTCTTGGCGGTTTCTCCTCGTCTACTAACGCTTTCATTTTACCCATTGTTTTATCAAATGAGCCTTGAATTAAGGTGCCGAATGGTTCTTTGAATTTCGTTCGGAGCTCCGGTGTTATAGTGTAGACTATAGTCATCTTTTCAACCTTAGTAAACAAACAGTTTTAGGGTCGTATGAAGTTACCGTTCTATGCTTAAAAAAGCCGCTTAGCGCACTTTTAACGCGTATCTGCCTTTCTCTTTTATGTTCATGGCTTTTGCAATAACTGAGTTATCTGGGTCAAACATGACGACTAAGCCGCTGTAGTCTTCGCTAAAACTTGTGGACCTGCATTTTGAGCACACGTTTTCTTTAGTTATAAAATGACAGTTAATACATGCTTTTTCACTCATTTCAATTCACTCTCATTTACGCAGCTTTTTCTTTGCTTTCCGCTTGTTTCTTTGCAGGTGCCTCAGCTGTCTCCTTTAACCATTCAAGTTTACCTAAGAACGGTTGCCTAGCGGTGACACCGATTTTTCCTGAGCTTCCTGCTCTACCAAGTGAAACAGCAGTTATTCTAACACGCACTTGTTCGCCTGCTGTTAGTTTTCTTTTAGTTTCTTTTCCCTGCAATACTCCTTGTTTTTCATCATAAGAGATGTAGTCATCCATAAGTTGTGAAACATGAAGTAACGCATCTACTGGTCCGATGCGTACGAAAGCGCCGAAATCTGCGATTTCAACCACATCTCCCTCCACAACCTCCTGAATTATAGGGTAGAAAGTTAGCAGAGAAAATGATACCTTGTGATAAGTTGCTCCGTCGCCGGGGATTATCTTGCCAATGGGGCTTACTTCTATAGTTGTAACTGCGATGACGTACCCTAATTCCTCATCCACAACTCCCTCGTACTTCTGCTTAACCTGTTCACGACCAACTTTTTCTAAAGGGTTGCCGAAGGTTTCGGGCGGAATACGGATAGTGTCCTGTAATGTTATGAGCTTAAACATAGTTATATCAACCCGTCAATCTCTAGACGCGATTTTTGTCTCACATAAATCACTGGCACACTTATATCTCTTAGCTTCCTTCGTAGTTGCCTATCGTTGGTGAACACAGGCGAATTCCAGGCTTTGGCAACCTTGACTATTGCATCGTCAGTCGACAGTTTTTCATCTTCATCAACCGCAACGAATTTGCATTTTTCAGCAAGCTTCAACGCGTAAGCGGCTTCCCTGCGAATTTTAGGCGAATCCTTAGTGGCCAGCAGTTCAAGTTCACGTTTAACAGGCGAAAGCAAAACAAAATCAACATTCTGATTCAACAGACGCTCGACTTCAACGAAAATATCAAGTTTAAACTCAAGCGGAACAAATAATGCGTTTGTATCTAAGATAACTTTTAACGCTTCATTTCTCTTAAGTGAAGCTGACATTTGGTATGGCTCCTACTTCCTAAAAAGTTATTTTTTGCATGCTTAAAACATTTCGTTCATAACTTTTATTTCAGTTGATAGGTGCAGCATAGTCTTAAAATTACGTTCAGTTTAAATACCTTGAGCAAATGAATTTGAGCAACACTCAGGTGCATATATGTATGCTCCGCGAGAAATCGTGTGGCGCTGTAGTATTCATAAAAAAGGATGATGCGGCAAAATATCTTCTTCTTAATTATGCAGCGGGGCATTGGGATTTTGTTAAGGGCAATGTTGAAGTTAACGAGAGCGAAAAAGAAACAGTTATTCGTGAATTAAAAGAGGAAACAAGCATAACTGAGGCTCAATTCCTAGATGGTTTCAGAGAAGTAATCAGTTACTTTTACAGGAGACAAGGCTTAACAATCCGTAAAGAAGTTGTATTCTTCATAATGGAAGCATACACCGATAAAGTGGAGTTATCTTTCGAGCACATAGGCTATGCTTGGCTAGATTACCAGCATGCCATGGAAAAACTAACTTTTAAAAATGCTAAGGACGTATTGCAAAGAGCACACGATTTCCTAAAGAAAAACGGCATAATAAAACCGACGGAATAAGCTTATTTGCTTACTTTACGATAAGTCCGTATCCAATGAGTCTCCAACGGGCAGTAATTTTCCTGCTGATGGCAACTCTGGAATCTGGCAATGCGCAAATCGGCCTGGTCAACTTTACTTTAATCACATTTTGCTTTATTAACAAGATTTTTCCAACGTTTACAGCTGCACCTACATGAAGCAGCAACGCTTCATCAGGATTAAATTTTTCAACCTTCAGAAGCTCTTTTGTTCCTACTGCACGTTCCAAAACGTGCGTCTCCAAAGTAAGCTCTGTCAATGTTGGCGGAAGCATTCCTGCTTTTCCAGCAATGCTGCCTGTTAAGCCGTCTGCCTTTGAATAGGATGGGTCAAGTAATGTTCCTACTCCAATTAGCCCCCCGCACGTGGCTTCTTTCACACTTTGTTCGCCAGCGTGCAAACTAACTATTTCGCTGATTAAGGGGTCGTAAACGGTTTTGCCTTCTCTTTCAACGCTGATGCCTGGGCGAATTTCTATTTCTTCTCCAACAGCAAATTTTCCTTGAGCTATTGTTCCGCCGATGATGCCGCCTTCTAGTTCATCGATGGTGGTTCCTGGCTTGTTAATGTCAAAAGAGCGAACAATGTACATGAGCGGCGGCTTAGTTTCATCCCGTTTGGGCGTAGGAATAATTGTTTCAATAGCATTAAGGAGTACGTCAATGTTTATTCCGCGCTGAGCTGAGATTGGAATAATCGGCGCCTTCTCCGCTACTGTGCCTTTAACAAAGTTTTTGATTTCTTTATAGTTTTCTAGCGCTCTTTTCTCATCTACAATGTCAATCTTGTTCTGAACAATAATTATATTCTTTATGCCGCTAACTTCAGCGGCTGCAAGGTGCTCTCGTGTCTGCGGTTGAGGACACGGCTCATCAGCTGCAATAACCAAAATTGCCCCATCCATTATGGCTGCGCCAGAAAGCATAGTAGCCATTAACGCTTCGTGCCCAGGTGCGTCAACAAAACTTATAGCTCGAACAAATTGTGCTTCAGAATTACAGTTTTCACAATAGGGTTTAGTTGTGTAGTTTTTTGGTGGCTCGCATTTTGGGCACTTGTAAATAGGCATGTTTGCATAGCCCAGTTTTATGGTGATGCCTCTTTTTAGTTCTTCACTGTGCCTTGATGCCCAAACGCCAGTTAACGCTTGCACCAACGTTGTTTTCCCATGGTCTACATGGCCTATGGTGCCAATGTTGACTTCAGGCTGCTTAGGCAAGGGTTTACTCGTGTCACTCATGTTATTCTTCTTCTTCACGTAAATCAAGTGAATTATGAAAGAATTAATTATGGGAGTTTATAAGTTTTAAGCATGTGCTCTGTCAAACTTGTTCTTATTTTGCAACTTGTTGAGCTTTAGCTTCAGTAGCTTTTGCGGCTGGTTTTGCAGCTGGCTTTTCAACAATTTTCATGTTAATCTGAACAATTTCATCTGTTATTGTGCTTCCCCGAACTGTTTTACGTTTTCTTTCTCCCTTTTCCTTTGGGCTAAAGCCTGCTCCACCGCTAAGCACCACGTTTCGGCGGACACCACCATGAACGTTTCCTCTCATTGGGACGCCGTCTTTGTCTGAGCCGCCCCTTATTTGCACTTTATGCGCTGGTAAATCTACGACGGTGCCGTCTATTGTTTCCCCAATTCTTCTACCGATGAACGATGCTGCCCGTGCTTCTTCAAGCTCAACAACTTTTGAGGTTCCTGCTTCGGGATCAGATACTATTACCTTAAATTTTGCCATTTTGCTGATTAACTCTCCAGCGGAGTATGAAGTTGGATGGTCTCTCTATTAAGGATTTATGAGGGAAAATTTGGTGGAATTGGTTATTCGGCGTGTTTTCTATGTAGAAATTGGTTTTTTGTGCTTTGTTGTTTTGCTGCTTTGGTTTTGTTTGTTTTAGATTATTAGGTTGAAACTTTTTGTCCCTTGCAGAGTTGAGACTTTCCGCGGGGGTTCTTTGTGTCTCAGGCTGGTTTTTTGGTTTGGGACTAAGAGCTTTCTCTCACTATGGCTCAGACGATATTCGCCTTTCTGGGAAGGCGTTTTCCTAGCCAAGCGAACAGGACGACCGCGGGTACTGCAGGCATCATCATCAGCATCCAAGCCAGCAGGGTGTTGCTCGTCACCGACAAGGCGAAGCCTCCGAGCGCCGGGGCGAACACCAATCCTGCTCCAAAAAACAACCCGAAGGCACCGTTGTATGAGCCGATCTCTGTGGGTGGCGAAAGATTGGAGGGCATCGTCATCATCGGTATGGCGCCAAAGTTCTCCCCGAATGTCAGAATGACAATTGCCAGCATCACGAGAGCAAATGTCGCTCCGCTGGATCCTCCCAACCCTATGGCGCCAAGCATGACATAGGAAACAGCGTATAGCAGAACTGACGCGTTGGCGGCTGACGTGTGCATGTGTCCCGTTGCCCACTTCGTCACCTGGTTTTGTCCTACCACTACAACTAGACCGTTAAGTGCAAGGGCCACGCCCACCATAACCGTGGGGAGATCTAGCACTGATCCTAAGTATAGCGGAAGCGTGTTGGCCCACTGGCCGGTCGCAAGGCTAATCAAGAAAAATCCCGAGCAAAGCAGGAGGAAGTACCTGTCACTGGCTAGGATCCTAAAGCTTTCGCGGACTGACGATGGTCTTTGGAGAGACTGGAGGTCGGTGCCCAGCCCTCCTTTGGCACATGCGACATCGTATGGCGAGGGGGACAGCACCCCGGCGAGTATGACCGTACCTATTCCCATGAAGAGCGCCGCTAGGAATCCCGTAGCCGAGTAGCCAAGGAAGTAGATCAATGAGCCTCCTGCGGCCACGCCTATCGTGTATCCGAGGTTGAAGCCGATTCTTTGCCAACTGTACGCTGCACTTCTCTCTTCAACCGTCGTCAAATCTGCCGTGTAGGCCGAGAGCGCAGGACCAGCTAGAGCGAAACCAGCCACGTTTGCCACGGCGGCCGCGGCAATGACTCCTGGAACAAATTTAAACAACATTGATGCGGCAACGAGCGCAACGCACGAGGCTTCAACTCCTAATGAAAGCAGAAATACACTTCGCCTTCCGATCCTGTCGGCAACCATGCCTCCGAATGGGGAAACCAGCAGCCAAAGCACGCCTACAAGTATCAAGAGCAGGCCGATGCTTAGGTAGCCGATTCCTAGGACCTTGCTAAGGAATATCGTGATGAAAGGATAGAGCATGGCGATTCCAAGGGCCCTGACTGCCGCTCCAAAACCCAGAAATCTGATGTTCCTGTTCAAGTTTCATCATCCCTAAAGGAACTTCGCATCAAGAATATTCAAATTCTTATGCGATTTCTCGACCACTGTTTGTTCCATCCATATTTAGGTATTGCGCAATTTTGAGCATTTAAGTTTCTAGGACTAGGGGCGAGTCAGCTAAGTTGCGCCTGAGAGAGTGAATGCGTAGAAGTGAGGTAGGTAGATACCCCATCGATAGAAAGATCGTTTGTGAGCGAGAAAAGAATCGAATGGATAAAAAAAGGGAGTGTTTGCGGGAGATGTCTCCACGAACTACATCATAAGGATTTATCCCAGAGATTGGCGATAGATAGAGAGATTATATAATCGAGGAATCTTTGGTAAAAGCTGGGTTTGTTGATTATAGCTCGCTTGAAAAAATTCACAATGCCGGTGATTACTACTGTTATTCAAAATGTTACGGATACTTATCAAAAGAACATAAATTAACAATTTGATGGAAAACCATTCTCTTTGACATCAATATGATACCAACTGATCTTAAGGAAAAGTTCAAAAATGGAAAAATTTTTGCAGTGTTACTAGTCAGAACTCTTAACGAAAAAGACGTTAAGTCAATGGTTACCGACAAATTACTTAATATTCTTAACGAGAACTAATAAAACGCGCAATCTTTTCCATCAGATCATCCAAAATTATTTGCAGTTGAGATGCTTGCTTCCCAAGTCTGCCCAAGTCATGCTTAAATGGAATTGGGCATAATTATGAAAAACCCTTTAATAACTTAATGAGTTCCTAGAAAGAAAAGCACTCAATGGAGAATCAAGGATATGGCATACCAAGTAAGATCAATCACAGCGTCTTCGCCATTCGAGAAAACGCTTGCAGCCCTTAGGAGAGAATTATAGTGGAGCAGCCTTCTCAGCAACCTGAGCAGCCTCAGTCTTCTCAGCAACCTGAGCAGCCTCAGTCTTCTCAGCAACCTGAGCAGCCTCAGTCTTCTCAGCAACCTGGGTTACCGCGTTCCTCTAGAAGATTCCGTCGAGGTCGGTTTCTTGCGGCTATAGTTGTGGCGATTATTGCGTGCAGTCTGTTTGCTGGGATCTTCGGCTATTGGATAGGCAATATGAACTCTTCAAACAATCTGTCTAACCTTCAGAAACAGGTCAATGCCCTCCAAAACCAAGTTGCGGGTTTAGCTAGTAGTAGCAGCAGCTCAATCGAAGTTGTTCCTCAGAACGTTTCGCTCTCTCAGTTTTACATGGACGTTAAGGACTCGGTTGTGGTCATAACGGATACGCAGTCTAGTTCCCTAGTTGAGGGTTCCGGGTTCGTCGATAATCTTACTGGGCGCATGGTTGTGGTTACAAACGACCACGTTATCGCTTCAGGAACGAACATAAGCGTGACGTTTTGGGATGGAAACGGCTACCCCGCGACGGTTTTAGGTTCTGACCCGTACTCTGACTTGGCAGTGCTCTCCGTGAATGCTCCGGCAAGTGAGTTCCAGCCGATTCAGGTCGTTAGTTCTTCAACCCTTAGCGTGGGTGACTTTGTGGCAGCTCTGGGCAGTCCTTTTGGGCTGGCAGGCTCGATGACGACGGGGATTGTAAGCGCGCTTGGCAGAACCATAACGGAGACAAGTGCCGACAACTATCCCATCGCAGACGTTATTCAGTTTAGTGCTCCGATTAACCCGGGAAACTCTGGGGGGCCTTTGCTGAACGCTGGAGGCCAGGTTGTTGGCATCAACACGGCAAGCATTGAAAACACTCAGAACGGCGGCATTGCTCAGGGTTTAGGATTCGCTATTCCCTCAGACACGATACTTCGCGAAATTACGTCCTTAGTCGACACTGGCTCTTATATGCAGTATCCGTACATGGGCGTAGGCGTAGTGGACAATACCTATGACATTGCCGCTCAAGAGGGACTGAAAGTCACCTACGGTGTGCTGGTTGAGCAGGTTGCAAGCGGAGGACCAGCAGCCAAAGCCGGCCTCAAAGCAGGCACAACGCAGGCTGTCATAGACGGAAACACGATAGTTGTTGGAGGAGACATAATCACTGCCATCAACGGAACACGCATCGTTAACGAAGACGATTTATCAACGTACCTCGCAGAGAATACACTGCCCAACCAGACGATAAACATCACCGTCGTGAGAAATGGGCAAACAATGAATATTCCCCTTGTCCTGGGAACTCGTCCCTCTCCAAGCTAAATCCGCCAACCAATTGGAAAACCTCTTGCCCCTCTACACGTCTTTTCGCGCGCACTATTATGGCAAAGCGACGAATTCCTGTGAGAAGGGCTTATTGTCAGTTTACTGAAAAAACGGTGACCGCAGTCACGGCATATGCGGCGCTGAATTTTCTCTGAACGGCGCATACCTTATCCCTTTTTTGCATGACCTTTGGCTGCCGCATTCAGGGCAGCTGACGAGCTTTTCTTCCAATGTATATGCCTCCTTCCAAATCTTTTAACCAAATATGTCGCTCAAGGAAAAAAAGGTGGTTGTGCGGGAGATGTCTCCAGAAACTTCCACATCAGAATTTATGAAGTTTATTGGCTCAATGCGGGCTTACTGAGGAAGTTTAGATTATTCAGGTAAACGTTTTAATTTAGCTTTGAAGTCGTCATTTGGCTATGTGGCGGTTGGGGTTCTTCTTCCATGATATGGCGTTCGGATTATTAACGGTCTTCATACCGCTATACTTGGTATTCCATTTCAGCGCCATCAGCCTAGCCATTTTGGGCGGTCCGCTTCTCGCACTCGGAGTCATGACTTCTATAGCGATCTTCTGCTCGATCCCCGCCTCATTCCTGTGGGGTTACCTGTGCGACGCTACCCGCCACTACAAAATCTTCATTCTCCTTGCCTTCGCCTCGATAGCCACAATTCTTTTCCTCATGACTCTTCCCTTCGCCCAGAACCTAATCGTCTTTGTCGTCCTGTACGTGGCTATGCAGATGCTTCATGTAGCGCATGAATCGCCCAAGAACGTGCTTGTTACTGAGCATTACAGCCGCAATAATTGGGAGCGGACTTTCGGGTTTTATGAGGGCATTACGGAGATTGGCACCATTGTCGGCTTGGCTATGGGGATATTCATGTTTGCGTCTTCTCTTAGCTTCTCTGTGCTGTCGACTTACACGTTTTATCTGTGCAGTGGCTTGAGTGTGGTTGCGTTGATTCTGGCGGCGTTGCTGGTTGCGGACCCATTGATGATTTTTGAGAGGCGGCTGGTCGGCATTGAGAGGAAGATGGATTATGCTAATCGTGGTTTTGAGGGTTCTTCGAGGCTTATGGATGGGCTGCGGTGGGATGGTTCGCTTAAGGAGGAAAGTTTCGCTGGGTTCGTAGTAGCAATAGTTTTGTTTGCTCTTGCGACGAGTCTGTTCTTTACGCCTTTGCCGATTTTTCTTAGGCACGGTTTAGGTTTGTCGACAAGTTGGGTTTATGTTGCGTATATTTTAAACTCCGTTGGGGGAACGACAGGTTACTTCCTGATTGGTCGCCGGGCGCAGTCAATGGATATAAGAAAGCAGATGCCCCGTTTTGTGCTTTCACGTAGCATAATCATCTTCATACTGGTCGGGGTTATTCTATTGCATTTTTCACCTAAGATCATGACGGGTATCCTGCTGATTTTTATCGGGTTTGCGTATGCCATGTATTACATCATGATGCTTTCGCTGTCAATGGAGGTTATACCGCAAGGCAAGGCAGGGCTTTTCGATGGAATGGTCGGGTTAGGATCCGCATTGGGCGCTTTTCTCGGGCCTTTCCTTGCTTTTCACCTGAATTATGTTCCAATGTTCGTCATAACCGCCGTGATCTTCCTAGTCGCCTTCCTGGCTCTGAAACTGTTCCGTTAAAGCATCAAGTTGCATGCCATTTTTGTAGTGGAATTTTGTCACAAATAGTAAGGTACCCTATAGGGAAGATACACTAAAATCGTTAACCCCCTAATTCTTAGTGTGCGAATCGGGGTAGCTACAGTAAAACCGTATCCCCCTACTTTTTAACATTTTAAGCCCATAAGTGTGAGCAGATAACCCCTCTTCTACGGTTGACTATCGAACAATCAAGGGAAAAGACTATTTGTTTCTTAGCAACAGCATTAGAACTTTAGCCGTCTATTTAATTCGTAAGGACGGCTCTTTAAGATTCTTGAATGATGAAGCACTTTGCAACTTGGCTCTCTAACCCCTAAGTTAGCCCTTAACCCCTTTTTTTAAGCCTTCTCGATAAACACTTTGCCGTTATCTTCATAAAATACGATTTTGCCTTTTCTCTCAGTTACCCCCAGCGTTTCTTTAACTTCTTTGGGCAAATTGAACCTTATTTTGGTTTAAGGTGTGTGGTGTGGGGTTTTACTATCCTAAATTCAGCAACAAGTATATCGCAACAAAAAGCGAAAGAATACTTACCATGCTAAGACCAATCCAAAACTTAGGAGTTACATGAGGGTAATCGCCAAGTCCATCATAAAGAACTTGCAAGAAAAAAGCAAGTGCGATACCGAGAAAAAAAAGTGCAAATTCAGTGTTCATTCATTTTATCTCCAATAGTAACTCGGTCAAGTTTACTATTTAAAACATATCTTTAAAACAAGAGCTATGCAATTAGACGCAAAAACTAAAAGCGTTCTGATTCAATATTATAGTGGGAGATGTAGGATTGAGCGGTAGATTTCTTTTGCACTGTCACGACAGAAATAATTGGAGAATAAGAGACATGGAAAGGCATCGAAACGACCCATGTTGGGAAGAAGGCAAATACACGGTATGTCATAAAAAGATTCGAAAAAACATCAACGCAAAAGACAAGATAATCGATGTTGTGACAGTAATTGATGATGCAACCAAAAAAAGAAAAGCCATCGTCAGGTCAGCTTTCGTGGTAAATTCAACTGAAGGAATTGGATTCGACAAGAAACTGTTTTTCACTAAATTCTTTTTTGCTGGTGAAAAACCTATTGAGCTACCCGACCCATACAAACAATACACAGCTATGAAAATGGAGACTTTTTACAAGAAGTATCCTAACCGCAGTCAATTATGGGATGAGATTACGCAAAAATATAATCCTGCCTATCCTTCAGGAAAAAGACCTTCAACCATAAAACAACAAGAGTGGGATGACATGATAGCAAAAAGGAAAGAAAGGGAAGGAAAGAATGAGTGTCATACGTGTTGACGGAACTGGCAAAAAGTCTTAAATCTACATAGCGTAGAAACAGCATAGATAGGCAAAGAATACTGTTGAGATTATTTCATGGCTTTTTTAGATGCTTTTTGTTTAACCACTTTGATCAAGATAGCTGAACACGTAGCAATCGCCAAAGTCAGTAGCAGAATTAACGGAGTCAATTCAGGGATTGTGGTTGTTGGTGTCGAAAGTGTTTGAAGGACTGTAGCATAAACTGTAGTATTTCCTGCTTCACTTCCTGAATAACTATCGTAAAAGACAATATTAATTGGAACGTTATCTTCCTGAGTGTAACCACCTGCATTACTCACAGAAAATGATGTTGTTTGAGAAATTGCCAATTGAGATAAAGGATAAAAGTCAAGCCTTCCACTATCAGAAGATACTGCTACGTTGGTATTACCCACAGGTAGTCCAATTGCGGTTACGTTAACTATAAGAACCTCAACGGATTGTCCAACATCAACAAAAATGTTTCCCGTGCTTTCCCAATAAGCAACTGAATTTGTGTTTTGTGCTAAGACACAGGGAATAAATGAGAGAAACATAACTGCAACAAGTGTCAGAACAACGATTTTTCTTTGCGACTTGAAAGACATAATTTAAATTCTCTTCTAAATGTTCATTGATTGAATGTAATATATAACATTATTCACTCTAAAACACAGTTAACCCAATTTTTCATAAAGATAAGTCTTAAATCTGCATAGCGGAGAAATAGTGGCATTGGTGCTTTTTGACTGACATAATGGGATTACTCAAAGAAAAGGGCTTCACCATGAAAGATGTAGAAAAGTTGCTTGAAGATAAGAAAGAGAAACTTAAAGAAAAGAAGCATGTTTATGAAAAAGACGTGTGGAATTTAGACGCAAAAGAAAAGAAAAGGAATGAAGTGGGACGTTTTGTAACCTTAACTCAATCTAATTACCCTCTCAAGATGTTTGTTCTTCAAGAAATGTCCGCAAAAAAGGAATTAGAACCAGAACTCCGATTTGGATATTACACCATTTCACCTAAAAGACTTAGAGAGGGAGAACTGCGTCTCGTGTGGGGTCAATACAACCCATCAATTCCGAAAAAAGACCTAATCAAGTTAATAGAAATGGCAAAAGAGAAAAAGATACTCTAAATAGCCCCTGTTCTTTTCATTTTTTGACTTTTGGTAAAATTGGGTTTTGAAAAAAAGCCCTTTTTTGGCTTCCGTGACCCAGCTAAAGCCGTAGGGGGACGACAGAAAAACTGCAAAAACCCTAATTGGGGTAGTAGCAGAAAGTCTGTATTCTCTCTATAGGGCGGGTCGTGTTTGCTCTTACAACCTACCCTCCCAGTCTACGATATGCTTCAAATATGCCCCAAATATGATTCAACATAGTTCAACATGGAAGTGACGCCTTCGCTTTTCAACATGAAATGGTTGCTTCTGCATGTTAAATAACTGCACAGAGGAATGTTTACACCTAATAAACCATCATAGAAAAGGCTTATCCCCTCAAATGCGGGGTAACTGAAAAGTGAATAATATCTTAAAATTAAAAACAGCTAACTTATTCTAAATAGGCAGCAGGTAAGCGTTAAGGCAGCTGGTATTTTGGCTTATTCGTAAAATAGAAAAACACTTTTTGCTCCTGTTGGGTAGCAAATAAAAAACAAAAGAAGACAAATGAAAGAAAAAATTGGTGAGCTTGCGCTCGGGTTTATTCTGTGTGGACTCTGAATAGGTCGATGTCTTCTCGCATACTTGGTGTTAGCTCAAGGAAGTCTCTTACTGAGCGTTCAATGTCTTTTGATTGTGTTACGTATCTTCCGACGATTAGGATGTCAGCGCCTTGCTCTAAAGCTTCTTTGGCTGTTTCTGGTATTATTCCGCCTGCAACCGCGATTAGGAATTTCTTGTTTGGGAAAGCTTGGCGTATTATTTTTATACGTTCAAGTCCGCAGGTTCTTCCGCTTTCTTGATCTATTCCTCGGTGCAATATTACGATGTCTGGGAACTCTTTGAGTGACTTAAGTTTTCCAAGAACATCTTCAACGTTTAGCATGTCTATGACCGCGTATATTCCAAGTCGTTTTGCTTCATGCACGAACGCGTCAAGAGTTTCAGGAGGCGCAAGTCCAGCAGCAACTACCGCGTCAGCTGTGTCTTCGTAGGCTATGTCTACTTCGACTTTTCCAACATCAAGCGTTTTTAGGTCTGCAACAATGAACGAGTCTTTCGCTACTTGCCTTAGGTCACCGATTACTCTTGTTCCGTAACGTTTGATTAAGGGCGTCCCGGCTTCAATGATGATTCTGTCACTTCCTGGAAGCTGAGCGATGATTTTCTTTGTTTTCTCAAGCTCAGGGGCATCCATAGAAATCTGCAGGTATGGCGGTCTCCATAAGCGTGGAACTTTAAAGCCCATTATAGGATGCTTAGAGCGGTCCTTCTCATAAATTATCTTTTCCAGTGATGGATACTTCTTTAATGCTCGTTGAAGCGCCATTTTTGTTGCGCCATAATTATACTGGTATATTCTTCGGTAATCACTTGCTTGAGGATGAACAAACACGCTGCAAATTATAACCCAGTCATCCAGTTTGTCTAAGGGGATAACTCCTTCTTCTACAGAATCAGCGATAGCTTTGGCAACTGCTGCCTGTGCGGGGCCAAAAATTTTTCCTGTGTCCTCCATGTTCTTAACGGTTACTTTAGGTACTATTAGCGTGTGGGGTTTCGGCGGCAAGTTCGGTCTTATTACTGCCAGCAGTGGCGTATGACCAGCTGATAAATTTGTCATGCCATTAGCGAATGCTTGACCCACTGGGCCATTCTTGTCACCTATCATCAGGTCGATGTGTGCAACTTCGTTTCCTTCTCCGACCAGAGATTCACCGATTAAATAAACGCTTCCTGAATTTTCTTCAGCGCCGTCGGCAACCATTGTCGGCATGTGGTCAACAATCTCTTTGAAATCGACATTGAACTCCTTTAACCAAGTGTAAAGTGTATCCCTGTGAATGTCCATTTCTTTGGCTGTTCCAACAACTGTCGGTTTTGTCGGCTTATTTTTTAAGCCTCCTTCCTTTTTCGCCGCTTCATTCAACATTTTAACAAATTCTTCCCGAGTTTCTGGCTTTTTAACATCTGCTCCCGACATTCTTTAGCCTCAGCGCTTTCTGTATCCTATCTTATATATAAGAGTGTCGGAAGCTTGACCAGTATTAAGGATGGCTAAGGTGGTTTTAACGGTAGGTTGTCGTTTAATGTTTATTTCTTTGGGGCAGCCGAAACAACTTGCTCCTAAGGAAAGGTCCAGCGGTAAATCTATATACCTTGAAGTTTTATTGAATGCATCCTATGAGGCAATCGGATGTCGCGGATTGACTGGGCATGCTTAGGATTATTCATACTTGGTTTTTTGCTGTTCTTATTGGGCGCCAACATTTATAATGTAATTGTCGGTTACACTGGTGTTTACCTGTCCATCGGTTCAATCGTAGCCTATCTTATTATTTACATATACAAGGAATTGGCTGAGAAGCCGTCTGCTTAAAACCCGTAAATGTTACCGTATTTTTCATTTAAATACTGCAGGTAAGGTTCAGGATTCAGGTTTCTGCCAGTCGCTTTCTTGATTAAGTCTTCTGGGTCATAGAGGTCTCCTTGGCTGTGAATGTTTCTCTTTAACCAATCATTAACGTGGTTTAGTTTTCCCAATGCAAGTTGATTGCGCCAATACGGCAGGTCTTTGGTGATGGTTGCGGTTATTTGTCCACTGTAAATGTTGCCAAGCGCGTAGCTTGGGAAATAACCGTATAAGCCGCTTGCCCAATGCGTGTCCTGCATTACTCCTTCAGAGTCATCTTCAACTTTTACGCCTAAATAATCAGCATATTTCTGGTTCCACACCTCAGGGAGTTCGTTGACTGCGATTTTATCGGCGAAAAGGTCTCTTTCAATTTCAAAACGAATAATCACATGCAAGTTGTATGTTACCTCGTCGGCTTCAATGCGGATTTTTGAAAGCTCAACCTTGTTGATGGCTCTGACAAACTTGTCTAATTCAACGTTTGCAAGGCTGGGGGCTGCTTTTTTGAGTTTAGGCATAAAGCTTGTCCAAAACTCTTTCGAGCGGCCAATTACGTTTTCATAAAAGCGTGATTGCGACTCATGTATACCATATGAGCATGTGGCGCCTATTGGTTGATATTTCCATTTTGGGTTGAGGTTCTGCTCATAGAGCGCATGTCCACTCTCATGAAGTACGGAGAAGATTGAGCTAGCATAATTGTTTGGGTAATAATGGGTCGTTATGCGCACATCATCATAGTAGCCTGTGGTGAAAGGGTGTTCTGTCTCATCAATTCTCCCATGTGCCTCAGGCGAGGCAGTGTCGTAACCTAATGTCTCTGTTAAGAGCTGTGCAATTTTGCGCTGGTTCTCGGCTGGAACCGGCTGATAAAGTATTGCTGTATCAGGCTTGCTTTGGCTAGATTGGATCTTACTTATCAGCTGTTTCAAGCCGCTTTGGAGTTGGTTAAATATTGCCGTAATCTGGTTAGCGGTCATTTTAGGCTCAAAATTGTCGACTAAGGCTTCATATGGCGTTTTGGTTTCCTTAACCTTCATGAGGAGTTCTGCGGCTTCCTTGCTTAAGTTCAAAAGTTTTTGCAAATCAGGCTTGAAGAGGCTAAAGTTTTTTTGGGCTTTAGCTTTTTTCCAAACGTTCACTGTTATTGCCTCTTGCTTAGCAAGTTCAGCCACCAATTTTTCTGGCAGACTAGTTTGTTCTCGGTAGTTTTTGTTGATTAGGAAAATATTGCGTTTTTCGGCTTGCCCCAGCGCTTCATACTCGGGGTTTGCTTGTATGGTGGCTAATAGTTTTCCTATTTGTGGGTTAGTGCTCATTTGGTGATGAATACGAGTTAATAAGGAAAGTTGCAGGCTTCTTTGCTCTACTGCACCAGGCGGCATCAGGGTTTCCATGTCCCAGTGAATTATGCCCTCAGCGGTTCCAAGCACTGTAGCATCTTTAGTTTTTGATAATAATTCATTATAAGACTGAATGATGGTCACTTTTGTCACTTCTGTATTTTATACTGAAATTCGGTTTATTTATTGTTCGTCTGTAATCAAATTAACGCTAATCTGATTGAAAAAGCTTTTATCCAAAGACGTTATAAATGCCGATTTATTGAGGGAAAGTAAAATGAGTAGCGTAGAATCTAGTAAGACATTAGCTGGCGTCGGCTCAATACTGCTTATACTCAGCATGGTTCCTTACGCAGGCGTGGTATTTGGTATCATCGGTATAATCCTACTGCTCATGGGTATCAAGGGACTTGCAAGTTACTATCAAAACAACGAAATCTACCAAGACTCACTCACGGGCGTCATATTCTATATAATCGCTCTAATAGCGGCGGCGGTAGCCGTGATTGCATTAGTGATTGGCTTCGCATCTATAATCGGCTTTGCAGTTGGCGTAATAGTTTTCATCCTAGCTCTAATCATTGCCTTCATATTCTACATACTTGCAGCTAGTCACTTAAGAAAAACTTTCGATATACTTGCACAAAAATCAGGAGAACAATCGTTTGCGACCGCTGGCACCTTACTTTGGTGGGGCGCCATACTAACGATAATTTTTGTCGGCTTAATACTGATATTCATCGCTTGGATATTTGCCACAATAGGCTTCTTCTCCATGAAACTTCAACCACAGCAACCATACGCTTCACAACCATCTGGTTATCCTCCACCTTCTACACCACCAGTAGCACAGCCAACACAAGCAACACGATACTGCCCCAACTGCGGCGCCCCTGTTGAGCCAAACATCGCTTTTTGTCCTCACTGCGGAAAACAATTGCCACAATAAAAAAATCCCTTTTTTTCCTTTTTGCTATTTAACCAATCAAGCAAAATGTACCGTTTTACCTGCCTTTACCTCTTTTCAGACCTGTTTTCAATAGCTAAAAAGTATACCCCTCCCCCCTCATTTTACAACTGATTACGCTAGCAAAATTGACCGGCATCCCTTGATTTTAACCTTAAACTATAAGTGCAGCCTTCAACACATTTTACTCTGAAGTGCTATTTTTTATGACGAAACCATCAAATCGTAAAAAAGTCAAAAAGCAGTCCATTCTGCCTAAAGCGCCACCTTTGCATGAAGAACCCATAGGCGGAATACAGTTAGGTGAAATGGTGTGCGAAATATGCGGAAAAGCCTTCAAAACCCAAAGCCAACTAGACAGGCACCTTCTAACCGAACATGAATCGCCGGAAGGAAGAGAATAGACCCGTTGAAAAAGCACATGAGAACCTGACTAGTCAGTATGATAAATTTGAATTGCTCGCGCGCAAGTTGCTACATTATACCAGCAAACACGTTTTCTTTGATCAATTTCTTTGCAGAAGAATAATTGGTGCTCCGGCCGGGATTTGGACCCGGGTCGCCGACTCGAAAGGCCAGTATACTTGACCGGACTATACTACCGGAGCCTTTTGCTTAAAAGCATCAAGCAGAATGCCATTTCACTTCGAATAAACCTTACCCTTCAAGAATTGGGCTTTTAGCTAGCTTGCGCTTTATTGTTTTTGGTTTTTTGGCTTAAACAAAAATCCAGTTATTTGCTCAACAAGCTTGCCCTGGTTCTTGGCTGTTTTCTCAAGTTCCTCTATTCTTTTTTCTAGGTCGTTTGAGATGATTTTGCCTTCGATTCTGTTTGCTGAGCGGAACATTAGCAGCATTTTGAAAACTTCTGAAATTGCTTTTTCTTGCTCGTCAACAGATGCGGGTTTTGTTCCAGCGATAATGGATAACTGGTCCACATAGTGTTCTTTAATTTTTAATTCGGCGTTAACGGAGGGGTCGGTTGGAAACGCAATGCTCAACGGTATCTTCTTAGCTAATTCGGCTGCTGTTGGAAAGCGGATTATGATGTCTCCTCTAATCCATGAAGAAACGAATTCGAAAACGAATTTTCGGATCTCTTTTTGGCTGAAAAGGGTAGAGGGCTCTGTTTTTGATTCAGTTTTCTTTTTGATTCTTACGTTTATGATTTTTTTGTCCGATTTGTTTTCCATTATATTTCCCTTCTCACCCTTCTGGTTCTTCTACTTTTCTTCTTAAGCGTGACTAGTATTTAAGAAAGCGTTAAAAAGAGATTTTTGCGGCAGAAGGAATTTTTCCCAAGATTTTCGCTGTTGCTTTCTCTACTTTCTCGCGGTCAGCTGCATCAGTGTATACCCGTAGTATATTCATGAAGCCTTTGAGTGTTTCAAAAATCTTTGAAATCTCACTTAGCCGCTGCGGAGTTTTGTCACCTGCTTGGTTTCTTATGAAAACAGGAATCTCCATAGACTCCATAAGTACTGCATGATGGTAAGGTACGGATGGAACTGTGGGTACGTCAATTATCACTGATTCTATGCTTACGCCTGCCTCGTTGGCGATTTCACTTTGCATCTGGCGCCTGTATGATTCGCGACCGAAAATGTTGGAGACCATTGTGTCCTTCTCGTAGAAAGTCCGCTCATAAGCGCACTTTAGCATTCTGCGCCTTTCTAAGTTGCCAATTATTCCTTTAGACGCTTTACAGTTTTTGAGGGCTGACCAGACTGTGTAGTCATCCAGCGCCAAATAGTCTTCAGGGGTCTTAAACGCCGTCAACCCTAACTCGCCGTTTGCTTTCTCCATGGCGGTTGCCAGCATAATCTGCGCTGCTCTACCAACACGGTGAAAATAAATGCTTTTAAACGATTCAATCCTAGCAATCATGAACGCTTCCAACGCTGATAGTGCACCCAGTTCTACGGCTAGATTTTCACCTAAAACATCAAGCGCATGTATTAAGCGGAAAACATCGATGAAACCGTACTCGGCGCCCGTGTGGTAGGTATCTCGGACGATGAAGTCCTGTTTGTCAACGTCCACGGCGCTGCTTATTATCTGGTCAAGAAACGCTTTGCCAGGTTTATGCAGTTTCCCAACGGCAAGTCCAGCTACCTCTTTAGGCTTGTAACCCATCTTTGATAGTTTATCGCCTACTTCACTCTTCTCGATAATCCATGAAGTGATGTCTTCATGCGTTTTTTCCAAGTATTTTATCAGTAATTGCTCAAAAACATGCGAGAAAGGTCCATGTCCAACGTCATGAAGCAACGCTGAAATCCTGCACATGTCCACTTCTTCATCGCTTACGACGCGTGAAATGTTAGGGTTTTCTAAAACTTTGCCTGCCAAGTACATGACGCCGACGCAGTGTTCGAAACGTGTGTGGTTGGCTCCTGGGTAAACGTATTCTGAACCTGCCAGTTGCCGCAGTCGCCTGAGTCGCTGCATTGGATACGAATCAATAATGTTTTTTTCTGCTTCGGTAATGTACACGTACCCATGTACGGGATCCTTTATTTCTCCCCAGTAAGCCTTAGGCACAAGCAAGCCTCACAGTTTGTAAGTTATATTTATGTATCTCCCTATAATGTCTAACGCTAACCAGCCGAGTTGAAAAACATGGGCAAGAAGGGCGTTTTCATCTGCATCGAAGGCTTAGACGGAAGCGGAAAAACCACACAGGCACAACTACTTACCGAAAGGCTTTCCAAAAGCTACAATGCAGTTTACACTTCAGAACCCAGCCATGGCAAAACGGGCACTTTCATCCGAGAATGCTGCCTTTACGAAGAAAAACGGTTGCCAACAGCCGCTGAAGCATTACTATTTGCCGCAGACCGCATAGAGCACGTAGAAAACGAGATAAAACCCGCTTTAGCCGAAGGGAAACTGGTAATCTGTGACCGCTATATTTACTCGTCTTTAGCCTACCAAGGCAGTGCAGGTCTTAGCTTAGCTTGGATCAAAAAAATTAACTCTTATGCTTTGAAGCCAGATTTCGCCATTTTTATCGATGTATCTCCAGAACGGGTGCTGGAGCGTTTGCAAAGAAAGAAGTCTGTGATGGAAACTTTAGAAATACAGCAAAAAGTTCGAGAAGTCTACCTTAAGTTCGTTGAGAAAGGTGAGCTTATCAGGATAGATGGTGACAAACCAAAAGATGCAGTTGCAGATGCATTGTATTCCAAAGTTTTGGGTTTACTTAAAACGTGTAAATAGCACTTGAAAAAAATGAAAAGTTTGTGGTTTAGTCTTCTCTCCACTTGAAGATTCTAACCGCAGCCGCTATAATGACTATTGTCATGAATGCGACGATTCCAATGTCGATTCCTTTCCCATGTACATGCCGCAGTAGTCCAACCCTTGAAAAAGCAAGCATACTCAGCTCGATGCTTACTTTGCCTTTTTCTTGATCTATAAGTGCCCCGAGAAGTATAGTCCTGCATAATTGCCGCCTCCGACAACGAACGCTGGTGTTATTACCTCGCCAAACATAACTGAACTCGCAGCAATCGTCACAAGCGCGGTCAGAACGTTTGAGAAGGAGCGTAGGTAACTGACTTTTGCTGGATAATGTAAACGTTTGAGGAGTACCCGTACACGAGACTGCCACCAGAAAGCCGATGGCAACCAAGTGGCTTGTTGAGCTGGCAAAGCGATGGTTTCCCCAGTCTAAGGGACACAGTGTAGAGCATGGCTGCGCCCAATGTGAATCCAACGCCGTTCATAACAATTGGTCGTCTTCCTGTGCCTTCTTTGCGGCAATCATCCCTACTGCGTTATAGAGTGCCCCACCTATGACGCTAGCAAGAAACAATGTTGATACCGTAGCCCATAGCAACCCCATAAATCACTTCGACGCCGTATAGCCCCTATAGCGCCCCATCTATTAGGCGTAGTCGGTATTTTTCTTAGACGGAACATATTTCAGATTATGGCTGCCTAGGACCGCGTCGTATCGATAGCTGCTTTGTCAGAGTTTCTGTAGTAGACCCCAGTACATCATACCTTTGTTTAGGCCAACTGTAAGAACGTAAATCAGCGAAAAGAACATTCCCCGCGCGTTTGGCCATGCTGGTTTTCGAGCAGCCGCTACAAAAAGAAGAATTATCGCAGCCAATGCTAGACGCAGGCCCCCCAAAAGGCTCCAGTCCGTTGTTACTGATTGGTATTGCGACAAATCTTAAGCCAAAGAGCAACCATAACCACAAAACCAAAACTGACGAACCAAGATGTTGACACACTATCCTTGCGGATTGGTTTGTCTTCGCTTTGCGCTGCCTTGTTGTTGTCTTCCATGAGCATTTTTTCCTTTTTGATTAGCTCAATCTTCCGTGTCTATCTTGAACCTGATAGTGTTTATGTGACGAATAAATTAAGGCTAAATCTGAATTGAAGTTGATTGTCACGCGATTCTTTCAGATAAACCATGAAAAGTTATTGTTTCGAACGCAATAAAAGGCTCAGTTATTCAAAAAATAAATCCAAATCAATAGCGCATGACATGGCGAAAGAAAAAAAAATAATTTATCGAGTTTCAGATAATTTGAAGAGAGTGATTGTGGGTTTAGTCTTCTCTCCACTTGAACAGTCTAACTGCCAACACGAAGATTACGGCTGTTATCACTGCAACGACAGCAAGGTCAATTACTGCTCCCATGTAGTTTCCGTAAACCATGACGTTGTTTAAGCCCTCAATTATGTAGAATAATGGCAGCACGTGAGCGATGGTCTGCAGGTATTGTGGCATGATGCTTATGGGGAAGAATGTGCCGGAAAGGAACATCATTGGAAACGTTACTATGTTGCCTATTACGCCTGCAGTTTCAGGGTTCTTTGTTACGGTTCCAACCAGCATGCCTAACGCACAGAACAGCAATGGACCCAGAATTAGGAAGGGTATAAGCCAAACGGTTAACGTTATGTGTGCGCCATACAGAAAGATTCCTACGCTGATCATAAGTAGAAAGCTGAAAGCCCCCAAAACAATGTACCACATCACTTTAGAGATTAGCCATTCAATTTTTGTGAGCGGCGTAAGCGACAGCTGCTTGAAGATTTTCGTCTTCTTGTACTCTGAGGATATGTTAACCATAGAGAACATTGGGCTTATAAGTATGGCAAAACCAATCAAGCCTGGAACTAAGAAGTCTATGTATTTGGTTTGCTGAGTGTTCACCGTAGTCTGGGTTACACTGATGATGGGTGTGGCGTTTTGTTTGT
This sequence comes from Candidatus Bathyarchaeota archaeon, assembly GCA_963842865.1. Taxonomy (GTDB): domain Archaea; phylum Thermoproteota; class Bathyarchaeia; order Bathyarchaeales; family Bathycorpusculaceae; genus Bathycorpusculum. The sequence continues at coordinate 3,804 of CAWJIN010000028.1, read as the reverse complement.
AATAGTTCAGATTGAAATAGTTTATAACTCCATTAACTGTCCCACTTACGATGCCGCTGGTGCTTGATGTTGGGTTCCCATAGACAATCACGTTTACCCGATTGCCTGCCAAATAGTTAGCGGAGAAGTTTTCAGGAATGATAATGCCGTCAGATGCTGAGTGAGCCGCCAGGTACTTTGAAAAATCCTCAGAAGCAGGTACCATTGTGAGTTTGATTGTGCCAGAACTGCTAAGCGCATTTAAAAACTGTTGGGCTATATTCATTTGTGGTGAAGCAAACGGGCCAGTGTCCTGATTCTGAACATAAACATTGACAGCGCTGGTGTTGCTTGAGAAAATTGCGCCAAAAATCAAAATTAGAATCACTGGGAATATTAATCCAAAGAATAATCCAAACCTGTTTCTTAGATATCCACGGCTAAATACTTTGAAATCTGAAAAGATTCTTTTTCCAGCTGCCCATTTTTTAGCGCCCCTGTTGATTGTCAGTTTTGTTTTTGCTTTCATTGGTCTCAATGATGATTTCGCCATGCTCATCCACTCGTCCGCTTACAAGCTTGATGAACACGTCGTCTAAGCTGTCGCGGCGTGTCTGAATTTCTCCATAGTCCATTTTTGACTGTTCAGCAGCTGCCAAAGCTGCTAGTGCATCGATTTTCTGTTTGAGCGGTATACTAATTACGCTTCTATACCTATCGTAGTCAACTTGCAGTTCAGTGTTTGCCTTGATGTAATGAGCTAATTGTTCGGCTCCGTGAATTTCAAGTCTTTCTCCTGAACCGTGCTGCGCAATGATTTCATCTGAGGTTCCCATAGCAACGATGCGCCCGTGGTCCATGATGGCTACTCTGTCCGCTAATTGCTGTGCCTCATCTAAGTAATGAGTCGTTAAAATGATTGTTTTACCTTTAGCTTTCAATCCACGTATGACATCCCAGATTGCTCTTCGAGCGTTCGGATCCAATCCAGTGGTGGGCTCGTCAAGAAAGAGCATTTCAGGAGTGCCCACAAGTGAGAGAGCAAGTCCTGTTTTCTGTTTCTGTCCGCCAGAAAGACTATCAAAATTGACTTTAGCGGATTCCTCAAGCAAAACCTCTTTTAAAATTTCATCAGGATTAACTTTAATGTCGAAAAGGTCAGCATAATATATTATGGCTTCTCTTGGGGTTATTTTTTCAAAAAAAGTGAACTCTTGAGGTATGACGCCGATTTTCTTGTGAAGTTCATAACCGTTTTTCCATGGGTCAAGACCAAGAACTTTCACGTCGCCACCGTCCTTTGCTCTTAAGCCTTCTAAAATTTCTATGGTGGTGGTTTTGCCTGCGCCGTTTGGACCTAAAAGACCGAAAACTTCACCTTTGCTAACTGTGAATGAGATGTCATCTACGGCTTTCAAATCTCCATAGCATTTCTTGAGAGCAGAAACTTCAATCGGAATCAACTAAATTTTCCTCCAGTTTTCTTGGTTCATTTGTAAGTCTGCCTTTTTCTGGGTTTCGCTTTTACCTCGTAGCGCGGTATCCGTGCCCGCTTCTTGTCGATTGAGCTCGTATGGCCGATCATACATTTTCGCGTTGGCATTGTTTTCTTTTGCCAGTTTGTTCCAGTCTCGATTGCCGAACAGACGTGTCATACTCTTCGCCAGAAAAAGCGGGACGAAAAGGGTGGAAGCTAAATCTTCAGCTTCTTCTGATATGGGTTGACCCGTTGAAAGGTTGATGGACGCTAACGAAAGACCTCTCGTAAGTTTTCTGGTCATGCCTTTCTTTTCGTTCAGTGGTTCACTATTGAGAGCCATACCCCAACCGACTCGGATTCCTCCTCCCCACTTGAAATTTGACGCTTGAGCGAAGTTTCGAATGATTTTGAGGGCGATATCCATCTGCTCCTTTTCTGGGAAGCCACTGTTTATAATTGCAACAAATAGCTGCGATTTTGTTGGCAACACAGCTTTTCGATGTTCATGAATTAGTTCCAAGGCTTTGATAGTTGGCGAGGGGAAACTGTCAACGTATAATGGAGTGGCAAGGACTATTATGTCAGCGTTGTCAACGGACTTCAATAATCTCTCTGTGCCTTCGCGCGTGTTAACTGAGCGGGTGGCAAACGCTTCTTCAGAAACTAGGCCTTTTTCTTCCAATTTGTCTACTAAAAATTTTCCAATCGCATGAGAGTTGCTTCTTTCGCCTCTTGGGCTTCCTATTAATAACAGAACGTTTCTCGGTTGGCTCATGATATTACCTCCACCTTCTTCAGTTGCTCCTCAACAAAGGCGGGTATCGTTTTTGGATCTTTATCCCGTTGGAAAACGCTGGCAGCATAGGCAGGAGGCCGAAAATTGAGCATGTTCCGTTCAGCCAGCGCCATAAAGGTTTCTTCATAGTCTACGCCAAGTTCTTGCACTCCGACGACGAGGAGCTTTGGATATTTCTTGTAGCGCATCTTGTGATGGATTTGCCCGTGGTATGATTGGAAATACGGCAATAAAATCGGGATAATGCGGTCAAGTGCCTTCTTCAGGTCGGAGGAGTATCCGCCGAACGTAACTGGAGTCAGCCACACCAGCAGGTCGCTCTGGATGGCTTTCCTGGTGGTTTCCCGCCCATCGTCATCAATCACACATGTTCCCGGAGTCTTAACCCAACAGCCGAAACAGCCTAAGCAATTAGCAATCTGCATGTCGCGCAGTTCGATGGGCTCAACCTCCCACTTCTCTTTGGTCAATTGATCGGCAATGTTTTTTTCTATTGCTTTAATGGTTAGATCGCCTTCTTTGGCTCCGTTAAAGATTACAGCTTTCATTTTTTTAGCACTCCAACTTTTTGATTTGAGTGTTCTCTAGCAAACGGCGCAGAGCTTGTAGTGTGAACTTATATGTAGCGTCTTTCTCTGCGTTCGCCCTTTTCAGAACCATCTCAAAACCTAGTGGAAGCAGTATCATGGCTCTTGTCGACTGAATGAGGAAAATCGATGTCTGAATCGGGTCCAGGTCAGGTTTTATGGAGCCGTCTTTTATGCCCAAGACAACAGCATCTAATAATATTTTGAGGCTTTCGCGACTTGCTTTCATTAATTCCGCTGCGTTTACGTCATCGCTAGTTGCAACGAGCAGGTTTTCAGCTTCCATTAACATGCGAAAATAGTGGGGGTGGCGCTTATAGAACTCATAATAGGCTTCGCCTATTGCAAAACTTTTTTCCAATCCGCTTTGTCTTTTGTCTGCTGCGTCTTTAAACATGGCGTTCATTATGTGCGCTCCTCTTAAAGCGACGGCTGAGTACAGGGCTTCTTTGCTCTTAAAGTACAGGTATAATGTGCCTTTCGCAAGCTGTGACTTCTCCGCAATTTCCTCTATGGTTATTTCGTCATAAGGTTTAGAGAAAAAAAGCGTCTGGGCAGCGTCTAAAATGAGCTTGCGACGTTGTTCCTTCTCTTTTTCTTTTCTTTTCAAAGTTGCCATTATGACCGACATCCATTATCTGACTTTAAGTCAGTTAATGACTAACAGTCATAACTCTTATAAACCTATCCATTCAGAATCACGAACGCACGCTTTTACGGAATAATGCTGTTAGAAATATAACTTTCAATATAGAATTAGTCTCTTCCCACATTGGCTTTACGTTATGCTAGAGGTTTGTTTTTTCAAAATTTTCCTGCTTGAGGTTTCATTTGTTTTGTTAAAAATAAACAGTGTTAGATCTTCTGGCGATAAGTATCTTGGCCCTTTTTTATGGGAAACTTGAATTTCCAAAATGCCTCTGTCATATGCAGTTCGAAGAAGATAATAATCAAATTTTAGT
>CAWJIN010000027.1:0-16479 GCA_963842865.1 Candidatus Bathyarchaeota archaeon | reverse complement strand
CGTTCAATAGAACTTATCGGTTGTTAAAAGCTGGTTAGTAGGCGTAAACTTAAATTAAGCCTATCCTCTATTGAGAATTGCTCCTACGTTTTTAAGCGTCGGACACTTAAACATTGATGACTAGGGGAATTAAGATTTGGGAAAAGTTAAGACTGACCAGGTTAAACGAGCGGGCAAAGAACTCATGAGCCGTTTTCCAACTAAATTTACCACCAAATTTGATGAAAACAAGCGTTCAGTTGACTCTTTAACGCAGGGAACAACCACGCGAGTAAGAAATCAGATTGCTGGATACATAACCCGAACCTTATCATTAGCTCAAGCTCACTCTTCAACTAATTCTGACGTTGAAGAAGAAGAAACAGAATAAACAGTCACTTTAGGATAAGAAACCTCATGATGGATGAATATAGGAAAGGATGGGCACTAAGGTACCTTCGTGAAGCAAAAGCCGAATTGGAAGCAGCGCGGAAAATACCTTATATGGCGCCAGGCTTGGTTTTAGAAGCGATCAGAAAAGCACGAAACGCCATATACTACAGTTTTGGCGAACCCGCCTTCATAGAAATACTCCTCCGAGAAGAGGTAACGAAAAACCCGCTCACTAATGATTCAATCCTGCGTTTTCTAATGGAACTCGAAAGCGTCATACAACAAATATCGCAATTAGAAGAAGTAAATAGTGACGCAATGATGAAACAGGCAGACTCAATCGTTGAAATAGCAACTGACATTGTAGAAACATTAACAGAAGAAAGATTCCAAAACTTTTAAGCTTAAACTAAAAAGTGCACAAAAAAATTTTTTAACTAAAAAATATTTTATAAGCATAGTGACCGGAAGAGAAAAAATGCCCTTAACGTTAAAGTTCATCGGTGCACTTCGGCAAATTTCAGGAAAAACACAATTAACTGTCGACTTCCAAGAAGGAATGGCGCTGAAAGACTTAATAACAAAAATCAGCCAAGAAATGCCACAGCTAGATAAAACCCTCAGCGACCAACTTAGTGATTCGAGATCAAACGCACTGGTACTCATTAATGGCAGGGAAATCAGCGTTCTGAACGGTTTAGAAACCAAATTAAACGATGGAGACGAAATCGTCTTTGTTCCGGTCGTTCATGGCGGTTGACTCTAAATGATAACTTTGACTAGCGACTTTGGGCTGAAAGACCCTTATGTGGCAGAGATGAAAGGCGTAATTTTAACCATAAACCCGAAAGCAGAGCTTATCGACATAACACACGAAGTTGAAAAATTTAACATTCGAATGGCTGCTTTCATGTTGGCTTCGGCTACACCCTACTTTCCACAAGGCACCGTTCACTTGGCAGTTGTAGACCCAGGAGTCGGCACACAAAGACGCGCCATATTAATACAAACTAAGAAGAGCTTTTTTGTAGGACCTGATAACGGCATTTTGATTTTAGCTGCTCAAAATCAGGGTATTGAGCACATATACCAACTTACAAATCACAGGTTTATGATGCCTAAAATTTCCAGCACGTTCCATGGCAGAGATATTTTTGCGCCAGTAGCCGCCCATTTAGACAAAGGAGTGCCGGCAAGCGAATTTGGACCAGAAATAAAAGACCCAATCAACCCTGAATTCAATGTAATAAAACGGACAAGCAGCTCTTTAATCGGGGAAGTCATGCATATAGACGGCTTCGGCAACATAATCACAAATATAAACGAAACAGAAATAGTTCAAAACCATGCCGAAACAGTCAACGTAGATTTACATAACATTTCGCTAAAACTTGCATTTAGCAAAACCTACGCTCAAGCAAAGCCTAAAGAACCTATTGCTCTAATTGGAAGCCATGGGTTTTTTGAAATAGCCCTAAACCAAGGAAGCGCAGCTGAAAAATTCCGTGTGAAACCTGGCGATAAAGTTACAGTTACGGTTGCCTAAAGCGTCAAGCCAAAACTTAAAGTTTTTATGCTTTCAACAACTTTTTCGATTACATCAACTGGATTCTCTAACTTTTCAAGCTCACTTTGCATGTCAAACCGTTTGCCAAGATACTTCTTCGCATACCCAAGCACTCCTTGCTCTGTTGTGGCAAAAAGTGGAAAGCCTTTCTTAGTCAGATACGTGTTAACGTAAGTTTTAGCCATATCTGAAATAGCTATGCTGGGAACACCCTGAAGTGCTGCTTCCCTGGCAATCGTTCCTCCATAACTAACGACCAAATCAGCATTCGCAGCCAAACTTGCCGAGTCCACAAAGCCTCCTTTAACTCCGAACGTTTTGCCTTGGCCGTTGTATCTTTGGATAAAATGTACATTCCCCAACTTCGCAAGCTTATCTGCAAGAACCTGCGCGACATCTTGCTTTCCACCTGCATAGGCTGCTTTCGTTTCCATCTGCCGAATAACTATCAAAGGCTTCTTTAACCCGTCAATTCTTGAAGGCTTAAAATCCTTAATCCAGGCTACCTCGTCTACCCCTTTGAACTGGGCAATATTTTTGGCGCAATTTTCAGTCGCAAAATGCTTGGGTAAAGCCTCTGAGACCACAATTGTGTGCGCAAAAGGTATCGTCAGCCTGTTTACGGCTGTAGCGTAAGGTGTATCGGCAGTCAAAATTATTGGGATTCCTAAACCAAAAGCGGTTCGGCAAAGCTCAACCGATTGATGCGCTATGGCAATGTCGGGAATATTATCTTTGAAGAGCTTGGAAAACTCTATTATGCGTTCGGCGCTCTCTTCCAATCTCGAGAAAAGCGTTGACGGACTGTATTTGCCAACTACGATAGGTTTTTCTCCAAGAATCTTCGCCAAAGGTAAAGTGTCTGGATGCTCACGGGTTGTAAAAACAAATTCGTGCCCTGATTTCCTAAGACGCTGTGCAATAGCTGTGCCATACCTGACATGCTTACCTGTGCAGGCGTCATACCATATTTTCATTTGTTCACCTTGCGTCTTGCCGCTATGAACCCGTCACGTTTTGCTTCATATTCCTCTAAAGTCATTACTACAGTTGCTGGAACGCCGGTTGCCACTGTTCTCGGAGGCACATTTTTGGTGACGACGCTTCCTCCGCCAATCACGGCTTTCTCTCCTATAGTCACGTCTGGTAGTACGGTGGCACCTCCGCCGATTACAGCGTTGTCTTTGATGACGGGCGGTGTCATGAGAGAGCTCTTTGGATACTTGTCATTTAGAAGGGAACTGTTGGGAGCAATAAACACATTATTGCCCAGTACGCAGCCGTTTGAGATGGTTACGTGCGCTTGTATGTTGCAGTTTTTGCCTAAAATTACGTTTTTGCCTATATCACAAAAGCTTCCAATGCTGGTTCCGTCGCCGATTTTTGTGTTATCGCCTATTACAACGTAATTCCAAATGGCGACGTTTTTGCCTATTTCTACGTTGGCGCCTGTAACTATTCCAGTGCCCTTTTTTGGATTCAGCATAAACTGTTCTTTCGGGCTCCAGATATATATTATTGTGCACTTAAGCACTTTTATATTTCCATCAGAATGGACAAATTCTTATCAAATTTTTAAAAAGGGGGCGTCCCCGAGAATTTTACTTAAAAACACTATTGGGTGCGCTGCCTTGTCCCAAAATTATGTGTTGAAATAGGTAGGCAATACTAGCGCGCTAATCCAGATTCAATGGGTAAACAGATTGTGAAAAGCTTGTTGCAAGAGCGTTTGTATTAGATGTGCCGAGTATCACGTATTCTCCGCTATTCAGCTGAATTATGAGGTCGGTTGAGTTGTTGGAAACTACGTAGGCGGTGTCTCTATTTCCAAGACTAAATATGCCCACGTTAAAATGATCGTAGTTCGTTCCATGCTGTTTTGACAAGGTCAAATTCCCTGAACCTATCTGACCAACATAAGCAGAGGCTATTTTGTTGGCAGTAATATTCATGTTTCCAGCGCCACTAAAGCTAGGCGACTGTACACTTACGTATCCAGAGCCCACCGTTATTGTTGAGGGCGTGTTAGAGGCAAAAAACAGCCAAACTCCCAGTCCGATGACCACTATTCCTATAATCATCAACAAAACAAAAGTTGGTCTAATTGTTTTTGCTCGTCTTCCAGTTGTTGAAGCTAATAGCAAAAGAACGGCGCCAGTCACAACTAAAACTACAAGCGCAATTGTTCCCAAACTTGAGGACGGCTGTACCGTAAATTGCTCAACAGACATCTACTTCGCCTCATTTACTTTGCCATTTGTGTTCTCACTAACTTTCCAGTAAAGATACACAATATACACAAATGTCCAGGCAATTCCAAGCGCTAGCAGAATTATGAACAAGATGAGAAATTGAAAAGTGAACAATAATAAGAAGCCTAAGACGACAAATGCCAGCAGGGGACCAAGCAGCAACGCCCATACCTTGGCGCCGATTCCTGTTTCTGCGTTATCCCCATGCGTCGGCAACGACGGGTCTGTGCCAGAGTGGGTAATTTTAAAGTTGTGGAGCTCCTTGCAATGTGGACATTTGAATATTCTCTGGGTTCCTAAACGTATTGAGTAGAATGACGTTGATGGGATGAACTCATAATTAAACCTATAATGACAATGAGGGCACTCCACAATTGACGTAGTCAAATTATCTTGCCTCGCACATAGATGACGCTTGATGAATTGACCTACAACAAACATTTAAGATTTTATATCAATTTAACAAACTGTAGCCATCCGTTTAAACTGTAATCTTAAATTGGCGTAACAGCGCGCTACCACACAAATAGTTGAGAGTAAATTTTGCTTTTCTTTTTGCAAATAGTTTCAAGATATGAAACCTCCCAAATTGTTTGATACGACAATGGCGTAGAAAATAACTAAGATGTATAAAGCAAATAGAACAATTAAAGATCCTTTAGTGTCTTTTTGGAGATTGAACTTTCTCCAGCCAAGCCAACAGAGAAATATGAGGGCAAAGCAAAATCCGAATTTGCCAAACAACGCTGAAAACGTTATGCATGTTTTAGCGAAAAAAACATTGGTTTCAATTCTTCCCACAGATAAAGCGTACATTGTTGAAAGCACATCAAGCACTTGAAGTATCAATATTGCCGAAGCAACTTTCATAACTACGGTAAGTTTTATCTCTTGCAGTTTACAACACGCGCGCTTACTGCATATAGGACATAACTTTATTAATGCTCCATACTTGTCACAGATCATCTTACTACGCTTGTTATATCCATCTACAGATATACTATAAAAATTATTCTATAAAAATACTATTTTGTACCTGTATTGATGGAGCAAATCTGAAATGAATTTATGTAGTACTGCTACATACTACCCTATTTCTTTTCTAAATAAATATCTCCTAATCTCTCCCTTACCTTGATTGGATATTTACCTTTAGCTATTCTTTTGTTTAAGGATTGTAAAACTGCTCTCGCCTTCTTTTCTTTCTTAAAATGTGGCATGTTTATCTTAGCTAATTTTAAACCACTATCAATAAACTCTTTGATAATATCGTCATACTCACTTTTCTTAGCTTTAGGAGATATCGGTAGTTCATCTACTGGTACTAACCATTTTAATTCTTTCTTTTTACTGCTCATTCAATCTTACACAATTTCTAGTATTATATCATTGAGTGAAATAAAACTTACTAAGCGTTTATTCGTAATATGCGGCAGATAGTTCCTTCATAAACTCTAATGCACACTTTCCCATGCTTTTATCACTTTTTTGCATAATTCAGATTTAAATAGTTTAACTTTAATTTGACTCTCCAACGATGGAGGCAAGCGTTTTGACTAAAGAGACAGTTCTGGTTATAGGTTTAGGCGAAATCGGACACACCCTTTTTGCGTTGTTGAATGATGCGAAAAAGAGTTTTGCTGTTTACGGCTTGGATTTGGATCAAACAAAAATGCAAGAGCTAGGTCAAAGCAGAAAAAATGTTCCAGATCAAATAGACACAATGCACATTTGCCTACCCTGCAGTAACCAACAAAACTTTGCAGACATAGTCGTTGGCTACATTGAAGAGTTTAAGCCAAAACTCACAATCATTGACAGCACTGTTTCTCCAGGAACCACAATGAAAGTAGCAGAAAGATGCACGTGCCTTGTCGCCCATTCACCGTCTCGTGGTGTACATAAAAGTGCTGAGCATATGAAGTGGGAAATGAAGCGTTGGACTAAGTATGTTGGCGGCGCAAATGCGCCAGCGGCACAGGCTGCTCGTGCCCACTTTGAGAAACTAGGCCTAAAAGTCAAGGTTCTCAAAAGCTGTACGGAAACCGAGTTGGCTAAACTTTTTGAGACTACATACCGTGCATGGATGATTGCTTGTTTTCAAGAGATGCATCGCATTTCCAAGGCTTTTGGCGCTGATTTCGATGAAACGGTTGATTTCCTTGAGGATACGCATCTTTTGAGGTTTGATAGGCCTGTTATGTTTCCAGGCGTGATTGGCGGGCACTGTTTGATACCGAACACTGAATTGCTATTGGCGGCTTATGACTCGGAGTTTTTGCGGCTGATTTTGGAGTCGAATGAAAAACGAAAAGAAGAGGTTAAAGATAAGACCACTCAAAAAGAAATTGCTAAAATTGCTAAAAGAGTAAAGGCGCTGGAGAAGAAAATAGGCGATATCAAGAAGATCGTGGCTGATCAGAAAAGAATAACGCAAACAACTCGAGCTTTAGCTAGGCGAAAATCGTTACCGTTAAAAGAAACAAGTGCCTAAATGAGATCAAGCATGGTTTGGGTGTGCCGATGAAAGTTGTCATGATTAATGATTGCGCTTATGTTGGAGAAACTCTGCTTAAGTATTTCCCAGCAGACCTCGAAAAGCAGCACATCAAGAGAACACGAGGACTCTGGAACAAAACTTTCGGCATAGCCTACAAGATTCTCGGGGCCAAGGGTGATCTTTATCATGTTCACTATCTGCTTCAGGACTGCTATATTGCCTCACACTTAGGCAAGAAACCTCTCGTCGGCCACGCGCATGGGAGTGACCTGCGCGAAACATTGCGAAGCAGAAAATGGGGCAGAATCGTAAAAAATAATTTAAAGAGCTGCAATAAGATACTTGTAGCCCAACCCACAGTTCTTAGCACTGCAAAAGAATACAACGGAACTGCAGAGTACTTTCCCATACCTTTTGACCCCGAATTTTTTTTCCCAAAAGCACTGCCCGAAAAAAGACCTGAATATTATGTTTTTTTGGCATCGGTCCCTGACTTTAACGTAAAAGGCACAGACAAGTTGCTACGGGCAGTATCACTAGTTCCAGAAAAGATAAAGGTCAAGAGCTTTAACGCGGGAAAAGATCTGGAAAAAACAAAGCAACTAGCAAAAGAGCTTAAGCTGGACATCGATTTTATTAGCAAAGTTCCTCATGGCACAATGAATGAACTGTTCTGGGAAAGTGACCTAGTTTTGGGGAGTTTCGCCGCTGGACGTGAACATTTAGATACTATAGCGATAGAAGCCATGGCGTGCGGGCGTCCGGTCGTGCACTCCGTTCCAAAGAAGTTCTTTCCATCATGCCCCTTGGAAGAGCTAGAAGATCCTGTTGCAACCGCGGAAATAATCTCGAGACTTCTTGGCAACCAAAATGAAAAGGAAAACAGAATAAAGGAACAACTTAACTATGTAAATGTTACTCATTCTGCTCCCGTACTCGTTCAGAAGCTCCTAAAGATTTACTCAACATTAAGATGAAACAACAAAAACCAATTAGATGGCAAGCAATTCGGTTTCCTTTTGCAATTTGATTTTGAACATGCTGGCTCGAAGGCAAGCACTCCTTAATGCCTTTTTACCCTTTATATACCAAAATTTACCGAAAATACTGCAACTAACCCTAATTCAAGCCCTAAACCGAAAAAACAACCCAAAACAAGTTTTTCCAGACGGGGAGGAGGAGTACTATTTACAGTTGAAATAGTTACGTTAAAAGCATAACTACAACTACGTGGACTAAAAGCACCAGCTAAATAAATACAAAATTTTTTTATAAATACATTTTGTACGAAAGCAATATTAATTTTTAAGTCCTAAACATTGAAGGAGTATTATGAACAAAACTCGTAGAAATGTTCTTGTTACTGGCGGCGCAGGTTTTATAGGCTCGCATCTGGTTCCCCGACTTCTTGAATTAGGCCACTCCGTAACTGTGTTGGATAATTTATCTAATGGAAAGTTGGAGAACCTTTACGGAGTACTTGATCATCCTAAGTTTGCGTTTCAGCGCGGAGACATACGAGATAAGCCCATTCCAAATGAGATTTTTGACGGGATTGACTCTATCATTCATCTTGCTGCCTTAATAGATATCTCAGCTTCCGTTGCGGATCCAATTCAAAATCATGAAGTTAACGTAAATGGAGTCTTCAACATGCTTCATGGGGCAATCAAGCATAATGTAAAGAAGTTTGTTTTTGCTTCTTCAACAGCTGTTTACGGTGATGCGAAGACTCTACCACTTCAAGAAAACAGTATCCTCCACCCGATTTCTCCTTACGCAGCGTCAAAAGTTGCTGGCGAAGCATACTGCAGTGCATTTGCAAGTTGCTTTGGGCTTGAGACAATCATATTGAGGTTTTTCAATATTTATGGCCTAAGAAGCGAAAATAGTCCTTACAGCGGTGTTATCACCAAGTTTCTTCAGAAAATCATAAACGGCGAAGTCTTAACCATTGATGGCGACGGAGAGCAAACTCGAGATTTCATACATGTAAGCGACATCGTCAAAGCCGTAATCTTAGCGCTAGAGCAAGAAGGACTGAAAGGCGAGGTTTTTAATGTTTGCACGGGCGTGCCCACAAGCATTAATCAGCTTGCTGACACTCTGAAGACAGTTACTGGAAAAAACCTAAACGTTAAGCATGGACCTGCAAGGTTAGGCGACATACGAAGCAACTATGGCGACCCAACTAAGACTGCAGAGAACTTGGGTTTTAGAGCTGCTGTCGATTTAACAAAGGGGCTGCAGATGTTATTTAAAGAATTTAAAAAATAGCATTTATGTTTTCCAGCGCCCAAAAAAAATTGTGACGAGTGGAAAAGCAACACTAAATGGAATTAAGGGTGAGGTTCTGGTTGATTCGCACGCGAACGGAACTGGGTTCACTACAATTTCATTCAATCAATATGAAAGCTTAAAATTTCATATCATTGACTAATATTCTGCCAACTTACCCCACGTATATACCCCAAAAGCCAGCACAATCTGATAATGGGATAACAAAACATTAATCTAGAATCATGCATTTTCAAAGCCATTTTAAAACTAGAAATTGGCGATTTAAGAAATCTTAGAAAAAGGGATCTCAAATTTTCATTTTCATAGAAGGTACTGAATTTTTTAAGACGACTATAAATCTCAGGTAAACTTAACCCATAAAAATAATAATGTTTAAACTCATTCAAAAGACCTCCAGGATGTAAGTGCAAACTTTTAACATCATAATCTACCAACCATTTGTATCCTTTTAAGTCAAGCAAATTAAAAAGATAAGTGTCAATACCAGCAAAATTGACCTTTGGAAACCCCCCAACCGACCTTAAAATCTCAGTATTCCAAATCGTATTATCCAGTGTTTTTCCGTAACCGCCATAAAAATCGGTGTCTTTCCTAGTCAACTGGTACGGTTCAATACTTGAACAAAAATTGCTTCTAGGAAGGAAGCGCAGCCCGCACGCTGCTGCAACGTCATCTTTGTTCAAAATTAAAGAAGAAACTTTTTTCCACCAATCACTGGATAAAAAAACATCTTGTTCAAAACTACAAAAATAATTAGTTTCAACATGTTTAAGAGCAGTATTGGCTGCATCGCTTATGCCTTTGCCTTCATTTTTTAGAACTTCCCAACCAAACTTTTTTGAAATGCTAACCGTGTTGTCTTTGCTGCCATCATCCACAATCAATTTCCGATTAACAACATCTTCAGGAACAACCTTATTTATGCGCGCAAGAACAACAGGTAAAGTTTTTTCACCGTTAAGAGTCCAAATTACTAAATCAACTTTCAAATCCTACCCCTCCCATAAAACAACCGACAGAATATGGACTTTATCAAACATTCTTGTTAAACACTCTTTCAAGTCTATCTAATACTTTATCAAAATTATGGTCGTCAACCGTGTTTTTTCCATTTGAAATCTGTTTCATGGACAATTCATCATTTTCTAAAAGCTCAAGAATATGAGCCACAAGTTCATCTCGGGTGCTTCCTAAAAAGCAGTTTTCCTTATCAACTAAAAATTCGTTCCCAGTGAAAGGCGTAGAAACAACGTTTGTTCCGCAAGCTAATGCTTCAAGCGGAGGTAAACCAAAGCCTTCAAACAAACTTGTAAATAAAAGTACTCTTGTTGACGAATAAAGTTTTGAAAGTACACTATCGGGCGGGTCTACATGTAGCTCAAAAGGAAACATGGGGTTAACAGTCTTAGTAAAATTATTCTGAGAAACTATGCGAATTTTTGCTTTTTTCTTTTCATAAAGTTTACTTAGACACTCTAACGCCAAGCCGTCTTGTTTGGCAGGGAACCCTCTGTAAAAATAGAGAACGGAGTTTGGTTCTTTTTCACCGAAAGAAGTTTGTGGTTTAAACACTTCTGTATTAACTCCATTTCCGATATATTCACCGCCTGTTTTTTGTTGAAGCCAATGGCTCACACATAACTTAATTGCTGGTAAATCATAGGAATCGCTAGCTAATTTTATCAACTTTGGATCTTTAAAAAATAAGGTTTCATCGTTTTGAACAAGATAGAATGCTTTGCCTTTGTTACTATTGATGGTCGGAGCAACCGTTAAACAAAAAGTTGCAATATTAATATCACAATCAGGCGTAATTTTCCGAAGGAGATCCGTTTGGACATCTAAAAAATTTTCATGCCGAATTTTCTGGCGTATTATGCGCGTAATAACTGATGGAAAAGCAGTATTAAGTTTTGCTTTAATGTTCTCTTTTCCATACCATTTAAACCTGTTTAAAGTTATTGCTGTGATAGAAACGTCATGACCTCTGTCCACTAATCTGTTAGATAGTTCAATAATTACTCGATTTCCACCACCGGAGGATAATCCCAAAGTATTAAAGTTAATTTTCATCTAACAGCCCTATTCTGAACAGTAATGTATGTCACTTACAACATAAGCTTTTTTCAAGGAAGAGCAAAAACTCATCCTTTTAAAATTTACCTAAAAATTAGGAAATTTACATTTCAAAGGTTCGGGCATCATCAACGGATGAAGCTTGTAAGTAAACTTCATTAAGTTCAACTAAATAACGCATTCAAATAATCAGGAAAGTGTAAATTGGGTTGAGAGTGGCTTGGCAAAATTCCTTGTAGTTCACCCATACTTAGACGTTTACGGCGGGGGCGAAAGAGTTTGTCATAATGTAATCAAAACCCTAGTCGCTCACGGTCAAAACGTGGAATTGTTAACTTTTGATTTTGACGCTGACAGGTACAGAGAAATTGTAGGTGAAGATTTTCCTAAAAGCGTTATTGTTCGTTCATTGGGAAAAAGAATTGAGGTTGAGCCTCCATTCACCATCTATAAAAGACGCCGCCATTTTGTAAAATTACTAAAAAAGTATAGAGGCAGCTTAGAATATGACTACTTATTTTCCACGCAGTCATCTGCTCCGTTTGAACCTGTTTTCCTAAATAAGGGTAAGAAGAACATTGCTTATGTTCACTTTCCAGAAATACACTTTGACTATGGCAGGGCTAGGCTGAGAAGGAGACTTTACCTCTGGCTGTTTAAGAAGTGGGTTGAACAAGGAATAAGTAAACTTGACATGGTTTTCTGCAACAGCAACTATACAGGAGAAATGATTGAACGTTACTGGAAAAGTCACGGTGTGAAAGACCCAATTGTTGTTTACCCACCTGTAAACTTGGATAATTTTTGGTGCGATAAACCCCTATCAGAACGGCGTAAAAGAGTAATCTATATCGCTCGTTTTATTCCAGCGAAAAGACATGAAATAATGAAAAAGTTAGCCGCTGATTTGCCATCTTACGAGTTTGTAAGTGTTGGCGGATTAATCGAGGGGGAAAAAGCCTGGTTTAATAAATTCTCAGAAAAGCTTCCCCAAAACTTTACGTTGAAGACTAACTTGCCTGGTTCAGACTTAGTCAACATGCTTCATGACTCTCGGGTTTACGTCCATTTAATGGAAGGAGAACACTTCGGCATAGCACCAATAGAAGCACTGGCAAGTGGGTGCATTACTTTAGTTCACAACAGTGGAGGAATGAAAGAGTTTATCCCTGAAGAATTAAGGTGGTCAAGCTATGATGATTTGAAAGATAAAATTGTTCGCTGCATGGAATCAGCAGATGAAAGCTTAGATTGGGAGCAGAAGCGCAAAGAACTATGGGGTAAAATCTCAGTTCTAAATCCCGAAGTCTTCCAAAATAGCATCTGGTCCCATGTACAAACCTTGATCGATTAGAATCGATGGTTTGTTTTTTTGAAGACGTACTAGTAAGCTATAACGCAGCCTTATAGTCAAATAGTAGTGCTGTTTATAATTTGGCGGATTTGGACTAGTTTCCAATATATCGCGACTCTTTCAACCAGAACTCAGATCGAGCGCAGCATAAGAGTTAACGGGTTTCTTGGCTTTTATGTGATAAATTATTATGTCTGGACTACATTATTGACTTCCAAATGCAGAATCAACATGCTTAGAGTGATTAACCTTGTATAAAGTGGGTATCTTAAGAGGTCCCAGTCTGAATCCGTATGAAGGGCAGTGCTTCGAGAAACTTCCGAAGTATGGCTTTCAGCCGATAGGTATCACCACTTACGATAATACGGTTAACCTGTCACAAATTCACTTTCCAGTAAGAGTCGGGCACAACTTCAAGACCTTAACCAAAGGGAAGCTTCGGCCGCTATTATCAGTCGCGGGTAAAGTGACAAAATACAACTTTGGCTCATGGAACCTTCGAGTATTTAACCTGAAGAAACTAACATCAGACCTCGACATAATTTATTCAGCTGACATGTGGTACCCGTACACTTACCAAGCAGTAAAGACCGGAATCCCGACGATAGTTATGGAATGGGAAAACATACCCAAAAACGTAGAAGCGCTTCCTTATTCAAAAATCAAGAAGTATAATCGCGAATACGCAACCCATTTTATCGCCATAACAGAAAAAGCCAAAGAAGCACTAATCATCGAGGGTGTTGGTCCTGACAGGATTTCGGTGGTGCCTGCCGGGATAGATTGCGAGAGGTTTAAGCCTGCTGAAAGAAACGAGCAAGTAGCTAAAAAACTAGGTATTTCTAAAGATTCGATAAGAATTCTGTTTGTCGGACGGTTGGTTCCTGAAAAGGGCATATTTAGCCTCTTAAATGCTTTTTCAATGCTGCTCAGAAATGTCCAAAACGTTGAACTCATAGTTGTCGGTTCAGGTTCTTCGAGCATGCAACTTCAAATAAACAGGCTTATTGCAAACCTGAAAATCGCAGACAAAGTGAAGTTGCTGGGCAGCATCGAGTATTCCAATATGCCTCAAATTCACAATATAGCAGACTTATTCTGCTTGCCAAGTATTCCAACCGAAACCTGGGCCGAGCAGTTCGGTTATTCAATAGTCGAAGCTATGGCTTGTGGAAAACCCGTCGTTTCAACTTCAACCGGCTCAATACCTGAAATCGTCAAAAACCGCGCTACTGGCATTCTGGTCGAACCCAACGACCAGCGTGGACTTGAGTCTGCCCTAGAAGAGCTAATAATAAACAATCAAGAAAGGGATGCTTTCGGCAGAAACGGGCGGGAATGGGTTTTACATCAATTTGAGGCCAACAAGATAGCGGGTCAACTTGCAAATATTTTCTGCAAATTCATCTAGTCTTTTAATGGCAGAGGGTTTATAACTAAAATAGCATTTCCACTTAGTTGGCAAATGAAGATGCAATGATAAAGCTAAGAATCGACGTAGATTACCCTTACCCATCGAGGGCTAAAAGCTTTCTTTACATAGTGGGCGCGCGCTTAGGAATCAAGAAAAGAAAAGGCAAAGATTACTTGAAAAATGCTCAAGTCATTGCTAAAATGGTTAATGAGTCGCCAAAACAAGTTATGGCTTACTGGTTCTTTACACCATACACAATCCCAGACAAAAAACTGCTCGATTTGCTAAATCCGGACAGGCATGAGGTAGCTCTGCACGTTGCAAACGACCCCTATCGCGAATGGAAAATCTTAGAAAATGAAACCAACCGAACGGTAAAGTACTATACCATTCATGGAACCTCACGGTTAATTGCCCAGTTGTTGTGGGGGCGAAAAATTGGGGAGACAATTGAGGAGACAAAGGCTAGGATTCCTAATGATTTCCACTTAAAATCTTTTCATGATTATTTTACTTCCAATAGTTTAGACACTGTACGTTATTATCGTGGTTTAGATGGAACTAAAAAAGAGGCGGCGGAATGGATTAATGAAAATCATGTTTTGTCTATTCATCCTGATTGGCTCTTTAAGAAGGGAGAAAAAAGCCATAGAGGACCATTTTATGATGTTTTAAAAAGTATTTTAGAGGTAGATAAGGAGCTTGAAACTTTACATGTAAGGAAAAGAGCTTTCGCCAAAATAGCCAATGACACTAAAGAGTACGGAAAAAATAATATGCCAACAGACGAGTTTATTGAGAAGCTAAGCGAAAGAGATGTAGATGTTTTTACTTTTCTTGAGCGAAAATGGTGTTGTCCAATCCCTAATCCACCAAGCGCTTGGATTAAAAGTGAAGATAACGTTGGCTTGCTTGAAATAAAAGACTATGACGCTTGGTGGAGCAACGTTGGAAAGAAGACGCGAAACATGGTCAGGCGTGCGGAGAAAAGCGGCATAAAAGTAGCTGTCGTCCAGCCAAGCGAGAAATTTACTGAAGGGGTTTGGAAAATTTACAATGAAACCCCCATAAGGCAAGAGCGAGCTTTTCCGCATTATGGTGAATCGCTAGATTCAGTCGCTTGGAACATTTCTGTAGCCCAAAACTCCACGTTCATCGGCGCATTTTTGCAAGAAGAGCTTGTGGGGTTCATCCAAATAATCCATGGTGACAGCATAGCTATTATTTCTCAGATTCTTTCAATGCAGAAGCACTGGGATAAAGCAGTAAACAATGCGCTTCTTGCTAAGGCGGTTGAAGCTTGCGCATCCAAAGGCGAGCGGTGGCTTATGTACGGAAGAATAGGTAATCACCCGTCACTTGATAAGTTTAAAGAAAGCAACGGGTTTGTCAAGTTCCCGATAACACGTTACTACGTACCTATAACATGGAAAGGCAGAGTTGCTATACGCTTGGGGTTGCATAGGGAGTTTAAAGATGCCTTGCCACAGTCGCTTAAGGGTCCGCTTATTCCAGTTTTGAACTGGGCGAGCAGAAATAAGATACGATTGAAGCTTCGCTTAGCCAAACAAGTAACAAGCTGAACCTGCATTGGCGCCTAAAGTAGAAGATTGGCAAGGAGATTATTCAGTTCTTGCTTATTCTTGATGCTTCTAAAAATAGCTTTTCCGCTGGAGTACAGCCGGAAAGAAGTGTCTTGAAAAGTTAATTCAAAAATTATTCCAGCTATGGTATTTTTCAATTGGGCTTTCTTTAAAATGCGTGCGATTGCTTCATCTTTCTTATCGTACTTAAAAACTACTATGACGTCTTTTTCTTCACCGCATGTTCCTTCAATTCGCGACACGTAATCTTCAACGGTCGCCATTAGAGTTGCCCGATCTCCTTTAAAACTTCAACGAAATGGTCGATTTCCTCTTGTGTGTTGTATATGTAAAAGCTTGCACGGTCTGAGGATTGCAGCTTTAGAACTTGTTGATGCAGTGGTTGTGCACAATGGTAACCGCTTCGTATCATTATTCCGTAATTGTCACAGATAAGTGCAACATCATGTGACGATAATCCTTTAACGCTGAAGGGTATTATGCCGCATTTATTAGAAAGGTCGAGGGAACCATGAATCGTAACTTTATTGCATTCTTGCATGCGTTCAACTGCATACTTAGTTAACGCTTTCTCGTGGCTTAGCACATCGTCCATGCCAATAGCTTCAAGATACTTTACGGCTTCAGCTAAGCCAATGGCGCCGCCAATGTTAGGCGTGCCTGCTTCAAACTTCCACGGCGGGTCATTCCATATTATGCTACAGCCCTTGCCTTGGCTAAACTCTACTTCCTTTATCATTTCCCCTCCACCTTGGAATGGCGCCATCTTTTCAAGCAGTTCCTTTTTGCCATAAAGCACTCCGATACCTGTAGGTCCAAGCATTTTATGTCCAGAGAAAGCCAGAAAATCCATATCCAAATCCTGAACATCAACCGCCAAGTGCGGTACTGACTGTGCGCCGTCAACCAGCATTAACGCGCCATTGTCATGTGCAACTTTTGCAATTCGTTTGACATCGTTAATTATGCCTGTAACGTTTGAAACATGGCTTAAGCAGGCAATCTTTGTTTTGCTTGAAAATTTGCCTTCAAAATCATC
>CAWJIN010000026.1:0-4677 GCA_963842865.1 Candidatus Bathyarchaeota archaeon | reverse complement strand
CAAACAATAACACATTGAATCTGGTGTAAACAAGATGGTCAAAAGAAGGCTTCGGGAACCCTTAGAGAACCGAAAAGGCAGCTTGTTCTTTGATGGTTGCCCAGTTAAGGAGTTAGCTGAAAAATACGATACTCCCTTGTACGTAGTAAGCGAGAAACGCATCAGAGATAATTATAATCGACTTCATGACGCTTTAATCCGCAATTACAAGCATGTGCGGGTCTATTATGCCGCAAAAGCCAATTCCAACCTTACAGTGCTCAAAATTCTCCAGTCACAAGGAGCATACTTAGACACTGTCAGCCCCGGCGAAGTGTTCATGGGCTTAATCAGCGGATACACACAAGAGCGCATTATGTTCACCGGAACCAGCGTCAGAAACGACGAGTTAAAAGTTCTAGCAGACGCCAACATTACGGTAAACGTGGATTCTCAATCAGAGCTTGATAGGCTACTGAAGATTGCAGTGCCGCCGACATTGTCGGTTCGTGTTAACCCAGAAATCGGCGCAGGCCATCACAGCCATTGTATAACTGCTGGTCCAGACTCAAAGTTCGGTTTAACGGAAGAAGACGCTCTAAAGGCTTATGCGACTGCTAAGAAGGCAAGGGTTGAACGATTTGGCATTCACATGCACATTGGCTCGGGCATTCTTGACGTAGAACCTTACGTTTTGGCGGTGGATAAACTGTTGAGCATAGCTAAGCGGGTTCATGATGAAATAGGAATCGAGTTTGAATTCATCGATATCGGCGGCGGTTTCGGGGTTTCTTACAAGCCAGATGACCAAGAGTTCGATTTGGCAGCGTTCGCCTCGAAAGTGGTGGCTCCTTTCAAGGGTAAGGTTGCTGAGTATGGTCTCGGTAAACCGTTTTTGTGCGTTGAACCAGGCAGATATTTAGTGTGCGACGCAAGTATCCTCCTAACAACCGTTAATACTGTTAAGGTTACGCCATCAAAGAAATTCGTCGGTGTCGATGCAGGCTTTAACACGCTGGTTAGGCCAACGATGTATGGTTCCTATCATCCAATACTAGTCACAAACAAGCTTTCAGCGGCGGATGAGGAAACTTATGATGTAGTCGGTCCAATCTGCGAGTCAGGCGACGTCTTAGCCAAAGACCGAAAGCTACCTGTGATCGAGGAGGGTGACTTACTGGCGGTTTTGAACGCTGGAGCATACGGTTTCAGCATGAGTTCACAGTACAACGCAAGACCCAGAGCTGCAGAAGTCCTCATTAGGCAAGGCAAATCAGTGGTCATTAGAGAGCGAGAGCAGCTTGATAATTTAACCGCTAATCAGCGGATGGCAGAGTGCCCTTGATGCGTTTCTGGAAGATGCATGGTTTAGGCAACGATTACATAGTAATCGACAACAGAGACGAAAAAATTAGCGGTAAGCAAGCTGCAGAATTAGCTAAGAGGCTTTGTGAAAGGCGCTTCTCGGTCGGAGCAGACGGGCTCTTACAGGTTTCTAACTCTAAAGCGGCTGATGTTAAAATGCGAATTTTCAACGCTGACGGTAGCGAAGCAGAAATGTGCGGCAACGGGATAAGGTGCTTTGCCAAGTACTGCTACGAAAACGGCATCGTCCCAAAGCAGGAGTTCACAGTTGAAACACTTTCGGGCTTAAAGCATGTCTGGTTAACCCTGCGACAGGGGGAGGTTAGCGCTGTCAAAGTGGACATGGGCGTGCCAAACTGGGAAAGAAGCTCCCTTCCCATGATCGGGCAAGGTACATGCATCAACGAGAACTTAGAGGTTGATGGCAAAGTCTTCAAGGTAACGTGCCTTTCAATGGGCAATCCGCACTGCGTAATATTCGTTGACAAAGTAGACGATTTTCCAGTGGAGCGCATCGGACGAAAAATTGAGAATCATAATGTTTTTCCGAAAAGAACCAATGTCTGCTTCGTTCAAGTCCTAAACCCCAATGAGTTGAAAGTTCGTGTTTGGGAAAGGGGTTGCGGTGAAACGTTAGCGTGCGGTACAGGAACCTGCGCTGCCGTGGCTGCTGCAAACAAGCTTGGAAAAGTGGGAAACAGAGTTACTGTACACTTGCTGGGCGGTGATTTGCAGGTGGAAGTGGCTGAAAACTTGTTTTTGAGTGGAGCAGCTGAAAAAGTTTTTGAGGGAACGCTATTTGGAGAGGTATAAACATGACGTTTGAATATGCTGACAGAATAAAACGGTTACCGCCTTATCTGTTTGCTGAAATTGAAAAAATTATTAAGGAAAAAAAATCGCAAGGTATCGCCTTAATCTCGTTAAGCATTGGTGACCCTGATCTTCCGCCGCCAAAATTTGTCATTGAGGCGCTAAAGGAAGAAGTCGCCAACCTGAAGAATCACAATTACTCTTTCAGCCAAGGCGAACCAGACTTCCGAGAAGCAGTAGCAGGCTGGTACAAGAAACGATTCAACGTTGACCTGCAGCAAGACCAAGTGATTGCGCTTTTAGGCTCCAAAGAAGGCATAGCAAACATTGCTCGGGCATTCATAAACCCAGGCGACAGAGTATTAGTTCCTGACCCAGCATACCCAGTCTACGCTAACGGCAGCACAATCCTCTGCGACGGCACAGCAGTGCCACTGCTGCTGCTTGAGAAAAACGGGTTCAAGCCTGATTTTCAAGCGGTAAACGTCAAGAATGCGAAGATGATGTTTCTCAATTATCCCAACAACCCGACAGCAGCCACAGTTGACAAAGCCTTCCTCAGAGAAGCAGTAGACTTTGCCAAAGACAACAACATCATCCTGTGCTATGACAACGCCTACTCAGAAATCACCTACGACGGCTACCGCGCACCCAGCATACTGGAAGTTGACGGCGCCATGGACGTGGCCATCGAATTTCACTCGCTTTCAAAAACCTTCAACATGACAGGCGACCGCATCGGCTTAGCCGTAGGCAACAAGCAACTCGTCAGCGGCTTAACTAAAGTCAAATCTCAAATAGATTCTGGACCGCCAGTTTACATTCAAAAAGTAGCGGTTAAGGCTTTTCAAAGCTATAAGAACAATGAACCGCCGGGTTTCTTGAAAAAAAACAACCAAGTTTACAAAGAGAGGCGAGATGTGCTCATTGAACGATTGTGCTCATTGGGCTTCAAATGCGACAAACCAAAAGCCACCTTCTACCTTTGGCTAAAATGCAACTCCGATTCGATGGAGTTCACGACCAGACTGCTGAATGTTGGAGTGGTGGTCACGCCAGGGGTTGGTTTTGGTAAATGCGGAGAAAATCATGTTCGATTTGCCCTGACTCAACCGAAGGAAAAGATAGAGGAAGCTTGTGACAGGATTGAAAGCGTTTTCAAGTAGTAGCAGTCATAGTGATAGCGATAACGATGGTAGCAGGCGCAACTTATTTGCTCTTGATAAAAAAGGAAAAGGTAACTGCAGGTTTCTATGCTGAGAGAAAACCTCCGTCAACAACTATCAAGGTTCCATTCACATAACTCGACAAGTCGCTTGCCAGAACTAAAGCCATCCGCGCAATTTCATCAGGTTTTCCCATTCTGCCCAGAGGCGTTCTCATGTTGTACTCTATGCCCGACATTATCACATTCGGTTTGAACTTCATTGCCTCTTTTGCCACGTTCTTAGTGCCTGATGTCCATATTCCACCTGGAACAAGAACGTTTATCCTGAAACCATGTTTGCCATATTCGCTGGCTAAGGCTCTTGAAAGCACCATAACCCCCGCCTTGCTAATGTCGTAATGAGAAAGCCCTTCTTTCAAAGGCATCACAGCCTCAATTGAGCCCATATTGATGATTATTCCGCCTTTTTTGAGTCTGCTTCTTATCATGTGCTGGCACATCCAAAAAACCGAGTTCAAATTGACATCCATCACATTTTTTAAGAACGCAGCATCAACATCCAAAAAGGACTTGTCAGGATAAATCCCCGCATTGTTCACCAGTATTTCTGGCTCTTTTCCTTCTAGTTTCTGCCAAAGAACATCTATCTCCTCCTGTCTGGAAAGATTGATTTTGTGTATACTTATTTCCGTGTTAAACTGTCTGAGATCTTCTTTTACGTTGTTTAGTCGCTCTTCGTTCAAATCGACAAGTTCCAAATTGGCGCCAGCCTCAGCATACCTATACGCAATAGCTTCTCCAATGCCTGTTCCAGAGCCCGTTATCAGTGCTGTCTTGTTTTTTAAAGAAACAAGTTCTAACAGCGGTGTCTTATCTTTCTTAGCTTTCTCCTTCATCAAAGAAAATACGCCCCATAATCTTCACACAAAACAAAAATGCCATTCTGCGAATATAAGGTTAAGCTTCACCCATCGAATGAGGGAAGCGCGCATACCTGTTAGCCAAGGTTAATACTGAATGTATTCATATATGCTTAGTTTATATGAATTAAGGCGCGTATATACGTAGGTTGAGGGATGGTATGGAACGAAGGGTTATGTCGCTTGGCAGGTCTTCTTTGGTAATTTCTCTTCCCAAAAATTGGATGCAGCTAAACGAATTGAAGAAAGGTGATGTTGTCTCATTTGCCATTCAACGTGACCGCTCTTTGGTTATTTATCCTGGCGCGAAGAAAAAGACAGAGACAAAAGAGACAACGCTTCGTGTTGACCCGAATGAAGACGAGCTGGCGATTACGATGAAGGTGGTGGGGTGCTACTTAAACGGATACAGCGGGATCACGCTTATCTCCG
>CAWJIN010000025.1:0-26130 GCA_963842865.1 Candidatus Bathyarchaeota archaeon | reverse complement strand
TGTGTCTGAGCCGCTCACCATCAACACGTCGTCGCCGCGTAACCTGTAGTATCGGGCTGTAACGTCGGCTGATAAGACTGAGCCGACAAGGTTCCCGAGGTGGGGTGTGACGTTGATGTATGGCCAAGCGGATGTAACTAGAACTTTTTCAGGCAAATGTATCTCCAACAAACCGTTTAGTGCCGCCCTTATTAAAATTACTAGGCTTATGATGAGCAAAAGCTGAGGAAAAAACATCAAGTATGCCCCCCCATACCTAGTATGGGTACCCATACCTCACAGATGAGGAATTAAGAAAACTTAAATTCCAATAAGCCCTCTAAAATTCTATGAGTGATAACAACGCTGACAAGCTTGCTCCACTACATTAATTCTAAAAGATCCTTTGCACCAGAAAATACTACTAAAGCTTGGCGAGCACGACCTAAAAGGTTAATCGCATTATATCTGCATACAATATTACTTTTAATGAACAAATGAGGTAACAGCACAAAAAAATCAAAGAATTGGTAATGCTTAAATTTTAAGTTGCACTACCCGTAGCTTGAGGTTTCACGCAGTTGCCTTACTGCCGAATATGCGGAACCAAGCTGGAAGAAAACGCGCGGTTCTGCCATAAATGCGGGACACCAGTTGCCACTTCCACTCCTGCACCTCCGCCAGCAAGGCCAATGGAGAAAAACCCGTTTCTGGTACCAGTCATTATTTTGATAGCCGTAGTGGTCGTGGCAGTAATTGTAAGCGTTTTCATTTTTTCGGCGTTTTACTCCGGGAATATTAACCAATCAAACAAATCAAACCAAACAAACTTTAACCAGTTAAGCTTCAATTTTCATGGTGGAATGGCAAAAGTAAACGTTATAGCCCAAAACTTGATAGGCAAAACCATCCTTATCACTACTTCCACAACAGGATTACAGCATACTAACCATCAACCGGTCCCAGCATAAGAAATTAAGCGTAAACATTTTAAATGCAAGCTCTTCAACTTTAGTGTATAAGAAGTGATTTCTTTGACTGAACAAAAAAAGGTAACCATGCAAGAACTTGAAGAAAATAACGGAAAAAATGGTAAACCAGCCTACTTCGCCTATAAAGGAAAAGTCTACGATGTCTCGGAAAGCGGCTTTTGGCTTGATGGAGACCACTTGGGAATGCATCAAGCGGGCAAAGACTTAACTGAAGAATTAGAGATGGCTCCGCATAAGGAAGAAAATTTTCAGAGAGTTAAACTGGTAGGTGAATTAGTCTAAGCATTAAGCGCCACTAAAAGATAAATTGAAGTACAGAGTCAATCCTGCGCAAATTATCCATTATATTTTTTTCGTCTTTAACCCTTAATGACTCACGCATCTTGTATGCCCTATGGATTGTTTCGTATAGGCTGTCAAAAACAGTTTTCACGTCTAAATCGTTATTCATGCCGTTCTCGAAGACGGAAACGATAGTACCATTCACCCTCTCCGTCTCTGTCTCTGCATTGGGCTTGTCTGGTTTTGGCTTTTGTAACTCTTTAACCATGCTTTTGAAGGAATCCAGTTTTCGACTGGTTTCAGCCAACTTTTCAAAGGTAAAGTTTAGTTTTTCCCTGTAGGGTCCATATGTGAGAAAGAACCTTAAATGTTCGCCGCTAAAACCTTTCTCTAAGATGTCGCCTGTGCAAATCACGTTACCTGTGCTTTTAGACATTTTTTTGCCGTTCACGAAAAGGTGACCGCCGTGAAGCCAGTAACGCGAGAACTCTTTGCCGCTAACGGCTTCTGCAATGGCAAGCGTATAATCGTGATGCCTGACCAAATTGTCGATTCCGCCGCAAGCAACATCAATCGTGAAGCCAAGATGTTTGGTTACTATGGCTGCGTCTTGAATATTCCACGCTGGCCTGCCACTGCCAATCGGCGCCGCATAACAAACTGCGTCTTGTTTGCAGTCATCCCAAATAATAAAATCACCCATGTTCCAGGGTGTGCCAGGGTACGTGTCCTTGTGGAAACGGCGTTTCTTTTTCGGACACTTACTCATGTCCAAATGCGCAAGTTTTCCAAAGCCTTTGAATTTTAATGGGTCAAAATAAACGTTTTTTGCACCCTTGTACGTGTACCAGTACGCGTAGCCTTTCTCTAACAGCTGAGCGATTAATTTTGCCGCTTGGTCCACCGCTGAAGAAGCCCTTATGGCGTAGTCTGGCGTTTTGATTTTCAGGAGTTTGAAGTCTTGGAAGAAGACGGCTTCGTTTTTTCTTGTCAGTTCTTCAATGGTGAGATTTTCTTTTTTTGCCTCTGCTATGGCTTTGTCTTCCACATCAGTTAACGTAATCAAGCGCTTAACGCTGTAACCTGAGTATTCCATGTATCGTTGAAGTATGTCTTCAAAGAGGAAAGTGCGATAGTTTCCTATGTGAGGTTGCTGATACGTTGATGGACCGCAAGTGTACATTTTAACCTGCATATCTTCAGCGGGTTTGAATGGCTCGATTTTTCGTGTGAGGGTATTGTATAAATTCAGCAACTAGCCGGCTTCTCCACTTAAGCGGTGCCTTGCTGCTCTTTTTCCAGTTCCTTTAGTGTGTTTTTTGCTTCTTCCACATGCCGTTGAGTTTGGGTTTGGGAATTGAAAATGTGCCTGACAACGCCTTGCTTATCAATTATGTAGGTGACTCGTCCGGGAAGTATGCCCATAGATGAGGGGACACCGTACAGTTTGCGCACCTTGTTACCCTCGTCGCTTAGCAGTATGAAGGGTAAGCCATAATGAGTTGCAAAAGACTTATGGGACTCCACACTTTGTCCACTTATGCCGAGTACTTCAGCACCCAAATTTGTTAGTTCTTCGTAGCTATCTCTGAAACTGCAGGCTTCTCTTGTGCAGCCGGGCGTTTCATCTTTAGGATAAAAGTATAAGACTATGTTCTTTTTGCCGAAGAATTCTGAAAGTGTTACATTGTCGCCCATTTGGGAGGGAAGAGTGAAATCTGGCGCTTTATCGCCAACTTTAACAGACAAAAAATCACCAATTAATGACACATTAGAGTGTTATTATTCTTTTCGCATATCCGTTACTAGGCAGTCAAATGTTATAAGAAACGAAAACTTAGTAGAATTTATGGAAAAAACATTATCTGCTGCTGGTCATAAATGTCAGGCTTTATACTTCGCTGCGCCGGGTGTTCCGATTGTTTTTCTTCATGGATTATCTTATACGATAGATATTTGGCAGCGCATTGGAGTAACAGAACTATTAATTGAGAAGCGGGTGCCGTTTTTAGCTTTAGATATGCCTTATGGTTTGAGAAGCAATTGTCAACCTAAAACCAGAAATCCAGAAGCTAACGTGGCGGTTGCGGCTGAAGCTGTCAAGAATGTGTTCGGTTCAGCAGTGCCGGTTCTTGTCGGCGCCAGCATAGGTGGAAACATAGCATTAAGGTATGCCGCTCAGTTTCCAGTAAAAGGCTTACTTTTGATTGCGCCTGCCAGAGCACTTGACGAAGATTTATTGAAGCTTTATGGCAAGTTTAATTTTCCAGTTAAGATAATTTGGGGTTCACAAGACAATTTCATATCAGGAGAAGAAATGAGAACTCTAGCGGATAAACTGCCTAACGCTAAACTTTTAATCTACAATGGCGCCGCTCATTCAGCCTATAAAGACCAGCCTGAACTGTTCAAAAGAGACCTGCTGGAACTTTACGCAACAGCTGAGCGAACATGACAGCATTTTTGTCTCAATGTGTTATTTTTTAGTGTTTTTTGTTTCGATATGTTTTTTACGTTAGGTCGCTAGTGCAGTATTGGGAACCATTTTGGTTAAACTGAAAGGATTCCAAAAATTAACATTAACAGACCAAGCACTACAAAGCTGGCTTAATGCACTGCAAATCGGCAAGCCCAACGTCTTAGCTGTGTCTTTGAAGGATGCGTCAGGTCGCGTTTTATCCGAAGACCTAATCGCCCGAGAGGATTTGCCGAGATTCGACAAGTCAGCCATGGATGGGTACGCCCTAAAAACCGCAGATTCAGTTGGTGCTTCACAGTTTAAACCCGCAACTTTCCAATTAACCGAAAACCAAGAAATAACTAGCAAGCAGGTCAGGCAGGTTTGGACTGGAAATCCTATCCCGAAGGGCGCTAACGCGGTGGTTATGCTTGAAAACACTAGAAAATATGAGGGTAAGATAGAGGTTTGGAGCCAGCTTGCGCCAGGCGACAATGTCTCCACGAAGGGGGAGGACATCAAAAAAGGCGATGTTATCGCTAAGGCTGGCGTTCGCTTGAACCCTTACCACATAGGATTAGCTGCTGCATTAGGTTACAGCCAACTAAAAGTCGTCGAGAAACCGAAAATTGCCATTTTAGCCACTGGGAACGAGCTTGCGGAAGTTGGAACGCTGCTTTCTGGCAATCTGATTTATGATTCAAATAAAATTATGCTTTCAGCCGTGTGTAGAGAACTTGGTGCAGAAACAACTGATTATGGCATAGCCAAAGACGACGTGGATGAAATTGCTGATAAAATCCAAAAAGCCCTCAAGACTCAGGATGCAGTAATCACCACTGGCGGGACAAGCGTTGGAGGTTTGGACTTGGTGCCCGACGCAGTTAACAAGCTTGGAGAACCAGGTGTAATTGTTCATGGTGTTGCACTTAGACCTGCCATGCCGACAGCTGTTGCCGTGTTGGAGGGCAAGCCTGTTTTGATTTTGTCAGGTAACCCAGTGGCGGCAATAATTGGTTTTGAAGTTTTCGGAAGACCGATGGTTTGCAGGCTGCTTGGAATGAGCAAAACGGAGCCGAGGCCGATGTTGAAGGCTACTTTGGCAAGAAGGGTTGCTAGTGCGCTTGGAAGGAAAACTTTCGTCAGAGTCCGCGTGACCTTGAAGGGTGGCGAGTTTTAT
The DNA here is from genome assembly GCA_963842865.1 of Candidatus Bathyarchaeota archaeon. GTDB lineage: Archaea > Thermoproteota > Bathyarchaeia > Bathyarchaeales > Bathycorpusculaceae > Bathycorpusculum. Next base: position 21,239 of record CAWJIN010000025.1, on the reverse strand, counting down.
GCTGAGCCAGTTAGCGCGAAAGGTTCAGGGTCAATATCTACCATGACGCAGAGCAACGGTTTCGTTATCGTGCCAGAGAATCGTGAAGGCGTAAGCGAGGGCGAAACGGTAATTGTTCACATGTTTGGTAGCTTGGAGGTTGCGGGTTAAGTGTTTAGGAAGCTTATGACGTTTAATGAGGCGCAAAAAGCGATTGAAGACCAGTTTAAGCCTGCAGTTTTAGGTGAAGAAGAAACCGTACTGCTTGAAGCTTACAATCGTGTTCTAAGTGAAGATGTAGTTTCAACCCTTGATATTCCACCATTTAACCGTTCAACCGTTGACGGATACGCTGTTAGAGCCGAGGACACTTTTGGAGCAGAAGAAAATCAACCTGTAACCTTGAAAGTTTGCGGTATCGTGAATGTTGGGGAGCAGCCGAAAGTGTTCTTGGCGAAGGGTGAAGCTGTTGAAATTGTTACTGGCGCCCCAATTCCCGAAGGCGCAAACGCAGCTGTTATGCTTGAAGACACGGAAAGAGAAGATGCCGAATTGCACGTTTTCAATGCTGTTACCGTGAACGAGAACGTCATGAAGAAGGGCTCAGACATAAAGAGCGGCGAAGTGGTGCTTAGAAAAGGGCAGGTTTTGGGATCTTCGGAGATTGGTGTTTTAGCTGCTTTGGGTTTGACTACAGCTAAAGTTTCCAAAATACCCATAGTTGCGGTTTTGTCTACAGGCGGTGAAGTGACTGAGCCTGGTAAGGTTTTGCCTGCGGGAAAAATCTATGACATTAACGCTTACAGCCTAAGCACAGCAGTAATCGAAAGCGGCGCAAAACCAGTTTACTTCGGCGTTGTTCCAGATGACAAAGCGGCTTTAACTAAGGCTTTGCAGACTGCTTTAGCTTCAGCGGATATGGTGATTACTTCTGGCGGCGTCTCTGTTGGTCCAAGGGATTATACTCCGCAAATCGTGGATTCGCTTGGTAAACCTGGAATAGTTGTTTACGGCATCGCAGTTAAGCCTGGCAAGCCTACGACTGTTGGGTTTGTGGAGGATAAGCCTGTTTTTTCTTTGCCTGGTCATCCAACATCTGCTTTGCTGATTTTCTATTTGCTTGCCAGACCTTTGATTCAACGGTTAGCTGGCAGACCTGTGACTGGAATGAAGATGGTTAGGGCTGTTGCTGGCGCACGGATGTTTAGTGCTAAAGGCAGACGCACGTTTGTTATGGTTAAGTTGGAGTTTGATGAAAGTTGCCGGTTGATTGCTGCACCAGTTGAAACTGGCGCTTCTGGGGCGATTACTACGCTGGCCAAGGCTGACGGGTTTGTTGAAATTCCAGAAAACGAGCAGTTTGTAGATGTGGATGAAGAGGTTGCTGTTACGCTTTTCCGAAACGTGTCTGGCAAGGTTTAGGGTTTTATTTTCTTTACCAGCAGGAGGTATCCTGCAAATATCCATGTGAGCACTGCGTAAACAATCATGCTTATGCCTATTAGCACATTGCTGAATCCTACGGCGTATAAGGTGTAGATTGAAAAGGTTGTTGCTGCAGCGAATAAGATGAATAATAGCCATGGTGCCCAAACTCTTTTTATAAATATGCCATAATCTGTTATTAAACTGAGGACGCCGAGTAAAGCAAGCTGCGGCGGAAAACCAGTAAAGGGCAGAAGCACCAAAAGGATTATTCCACTGATTGCATAGAAGGCTAATGCTGCTAATTCTATTCGGTTGAACCTTTTTAGTTTAGTTACTAAGGATGCTAAAGACACTTTATGCTCGCCTTTACCCTATGCAGTAGAGGTTTAATTAATAAATTTTTGGAGTGCAGTTCCAGTAATCTAAATAAACTTTTAGGGAGAATGACACCTAATGGCTTCCACGATGGACAATTCTAAAGTTATAAACATTCTTAATATGTAGCTGCATTAAGTAGAACTGTTTAAAGATTTTTGAACATCAGAAAAGTTGATTAAAATTAAAACTATTGTTTTTTCAGAGTGAACTCAGTATTAATCCCATGTTAATAACATCATGGTACTTGCCGTCGCGACCATAGAAATCGTCTTTGCTTATCCCTTCAATTTGGAAACCACATTTCTCATAGAGATGTACTGCAATCTTGTTTTCCGCTACGACACTTAACTCTATTCTATGCATTTTTTCCTTTTTTGCGAGTTTAAGAATCCTTTTGGTCAGTGCAGTTCCTAAACCAACATTTTGGAAACCGTCATTCAAATAAACAGCGAGCTCTCCGATTCCCTTCCTGCGTTCATGAGGAAACTTGTGTATGACTGCTTGTCCGACAATCTTGCCCTGGTATTCCGACACAAGCGGAATCAAGTTTGGAAGGTCGTCCATCCATTTTTCTATACGGTCTTTTGTATAAGGAGCCATACTCCATTCAAGAGCCTTCTCGGACATTGAGGCAAACATCAGAAAAAGATTATTCACATCATCAATTCTACGGAATCTAAGCATGACTTCTTTACCGTTTTTCAGTTTCGCCCTCCACATCGGCATCGCTTTCATTCCTTTTCTAATGCAATCATAAGATTTTTGGCTATCGGAAAAGTGCTTAAAAAGAGTTGTAGAAAAGAAGTTAATAGGTTGCTTTCTTTGGCAGTAAAGGTGATTACCGGAGTGCCACTCCGAGAACTAATAAGTAGTAAGAATCTCAGTATTGAAATTATTACTACTCATTGACTAACTTCACTGCATTATTTAGGCAGAAATACTAACCTGTCGTTAATAAATACTCTCTCTTTTTACAATTATAGCTAACCTAAGGTTTTTCTATTGGTTGGTTTTATACGGTTGCTCCCTTGTCTAACACAAAGTCGATTTTATAGGTAGTTACGGCAGAAGGAACATATATGTCGTATGCTCCAAGTTTCGTCCCATTTGAACTATAAACGTAAGCATTGTAATATAAACCACCAAAAAGTACAACACTATAATGACGATTAATAAAAGGCACAGTTGCGTTTATCGTATGGTTATTAGGTTGCATATTTTCAAAGTTTATTGAACTACTCTGAGCACTTAGGCTCCCTGATATCGTGCCTGACACTTGCACATGATTACCTCTTTGATGGCTTGTTCCAGTTCCAGATTGAATTGGCGTTAGAATGGTCAAGTTGAAGGTGGCAAATATTAAAATGGCAATGATTATAGCGGCTGAAAGCCCATAAATTATTTTTTTTGCCACAGTTTCCCCTTGTTTTATGGTAGATTGAGTCGGTGATTTCTTGCTTTTTTTTCGGAAAAATAAATAACGATAAATAACAATAATGATAGTGGCTATCAAAAAATAAAAAATCCATGTATACTCTTCAAATAATTTATTTTGGAGCTGAAAAGTAACTATATTATAAAGAATGAAACCCCATATCCCAAACAAAACTCCATATATAAAACTTGTAATATTCACTCCTTTGAAAATAGTATTGCGAGCACGCTGGTTAGAAGGAACTGCAGCATTTTGAGAAGTTTGAGGCTGTTGGGAAGGCGAAGGTTTCCAAGGTTCAGTTAACGATTTACCACAATATTTGCAAAAGCGTTCACCTTCTTCTTGAACCAGTTTACCGCAATACTGACAGTATACCAAGATTTTATCCTCTTAACAAGCGCGCCGCGCTGTGTCTATCCTTCTTGCCTTTCTTGTTTAGTGTTATTTCTACGCTTTTCAGATTTAAGATTTGTCTACTCTGTAATAGCGAAGTTTCTAACCCTCGAATGTACTCGGTAATAGCCCTAAATTGTAGAAATTTTGAAGAGATTTATTCAGTCCAATATTCCTAAATATTTTGTAAGAAAAGCAAAGATGTATCCAGCAAGTGCTCCGATTACAAAAGCAAATGTCTCGCATCTTGGTTGAGCGAAAAAGCTTAGAGTAAGCTTAAGTGAATACCAAGAGCAGAGGATTGAAATTACCTATGAGTTATCTTGAACTTTTCACTTCGCAAACTAACGTTTTCAGTGGATTGCAGAAGCCGTTTGAGAAAGCGAAATACGTGATTTTTGCTGTCCCGTTTGATGCGACAAGCACTTATCGGACGGGTGCAAGGTTTGGACCAAACGCGATTAGGCAGGCATCTTTGAATATTGAAACGTACAGTTTCCGCAGCAAAATTGACCTTGAGGATTTAGCTTTGCATGATGCTGGAGACCTGCATGTTTCACCTGACGCCCAGAAAACGGTCGATATGACTAGGCTTGTAGTTGAGGATATTTTGGCGGCTGGCAAAATCCCTGTAGTTTTAGGCGGAGAACACACGATTACGCTTGGTGTTGCGAAGGGTTTAGGTGTTAGGGCGGCGAAAACGGCGATTGTAAGTTTTGATGCTCACTTGGATTTGCGATGCGAATTTTTAGGTTCAACATTGTCTCACACGACGTTTATGCAGCTAATAAGTGAGGAAGTGAAGCCCGCGAAAATCTTTGAGGTCGGCACACGCTCAGCATGCAAGGAAGAACTGGCTTATGCCAAGAAGGCTGCGGTGGAGTTTTTTACTTCTCAGCAAATCATCAAGCAAGGCTCAGATCGGATTGTTGAACAGTTGAAGCAGAAGCTTCTGCCTTACGAGAACGTGTACTTAACTGTGGATATGGATGTGCTTGACCCAGCGTTTGCTCCTGCAGTGCAGAACCCTGAGCCTGAAGGAATCACCACAACCGCCCTGCTGGACATTGCCTGCGCTTTGTGCGATAAACGCGTGATTGGCTTTGATGTGGTGGAAATTGCGCCAATTTACGACCAAGGCGTATCAGCAGTCGTTGCAGCAAAAGTAATCTTCGAGATGCTGTGCCAACTGGAAAAATCAAGAAAAAAATAGTCTCGGCTCTAGCAAACAAGCCCACTATTCGTTGCCTATTAGCTGGCGAATTTCTATGATTTTCTTGGGGTTAAGAGATACTTCCATCCCGTAGCTTGTTACCTTCGGGATAACATAGCCCTGTCGGGTTAGCTTTTTCAGCGAATTCTTGATTTCGCCTCGCTTATGCTTCGGAAAGCCCTTAGGAATATTGTCAGCGGACGTATGCTTTTCACCTATAAAATTGTGCATGTACATCTTTCGGAGCACGGCTATCTCCAGAGCGGTTAGTTTCATTCTCTTCACTAATACGTTTTGGCTTTTAGTTACTGGGCGGTTTATTTAAGGCTAACCCTAGTATAGACAAAGAAGTCCATTAAGTTAGACAAAGAAAATTCTTAAATAAAAGACCCACTAATATATTAATTTGGAGAAATTAACTTGCCCAAGAAGCTTGCACAAGAAGACCCAGGGCCTCTCGAACGCTTATTCGGTTCATCAATGGCACGATTAATAGATTTCTTCATTCTATATGACCAGTGGGACTACTCAAAAACCGATATAGCCGAAAATGCCCAAGTAAGCATACGAACAGTAACACGCGCAATTCCCTATATTGAGAAACATGGAATGATAAAGCGCACTCGGACGATAGGCAACGCGGAAATGTACCAAACCAACAAAGAAAGCCCTATAATGCAATATCTGAGCAAAGCTGCTATGGCAATTGCAGACATAGATGTAGCTCAAGAATTGAAACGCCAAGGCTACGCAAAAGATGAGCAACCAAAACAGCATCAGGAAATCAAGCAAGTTCATCAAGTAGCCTCAGCATAGGGCCAAAAAAGCTAACAATAATGGGATTCTTACTCCAATAGAGCGCGTTTTTGATGAGATTGAAAGAGCAGCAAAAGTTAGACTTAAATAAAATCATTTGTTCAGTGTCGAAAATTCAGAGTGTTGTAGGCATTGTTCTCTTTGGTAGTCAAGCAAGAGGAGATTACGATGAGTTTTCCGATTACGACCTCTTAGTACTGTTTGAAAATAAACCTCTGATGTGGGAAAATTGGGATGAGCTTTTCCAAGTCGTTGGAAGTCTAAACATAAATATGCATGCGATTCCAGAAACACTTGAAGAGCTTAAGAACGCTAACCCAATCTTTTTAGATGAACTATTAAGATGTGGAAAAGTGCTTTTTGCCAAAATGCCCTTAGAAGTTTACCTCCAGCCCTTAAACTTGAAATCTTTCTCCTTAATCACGTATGACATGCGAAAAGTGAATTACGCAGACAAAATGAAGGCTTCATATTTCCTTTATTCCAAGGGAGGTGCAGGCGCTGTAGCGAAGGCGGGAGGAATCAAAATCAGCGACGGCTGTATAATTGTTCCAAGCGATATGGCTGACGAAATAATCTTGGTCTTAACTACTCTCGATATTCAAACTATAAAGACAGAAATTTTCATAAATCCAGACATGCCCAAGTCATGGCCAACCCAAAACAGAATTCAGGCTTCCAAGGTTCAAACTGAGAATCCTCAACATGGCTAAATCGCTCGCTTTTGTCTAACCATTAAAATAACGTAAAATTTAAGTTTTATACCAAAAATAAGCTTGAAACAGCCTTTTCAGAAAAGCGGGGAGGTACTTTTTAGCGAGATCCAAACCCATAAAGACGCATTATCGGGGCTGATAAGACGTGTTGAATTCATATATTATATCGCCGCATAGTAACTAATGCTGAAGGCTAGTGCTTTGGCTAAAGAACCAGAATTAACTATCTTTACAATCGGGCACTCCATTAGGACGCTCGAAGAGTTCGTTGAGTTGCTCGAAGCTTACGGTGTCACTTTGGTTGTGGATGTGCGCACGGTTCCCCGCAGTAGACATAACCCACAATTCAACAAGGAAACCCTGCCAAACACACTCAAACCCTACGGCGTAAAATACATTCATATGCCTGACATCGGCGGCTTGCGCAGACCAAAACATGACTCCATAAACCTAGCATGGCGTAACAGCAGCTTTCGAGGCTACGCGGACTACATGCAAACAAAAGAGTTCATCGACAACCTGCTAAAAATCATCGCTCTCGCACGAGAGAACCGTTTAGCGTTGATGTGCGCTGAAGCCCTGCCTTGGCGATGCCACCGAAGCCTCATCTCCGACGCACTCGCAGTACGGCACGTCAAAGTGGAACATATCATAAGCGCAACTAGCTGCATCAACCATCAGCTTAACGAAATGGCGCATGTGGAAGGAACAAAAATAACCTACCCCTTATTCATCAAAGAAACACCTCAGCGAACACTTGGCGATTTTGGAGCCTTAACTTAGCCTTTTTGCTTGCCTTATTCTTTCTGAAGCTTTGCTATAAAGAAGCCGTTGCACTCGTGAAGATGCGGATAAAGCCGCTGACATTTTATTAATCCTCGCAGCCCATGCAAACCAATCTTCGGCGTTATTTCCGCCAATGTGAATTCCGGGTGCCATTTGAGGAACCGCTCAATTATCATCTCGTTCTCTTCCACCGTTATGCTGCATGTCGAGTAAGTTAATGCTCCGTCAGCGGCGACTTTTTCGGCACAGCTGTTAATCATTTTCCACTGGATTGCAACCATTTTCTCAATTGACTTTGGCCTTAGGCGCCATTTGGCTGAAGGCTGCTTGGCGAAGACGCCTGTGCTTGTGCATGGTGGGTCCAAAACCACCAAGTCCGCTTGCATGTTGAAGGGCAAGGTGGCGCATGCATCGGCGATTATTGGCTCTGCAATTTTGGCTCCCATGCGGGCGACTTCTTTTTTCCACACTTTCATTCTTCTATTCGAAAAATCAATCGAGACTATACTGCCTTCGTTGTGCATTAGCTGAGCTAAATACGTCGTCTTTGCGCCGGGTGCAGCGCAAACATCAAAAACCACGTTGCCGGGCTTGGGGTTTGCGGCTTGTGCGGCGAAGCAGCTTGCTTTATCTTGAATGTAAAATAAGCCTTCTTTGTAGCTGGGCAGTGTGTTTAACGGCTTTTTCATTTCGCCGATTTTGTAGGTGAACTTTAACGGTTCAGCCTTTTCTATTTTTACTCCTTCTGCCTCAAGTTTCTGCACAATTGCCTCTCCAGCTGCCGCCAGCGTGTTCAGTCGGATGTAGGTGGGCGGCGGGTTTACGCTTCCCTCCAAGAAGGCAATGGCTTGATTGCGCCCAAAAAGCCTGTAACAGTACCTCACAAACCATGAGGGATGAAAGGTTTGCAGGCTAACTTTTTCCACATCGCTTGCCGCCTTCAGGATTGGCTCCAGTTGACACGTAAGTAAAAAACCCAAAATCGGCTCAACTTCACGCACGGTCTCCCAGCCCAAAATGGACCTGCCAAGGCTCGCGATGCTTTCGGCTTCCTGCAAGTTAATCTTAGCCCAGTTCTTGGCAACGCGCGTCTGATAAACATAAAGCCGCAGAAAAGATTGAATTCCCAAATTGTACTCGCCGATTTTCTTAGGCGCCGCCACAGTGTTGAAGAATTTGTCTATGAGGTTTCTGCGTCGTGTAGTCTCAACAACTAAACCGTAAGCAAAGCGAATAGCGTTCGGGTCGCTTGCGCCAAGCTGCTTGATTGTTCTTGCCAAGGCTAAGCGTTCGCTCAGTTTTTGCATTTCCATCCAGCTTAGGGTTTCAATAGCGACTGTCCAAGCATCCTTCAACAAATTAGTTCACGCCTAAGACAAGATGCAACGGTTCTAAATAAGAATTCAACTCCCGCACAATGTTTACCTAACGTACTTTTTTGAAATTTTGCATATTAGACAACAAACACTTTCCCAAAATTTCCCTTTTTTTCCCAAAAAATCCCGGAATTTCCCCGAACCTAACGCTAATCCAAACCCTAAATCAAAAAAGCAACACAAAACAACCATTTCAAAACGAAGAAGGCTATCTATTTGTAACCGCACATGCACAGCCACATATCTTTAAGAATTATTCATTCATGCTAATCCATCTGTGTTCTAAAACCAAACTCCAAAAACGGAGGTGACATGTTTGTCAAGAAGGCGAAATGAAGAAATGGAAAACATGGGGAAAGGCAAAATGACCGTAAACGAAGCAGGTCGAAGAGGCGGCACAAGGAGCGGTCCAAGAGTCCGTGAACTTATAAGAGAAGGAAAAGAACATGAAAACGAGTAAACAAGTGTGTAGCAAACTGTCTGCACAAATTAGTTTATGCTACTTTTTCCCTTTTTCTTAGTCATGAGAGATGAATAATGAGTCAAGTGATTAAACGCAGAAGTACTCCTGAAACCAAAGCGGGACAATATATGTGTTCTGACTGTGGTCAAATCTTCGATACCAAAAAAGAACTCGATAGCCACCTCAATATGATGCATGAAACCTCACCTTAGAGCGGTGCATGGAAACTTGCATTAGGATTAAGCTTAATTTTTACGTTTTTCTGCTTATGGACATGTTGTTTTGACCCCTATAATCTAAAGGTAAATTAGTGGTTTTTAGTAAGTAAAGATTTTAGTCGCCATGTACCATAAAGAAGCTAAGGTCAAATAGGGATGGCGCAGCAAAAACTCTTAAGCGAATACTATAAGGTACCAACCAAACCCCAAGTAAAAGAAGAAGCCAAAGCGGGAGCCTCTCAAGCGCCATCGCCTGCAGTTGCCGCTGAAGAAAGCAGAGAAAAAAAGAAGCAACGTACTTTTCCGCCAATAGCACCTGAAAACCTGCCACCATCCTATTTCGTTTCAGCGTCCTACGATGGGCGCCAAAAGAAAGCGGTAATCAAACTTTATGAGCCGCAATCAGGAAAAATCTATTTCTGGTACGATAACACAGGCCACAAACCCTACTGCCTAACTAACCTGTCACCGTATGAACTGGGAAAAATCGACCGTTTAGTTAAACATGAAGGCTTTGACCATTTTGAGCTACAAGAAAAATTTGACCCTTTACTTGACCAAAAAGTTACTGTTACAAAAATAGTTGCAAGTGACCCCTTAGCCATCGGAGGCAGGCCGCAAGGCACGATAAGAGACATAATCCCAGAAGACTGTTCCCAAATCTCCGATATCTCAATTGCGAAAGAAGACGTCAGAGTCTGGGAGTCAAAAATAAAGTATTATCAATGTTACATTTACGACCGCCAACTCCTTCCCGGAATGATATACGAAATTAAAGATGGCAATCTTGTTCCTAAAGTGCTTGAAGAAGCCACAGAAAACCTAAACAAAATAAAAGCCCTCTTCAAAGACTGCACTGATGAGGAACGCGGATACGCTGAAATGTGGGCAAACCTCCTTGAGTATCCAGCGCCGAAGTTCCGCCGGGCAGCCATAGACATAGAAGTATATTCGCCGTTATCCACAAGAATGCCCGATGCGCGGGAAGCCGCGTGCCCCGTAATCGCCGTTTCGGTTTACAGTTCAGACGGCGAAAAAAGTGTCCTTGTTCTTAAACGTGAAGGCGTGCGGGAAGGCACCCACCACTTAGCTGCAGACATAAAAGTAGAGTATTGCGAAACCGAGGAGGAACTGCTTAGAAAAACATTCGATGTCTTGTGGGATTACCCGTTCATTTTAACTTTTAACGGCGACGACTTCGACCTCCGCTATCTAACCCACCGAGCAATGAACTTAGGCTTTAGAAGAAGTGAGATTCCGATAGAAATAGGCAAACGGGTCTGCCTACTGAAATACGGTGTCCACCTCGACCTGTACAAGTTCTTCTTTAACAGGTCAGTACAAATCTACGCTTTCAACAACCGTTATCGGGACGTAACCCTCGCCGATGTAGGCAACGCTCTCATTGGGGTAGAAAAAATTCATTTGGAAAAAACCTTCGGGGACTTATCATATAGTGAACTTGCGGAGTACTGCCTTCGGGATTCAGAAATTGTCTATAAACTGACCAGTTTCGAAGACGACTCAGCGATGAAGCTAATTTTGGTTCTTGCCCGAATTAGCAGCATGCCCATGGAGGACGTTAGCCGTCAAGGTGTTAGCCGCTGGATAAGAAATTTCATGCATCGTGAGCACCGGAAAAGGGATATGCTGATACCTAACGCTGCGGATATTCTTACAAAAAAAGGAAAAACTTCCACTACCGCTGTGATCAAAGGCAAAAAATACAAAGGTGCCATAGTCGTCGAACCTACACCTGGCGTTCACTTTAACGTTTCAGTCATGGACTTTCCAAGCCTATACCCCTCAATAATTAAAGTTTGGAACCTGGGGTACCAATCTATCTTGTGTAATCATGAAGGATGCCGAACCCACAAGATCCCTGATACTCCTCATTGGGTATGCACAGAAAAACGTGCCCTAGAAAGCCTGCTTATTGGATCATTGCGAGATTTGCGTGTTAGATGGTATAAGCAGCGCTCAAAAGATAAGACTCTGCCAGCCGAGCTTAGAAGCTGGTACAACATCACTCAGGGAGCGCTTAAAGTTATTCTAAACGCCAGCTATGGTGTCTTTGGCGCTGAAAGCTTCGATTTGTATTGTCCACCAGTAGCGGAAGCAACGGCAGCCATCGGCAGGTACTCTATCACCCAAATACTCAAGCATGCTGAAACGTTGGGCATACAGGTTCTTTATGGCGACACGGACAGCTTATTTTTGAAAAACCCCTCTAAAGAGCAAATCGAAGAATTAGTCCGTTACACAGAACATGAATTAAACATGGGCATTGACGTCGACAAAGTTTACAGGTACGCTGTATTTAGTTCGCGCAAAAAGAATTATCTCGGCGTCTTGGAAGACGGCACCGTGGATGTGAAGGGCTTAACAGGCAAGAAAAAACACATCCCTGTTTTTATCAAAGATGCTTTTAACGAAATGAAAGAGACACTTGCAAGAGTTAAAAATCCATCTGACTTCGAGAAAGCCAGAAAAGAAATTGCCGAAATAATCCGTGAACGCTATACACGGCTAAAACGTAGAGAATGGGCTGACATTAGTGAACTTGCGTTCCATGTAGCTTTAGGCGATGAACTTTCAAGTTATACTAAAACTACTCCTCAACATGTGAAAGCCGCAAGAATTCTACAGGAAAGCGGAAAGGAGCTAAGAGCAGGCGACTTGATTAGTTTCGTTAAAGTTATAAGGGAACCGCATGTGAAACCAGTTGAGTTAACATCAAGAAACGAAGTGGACGTTGACAAATACGTTGCCTATTTGCATTCTACTTTCGACCAAGTTTTGGACGCTTTAGGATTAAGTTTTGACGAAATTATCGGCTTAACAAAACTTGAAAGATTCCTTGCCTAATTATTATAATAATTGAATAAGTACACCAATTACCGTGAAAATTCCAACTATCAAAGCTATTATTCTAACCACTTGCTTCTCAGTTAATGGACGATGATAAGTTATCACTGTAATTAGGCTTCTTCTATGGTCAGACGAAAGCTTTTTCCCATCAAAGTTAACTCTGGCTTTTTTGCTAAGAAAGAAAACAGCCAAAAGTATTAGTGCAGAATTGAAAATGTACGGTAGAATTGAAACTAGCAAGCTCACTTTTAAGTCAGAAATCACGGCGAATGACGCTATCGTCATTCCTATGGCGAAGGAGCCTGAATTTCCCACGAAAACTTTACCTTGAAAGTTGAAGTAGGCTAAAATTAGCCAGAATATCATTGGTCCAACCATCAGAATGTATGATGGTGATGCAGACATCAACCCTAAGATAACTATGGCTGGGCATATTGTTTCTAGTCCATTCAATCCACCCAGCTGGTTTATAGTATTTGTAACAATCATAACGATCAATGGAATAATTACGTAGAAGTATACTGCACCGAGGTGTATTGTCCCCACAAATGGTATAGACACGGTTGTTCTGGTTGACGGGTTATTAAGCGCGAAATAGATCAGCGGTAACGCGGCGATTAAGGGCATGAATGCTTTGTAACGCCATTTCAAATCTATCCAGTCATCAAGCAAACCCATGAAGCCGCCAAAAAGAATGCATACAACTAGAGTGAATGGTGCTGAAACGTTAGATGGACTTCCAGCTATTTTTAGAAAGTAGAGAAGAAAAAGGTAAACAGTGGTGAATAGGACGTAAAGTACGCCTAACCCGTTGGGAATTAAAGGTTGTCCAACTTTATGCTGATCTGGAACCTTTGGAAACACTCGGTCGCTTCCCTGCTCTCTTGCAATATTTTAGCCTTTGCCGCCTGTGCCTGTTGCGCCCGTTGCGGAATAGTATGCTGGATAGTTAATTTTGTATATGGCTACTAACGGTACTAATCCGCCGTACGCGAATGGTGATGTGTTTTCGCCTGAGATTTCAACTGATGTAAAGTACGTTGGCGTTGTAGTTGTTGTGCTTGGCGTAATGGTGATTCCTGCGGCAGTCCATATGTTGCAATATTGTACTTCTGCATAATTCATCAATTCGTATATTGTGCAGTTATCTCCTTGGAGGTTCCACTCCCACCGCCCAGTTGTGTTACTAGTGGTGCCGAATGCGCTGGTATTATTCCATACTGTTGATGTTACTGCATTCATGAAGCCATGTTGAATATACCATTGCTCTGCTCCTCCTGAAATGCTTGCCATCCACTCCCATTTTCCCTCATCTCCATATCCGGATGGACCTGCAGTGTATCCTGTGCCGCTGCTTGACTGGGATATTTGGACGACAGTGAAGACGAGTATGTAGTTGACCAGTCCAGGATTATTATAGTCGTTATAGACGTTCAGCATTTGCATTGACTGGTTTTCATTGCCCATCATTATGAAGCCTACGTTTTCGATTTGCGTGGTATTGTATGTAGTGTTATCGCACAAAGTTGTTACGTTCCCAATATTGGTTAACCAGTCACCATAGTCCCACCAAGCAACTACCACGTTATTTGAAGGAGCATTGCTTTTCAGCCAATTTAACGCGGTAAGCCATGTACCCACTGGTTCAGTAAGGCTTGAACCGCCTATTGGAAGGCTTGATCCACTAATTGCTGTTGGCAAGTAAGCTCCGTTGATGGCTCTTGGCACTCCGCCAGTTTGGGGTGAGAAAGCCACGTCAGTCATCAGGATAAGGAATATCAGAAAGATTGCGACGCCGCTGTATTCCTTGCTTACACGTGCCATTCTACGTTTTGTTTTTGCCAGAGTATGTGGCGCTTCCTTCAGTAAAGTGTAAAACGGTTTTATCATGCCTAGAACACCTATTCCCGCTATGACGCAGAAGGCTGGAGCAAAGATTGCTAGTAAGCGAATCATTGAAGCGGCAAAGAAAAGCGCTGTTACAGTGAAAACTATTAGGAAAATGTTTCTGTTTGTTGGATTTTTTAATATAAAGTACAAGCCGACGAGGAAGAATAGGATGGCTATGCCAAATTCAATGTAAACGTCTCCCCAAGCTGTAATTTGCTGTTCAGCCACTGAATTGATAATAGGTGAACTTGCTCGGATAAAGGGGTCTAAGACTGTACTGAATTTTCCTTCAAGGCCACTGCCACTAATTAATCCAGTTACAAATAATGCAGAAAAACCGCCGACAATTATAACTAGTGTGGTGATAGTTAGAAGCACCTTGCTCCTCAAAGTTATATTGTTTCGTAAAAGTTCTGCAATGAGGAGTAAAACGAATCCTCCAGCGACTGGAATTACTGCACCTGATGTTAAGTAGGTAAGTCCCAGATAGGGGACTATTGCTGATATATATAATGCTAAGCCAAAAGTTATGCTGTAGCTAAGCAGAAGCCGTTGACTATACCTCTTCAGTATCAACATAACAAAAACGAATAGTACGGTCATGTCAATCATGTAGTATGCTCCACCCCAGCCTGCTATGAAATAAGCTAAGGCAGCAGCAGCGCATAACGAGTACAATATGGATGCACGTAATGACCTGTTGTTGTCAATAGACCTTAGGAATAAGAATACAAATAATATAAGACCAATCGTACCTGGGACTTGTGTATCAAAGAATCCGAGGGATGTTCTTTCGATGATTGCCGGTTCTAACGCCAAGAATAACGCAGATAATAAACCAACCGTTCTTCCACCAATGTCCTTGCCTAAGAAATATATTGCCAGAACTGCAATCACACCAGCTACGGGCGGTATCATTGCGCAAAGCGTCATTAAATTAACGTTTGCACCTAACGCTGCGATGATGTCGTAGACCACTGCCCCCGTTATAGGTATTGATGGCAAAGCAGTAGACATGTCAAGTCCGAAAGGATACCACAATTGATAGTTAACCCAATGCGTCGGCCAAAAAGGTGAAAGCAAACCGTGATTTACCATGTATTGCGTAACGCTGAATTGATAGTAAGGGTCAAACTCGTTAAGAAGCGATGTTCCTCCGGCGAGATTTTCCCAGCGTATAGGTAAAATGCGGACAATAAAGGCGACGAAGAGTATTAGAGCTAACGCGGAATATGCGATTATTTGTCCGTGGCTTAGTTCGATGCGTAATGGTGACAGCCTTTTGCTTAGCCGATCTTTAATTCCTTCCCCCACTTGAAGCCATCTCTCCACATGTTAATTTTGCGTTTTCTTATTTAATTCTCAATTTATAGACATTGGAGGTTTATTTATGGCTTTCCAAAATGAACTTACATAATTTGGTAGCTAATGTATTTGGGTTATATTGCTCTATAATTCAATAGCTAAACTATATAGCCCTTTTTTTGACCAAACTCTAAATTCTCAGCTTGAACAGGCAAAAAAGTCGCCAGAAACCCCTAAAGAACAACAAACGATAACCATATTTTTCTTTGCTATGAACCCTGTTTTGGACAGGTGTTGCATAGACCTTGCTTAGGGACTTGCCATTCTGGTTTTGTAGCTTTTCCCAATGCTCTCCTGGCAGGTTGAATCGAAGCTTTTGATGAGCGTATCTAGTCTATCGACGCTTAAATATGGGTTTAACTTCAACATCTATTGGTAACAATGAAAGTTTCCTATTGCATTTTGGGCATTTTCCACTATTTTGCGAAATAATTTCGTCTGGCGGTTTAAGCTCGCTGCCTTCATATAAAACATAATTACATCCATGGCAAATAACTCGTTGTGGCATCCAAATCCCCCGATAATAACATGCTATGGCGTATTTATTGGTTGCTAAAAAAATTAACCCTTAGGTAAGACAATGCTTGTGCAAGTAACTGCAAAGTTTATTTTAAGAGGAACATTTGGAATGTTAAAGCATGTGGTTTAACAGCCTTTGGGAAAATACAAATTAATTATTACCGAAAAGCCTGATGCCGCAAATAGAATAGCTATGGCTTTGGACGCTGATGGGAAAGCCAGAAAAATAGTTGATAGCGGCGTTCCATATTATCAAGCATACCGAAACGGCAATTTAGTTATCGTTCCAGCCATTGGGCACCTATACACTGTTGCAAGCAAGGAAAAAGCTAAACGGGATTATCCAGTTCTCGATTATCACTGGGTTCCAAGATACCTAGCTGAACGAGGCGCATCAAAGATCCGTGTTTGGCTAAATGTAATTGCTAAACTAGCAGAAAACGCTGAAGACTTCGTAGATGCTTGCGACTTTGACATTGAAGGCAGCATCATAGGCTACTGCATACTCAAGTACGCTTGCGGTAACAAGGAAAAAACTGCTAAACGCATGAAATACTCCACACTCACAACAGAGGAACTGCAAGAATCTTACTCTCACTTATTGCCGCATTTGGATTTTGCTCTCGTTGAAGCTGGATTGACAAGGCATGAAATAGATTGGCTCTACGGCATAAACCTGTCTAGAGCCTTAACAATGGCTGTGAAAAGCAGTGGTGGACAATATGCTACACTCAGCACTGGCAGAGTGCAAGGACCAACCCTCAAATTTCTTCAAGATCGAGAAAAAACCATAAAGTGCTTCGTGCCCATTCCCTACTGGAGCATAACCGCTAAGATAATCATAAACGACACAGCATACGAAGCTGAATACGAAAAAATCCTTGAAAGCAAGCAAGAAGCAACGGCTGTAATGGATGCCTGCAAAACCAAGGAAGGTCAAATAGAAATAATATCTGTAAAAGAGTTTGAGCAGAAGCCACCGGTACCCTTTGACTTGGGTGCTTTGCAAAGTGAAGCTTACAGAAATTTTCACTTTACACCGATGCGTACTTCAAACATAGCTCAGCATCTGTACTTAGATGCATTAATCTCTTATCCGAGAACAAGTAGCCAAAAGCTTCCTCCAGCAATCGGCTACAAAGCCGTATTAACAAAACTAGCTAAAATGCCTGCCTACGGGAAACATGCGGCTGAACTGCTCTCTAAATCGGTTTTGAAGCCAAATGAAGGAGAAAAAGCTGACTCAGCGCATCCAGCCATCTACCCGACTGGAAACCTACCCGGGAAACCCCTTGGCACAGATGAAAGAAACATTTTCGATCTTATCATTCGAAGGTTTATGGCTGTTTTCGATGAGCCTGCCATTCGCCAAAGCGGGAAAGTAACAGTAAACGTCAACGGTAATCATTTTCACTTGAACGGAATACGAACGTTAAGTGAAGGGTGGCTTCGATTTTACAAACCCTATGTTCAACTGAAAGATGTAACTTTACCACCCTTAACCGAAGGACAAAAAATCATTGTTAAACGAGTAGTTGTGAAAAATAATTTTACTAAACCGCCTGTAAGGTTTAACCCTCGCAGTTTACTTTTGAAAATGGAAAAAGAGGATATAGGGACCAAAGCAACGAGGGCAGCAATCATACAAACGTTGTACGACCGAAAATACCTCTACGGAACAGATAGTCTTGTCATTTCTGACCTTGGCTTTGAAGTCAGTGAAACCCTAGCAAAGTACTGTCCCACCGTTATCTCACCTGAACTAACTAGAAATCTTGAGGAAAAGATGAATGAAATTCAGCAGGGAAAAGAAACAAAAGAAGCTGTATTACAAAACGCCGTTGAAATCTTAAAACCAGTCCTGCTGGAGCTTAAGGCGAAAGAATCAGTAATAGGGGTACAATTAAGTCAAGCATTGAAAAAAGCTCGGCTCGAAGAAAGAATAGTTGGAGCATGCCCAAAATGTGCTGATGGAAAACTAGTTATTTTGCGCTCCAAAAAAACTGGTAAACGTTTTGTTGGCTGCACAAACTATTTCGAAGGTAAATGCAACGTAACTTTTCCGCTACCTCAAAGTGGCAATTTAAAACCGTTAAATACCATCTGCAAAAGCTGTGGGTTCCCCATATTGCGAGTGCGGATGAAAGGGAAGAGGTCTTGGAAATTATGCCTAAATCCCAATTGCCCTCAAAAAGAGCGAGCAACCAGTGAACTGTAATTTGCAGTGTGAAGCACAGGAAAACGGTTTCTGCGTTTTTGCATTTAAAGGCTTACCAGAATATTATCGAGAAATCTGATGTATGGAAGAAAAGCATCGGATGTACTTTGGAGTAAATATTTAGTTAAGATTCAGAAAAATTCATTAACTGGAGAATGGGCTAAAGAAGTAGTA
Organism: Candidatus Bathyarchaeota archaeon; assembly: GCA_963842865.1. GTDB lineage: Archaea > Thermoproteota > Bathyarchaeia > Bathyarchaeales > Bathycorpusculaceae > Bathycorpusculum. The sequence goes on along the minus strand of CAWJIN010000025.1, from coordinate 3,001 downwards.
AAACACCTAATCAAGGGCGAGAATGGAAATGTCAAGTAAAATAAAGAAGCGATCTTCATCTGTACCTTTCGTGCTGAGTCGATGGTTCAGCAAAATTTCAACAGCAACTCCTTCATCACTCTTAATTACTGTTGTAGGAATTTTATATTCTGTATTTCTTTTCGGTGGTGGCTTGTATACTCTTATTGAGCGTCCTCTTCCTTCTGCCTACGTTAATGGAAATTTCTATTTCCTCTATCCAAGTCTCAATTCACAATTCATATCTGACACTGTAATCGCAATAATATTGTATGGTTTGGGTTTCGTCGGTCTGTTTGCCATTTATCAAAGCAGCAAAAGCGCTTACAACCCAAGGCAAGCTTACATGATGCTGGTCATAGGCGTAGCACTTTTCCTTCTAGCATACATATTCCTGGAAGGCGCGATTTCTTTCAAAACATCCGGCGGAGCTTAACTCTGCCTTTTTTTACCAAGGCTGTCTTTTTAACTTCATTTTGTAGGCTAAGAAATTTGTGAATAAGTGAATAGGCGGAGTAATCAGCAAAACTGTAACTGCCAATTCCCAACTTACAATGGCTAAAGGAACCGAAAACACGATTGCGCCAATGGCAAAGTCAACTTGATCAACTATAGGAAGTAAACCTCCAGGAGCAATCCCTAACCTTCTCTTAAAAAAGGCGCCTGTTAAATCGCCTATAAGTGCCCCTAGAGGAATCAGCAAGATAAATAGGATTGGAAAACCAAAAAGTACGCACTCAATTGATCCAACCAATACGCCGATTGCCAAGCCGAAAAAGAAGCCCCTGAAAGTTTTGTTATTTCCCAAGATTCGTTTTCCATCATAAAAGTTCTTTCCGAAATCTATCCGCGTTCCTCCCCCAGCAAGCACTGGAGTGGCGTTTGCGCAGTAGGCTGGGAAAATAAATTTTACTGCTTCAACGATTAGTTGGGTTATTTCCATGTGGTTAACCATCATTCGCGGTATTCAGTATCTTTTATTCCGGTTTCGCCTATTTGTACATAACAAGTAGCTTCTTGCTTGTTGCCCCGTGTTTCAAGAACAGCTTTGATTGTTTGAGGATAGTTGGTAGGTTTCATAGCGATTATTGTGTCAGCCCAGAATTTTAAAACTCTGTTTGCAACGGGCGCGACGCTGACGTTTGGGTCATCAAAAACGCTTCTTACTTGACTTACTATAATAACTGGGATTTTTCGGATTTTTGCTGTTTGCGCTAAAATTGCTAATTGCCTGTTCAATTCACGGTTTACGCTGAAGTCTTTTCTAGATGACTCAGCAACTTTTGCGCCATACAGAGATGTGAGGGTGTCAACTACTATTAGCCCAAAATTTTTTGCTGTGTATTCTTGAATTTGATCTATAACTGCCGTTTGTTCATTGAAATCCTTAGGTTTAATTAAAATGACTTGCTCAGCAACCTGGTCGAATTTATCCGCTGAAAGTTGTGAAAGCCTTTTGGGCGAGAATGTGTTATCGCAGTCAACAAAGAGTGTCTTGTAGTTTTGTAATGCGCAGCTAACGGTGCATTGTATTGCAAGCGTTGTTTTTCCAGTTTCGGGTTCACCATAAATTAAAGTAACGCTTTCGGGTGAAATGCCCCCGCCAATGTTTCTATCAATACATCTGCAGCCAGTGTGAATTGTGACCATTTTTTTACCTTTTTTCGCGTCAAGATTATAAACTTGAAACTAGTTATGTGTTCTGCACTTAAACGTATACTATTAAGGTTGATTTATTGAAAGAAAAAGTTGCTGTAGCAACAGTAGAGGGGAAAGCGTACTTTCTAATCGTTAATGCGTTAAGAGAGCGAAATCTCCCCTTCCTAAGCTTGGTTCCAGGTGAGTCAGTGCCTGCCGAAGTGAATGTGGTAATAACAACTGAGCAGGAAAAGGGCTTAGTAAAAAACGAAAAAATACTAATCTTTACAAGCGAAAATGAGCTGGACAATTTGGTTAACGACGTAAAGCGAATACTTCAAGGAAAAGAAGCCTACGAAAAAATCTTAATCGGCATTGACCCAGGTGAAGCAATTGGGCTGGCAGTAATTGCCGATGGAAAAGTTATTGAGGAAGGCAACTGCTTTAGCACGCAAGAGGTAGTTAACAGCATAAATAAGACAATAAGAAACGTTAATTTCACTGTGACAAGCGTTTCCGTTAAAATTGGGAATGGCGTTCCAGTTTACAAGGAATTAGTCGAAGCCTTAGATGATGCTTTACCGCCTGCAGTGGTGCTGGAAGTGGTGAGTGAGGTAGGAACCAACCGACCCCTAAAAAAGAACAAGCGTAGCCGAAGAATCAGGCATATTTCTTCAGCTAAAAGCATTGCTGGAAGAACAGGCTATACTATTCCAAGGAGGAAGATGATTGCAACAGACAGTCGAATCCAATAGGACACTGTTAGTGGATGGTCCAGCATCTGTGTGTGTTGTTTCTGGCAAGGCTGAAATGTTCGGTTATCAATTAAAACAAGCAGTAAGAATTGTGGTTCGTGAAGGAAAGCGCCTGCCATTTTTTGTCCTTGAAAAAGCAGTTTTTGACGTTTCGTTAGGACCAAACGCAAGCATTGAAGAAGTTGAGGGCAGCACAATTCCAGAGTCATGGAGTAAACCTCTTGAAGCAATTTTGAGCATGCAGAAGAAGCCTGTAGTTGTTTTGCTTTTGGGGAAAATTGATTCTGGAAAAAGCAGTTATTGCACTTATTTAGTAAACAAGCTGGTTAACGGAAAATGCAGGGTTGCTGTTTTAGACGGCGATTTAGGTCAATCAGATATTGGTCCCTCAGGTACCGTGGGTTATGCGGTAATTTCCAAGCCAGTGACAGAATTGTACAATTTGAAGTTGCAGAACGCTTTTTTTGTGGGTGATACCTCGCCGATAATGGCAATAGCTAAAATAATTGAAGGCTTAGCCGCTATGAAGGCTGAGATTTTACAGAGATCGATTGATTTTGTGGTAGTTAATACTGATGGTTGGGTTACAG
>CAWJIN010000024.1:0-17954 GCA_963842865.1 Candidatus Bathyarchaeota archaeon | reverse complement strand
GCAGCAGCAGCGCTTAACGAGTACAATATGGATGCACGTAATGACCTATTGTTGTCAATAGATCTTAGGAATAAGAATACAAATAATATAAGACCAATCGTACCCGGGACTTGTGTATCAAAGAATCCAAGAGATGTTCTTTCGATGATTGAAGGTTCTAACGCCAAGAATAACGCAGATAATAAACCAACCGTTCTTCCACCAATGTCCTTGCCTAAGAAATACATTACCAGAACTGAAATCACACCAACTACGGGCGGTATCATTGCGCAAAGTGTCATTAAATTAACGTTTGCGCCTAACGCTGTGATGACGTCGTAGATTGCTGCTCCTGTTATAGGTATAGATGGCAAAGCAGTAGACATGTTAAGTCCGAAAGGATACCACAATTGATTGTTGACCCAATGTGTCGGCCAAAAAGGTGAAAGCAAACCGTGATTTACCATGTATTGCGTTATGCTGAATTGATAGTAAGGGTCAAACTCGTTAAGAAGTGTTGTTCCTCCGGAGAGATTTTCCCAGCGTAAAGGTAAAATGCGGACAATAAAGGCGACGAAGAGTATTAGAGCTAACGCAGAATATGCGATTATTTGTCCGTGACTTAGTTCGATGCGTAATGGTGACAGCCTTTTACTAAGCCGATCTTTAATTCCTTCCCCCACTTTAAGCCATCTCTCCACACATTAATTTGCGATTTCTTGTTTAATTCTTAATTTATACACATTGGAGGTTTATTTATGGCTTTCCAAAATGAACTAACATAGCTTGGTGGCTAATGTAGTTTGATTATATTGCAATATAATCCAATAGCTAAACTATATAGCCCTTTTTTTAACCTAACTCTAAATTCCCAGCTTAAACAGGCAAAAAAGTCGTCAGAAACCCTTAAAGGGCAATCAACGATAACCATATTTTTCTTCGCTATGAACCCTGTTTTGGACAGGCGTTGCATAACCTTACTAGGAACTTACCATTCTGGTTTTGGTAGCTTTTCTCAATGCTCTTCTGGTAGGTTTAATCGAAGCTTTTGGTGAGCGTACCCTAGTCTATCGACGCTTAAATATGGGTTTAACTTCAACATCTATAGGTAACAATGAAAGTTTCCTATTGCATTTTGGGCATTTTCCACTATTTTGCGAAATAATTTCGTCTGGCGGTTTAAGCTCGCTGCCTTCATATAAAACATGATTGCATCCATGGCAAATAACTCGTTGCGGCATCCCAAATCCCCCGATAATAACATGCTATGGCATATTTATTGGTTGCTAAAAAAAATTAACCCTTAGCTAAGACTGTGCTTGTCAAGTAACTGCAAAGTTTATTTTAAGAAGGACTATTTGGAATGTTAAAGCGTGTGGTTTAACAGCCTTTGGGAAAATACAAGTTAATTGTTACTGAAAAACCTGATGCCGCAAACAGAATAGCTATGGCTTTGGACACTGATGGAAAAGCCAAAAAAATAGTTGATAGCGGCGTTCCATATTATCAAGCATACAGAAACGGCGATTTAGTTGTTGTTCCAGCAATTGGGCATCTATACACTGTTGCAAGCAAGGAAAAAGCTAAACGGGATTATCCAGTTTTCGATTATCACTGGGTTCCAAGATACCTTGCTGAACGAGGCGCATCAAAGATCCGTGTTTGGCTAAATGTAATTGCTAAACTAGCAGAAAACGCTGAAGAGTTTGTAGATGCTTGCGACTTTGACATTGAAGGCAGCATCATAGGCTACTGCATACTCAAGTACGCTTGCGGTAGCAAGGAAAAAACTGCCAAACGCATGAAATACTCCACACTCACAAAAGAGGAACTGCAAGAATCTTACGCTCACTTATTGCCGCATTTGGATTTTGCTCTTGTTGAAGCTGGATTGACAAGGCATGAAATAGATTGGCTCTACGGCATAAACCTGTCTAGAGCCTTAACAATGGCTGTGAAAAGCAGTAGTGGACAATATGCTACACTCAGCACTGGTAGAGTGCAAGGACCAACCCTCAAATTTTTAGAAGATCGAGAAAAAACCATAAAGTGCTTCGTGCCCGTTCCCTACTGGAGCATAACCGCTAAAATAATCATAAACGACACAGCATACGAAGCTGAATACGAAAAAATCCTCGAAAGCAAGCAAGAAGCAACGGCAGTAATGGATGCCTGCAAAACCAAAGAAGGCCAAATAGAAACAATAGCTGTAAAAGAGTTTGAGCAGAACCCACCGGTACCCTTTGACTTGGGCGCTTTGCAAAGTGAAGCTTACAGAAATTTCCATTTTATGCCGATGCGTACTTCAAACATAGCTCAGCACCTGTACTTAGATGCATTAATCTCTTATCCGAGAACAAGTAGCCAAAAGCTTCCGCCAGCAATCGGCTACGAAGCCGTATTAAGAAAACTAGCTAAACTGCCTGCTTACGGGAAACAGGCAGCTGAACTGCTCTCTAAACCAGTTTTGAAGCCAAATGAAGGAGAAAAAGCCGACCCAGCGCATCCAGCCATTTACCCGACTGGGAACCTGCCTGAAAAACCCCTTGGCACAGCTGAAAGAAATATTTTCGATCTTATCATACGCAGGTTCATGGCTGTTTTCGGTGAGCCTGCCATTCGCCAAAGCACGAAAGCAACAATTAGCATCAGCGGGAATCTTTTTCACTTGAACGGAATGCGAACGTTAAGTGAAGGGTGGCTTCGATTTTACAAACCCTATGTTCAACTGAAAGATGTGACTTTGCCCTCCTTAACCCAAGGACAAAAAATCACTGTTAAACGAGTAGTTGTGAAAAATAATTTTACTAAACCACCGGCAAGGTATAACCCTCGCAGTTTACTTTTGAAAATGGAAAAAGAGGATATAGGAACCAAAGCAACGAGGGCAGCAACCATACAAACGTTGTACGACCGCAAATACCTCTACGGAACCGATAGTCTTGCCGTTTCTGACCTTGGCTTTGAAGTCATCGAAATCCTGGCAAAGTATTGTCCAACCGTTGTCTCACCTGAACTAACTAGAAAGCTTGAGGAGAAGATGAATGAAATCCAGCAAGGAAAAGAAACAAAAGAAGCTGTATTGCAAAACGCCGTTGAAATCTTAAAGCCAGTCCTATTAGAGCTTAAAGAGAAAGAATCAGTTATAGGCGAACAATTAAGTCAAGCGTTGAAAAAAGCTCGGCTTGAAGAAAGAATAGTTGGTGCATGCCCGAAATGTGCTGATGGAAAACTAGTTATTTTGCGCTCCAAAAAAACTGGTAAACGTTTTGTTGGCTGCACAAACTATTTCGAAGGTAAATGCAACGTAACTTTTCCGCTACCTCAAACTGGCAATGTAAAACCGTTAAATACCACTTGCAAAAGCTGTGGGTGCCCCATATTGCGTGTGTGGCTGAGAGGGAAGAGGTCTTGGAAATTATGCCTAAATCCTAATTGCCCCTCGAAAGGAGCGAGCAACCAGTGAAATGCAAAATTTGCAGTAGCGAAGCACAAGAAAACGGTTTCTGCATGTTGCATTTTAAGGCTTACCAAAATGTTATTGAGAAATTTGATGTATGGAGAGAAAGCATCGGGTATGTACTTTGGATTGATTATTTAGTTGAGATTCAGAAAAATTCATTAACTGGAGAATGGGCTAAAGATGTAGTAAAACACCTAATCAAGGAAGAGAATGGAAATGTCAAGTAAAATAAAGAAGCGGTCTTCATCTGTATCCTTTTCGCTGAGTCGATGGTTCCGCAGAATTTCAACAACTACTCCTTCATCACTCTTAATTACTGTTGTAGGAATTTTATACTGTGTATTTCTTTTCGGTGGTGGCTTGTATACTCTTATTACGCGTCCTCTTCCCTCAGCCTACGTTAATGGAAATTTCTATTTCCTCTATCCAAGTCTCAGTTCACAATTCATATCTGACACTGTAATCGCGGTAATATTGTATGGTTTTGGTTTCTCGGTCTGTTTGCTATTTATCAAAGTACCAAGAGCGCTTATAACCCAAGGCAAGCTTACATGATGCTAATCATAGGCGTAGCATTTTTGCTTCTATCATACATATTCTTGGAAGGCGCGATTGCTTTCAAAACATCCGGCGGAGTTAACTCTGCCTTTTTTCCATAGGTTTTTCTTTTTACCAAGGGTTTCTTTTTAGTTTCATTTTGTATGCTAAGAAATTTGTGAATAAATGAATAGGCGGAGTAATCAGCAAAACTGTAACTGCCAATTCCCAATTTACAATGGCTAAAGGAACCGAAAACACGATTGCGCCAATGGCAAAGTCAACTTGATCAACTATAGGAAGTAAACCTCCAGGAGCAATCCCTAACCTTCTCTTTAAAAAAGCGCCTGCCAAATCGCCTAAAAGTGCCCCTAAAGGAATCAGCATGCTAAATAAGATTGGAAAACCAAAAAGTACGCACTCAATTGATCCAACTAATATGCCGATTGCTAAGCCGAAAAAGAAGCCCCTGAAAGTTTTGTTATTTCCAAAGATTCGTTTTCCATCATAAAAGTTCTTTCCGAAATCCATCCGTGTTCCTCCGCCAGCAAGCACTGGCGTGGCGTTTGCGCAGTAGGCTGGGAAAATAAATTTTACTGCTTCAACGATTAGTTGGGTTATTTCCATGTGGTCAACCATCATTCGCGGAATTCAGTATCTTTTATTCCGGTTTCGCCTATTTGTACATAACAAGTAACTTCTTGCTTGTTTTCCCGTGTTTCAAGAACAGCTTTGATTGTTTGAGGATAGTCGGTAGGTTTCATAGCGATTATTGTGTCAGCCCAGAATTTTAAAACTCTGTTTGCAACGGGCGCGACGCTGACGTTTGGGTCATCAAAAACGCTTCTTACTTGGCTTACTATAATAACTGGGATTTTTCGGATTTTTGCTGTTTGCGCTAAAATTGCTAATTGCCTGTTCAATTCACGGTTTACGCTGAAGGCTTTTCCAGAGGACTCAGCAACTTTTGCTCCATACAAAGATGTGAAGGTGTCAATTACTATTAACCCAAAATTTTTTGCTGTATAATCTTGAATTCGATCTATAACTGCCGTTTGCTCATTGAAATCCTTAGGTTTAATTAAAATGACTTGCTCAGCAACCTGGTCGAATTTATCCGCTGAAAGTTGTGAAAGCCTTTTGGTCGAGAAAGTGTTATCGCAGTCAACAAAGAGTGTCTTGTAGTTTTGTAATGCACAACTAACGGTGCATTGTATTGCAAACGTTGTTTTTCCAGTTTCGGGTTCACCATAAATTAAAGTAACGCTTTCGGGTGAAATGCCCCCGCCAATGTTGCTATCAATGCATCTGCAGCCTGTGTGGATTGTGACCATTTTTTTACCCTTTTTCGCGTCAAGATTATAAACTTGAAACTAGTAATGTGTTCTGCACTTAAACGTATACTATTAAGGTTGATTTATTGAAAGAAAAAGTTGCTGTAGCAACAGTAGAGGGGAAAGCGTACTTTCTAATCGTAAACGAGTTAAGAGAGCGAAATATCCCCTTCCTAAGTTTGGTTCCAGGCGAGTCAGTGCCTGCCGAAGTGAAAGTGGTAATAACAACTGAGAAGGAAAAGCACTTAGTAAAAAACGAAAAAATACTAATCTTTACAAGCGAAAATGAACTGGACAATTTGGTTAACGAGGTAAAGCGAATACTTCAAGGAAAAGAAGCCTACGAAAAAATCTTAATCGGCATTGACCCAGGTGAAGCAATTGGGCTGGCAGTAATTGCCGATGGAAAAGTTATTGAGGAAGGCAACTGCTTTAGCACGCAAGAGGTAATTAACAGCATAATTAAGACAATAAGAAACGTTAATTTCACTGTGACAAGCGTTTCCGTTAAAATTGGGAATGGTGTTCCAGTTTACAAGGAATTAGTCGAAGCCTTAGATGATGCTTTACCGCCTGCAGTGGTGCTGGAAGTGGTGAGTGAGGCAGGAACCAACCGACCCCTAAAAAAGAACAAGCGTAGCCGAAGAATCAGGCATATTTCTTCAGCTAAAAGCATTGCTGGAAGAACAGGCTATACTATTCCAAGGAGGAAGATGATTGCAACAAACAGTCGAATCCAATAGGACACTGTTAGTGGATGGTCCAGCATCTGTGTGTGTTGTTTCTGGCAAGGCTGAAATGTTCGGTTATCAATTAAAACAAGCAGTAAGAATTGTGGTTCGTGAAGGAAAGCGCCTGCCATTTTTTGTCCTTGAAAAAGCAGTTTTTGACGTTTCGTTAGGACCAAACGCAAGCATTGAAGAAGTTGAGGGCAGCACAATTCCAGAGTCATGGAGTAAACCTCTTGAAGCAATTTTGAGCATGCAGAAGAAGCCTGTAGTTGTTTTGCTTTTGGGGAAAATTGATTCTGGAAAAAGCAGTTATTGCACTTATTTAGTAAACAAGCTGGTTAACGGAAAATGCAGGGTTGCTGTTTTAGACGGCGATTTAGGTCAATCAGACATTGGTCCCTCAGGAACCGTGGGTTATGCGGTAATTTCCAAGCCAGTGACAGAATTGTACAATTTGAAGTTGCAGAACGCTTTTTTTGTGGGTGATACCTCGCCGATAATGGCAATAGCTAAAATAATTGAAGGCTTAGCCGCTATGAAGGCTGAGATTTTACAGAGATCGATTGATTTTGTGGTAGTTAATACTGATGGTTGGGTTACAGGCGATATTGCTGTAAACTACAAAACGCAATTAGTCAAAGAATTAAAGCCAGATGTTATAGTTGGCGTACAAGTTGAGGATGAACTTGGGTCTCTTATTGCTTGCTTGGACAGCACTTCAGTGATTTTGGTCGAGCCCTCTTCTTCTCTTAATCAGCGGAGCGCAGAAAAACGCAAAAGCCTGCGCGAAATGACTTATGCAAAGTATATGAAAGACGCAAAACTTCAGTGCTACCCATTAAGCCAAATAACAATTGAACCAAGAGAGGCTCTGCCAAAGAATCAGGAGCGGGAAAAGGGACTGCTTGTTGGGCTATACGGTTCTGAAAGCAAATTCTTAGGAATCGGTGTCCTGCGTGAAATTAACCAAAAAAGAAAAGCGCTAAAAGTTCAAACTGCAGTTTCAGCTAAGCCGCAAAGGCTTCTTTTTGGAAAAGTCATTTTCAACAAGAAGTTACAGGAAATTTAAGACTGAATTTTAAAGAAATTGCTGATTTCCCTTGCAAGAGCATCTTTTTCGTTAGGTAACGTTTTCATTCCATTGCTTATCCATGCGGGGAGGAAGCCTCGGCAGTAAATTGTGGCGAAGCGGTAGTCTAAAAAGACTATGGCTCCTCGGTCATCCAATGTCCTGATTGGTCTTCCTGCGGCTTGAGAGGCTTTTTTCATAGCGGGCAAAACATAACCGTATTCACGCCCAAGCCCTGGAAAACGTTTCTCGTAATAATCAATCTGCGCTTTCACCCTCGGCGTCGGCTCGGCATACGGAATACCCACGACTACTACGGAGTTCATTTGGTTGCCTGGAAAATCCACGCCTTCTGAGGTTCTTCCGCCTTGAACGCCAAGGAACACGGCGCCGTTTCGGTCGCCGCATGCTTTGAAGTCTGAGACCATTTTCTCGTTTGCTTTAGAAGTCATGCCTTTTCGCTCGTGGAACAGCGGTTTTTCTATTACGTTTTCTAAGCCTTCGGCAAGCAGCGCTTTTAGCACTTCGAATGAGGCAGCGAAAACTCCAGTGTTCATCGGAGTGTTCTGTGCAACCTCGTTTATCCTTTGATTGATTGTCTGGTACATGGTGGGGGTTCTTTTTTCCATGGCTGTTGTGACGCCGAGGCAAACGGCTGAGAACACGTGTTCTTTCGGAAACGGCGATGGCACAATGCATTTCACGGTGTTTTCTGGGAGTCTTGTGATGCGTGCGTAGGCTTCCAGCGGCTGCAGTGTACCTGACATTATCACGTTAGCGTAAGTGGATGAGAAAACTGGTTCCGTGATTTTCGAGGGGTCCAGCGAAACTATCTCGAGCTTTGCTGTTTTATTGTTTTCTTTGTTGAAGTATCTGCTTGCAACATTGATGAATGAAGCATCGCCCAAGTTTTCCAGCCACTTAAGCATGAACTCGCCCATCGCATGAATGTAAGAACGCGGGTTTTTCCCCTCAGCCAACAAACTTTTCCTCACAGAGTTGCCGACATCGTGGAATTCCTCAAAGAATTCTTGGGGATCCGTTATGTTTCCTTGTTTTTGAATAATTTCAATAATGCGGTTTGGAGGAATTATTTCCTCTCGATTAATCTTGTCGGTTAATTTTTCAACTTCAATCCTAAAGAAATGTGCGAAATCCTCAATGTCCCTGTTACCGAACCTTTCAGCTTCCAGCTCTGCCTGTTTCATCACGAAGAGGGATAGGGTGCTGCTTGAGATGTCAATAGCTGTCTCAGGCAAGTTATGGGCTTCGTCAACGACTAGAATGATTTTCTGTAGCTCGGTTTCAAGATTCTTCAAAAAAGCCGCGCGTATCACTGGATCAAAAACGTACAGGTAGCTTAGGGCAACGACTTTAGCGTCAGACAGGGCAGATTTGACAAGTTCATATGGGCAGACTTCTCTTTTCCTGCAGATGCTTTGGATTTCAGACGCCATGTACGGTCGAGCAGCTATTTGCTGCTGAAGCTGAAGGTAATCATACGTTCGCCTATCCACGTGAACGTAGTATGGGCATCTGCTTTTTGCCTTCAATAACTCACAAACTTCCATAAGAGACTTTGAATCAAAAGCGCCTCTAGTAGCGAAAACGTTAAGGCACATTTCATTGCGTCCACGAATCGAAACGCCTGTGACTTGATGCTTTCTGAAAACTGCCCTTAACTCTTCAATCACGCGGTCATGCTGGCGGTGAGTCCGCGCAACATATAATATTTTCAGGTTTTTCTCTATTGCTACTGGTAAACAAGCAGAAAGGGCAGAAATTGTTTTTCCCAAACCGTTGCTGCCTTCAATCAGAACAGAACGTCTATCGTGTACGGCGTTGAAAACGGTGCTTATGAACTCGTCTTGATGTGGCCGCACACTACTGTAGGGGAAATACTCTGCAACTTCGCTCGGCAGTTTAATCATGCTTATCCCCTAAACCATTCGATGGACAGTAAGCGTTCACTGGGCACTCTGGACAAAGCGGCCGCCTTGCCTTGCAGTATTTTCTGCCGTGCTCAATCAACAGCAAATGTACCGCCAAGTAATCTTTCGGGTCAAAAAGTGACTGGAGACTCAAGCGTACATCCTCGTAACCGCCGTTTGCAGGCGCCAACCCAAGCCGTTTCGACACCCGATTCACATGCGTATCCACAGGAATGATAGGTTGATTTGCTGAGAAGAGCAAGACAACATCCGCTGTTTTCGGCCCAACTCCAGGCAGTTCAGTGAGCGTTTTTCTGGCCTCTTCAAGAGGCAACGATAAAACGGGTTTTAGTGAGCCCTGAAATTTTTCGAGAATGATTTTTGAGACTGTTTGTATTGTTTTGGCTTTGCTTTTGTAGAGACCGGCAACGTGAAGGCAATCTTCAAGTTTGCTTGTTTCGGCTTTTGATAGTGCTTGAGGCGTTACTTCGAACTGCTTCGAGAGGTTTTCGAAGGCTCTCGCAGTATTGCGGTCAGCGGTGTTCTGTGAAATAATCGTTACTATCAAGGTTTCGAACGGGTCGTTTTTTGGTTCAACCAATTTAGGCACGGCTACCATATCCTGTAATATCTGCAAGATTATTGCCGCATGAGTGTCAGCCATCATCGTGCCTTCATAGGTCTCGAAAATATTAACCTCCAACTATTAATTTGCCAAGTTATAAATATCATCTGCATAAAAAAAGCATGAATCTTTTGAAACTATCCTTAAAGCTTAATGGTCTTTGTAATTTACCTGTTTCTTAATAGCCCTAATGTACTCTGGAAACTTAACTCAATACTGATTTCTCATTTAGCTTAGCTTTCTTGAAAGCGTCTTCTTCCTTATCTTCCTTTTCTTTTAGGTCATTCCTAAATTTAAACAAGACGAAGTACAAGATTAGTGCAAAGACAACTATAGCAGTAACTCTACTAATGGTGTCTAGAAAATCACTACTCGTAACAAGTGCCGAGAAATAAAGTATTCCGCTTATTAAGGCAACCATAGCCCATTCTACATAAACTGACAGCCGTATTTTTCCATTACAGTAGTCTAAATTTTTGTAATTTTTCTCTATATGCCGAATAAATATGGTTAGAAAAGTAAAGTTTATCGTATTTATTAGAAACGGTATAGAAAGATAATTAGACCAGAAAGCTAAATGCCGAATTATAGCTTCTCCAAAATACTTCAAAGTAAAATTTTCAGGAAACCCACCTATCTGTTTAGTCACGGCTTCCCATTCCGATGGGCGTGGCACAATTATAGTAAACACAATATAAGCTATTGCAGCAATAAAGAAAATCCAAAAAAGTAAAGAAATAAGCTTTGATAACCAAACATCCTGTTTCGATTCTTCTGTTTTGGTTTCTTTATCTGCCATGCTAAGCTATTTCTACACTATGCAGATTTAAGATTTTTCGTGCTTTCAAAAAGTCAAAAAACAAAAGTGGCAGGGGCTATTTTGACCAAAAATCTCGAATGTCTTTTAGGCAAATATATTTTCATACGAAAAGTTTAATGAGTAAATAAGTTATATACAGCCTTTTGGTGTGAATGTGCCAAAATCCAAGAGTATGACACGCCAATTCAAAAGAGCAAGAAAATTTGAGGAACATACCCAAAAGTATCTTGAACGAAAATACGGCAAAAACCACGTTCACCCTCAGAAAGTATCACGGACAACGAAAAAACGTCCAGACTTCGTGGTTGAATGAGAATAATGGTTAAAAAGAGAAGAATCTACGAATCTAAGGACGTTAACAGGCTAACAAAATCAACTATTGACAAAACTAAGAAGAAATATCAATATCCATTTTTCCCAAAAGAAACACACATAGTCATACCAAAACGAACAAAAGTTTCAGATGATGTTAGAAATCACGCTAAAAAGAAAAAGGTCAAGATAGACCGCTTACGTTACTGAGTCCAATATCTTAAAAGCTATTATACTTAACCTACATAATGATATTTGGTCAAAATGCCAAGAAAAAAGCATGTTGAATTTACTGCTACTAAGATGGTTCCGAAAAAGGTCAAAGTCAGTTTTGACGCTACCGTCAAGAAAAAGAAAAAGTAGCAGTTAGTTAAAACTCTGCTAAAGCGAATCATGCAGTATAAAGAGGAAGCTCCCTCGAGATCAGCAAGAATTCTATTCCATGTATGACCTATTTTCTTAACCCTTAGAAAGTAACTGTTTTCTTCTATTAGACAAGTTCTTCAAAATTTCTTTTTGCTTTCCTTTGAATCTTTACATCGTCATCAATTAAGCTACCCGACTCATAAGGAATCAGTTGACCTTTTCTATGGGTATATTTTCTTTTTGGCAATTAAATCACCCTTAAAGCTATTTCTACACTATTACAATTTAAGATTTGTTGACTCCGAAATAAACTAAAAGTCCACCAACGACTATAAAAGCAATCGCAATTACTGCCTCTATAAAGTAACTATAGACATGAGAAAACATGTTTGTTACAGTGATATTTGTTATTAATGCCCTTCCAGCAAAGTAAGCCACAATCAAACCTACCAATAATAGCAATATTCCCAGACCAGTGAGTATTGCTTTGTTCATTTCAACTCGATTCTATTCTACGCTTTTCAGATTTAAGACTTATCTTTATGAAAACTTAGCTAAATAGATGTAAAGGGCGCGGGTTATTAAGCAGTTAACACTTAGATAAAAATCAGTGAAGAAGAATGTTTACGGAAATAGACATTGGGGCGTTTAAATCAATCGAGAAGCTTAACTACCCAATAAGAGAACTCAACATTTTAGTAGGACCAAATAGCTCAGGAAAAACGTCAGTTCTTCAATCATTTGCTCTAGTTAAGCAATCTATAAATGCGTTAGAATTTAACGGTTCACTCGTAAATATTGGAAATTTCAAAGATGCCGTTTACGGACATGATGAGAACAATCGGATATTTTATTGCTTCAGTCTATTTTCAAAACAAATTGTCGCTTCTAGCATTGCCTCTAGATTAGTAGCTCCCATTTCTTTTTTCATGGAGATAAGAGGCGATAAGGCAAAGAAGCCATATGTTGCTAGGTCAGGATTGTCGTCAAATTTTAACCAAGAAATTATTGTTGAATATATAAAAGACCGAAGAACAGTTGAGCTCTCAGACCAACCCCAAAATAGAAGCGATACAATTTCTAAATTTGAACCACTTGTATTTGATAATCAAGGGCTATTACCAAAGGCAATTAATGGCGATGAAAATAGCCAAAGAAAATACAAAATTGTTTATGATGGCGTTGTTGAAGAATTTCAACGCTTTCTTTATTATCTATCAGCGAGAAGAGGTTACTGTGTAAGGTCTGAGTCGGTTGATGGGCGTTACTCAAAGAGACCGATTGATGTGGGTGTTCAAGGTGAGAACGTAATTCCAGTTCTAGCTCACATACAAAATGATGACGAGTATGCAGAAGCGATGGAGAAAATCCGCTTCTGGCTCAATAGGTTTGGCATATCAGAATCAGTTGCGACATTAGTTCAAGCAAACGGACCAAATTATTCGCTAAAGGTAAAAAATGCTCAGACAGGCATACAATCTACGATAATTGATGTTGGTTTCGGAGTCAATCAGTTACTTCCAGTAATCGTTCAATGTTTCTATGCACCTAAAGGAAGTCTGATTTTAATCGAACAACCAGAAGCTCACTTACATCCAAAATTACAGGCTGACATCGCTGATTTCCTTATTGATGTTATCAATTATGGAAATAGAGTCATTGTTGAGACACATTCAGAACATCTTTTGCTACGAATTCAACGCCGAATTGCCGAAAATAAAATAATGCCAAATAAGGTTAATTTAGATTATTTCGAAATGACAAAACAAGGTACCAAAGTTACAGAAATTAAACTCGATGAAAACGGCTATTTTTCAGAACCTATACCTGAAGGATTTTTTGAAGAAGGCTTTGAAGAAGCCTTTGCTCGTATGAAAGCCCTGGCTTTAAAAGGTGAATAGAACGAGCCAAAACAATAGTTTCTTCTTAGTAATGGATGCTAACGTTATCGGATACACAGGTGCCAGTCCATTAGACCCAAAAATGTTCAAAGCTTCAGAAATTCTCTGCAGAATTTTACGCAACCCGCATAAGTTAGTACTCGACTGTAAAAGAGGCAACGATGAGACTATTCTCGATGAATATCAAAGACAAATTAAAACTTCACAATTAGCTCAAAAGTGGCTGATAGCAATGCAACAAACCAAAGATAAGATAGAATACCGATATAGAGCTTATACAATACATATAAATGGACTATCGGACCCTGATGATGAAAAATATTTTCAGCTAGCAATTAAATCACCCAATAAAATAATCATAAGCGAAGATAGTGACTTAACAGACATAGCAGAAGACCCTCAAGTAATTCAATTAGGGATTCAAATATGGGGATTTGACATTTGTTTGAATAAAATTTGAATTGCTTTCGTTGTGTATATTTAGCTCTTGTTTTTTCTTCTTTAGTACTTTTTTTACCTCAAAAAACTGACTTTTCTATGTTGAAAAGCACTGTTCTGCATGCTGCGTGCTACTGCTAGGGCTAGTGCCATGTCATATAGTCCTAGCTGTTTTGCGGGTGGCTGAACTGTAGGTGTCCATTTTTGGCGTAGGTGTATTGTTGCTCGTTAGTTGTTGGCAATTGGCAGTGGTGTGGCGTTTCTAAGCAATTATTTTTGTAACTTGTATACAAATACACTTTAATACTTAGTATACAATAGGAAGTAAATGGTGCAGTTAATGAATGAGACAACAACGATAAGAGTCTCAAAGAAAACGGCAGAGACACTTGAAAATCTCAGAGAGAAACTCGGCGCGGAAAGTCTTGACGAAACTATCCAATCGCTTGTGAAAAAGCAGCGCAAGGCTATTTTAGAGGCATCATTCGGTGCAGACAAAGGACGCATCAAACCTTTCACGGAGACGGATCGCGGTGAAGACCGTAATTGACTCTTACGCTTGGATTGAACATTTTTTGGGCAGCGAAAAAGGCGGTAAAACCGACGAAATACTACAAAACTCCGATGAAATTTACACTCCAGACATTGCGTTAGCCGAAATCGCAAGGAAATACGCCCGAGAAGGCGTCGAAGACAACATAATCCAGTCACGCCTACAACAAATAGAAGATGCTTCAAATATCGTAGCCTTAAATGCAGAAATAGCCCTATTGGCAGCAAAATGCTACTTGGGAATGCAAGCTAACGCAAAAAAACTAAAATTAACACTGCCCGGCTTATTTGACGCCATAATATTAGCCACAGGTAGATCATTAAACGCGAAAATTCTAACAGGAGACCAACATTTCAAGAACCTGCCCGAAACACTATGGCTCGAATAACAAAATAGGTCGCTTCCTATAAAAGATTGAAAGATAGCGGCTTAGCTTTTTCTGAATGTGAAAGCATGACTGCTCCTACGCTTGGAGGAGCATTTGCATGCTGCGTACCACTGCTAGGGCTAGTGCACAGATCATCTCATCGTGACTGTGGGCGACTGAATTTAGGTGTCCAGTAGTCTCCAGATGAGGCAACATCAGCGTTATGATGCATGCGGCACCCGCCGTCTTTTATTTATAGATTTTGAGACGGGTTGGAAGGCAAACAAACCTTGTAAATGAAGTCTGTTATTCTTTATGTTTTGAACAGCAATAAGTGATATAAGCTAAAAAATTAATTAAGTTCTTAGAAAAGCAATGACAATTGAAGTTGATTTAAAAGAAATAAAATCACTACTTTCTGAGGTTAACAGCAAACTCGATTCGTTACTTGAAGAAAAAGACACCTGTGCGCTCATGGCTTTGGAAGAGAAGTCGCTTAAGGATTTTCTTGAAGGGGAACCTGACATTTACTCGGTTAAAGATATCAAGGCAAAGGTTAAAGGTAATTGAAGGGAAAAAATAGTTCTCATTCAACGGGGACTCGGCTTTTAATTTTAAAATTGGTCTTGGGCAACAGTAATAGTTAAGTTGTACCTGATGCAATGTACTACTTGAAGGTTGAAGTTGAACCATGGAGGAAGTGCTTGTAACCCGCAAAGGGCAAATCACAGTCCCTATCGCCCTCAGACGCAAATATGGAATAAAGCAGGGGATGAAAATGACAGTGCAAGACTCAGGCGAAGGCATAGTCCTTAAAGTTGTGCCCAGATTTGAGGACCTTATCGGTATAGATGCGGGAAAGATAGATCCAAAAAAAGCTATAGAAATGCTTGATAAAATGCGGTCAGAAGACAGATACTAATGAAGGCCGTAGTGGATACACGCCTCTTTATCGATAGCTTGACAAGAGAAGACGAGCAATTCAGACAATGGTCAAGAGTAATCCTTGAAACTCTTCAAAGAAAAGAAAATTTGGGGATTGTCCCGTCAATAGTAATACATGAATTTTACAAGTTTCAGCTTGAAAACTTTGGAAAAGATGTTGCTGAATTAAGGGTTAGCTCTATTCTCAATTTAGACCTTAAAATAGCAAATCTTGACATATCTATTGCAATCCAAGCTGCCAAACTCCGATGCAAGTACGCTGAGCTGCCAACAGCCGACGCCATAATAGCAGCAACAGCAATCGCAATGTCCTGCGACTACGTGTTAACCGACGATAAACATATCAGGCAAATTAAAGAAACCAAAACAAAATGGATCTAGCCGAGAACGTTATGACCTATAAAATAAAATACGATGATGATTCCGACGTGCTTACCATCGTTGTCAAAGAGAAAGGCAAGTTTTCACATGCCGAAGAGGTGGGCGACATTATACTGCACGTTGACGAAAAAGGCGAGCCGCTTTTCTTGGAGATTCTTAGGGCCAGCAAGATAGTTCCGCTGATGGTTGAAGGCTTAGCGAAAAAAGAAGTAACCGTTGACTAAACTATTCCTTTCCTTAGGAGTTCTATTCATAGACGTTTCTTCTTGAACCTATGGCTATAACATAAACAGTTTTGTCTTTCTCAGAGACCTTACAGATTATGCGCAGGTTCTTTCCCACGCGTAAACTGTTGTTCCCTTTTAAATCTCCACGGAGCCGTTTTCCACTATAAGCTTCTCTTCTAGACTGATTAGGCACTCTCGAACTTGACCTTTTACTTTTTCCTCTAACTTCCTATAGAAATGTTCTGCTTGTCTGGACAAAACAACCGTGTACTTGGGTTTCAACAGGCTTCTTCCTTCAGAAGCGTCCGCAACTCTTTTACTCTTCCAGCTTTAATGTCCTCTTGCCCTTCCTTGATAGCCTTCACCATTTCTGGGTCGCTTAAAATTTCGAAGATTTCCATCAATTCTCCCATAAGTTTAGTAGCTTCATCAAGCTTTTGCTTGGTTTCAGCGAGAAGTTTACGATCTTCCTCATCTAAATGTACAATCTTAGCCATCAAAGACCACTACAGCAAATGAATGTAAAAGCACCTTATAAATTTGAAAAAACCCGATAAGACGAGCCGCTGTAAAGCTAGTGTCCATGTCATGTCGTCGAGGCTGTTTTGCGGATGGCTGAACTGCAGTTGTCCTTTTTTGGCGTATTGTTTGCTTTGGGCCGTTGACGTTGAGTTTAGCACCATTTTGTTTTTAGGTTCTCTATTTCTTTAAAATGGTTGTCGTCTTCCCCTCCCCAAAAAAATAACCCAAAAAAACAATCAAAAAACACCATCTGCTGCCACCTAACAACAACAAACACAAACACAAAAGTCGCAACTTACACCAGCCACAAAATCGCAACTTAAAAATTCATCAAGAAATCTGCTTTAATAGGAAAGGTTTTTAGTATAGTTATTATATGAGACTGTGAAAAAGTGTATAGTGTAAAGTGAGGTTAACATTATGTCAGTGTTTGCAGCACCAGGAGCATATGACCGTGCAATAACCGTTTTCTCGCCTGACGGACGACTCTTCCAAGTCGAATACGCAATGGAATTAGTCAACCGTGGAGCCACCATCTTAGGCATCCAATGTCCAGAAGGACTTGTTCTTGGTTCAGAAGAAAATATAGAGCTCCTTGAAGAAGCAGGTTACTCATGGAAAATCTTCAGGGTAGACGACCACATCGGCGCAGCAATAGTGGGTTTAAGCTCAGACGCCAGAATACTCATCGACCAAGCAAGAATATACGCTCAAAGTAACAAATTAACCTATGATGAACCCATAGATGTAGAAGTCGTAACCAAACGCATCTGTGACATCCAGCAAATGTACACGCAGCATGCCGGTGTCAGACCCTTCGGAGTTTCAATAATTTTCGGAGGAGTCGACAAAACAGGAACAAGAGTTTTCGGGACACATCCAAGCGGAACCTACAGAGGATACAAAGCTACAGCTTTAGGCGCAGGAAGAGAAACTGTCGTATCAATTCTAAAGGAAGAATACCGTGAAGACTTGACTCTAGAAAAAGGCATTAAACTCGCAGTAAAATGCTTAGTTAAAGCCCTAGACGCAAGGCAGTTGCCGCCGAGAATAAAGATTGCGGTCATACCTGTTGCAACCAAGAAAATGGAAATGTTAAGTGACGACGCTGTAGAAGGCTACATCAAAGAGCTGGGTTCAAGCAAGTGAAAACTCGATGAGTGAAAAGTTCACCGTTGCACGTTTAACAAAAGAAAATGAGCATTTTGAAATCCTAGTTAAACCTCAAAAAGCACTGGATTACCGCAACGGCAAAATCGCGGGAATAACAGAAGTTTTAGCGGCTGAAATCATTTTCTCTGACGCAAACAAAGGCACCAAAGTTTCAGAAGAAGCAATGCACAAAGCCTTCGGAACCACAGACCCATTAAAAGTTGCTGATACGATACTGAAGAAAGGAACGCTTCAGCTTACAACTGAACAAAGACGTAAAATGGTCGAAGACAAGAGAAGA
>CAWJIN010000023.1:0-4774 GCA_963842865.1 Candidatus Bathyarchaeota archaeon | reverse complement strand
GCATCCACTGCGCTAATTCGTACAAGGAATGCAAGAAAAAAGCAAAACAAGCTACAGAAAAATAGGTTTAGCAAAAAATGGCTATTTTCACTAAATGATAAATTTAAGATTTCAGTCTTCTCATTTTTTCAGACCATCAATGAATTTGAGGAAGTCAGGCAGGTCGTCAACGAAAGCCAAGCCACCCGCAAGTAAAAGAGAGGTGTATAGGTCAGAGCGTTTTTTGTTGTCGTCAAACAGTAAGCCTGCACCACCTATAATGGCTGAGGTTAGTCCCGCTGGCCAATGATGGATGCGAACGTTTCCAACGTATACTTGAGGTCCGTTTGGTGTGTTGTAAACCTTGAGCTGGTTTTCAGTCATTTTCTTTTCTCCTGATACTACCCAAGTAGTATCAGATTAGTAGTATTAGTGCTAACTCCTTATAAGAGTTGCGGTTACACTAGAACCAGCGAAGCGGTGTCTTGCATTTTGGGCACAGATTCACCCCTTTCGCCACCACTGTCCCACAATTCGGACATTGATACCTAGTTGATTTGGTCGCTTTGTCAATGATTGCCACCACGGCGGCAGCGCCGAGCAAGACAATGATAAAACCTATGAAATCTTCTAAATCACCCATTTGTCTTCTTCTCCGCTTCTTTCTGAAGGTTTGATAAGAACCTTCCAATGATCTCAACAATCAATTCATTTTTTGATTTTGCAGCACCGCCCTCAACAAGTCCATCAAGAGCTGTATTATATCGATCAGGCAAACGAAGCACAAAAGAGGAAACTTTTTCCTCTGGTTCATAACGGGTAGGTTGTTTTTTTGACATCCTTTATCAATTGGTATCATAATATTGATACTATATAAGCGTTAGCAGTATAATCAAACTTTTCCACCTAAGGAAAAAAAAGAGCAAAACAAAAATGAAGACTTGTTTAGTCTTTTATTGCTTCTATAAGGTTAAGGTGGCGAAATCTCCCGCAATCCCTCTTTTTTGTTTTTGGAAAGGAAGTATTTTCAGATATAAAGAGAATATATTTTAAGCTGAGAATGAAAGACAATATAGGCTTTGATTATGGTAAGCAAGGTTGCCATTTTCGTGGTTGGGGATCATCATACAGGAAAGTCTACGCTTATCAGAAGTCTAACCGGAGCAGCTCGGAATCAAATTTACAACGTTAAGAATAGAAACGGGCAACTAGTCCACATATTTGTATCCTTTAGCTCCCCACAAGAAATGGGTATGACAAAGCATCCTCCAGTAAATTTTCCAGATTCAATTGAGCAAAAATATGGAGTTAATCGAAGTAACTATGATGCATTTATTTCGGCACTGAGGTTAGAAGTCAGAGATCAAAGAAACTATGGTTACGAGCAATACATTAATTCCGTTAGAAGTAAGGGGTTTGATGTGAAAATAGCTGTTATTGAAAATAGCTGGAATAATATTTCGACAAACGCAGCTAGACTTTCAGCAATTGCTTCTTTTGCGCAAAGAATTGGCTGTCCCCTTATAAAGCTTAATGCTTTTAACGATCCTAATGCTGAATCTTCCAGGTTGAAACGTTTTTATCCTTAAAATCATTGAGCAGAATTTAAGAAGTGAACAGGAGTTTTTCTTTGATCTTCTTCGCCCCTTTGTTAAATCCTTAATAGACGTTCTCTGGAGACATCTCCGCGCAACCCCTCTTTTTTCTTTGTCTATACACTTCGCGTAAAGAGAGACTGAGGACATTCCCTGATTTAAATGAAGGGGCACAAGATGAATCATTTTAAAAAATAATTAAATAGTTGGTTACCTAATAATACTGACAAGTAATTAGGAATATTTACTGCGATTCTGAGGGGGACATATTATTGGGACGCAGATTAGGCATAGGCATAACTGGT
The DNA here is from genome assembly GCA_963842865.1 of Candidatus Bathyarchaeota archaeon. Lineage (GTDB taxonomy): Archaea > Thermoproteota > Bathyarchaeia > Bathyarchaeales > Bathycorpusculaceae > Bathycorpusculum. The sequence goes on along the minus strand of CAWJIN010000023.1, from coordinate 2,895 downwards.
TCATTTGGGAGTGGATGTTCCGCTGTTTCTGAAGTAATTAAAAAGAACTACGATTGCAAAATGTATTCATTATCTGACACCCTCAGAGCCGAATGGAACGAAATTAACCCGGGGAAAACATTCACTAAAGAACAACTTCAAGATTCTAGGGAATGAATTAAGAAGGCAAAATGGGTTATCATATCTTGCCAAAAAAACATACAAACAAATAATAACGGACAAAAATCGAGCGAAAGATATTGTGTTCGATAGCATAAGGAATCCTGCTGAAATTGACTTTTTGAGAACAAAATTCCAAGACTTCTATGTAATTGCTGTCGATAGTGCCGAAGGTGATCGTTGGGAGAGGATCAAAGAAAAAGAATACATTAGCAAAGGCCTGAACTATGAGCAATTTAAGAAAGATGATGTGCGAGACAAAAACGAAGAAGGAATAGTATACGGTCAGCAGGTTGCTTTATGTGTCGACCAAGCCGATTATTTACTTCGGAACGACAATGACTCTATGATAACTTCTGAACTCGCTTTCAAAAGAGTTCTCAAGGGAAAACTTGAAGATCCAATTATGTTGTTTCGAGGCGGCACACGCATACCTAGCAAACAAGAAACCTACATGAGCATTGCTTTCACTGCTTCTTTGATGTCAGAATGCGTTAAACGCCAAGTTGGCGCCGTAATATTAGATAGAATAGGAAACGTTGTTAGCATAGGCTACAACATGCCTCCCAAGCCCTTAAAGCCTTGCTATAAACAGTTCGGAGATTGTTACAGAGAAATCGTGATCTCGCGAACCATGGAGAACGTTAGCAATTGCCCCTACTGTGGAAAGACTTTGGAAGCGCTTCATTACCCGTACACTTGTCCTTATTGCAATGAAAATATTTACAAGAAGATCATAAGTGATAGGGCTATCGGAAGGTGTATGTCACTTCACGCTGAAGAAAAAGCACTCGCAAACGCTACTGCAGCAGACTTGAGCAATTGCGCCATGTATGTAACGACTTTTCCTTGTTTTCATTGTGCGCAAAAAATACTTGACGCGGGAATAAGTCGTCTTTGCTACTTCGAATCTTACCCTGATTTGGATGCAGTAAAACTCTTTAATCTGGCTAGTAGCAAGGGAAAAACCGTCAAGATTCAGAAATTTGAGGGCGTCAAGGCTAGGGCTTATATGAAGCTTTTTGGCAATTGGCGCGCAATTAGGGAAAATGAACTTCTCGCAGGGAGACTTAAGTAAATTCCAGTGGAAATTAAACAGATGAAAAATTAAAAAGAATCAGGTCATTTTACAAGTTTTATACATAATGTTGTGCAATTATTATAAAAGTTAGTTTACTCCGATTAATAGTGCCGAATCAATAGAGGGAAAGAAATACGGAAAAATGCCCCAAATGTAAACACTGGACATTAAGTTTCGATTTAATAGATGGCACTGTCTCATGCTGTTATTGTCAATATCAAAAACGCGTAGACGCGGAAATCTATTTTGAGAAATATGACGCAATGCCTAAGCTCTCTAAATCATTGGAGTTAAACGGATACAATATTCGCTAGAAATCGCTGATCACTAACAAGCACCACCAACTTCAAGTGCATTTGAAGGCGATTCTTTATTTCATTGTAGATACACTCTTTAAGAACATCATAGGCAATTTGTTTTTCTTCAAATTTTGTTTCAAGAGCGGACAGGTTTTTAGTAACGTTAACTGGAAAATTCCATTTAATTTGGCTTAAGAGCTCTATACTTTGCAAACCAAGATGCCATTTTACATCCTGACAAGTAACCCTCAGATCATTCGAGGAAATCTGGGAAATTGGAAAATAAGCCGCTTTGAACATCGAGCAGGGGACGAGGCAACACCAGAATAAACAATGGATTGCGCAGTAGCCTCAGCCGAAACCGCATAACCGTTTCACTGCAATATGTACGAAAATATCAGGTAACAAAGCCTATTTTATTCTAAGCGACCCAATTTTTTGGGTCTACAGAAAGGCCCAACTTCAAAGATTCTTCTTCAGACTTCATTTTTGCGATGTTAGAATAACCAAGATACCCCAAGGCATAGGGCAGGTCTAACCTTATTCTAATTAAACTAGTCCACCTGTTTCCTTTTTGCACTATGATTACTCGATTTTTTGTTTTCTCAGTTAATTTTCCATTTGTTAGATATGCTACATAAACGGCAAAGCCTTCTTCAAAAGACCTAACGCGAAGTCCCCATCGCATTTTTCCTGTCCAAGACCAATAAAAGAAACTGAAGGGTTCGAGTGGGTAAAAATTTTTAATGTAATGATTTTTGGAATGCTGAATATGATGTGCAAGTTCATGATCAAGTATTATCGCCTGTTTTTCATCGCTTTCGAAAACTTTTGAATAACTAAAATATATGGTGTTATTTCGGTAGGAAGAGACCTCTGAATGGGTTAACTTGAGTCTTGGTTTTGGTACTCCTTCAACTTGAAGTCTATTAGTGACTATTATGAATCGTTCTTGAAGCAATTGTTCAAGTTTTGACCTTATAGCCTTTTTCTTTCGTGGAAACAGAATAGGCAAATGCTTGAAAAGCCAATTTGAGGTAGTCATTTAAAGCAATCATAGAAGCGTTTGGGCTTAAAAAATTAATGATTCCCCATACTAAAAGCGACTTAGCACTAACCTTAAGAGGCCAGTCATGATGAAAATGCCTTCATTCCCTCCAAGTTGGTTTGCTATGGTATTTCTTCTTTTGAATTAACTTCTATTTCAAGGCGTATTGGCGTTTTATCAAATCTTCCCTGAACCGTCACATCATAACCGGCGCCAAACTCTTCAGGAAAAGAAAGCAGTTTTATATGCTCTCAGTTAATCTTTTATTGCTTCAATAAAACTCATTACGTTCCAGAGTTTTACTCGTG
>CAWJIN010000022.1:0-146058 GCA_963842865.1 Candidatus Bathyarchaeota archaeon | reverse complement strand
CAGTTATAATTAGGGTTGCGTATACTCTTGGCGGCAAAGGTGCAGGCGTAGCCCATAACCCTGAAGAATTAAAGGACATAGCAACTCGTGGTTTAGCCCAAAGCCGAATAAGCCAAATACTTATTGAAGAGTACGTTGGGCACTGGAAAGAAGTCGAATATGAAGTCATGCGCGACTACGCAGACAACTGCTTAACCGTCTGCAACATGGAAAACTTCGACCCCATGGGTGTCCACACTGGAGACTCAATAGTCGTAGCTCCCTCGCAAACCCTATCAAATCGTGAGTACCATCTTATTCGGTCAACTTCAATAAGCGCTATACGCAGCTTAGGCATTGTCGGCGAATGCAACATCCAATGGGCATTGAATGCGAAATCAGAAGAGTACCGTGTAATCGAAGTTAACTCTCGCATGTCCAGAAGTTCGGCTCTCGCAAGCAAAGTAACTGGTTACCCCTTGGCTTACATAGCAACAAAACTAACCTTGGGCTATTTGCTTCCAGAACTCATAAACAAAGTAACAGAAGTCACCACAGCATGCTTTGAACCAGCCTTAGACTACATAACCGTGAAAATTCCACGCTGGGACTTACAGAAATTCAAAAACGCCGACCGCCACATTGGTCCCCAGATGCGTTCAGTCGGGGAAGTGATGGCTATTGGCCGCTGCTTTGAAGAGGCATTGCAAAAAGCTGTGCGCATGTTGGACACTGGCAAGATAGGTTTAGTTTGCAACCCTGAAGATTCAGAGCCTGAGCCTGAAGAGAGAATACGCGATGTGCTTGCGAACCCGACTGACGAGAGGCTCTACGCGATTGTTAAAGCGTTAAAAATGGGTATACCTACCGCGGAAATCTACCGCTTAAGCGGTGTTGACCCATTCTTCCTGCACAAGATTCAAAATATTATTAACATGGAAGCAGATCTGCGGCAGCTAAACCTTGCAGAGGGCTATGCAGCTGAAGTGGTTCGTGAAGCCAAACGCTTAGGCTTCTCAGATGAACAAATCGCCAAATGCCAATGCACCGATGAATCTACAATTAGAACGTTTAGAAAAAGTGCAAACATTCTGCCAGTAGTTAAGCAGATAGATACGTTGGCAGCTGAATGGCCGGCGAAAACAAACTATCTTTACCTGACTTACGGCGGAGATGAAGACGACATTGAATTAACAAGCAACAAAAGCAAAGTTATCGTGTTAGGCGCAGGCGTCTTCAGAATAGGCTCAAGCGTAGAGTTTGACTGGTGCGGCGTCAACACAATTTGGGCGCTCAAGAAGAACGGCATTCAAGAAGCAATAATGGTTAACTACAACCCAGAAACAGTCTCCACAGACTACGACGTTTCAGATAAACTGTACTTTGAAGAACTAACAAACGAACGCATCTTGGACATTTATGAGAAAGAGAACCCGCTTGGCGTCATCACCAGCGTCGGCGGTCAAATTCCAAACAATTTAGCAATGGGCCTCTCTAATGCTGGAGTAAAACTGCTGGGTACTTCCGCTGAAGACGTGGATTTGGCTGAGGACCGCTCAAAATTCAGCGCGCTTCTAGACCAACTCCAAATTTCTCAGCCAAGCTGGAGTAAACTTCTATCAATTAGCGAGGCAAAACGGTTTGCAGAGAAAATCGGTTATCCAGTTATTGTGCGACCCAGCTACGTGCTGTCTGGTTCAGCGATGCGTGTAGCTTACAATGAGGAGTCACTGGAGAATTTCCTCAAGTTAGCGGCGAAGGTTTCACGTGATCACCCAGTAGTTATAAGCAAATTCATAAATCGTGCCAAAGAAGTTGAGGTAGACGGCGTTTCTGACGGCGAAACCGTCTTAATTGGCGCTATAATGGAGCATGTTGAAAACGCTGGCGTCCACAGCGGCGACGCAACCATGACCATCCCGCCTCAAGCATTAAAGGTTGAGGTTCAGAAGAAGATTGAGGATTGCACAATAAGAATAGTTAAAGCTCTCAAAATTCACGGACCTTACAATATCCAATACCTTGTTAAAGATGACGTAGTTAATGTCATTGAATGCAATCTACGAGCATCACGTTCAATGCCGTTTGTCAGCAAAACACGCGGAATAAACCTCATTGAACTCGCCACTTTGGCCATGCTAGGCAAAAAAATTGACGGTGTTCAGCTGTCACCGATGACTATTGCACCTCACGTTGGTGTTAAGGTTCCACAGTTCAGCTTTATGCGCTTAAGCGGTGCTGACCCAGTTCTCGGAGTTGAAATGCTCAGCACTGGTGAGGTGGCGTGTTTAGGCGAAAACTTCTCAGACGCCTTCTCCAAGGCGTTGCAGTCTGCAGAATTTAACATTCCACCAAAAGACGGTACGGTATTCATAAGCGTTGGTGGCGATGAAGAACGTAAAAAACGAGTTGTGCCAATAGCAAAGGCTTTTGCTGATATGGGCTTCAAAATCTACGCGACCGCGCACACTGCTAAGGTTCTCAATGAAGCGGGCGTTAATGCTACTGTGCTCTACAAGGTTAAGGAAACTCAAGCTAACCCCAACATTCTGGATTACTTGCAGGAGCGCAAAATCGACTTAGTAATTAACGTGCCCATAGCTAATAGGCAGAATAGTTTCTCAGACATTTTAACCGACGGATACATCATCCGACGCCAAGCAGTAGAATTCAACGTGCCAGTCATAACGAACTTGCAGTTAGCCGATGCGCTAGTGGAAGTGTTAAAGCAGAAAGATCAAAATGGCACCTCAATCCGCTCATTAAACGAATACATGGACGACTTGCCATGGAAACTCTGGTAGCCTAGCGTGTTTCTCAGTAAATTTTTACGTTAAATTTTTTGTTCTTGGTGTTTTGGGTTGCTTCTTTGTTTTGAGGTTTGAAGTGTTTGCAGGTTGCGGCAGAAGCGGCTCAGTTAGCTGCAAATATTGGGTTGGTTATGGGTAATTTGGCAAAAGGTTTGATGAGACGCAGTTCAGGAGGGCTAGGTTTTCGGGATGCAATTTCGATCAATACTACACGATTGAAACTGGGCGACGGTGTAAACCTATCTATTTTGATGCAGCTATGATCATGGGGTATATTTCTTTGGTGATGTATTCGGCGTATTTGTTTTTGTCTGTGGTGTTGAATATGGTGACTGATGCGTCTCGTGTAATGCCGACGACGTAACCAGTTTCTTTGGATTTGACGACGATGTACCAGAGGTTGCCGTGTTTGGTGTAGTCGTCGAAGAGTTGGGTGTTTGAAAGGTCGGGTCCGTACAGCGACAGTTTATCCACGTTGGGTATGTCTACGTCGTCGAAGAAGGTTATTTTTGTGTCTTCAGAGTTCTTAAGGTGGAATTCTTTGAGGGTTTCAGGCGGGATGCGGGCTTCGACTATGATGCCGACTCTTTCAAAGAGGAATTCGCTGAGTTTGTTGGCTACGAAGTTGGCGATGCGTTTCTTCTCCACCACTGTTAGGAATGTTGTGCCTTGAATTTTGGAGAAGCTGAACATGGCTTCGACAGTTCGAGGCAAGGGTGCGCTTGTACCGCGGTGAAAAACATGCATCACGTAGTCGTTGGAGTAGACGCCGCTGAGCAGGTTCGCTTTCTGCTGGAGACCTACCACTTCACTTATGAGCGTAAAATTATAGTCGCCTTCCTGAAAGGGCGTTTCAACGTGGTAAACGTTAAGTTTTGAGGCAATATCCGCTATGGACATGGGTTGAGAGAGCCTAAAAATTTTTCCAGCGATAACCATAAACAGTCACTCGCCACTAGACTGAAAAGCGGCTGCTTAAGAAACTTATGCATAACAATCGCGGGCGCTAATATGCGGGAAAGACTATTTACTAAAAGCAGAAAAGCCCGCCCCATATTCGAAAGGGTTCAGAACCTTATCCAAACAATAGGGACAATCTTCTCGTTTCAAACACGTAGCGCGACAGCAGAAGAGGTATTGACAACATGCTGATAAATCGTTACGAATTATTGTCCAAAAGCGGGTCCGATGGGATTTGAACCCAAATGGGGCGGGTCCAATCTGAGAAATCGTCAAGAGTCAAGAAAGTACTGGAAAATAGGTTGAGCAATCTCTTCAGTCTACAGGGCTGAGTCGTACCAGATTTACCCAAAAAGGGGATGAGCTGACTAAGCAATTGGGGTTTCTTCTGCGCCGTTAATGTCTTATGCTAAAAACGCACTCCCAACTTTTGGCGGAAGGGTGCGAAATTTAATGAAAAAAGCCGTTTAGCCTCCGCCTATGATTGGCATGATCACAATCTCATCTTTGTCCTTGAGGGCCGCGTTGAGCCCACCTACGAATTCCACACGCCTGCCATTAACCAAAACGACCATGCTGGAGTCCTGCAGGTTTACTTTTATGCTTTTTTCCCTTTCAAGTTTCTCAAGCACTTCTTTCATTGTGGCTCCGTTTTGGAGATAAATCCACAAGTCTTCCTTGCGGAATTCTTCGTGAAATTTTCCCACGAACTTTATATGAACCCTCATCTCGACCACAAGTAACAAAGGATGAATGGAAAGATGCTATTTAGGCTATTCCCAGCTGATTGGCAACCTCTGCGAGTCCCAGCGCCTCAAGCTTTTCTTTAGTGGGTATTCCTTGCTTGTTCCATCCCCTAACTATGTAGTAGTCTTGGAGTAACGTGTCGAGTTCGAAGACTTGCCCCTTGGAGGGCTCCCTAGGCACAGGCTCTTTGAGAATTCTATCGGGCATAGCGTCCTGGTTAGCGTTAGCGTCCTCCCGAATGTTGAAGGCCTTTTCAAGGTTGAAAATTCTTTCGCCCACAAGCCACAGGTACTTTGGATTCTTAAACTTCTCTATGCCCGTAGCCGAGTACAGAAGTTTGCTATAAAGATCCAGGGTTACCATTTGACTGCTGAGGGGAAACGTACAGAAAATCGCCGTTTCAGCCGCTGCGGTCTCGTCCTGCACGTATTTGGTTAGTTCACCCTTGCCTTCAACAGCGAGCGGGTCCACTACCCTAGGTGTTCCCTTGATTTCGAACTTGTTCCAGCCTATGCAGTGACTTGCCCCTATGGGGGAAGTGGCAAAGTTAAGCCCATGGGCTTTAACAGAGCGGGGATCATAAGCGGGGAGTTCCATACCTTTAACGTGCATTGCGTACTTTTCAGCGCTCTTTCCTATGATTTCGGCGGCTCGCTTTACGCCTTCACCTAGCAGGTTGCCTATGCCTATTCTAAGGGCTATACGTCTCACAAGCTCCACCATAACCTCTGGGTTACCCCATCTGAGTTCAAGCCCATCTGTTTCGCTTTTGTTTATAATGCCCTTCTCGTAAAGTTCCGTAGCAAATGCTATCGTGACTCCAGTTGAGATAGTGTCCAACCCATAAAGATCTGAGAGCATATTGGCATAGGTTATGGATTCTATGTTGCAGTTTCCTAATGCGCCACCATAAGACCAATGAGTTTCATATTCTGGAAATTGCCATGCAATGCCAGCGTAGGGTCCCTTGATGATCTTGAAGGTTTTCCAACACCTTATCATGCAGCCGTAGCATCCATTATGCTTAACCACGTAGCTCGCCAGGATTTCAGGCGAGAATCTGCTGACCCCTTCAAGGGGATACTGTTTGAAGTTGTATGTTGGAAAATTTCCCATAGTATAAAAGATAAACACATCGCCATTCGTGCCGAGACTTTTAAAGCCCTCGAAGGCTGGGCTTTCACGGTAAGACGTTATCTGCTCTTTCACAGCCTTATCAAAGGCGTTCTCGTCGTAGATCTTCGGTCTTTTAGAGCCTCTAACCACTACCGCCTTTAGGTTTTTTGAGCCCATTACTGCTCCGCCGCCACCTCTCGACGCCGTCCTCATATCATCAGACACTATAGCTGAGAATTTGACAAGCCTCTCACCCGCAGGTCCTATCAGAGCCATTCTAGACCTCTCATCCGTCTCTTCACGGATAAAATCCCTAGCTGGCAAGGTCATCATACCCCAAACCTTATCAGCGTCTCTAAACTCTACCTTGTCGTCATTTATCCATGCATAGACAGGCTTTTCAGATCTGCCCTCCACAATTATCGCATCATAACCTGCGAACTTGAGTTCCGCCCCGAAACACCCTCCAGCAACACTTCTGCAGTAGATATTTGTAAGCGGAGACTTGAACTGGGCAATCCACCTGCTTGCAGACTGCGTTTTAGTAGCTGTTAAGGGACCAACGGTGAAAACAAGCTTGTTGCTTGGGCCTAATGGATCCACTCCCTTTGGCACTTCATCAAAGAGTACTTTTATGCCGAAACCACGGCCGCCGACAAAAATCTCAGCCAAGTCTTTCTTTAATGGTTCTATTGTGTATTTGTGGGTCGTCAGGTCTATTCTCAAGATCTGCCCCATGTAGCCAAACCAAGAATCAGATTTTTGGTTCATATGCGACCCTCCACTGATTAAACTATTTCATTACCACTTGAATTTAAAGCGCGCGCCCTCCAAGTGGTACGTGTTTTTCCAGTTTTCTTTTTAGAGTGCTTTCTCCCAGGTCCAGGGCGGGTCACAATTCCATAGATCAGCAAAATAAATCCTGCCAGCGCCACCAAAACTCCGAAGAGGGAATACGGGTAGACCGTTTGGTTTATATTCCCGAGCTTTGTTACATTGCCCGAAATAGTTACAGGCGTTGTTCCATTATTCATAATTTCTAAAAATGAAGCGCGTGTTCCAGCAATTGCAACCTCTTGAGTGAAGCGCGTTCCAATTTGATTAAATATAAGATTGGCCCAGGTCTCTTCTCCTGTAACATTGTTATAGATAGGTTCTCCTATCATCAATGTCACGTTATCCGAAGCTGTCACGTTCAATTTCAAAAAGGTTCCACCTTGTGTTAATTCCGTATAATCCCAACCGGTCTGGTTCTGGGGACTTAACGTTGAAGGCGTCAAAGGATCCCACTTATCTAAGGTGATTTGTTCAGGTAAAGATTCTGGATGTGAATAAGTCAAGACAATTCCCAGTGTTAGGAGAATCAAGGCAATTACGACACATGCTTTCCTGATTTTCTTCTCCCTCTGTGCATAGCGTACCCTATACTTGAACCGTAATGAATTTAAATCTTATTACAGCAAAATTTAATGCAAGACTTCATGTGTGACTGCCTTCAGTAGGTGTTTTCGGGGTAATTTTAGTCTGTTTGCATAATTAAATGCTCGTAAGCTGGCATGCGAATTTAACTATACTCCTATACTGGCAAGACAGACTTGAAATGGACGAGTTTGCACGACGCAGGAGGGCTTGATATCGTTCATAAGTATGTAGTCGCAAGTCTATTCTTTTCCCATGCAACATGTAGGGACACTGTTTTCAACGCAGTTCTATATGGGACGCCAAGGTTGCTGGTTCATCTGGAAAGTGGCGGGAAAACTCTACAGCTCTAAGGCAGACCAGTACGTGCTACTCATGAATTTCTTTCGTGGGCTTTCGGTTACGAACTATCTGCCTATCACTGGCATAAGAACCCGCATTTACATACTGAACATGCAGTCAAAACTTTACGACTTTAAACATATTGATTGAGAACTTTAATTATTGGGGTTATATCTCAAACACCGAATACGTTGGGTATTCCTACTTTCGGTTTTGTAGCAAATTTGTAGTGTTTAAGTAGAGCTAAATCGTCAGGGGTGTCACAATTTTATTAGTGGAACAGAACACTCGTTTAGCATTTAACTCTGGCTCACAGAGAATACGTAATAGAAAATGGAATAATAGTCTTGGAAGGAAGAGGGATAGAACTTCTAGAAAACAGCCATAGCAAAAGCTTACTTGGGGGTTATAACGAAACTTTTTAGCGCTTCATTATTTGCAAAAAGCAGTTGTCACAACTTTCATTGGAAAGCTGCCAACCTTGAACCTGGCGGATGATTATTTATTTGTCTTAAACCTTACACCGAGAGGTGTTCCAACAATTCTAAAAAGGGAGGAAAATAAAGTTCAGACCTTTACTAATTCTACTGCATTAGCTGGACACACCATAGCACAGAGACCGCAACCTATGCATTTCTCGGAGACCACTATTTTGTCATCCTTCACGTAAAGCGCAGCGCAAATATTGTCAACGCATGTCTTACAAAACGTGCATTTAGTTTGATCAATGTGAGCCCTGGCGAGTAAATCCTCGGCTTTGTCAGCTGTTCTAAGCTGTTTAATCCCTACTTTTCGAATTTCCTCTATACTATCATACCCTTGTTCTGTCATGAATTTCTGGATAAACGCAAGCTCCGACTTCAGAAAGCGATTACCTTTAAAGAAAACAGTAGCGCATTGCCCCACAGCCGCAGCCCCAAGCATTATCATCTGGATTACCTGCTCTGCGTCCATTATGCCTCCCATAGCCAGTACATCTAAATCTGGTACATACATGGTAAGAGCGGCAACATGTTTGCGTATAATTGGTCTTAGTGGATTACCTCCATAACCAACAAATGGGTTTCCGACAGTAAACGGTAACGGTGTTTTCCCTTTATTGTAAATATCTGGTGGTGGAACAGTGACACCCATGTTGGAGGTGGTTATAAAAGAGGCCCCAGCGTTTTTTACTCGGTTACCAATTTCTATCACCCTGGGGAATCCAGTTTCAGGTGTTAGTTTAACTCCCACTGGAATACTTACCTCGTGAGTAACTTCTTTAACTACCTCCTCTAAGAACTGCGGAGAGTCGCCCACAATGCCGCCCATATTTGCGAAAACAAATTTCCCTTTTAAAAACGCGTCTATGTTTCCGCTGACTGTAGAAAAGAAAGGGCATGATACGTTTAATTCAATCATATCAAGACCTGCTTCTTCCGCTTTCTTTGAAGCTATGGCGAAGGATTCAGGATCTCCTGCAGCTTCGATATTAGCGATTAATGGAACATCTGCGGGTTTATTTTTCTTCAACATTTTGATAATGGGCATTTTGAGTTCCAAGGATTTTGCAAAACCTTCTATTGGAATACCGTAGGGTCCCATGGCGCCTAATCTGTGTAAGAAACATCCGCCTCCATCTTTCACCCATCGTCTAACAGGCTTACCACCAAAGTGTTTCCGTATAATTTCCTGCCCATCTTTTGATGAGGCTTCGCTTTTCTTTTTTAGGACAAATTCATCCGGCATATAGCAAAGTGCTCCCACCGAAATGTATCCAGCACCTGCTTCGACAGCTTTGAGCAAAATCCTGGCTACATCTTCGTCAGGTATTGAACTGCCCATAAATGTTGCTATCGCGCCAACACCAATTGGACTAGGAAGTTTTATCCCTGCAAAGTCTACGGATAACCGCTCATCTCTTATCAATGGATACAATCCCCCAGTTTTCCTGGAACGACAAATCCTTTGAGGTTATATATTAAGTTTACCGAATTTCATTTTGGGCTCTGTCTCCAAATTCGGTTGTGTTTGTTCAAACTCATCAATTTAAGATGGTTCAGCTTCGGTCATTCGTCATGAATTCTGTGATTTAGAGACAAAAACAACAGTTTTGAGACAAGTTAGAGACACAACCCCAATTCGTATTCCGTGGTATAGTGATTCGGATCTTCAGATTCGTTAAATGACCCCAAATTAATGTGCTTTTTTATTTGTTATTTCTCGAAGAACATTATCCGATATTTTCCACGTATGAAGTTTGCCTTTAGGAGTGCCTTAGTTTTTCAGAAGCATTAGTCATCCTCATCATAACCGTTTAATACTCACCTAATTTTCCTGCTTTCCTAAAAACCACATGTTTACAAGTTAATAAATTGCTTCATCCTTCAAATTATTATCTCAACCTCACCGAATAATACGAGGAATCGCCTGCAGGCGAATTAAATAATTAAGGAGAGCCTGACCTCGTCATATTGGGTGAAAAATGAAGAGAGCAGGTTCTCCAAACCTTCTATTCGAGAACTTAGATTTAAAACCTCTTCGTCCCATCCTCTGGATTGGTCTTCATCTTGAGGGAGCGGGGCGACCAGTAGAGTATGATCCCGAGTGTGACCTGCGAGCCCTCATGCTGCGTCAACTGGAGCAGATACCCTACGTCAAAGACTTGGTTAAGCGACTCAGAAGAGACAAAGGCATGCGGTCTGCCTGCGGATACGGCGAGAAAGTACCGATTGAAGCTCATTTTTCTCAGATGAAGACACGCATAGGCGTCCAAGGCTTCCAAGCAATAGAAGCCTGGTTAAGACATGAAGCCTTAAGGCTGAGGAAGAGCCAACCCTTATCCGCTGTCGGCCTAGTCCAAGCGGCATGCATTGACGGCACTGATTTTCTAGCCTGGAGCAGCCGAGACCCACATGACACGCGCAAAGGCCTAGGCGGCAGGCAATTTCGAGGTTTAATTTGCTAGAAGTTAATCTTATATAATTGAATCATGAGTTACTATCGACGACTATTAAAGGCGGCAGCAAAAGGTTGAAAATTCTCTTCACAAATGTTAAAGCTCTAGCAAGCTACTACGCGTTTCAAATTCTTAGAAAGGAAGCCAACGTCGAAATTGTGGAGCATATGGGTCCAATGTCGGAAGAGGAGCTAATCAAGATGGTTGAAGATATCGAGGCTATAGTCGTTGATGGTAGGACATACATCACTGAAAAGGTAATTGAATCAGGAAGAAAGCTCAGAATAATTGCAAGAGCAGGTGTGGGATTAGATAACATCGCTGTTGCGACCGCGGAAAAAAGGGGAATCTATGTTGCATGTCCCCGAGGAGCCAACGCTAACGCTGTTGCCGAGCACGTGATTGCGATGATGATGGCGCTGAGTAAAAGGATTTTGGGAGCAGATCAAGAGACCAGGAAAGGGAATTACGGGTTCAGAGATCAGTTTTTGAATATTGAGTTAACGGGCAAGACTTTAGGAGTGATTGGGCTTGGAGCGGTTGGTTCACGTTTGGCTTTAATTGCTAGCAATGGATTTAATATGCGAGTATTGGCCTTCGATCCCTGCGTAACCGAGCAATATGCAGAGCGGTATAATGCAAAATTGGTTAAATTAAAAGAAATTTTAGCCGAAGCAGATTTTGTATCGGTTAACTGTGCCTTAACAGAGGAGACTCGTGGATTGATAGGTGAAGAAGAACTAAGGTCAATGAAGAAAACGGCGTATCTGATTAACACTGCACGAGGCAACATTGTGAATGAAAAGTCTCTGTACAAGGCGCTTTCTAACGGATGGATAGCTGGAGCTGGATTGGACGTTTTCGAGCAAGAACCCAGAATAGACCCCGACAACCCATTATTCAAACTCAATAACGTTGTTCTTTCGCCTCACACTGCTACCATGACACAAGAAGCAATGAAAAGTATTGGAGAATCAGTTGTGAACAATATCAAAAAGATTGTTCACCAATAGGCTTGCTTGAGCGAGCGGGCGCGCGCTATATGTTGAGCTCAAAGAAAAAAGTAGACTTTGTTTCTTGAATCGCTTGACTGATTCTGCTATGTCGTTATTCCGGGACTAAAACGCGCTCTCCAAGTGTTACGCGTTTTTCCAGTTTTCCTTTTAGCGTGCTTTTTCCCAGGGCCGGGGCGGGTTATGATTCCATAGATTAGCGCGCGTGCTTCATCAATTGAGACGGTTCAGTTTCAGTCATTCGACTTAAAGTTTGTGATGTGCATACAAAAGCAATTTTATTTCTGCACATTTTGGTTAAGCATGCCAATTAATGACTAGTTATCAAATGTTTAGGTACATGAAAAGAAGAGGAAAAAATGAAGAATAAACAAATACTTTAGTGTAATGAGGCATAACGTTAATAATAAATCCGATATCCAGTTAATAACTCGAAAATAAAAGGAGTGTTCCAAGCTTGGATTTGGTTCGAGTGAAGGCAGAGGATTTGTTTGATTTCTGTTTAAGTGTTCTTAAATGTGTAGCAGTGAAGGCGGATGATGCAGAAGTAATTGCAGATACTCTTGTCATGGCTGATCTTAGGGGAGTCGACTCACATGGTGTTGCAAGGTTGATGACCTACGTTGAAAGAGTTAACAAGGGTCTTATAGACTCGCGGGCGCCGATAGAAGTTATAAGGGAACGTGGAGCAACCGCGCTCATAGATGCCCACAATAATTTTGGTCAAGTTGCAGCTATGCGAGCTACTCATTTAGCAGCTGAGAAAGCTAGAAGATTTGGAGTTGCGTGTGTCGGAATCAGAAACTCTAACCATTTCGGTATAGCTGCGTACTACGCGCTGAAACTCACTGAACAAAAGCTAATAGGCATAATTTCTTCGAATGGCCCACCAGCTATTGCTCCATGGGGTGGAAAAACACCTATGGTAGGCACTAATCCTCTTTGTATAGGCTTTCCTGCTGACAAGAACGATTCAATCATCTTAGACATGGCTACAAGCACTGTGGCACGAGGCAAGATTCGATTGGCAGCCCTGAAAAAGGAAAAGATACCTGAAGCATGGGCTTTTGATGAGGAGGGAAATCCGACAAGTGATCCCATAGCCGCCCTTAGAGGGTCTCTTGCTCCCATGGGTGGACCCAAGGGCTACGGGCTAGCTCTCTCACTGGATATAGTGAGCGGATTACTCGCTGGTTCAAATTATCTGCAAGATGTTAAAGCCCTTGACGATTTCAACGGACCTTCGGGAACAGGCTCCTTCATAGAAGCCATCGATGTAGAATCGTTTGTTTCCTATCAACAATACCTGGAAAATATTATTCAATACATAAAAGAAATTAAAGACTCTCCTAAAAAAGTTGGAATCAACGAAATATTTTTGCCAGGAGAGATTGAAAGAAAAGAGGCAAAGAGCAGAAGTGAACTCGGTATACCGCTAAGTCAAGAAGTTTTATATGAATTAAAAAAATTAGCTGAGAAATTTGGTGTTAGATTTTTTGTTTAGACCAAAAGTAATTTCATACTAGAATTACTGATATGCCCAGCTTACCAGTGAAAGGAGAAATGGCACATTCAAATTTCAAGTTCTTTCAATTTTTCTTCGGACGGTTCACCCTCAGGCGTCCACCCTCTAATTTCGTAGTACTCTTTTAGCATGAGATACAAGTCTGGAACATGCTGCTGTGTGCCTCCATCTTGTGGTTCCAGCAGTCTTTTCGGAAGGTTATCATCTTTTGATGATGCCCGCCAATTACGATTGAGAACCCTCTTTAGCGTGAAGGAACGTTCTCCTATTTTCATGAAGTCATCTACGCTCATTTTTTTGCCTGTCACAAATTCAAAAAACGTTGCCATTTGTGTAAGGCTAAGACCAGCGGAAGATACATACTTACATATCGTCAACAAATCGTAAACTTCCATCATATCTTGCATTTTCTTAACCATCAAGGCTTTTCCCCTTGACTGAAATCTGTCACCCTGCATGGTGATTCCAATTTCAGGCGCGAGTCTTCCTCTATCAGGGTTGTGAGTATAAGCAAGATGGCAGGCGCCTCTATTCATTGTTGCATAACTCAAAGCTTGACCAAAAAAGGCCCGGGGATTATGCGCCGGAGCCTCCAGCCCTTTAACGTGAACGGCAAAATCTGCCGATTTCTGATTTAATTGCTTCGCTGCTTCTTGCACCCCCTTCGCTAACAAATCCCCTATTCCTTTTCGGTAGGCTATGAGCTCAATCAACTCTACTATGTTATCGGACGACCCCCACTTGAGTTCCAGACCCCCAGTATCATTTATTGTAATGAGACCTTTTTCGTAAGCTTCAATGGCGAACGCTATGACCCCGCCCGTTGATATGGTGTCCGTTCCCAATCGATTGCAAAGGTCGTTGGCTTTTGCAACTAGCGGAAGATCATCATTAAGCAAGTTTGCCCCTAACATGCATAAGGTTTCGAATTCAGGGCTGTCTGCCTTAAGACCGGCATACTTTCCCTCTTTTATAGAGATTGTCCGTTTGCATCCAATAACGCAATTGCAGCATGGAGTAATCTTATCCAAAATTGTCTGTGTTAATTTCATGCCGCCAATTCTTTCTATCTTGTCCTCATCCCACACACCGTCTCTGTGGTTTCTTAACGGAATATTTCCCATATGATAATAGGATTCCATACCTCCTCCTGTACCGTACTTGTGAAGACTCTGGGCGGTCGGACTTTTCGATAACTGTATCTGCACCTCTTTTGCGAAATTTCGCAGTTCATCTTCTCTGGCAACTGGAATTTTCTTTGTGCCTTTGACCGCTATAGCCTTCAAATTCTTTGATCCCATAATAGCCCCCATGCCTGCTCTTCCAGCCTTGCCCACATCAAAGACAATAGATGCATAGTTTATGCAATTTTCGCCAGCAGGACCTATCGCAGCAATCTTTACTGTGTTATCTTTAATTTCTCTTTTTATCATCTCGTATGTCTCGTAGACATCCTTTCCCCACGTTTTTTCCGCGCTCGTGATTGTTACAGCGCCGTCATCTATCCATAGGTATGTGGGAATTTTTGCCCTGCCACTGATTATAATTGAGTCAAAGCCTGCTTTCTTAAGATTCGGGCCAAACAACCCTCCCGCATGAGATTCACCCCAAATTCCGAGCGGGGACCGGGCACAGACAGATAATCGTCCAGATGATGGAACAGAAGTTCCTGTGAGTGGCCCCGTGGAAAATATGAGTAATGCATCGGGGCTGAAGGGTTCAACATCGTTAGGAACATCGTTGAAAATTATTTTTGCGGCTAGCCCAGAGCCGCCTATGTATTTTTCCTGAATTTCCAGCGAAAGATCTTCAATATGAACCTCTTCGTTTGCTAAATTTACCTTTAAGATTTTACCCATGTATCCAAACAATTGAAGCATCTCGAATCAATTATAGCGAGCATAAAGCCATGATTGAGATAAAACATTCGTTTATTTGTTTCTTGCTCTCTGTCTTATGGACTTTTCGTCTCCGGGTGGAGTGTAAATCCATAGAAAACGAAGCTGTTCTTCTCCTCCGTTTTCCATTGTATGTGTTTCGTGGGGGGGTAAGTAAATCACGTCGCCTGACTCGATTATTTGTTGTTCTTTCGCGTTTGAAACCTTAGCTTTCCCTTCCAGGATAACGATTGTTTCTTCACCTGTGTGCGAATGCGGGGCTCCTTTTTCGCCAACTGGATAGACGGTTATACCCAATGCAACATCTTTTGAGCCTAAAACAGGATCCATCATTATTTTGGTTACCTTCCCTGATGGGGGAGGCGCAGGAAATACTGGTGCTTCCTCTTTTCTAACGATTATCATTTCTGTCCTCCGCTACCTATTGGAGAAACTCCCGGAGGATACTTCGATTTCAGCTCTTCTATAAATTCTGATAATTTGCTAACAACAGCATTTACTATTTTTTCGCCTTTCTCTCTGGTCGCTTTGGTGGCATCACCGAGGATACCTAATTTGTAGACGTCGACTTGAAAGTGAGAGCTTGTAATGTTATGGCCAGGAAAGCCGCCTTCTAAAGATATCCCGACGGGTCCACCGAACCATTTCTTATCAACAACGCTTGGTGCAGACTCTTTACTGGCTTTAGTCATATCCACGAGCTCCGGATACAGATATAACGCTACTGCGGTTTCGGTCTCATCAGCATGCACAAAGGGGGTTTCACAGACTTCACTTATAGTACTCCTGATAAGTTCCCACCAAGTGGCAATCGCTATAAAAGCTCCAGTTTCCAATGCTAACTCGTGTAAAGCTCCAACATAAACCCACTGTTGACCATGCCCATTAACCACTATTATTTTTTTAAAGCCATTCTTCACAAGTCCTGTTATAACATCTTTTGCAAATTGCTTAAGTACATCTGATCTGATAGGAATTGTCCCTGGAAAGCCATATTGCATATACATATGAGAGCCATACCATATTGGTGGGGCAACGAGAGTTCCTGTTTTTTTTGCTACAAGCTCCGCTATTTTCTGACTATTTAATGAATCTGAACCGACAGGACAATGGGTACCATGCATTTCTACTGCGCCTACCGGTAACAGTATGATGTCACATACTTTTGTTTGCTCTTTTATTTCCGGCCAACTTAACTCTTGGTATAATACACTCTTTTGTTTCAAAAAAACTCTTCACCGCTGATTATTTAGGAATGACTAAACCCTTTGCTCCCTTTTTGGTTTGAACTGCTTCTGGATAGTACTTCTTCATCATACGATCAACCAACACTGCCTGAATTGCCATTCTTACGCCTTCGTCTTTTGTTGTTGGCACGCCGTGACTTACGAGGGCTGAATTACCTGTTTTTAGATGTATTGGTGCGCCTATTCTAACCATGTCTGGCGCCTCGTAGGTTCTTATCATTCCGCCAGTTGAAGCAGGATTATCTACATGTATGTCAATTGGAACCTTAACAGACTGTCTTAACGCAGCAATCATCGGCAGGGTCAAATCCCTAACAGGATTTATGGAGTTTGCACCCAACATTTCCAACACCTTAAACGATATAGGATTTCCGTGTCCACAGTGAGCTGACAATTTGAAACTCATATCCTTTGGGATTTCCCCGTCCTTTCTCATTTCATTCAGTAACCAAAGAAGCCCCTCGTCGTAAACAACTATCCCTCTACAGCCAAGTTCTATAACTCTCTTGACATCCTCAACGGCTCTGACAACCTGCTCCATTCCTCTGAGCCTGTAGCCAATTCTACCCCCTTCAGCCGTACCTGTTGCTCTTTGAGGGCTAAGATCATACTGCGCCCTAGGACCAACTGATAGGTTAAGTTCAACCTGATAGTCTTTTGCAAGTTGTATGTACGTCTTTAGTTCTTCGTCGGTGTGTATCATAATTCCGCGTGTTTCATCGATTCTATTTATGACCACGCCATATTTCTCCGCGGTCTCAAGGATTGCCCTAAATGTGTCTGCCGAGTTAACGGTGGGCACTTCTAATCGGTATTGCGCGCCATCAGAAAATCTAAACTTTGATTCTGGCAGTTCATAAAGATCGTGATCTGGAAAACCCTTTTTCCCTAAATATGCTCGTGTTTCTTTGCCGATTAACATAGGTTATATCACTTTTGAGAGCTTATTGACGCTTAAACGTATATTTAAAGTTTAGCACGCATGTGTGCTAATCAATTTCGTTTTTAATGTTTTTTATTCTGTTCTTTTGGCTCGCATACCCGCGCACACTTTCGGAAATTTTCGATTTCATGTGGAATAACTCAAAAACTAGTCAGTAATCTATTACACCCTTTTCTTTAAGTTGTTTCAACTTTTCCTCGCTTAAACCAACAAGGCGTTTCAGAACTTCTTTAGTGTCTTCTCCAAGTTTTGGCACACCTTTCCAGATTTTACCAGGAGTTTTTGAAAATTTTGGGACTATCCCTATCTGTTTCACTAACGTTCCTGTCGTAAGGTCTAGAACTTCGACTATATCGCCTCTCTTAAGCCAATGTTCATCTTTCAAGATATCATCAGGAGTCGATACTATTGAACAAGGCACACTGCATTTATTGAAGTACTCTTCCGCCTCCTCTCTCGTGTGATTTTTAAGATACTCGCCGAGTATTCTGTCAAGCTCTCTTCCCTTGGAGCTTTTGATCGCCTCGGGAGTTCCAGAGCACTCTTCATATGAAAAATCTTCAGGATTAATACCTGTAGCATCGGACAGAGCTTTTATAAACCTCTCATAGGAGAGCGGCCCAACTGCACCTATTGCGACCCAGCCATCCTTTGCTTTGTAGAGTCCATAAGGTTGTTGGTTGAAAACCCTGTGAACCCCCTCTCCTTCCCTCAAAACACCAAGATTGTAATACATTGTATGATACATCTCGATGATTCTTGCATTGGCTTCAAACTGTGCTGCATCCACGACCTGGCCCTCTCCAGTTTTCTGAGCATGAATATATGCTGCTAACGCCCCGATAACTCCAAAAAGGGCTGTAACGTAATCTCCTGCGTACAGAGGCAATCTGTAAACTTCGTATTCAGGAGTTGAAGCCAGTCTGCACCATCCTGAATACGCCTGCGAGATTATATCATAGCTACCTCTTTTACATTTTTCTGGATCTCCACCAAACTCTGGTCTACCATATCCGCTAATGTGCACTATCGCTATTTTTGGATTAGCTCTAAAGATGTCTTCATCTCTTATTCCGTACCTTTCCTCGAGCCAAACTAGATTTTCGACGAAGATGTCAGACTGCTTGATGAGTGCGTAGAAAATCTTCTTGCCCTCATCAGATTTTATGTCGAGTGTGGTACTCAGCTCATTTCTTCTGACGCAGACGAACTCTCCACCAATCTTTTTACCATTAGCCTCATAAAAAGGAGGAAGCAATCTCATAACGTCGCCAGTACCTGGTCTCTCGATATGTATTACTTCTGCCCCAAGATCACCAAGCAAGGTGCCTGCAGTAGGACCAGCGACGATACTTCCCGCAACTAATACTCTTATACCACTGAGCGGACCATATCCAGGTGGAAAAAGAGGAGTTGAGATTCTTTCGACAGCCATAGTCTAATACGCCTTCTTAAGGCAACACCAGTACCTTACTTTATCTCCCACCCCTCTAATTCTGAGAGTTTCCCAAGCGACTCTGTCGCCAATTTTTAGTTCCTTATAGTTCACATCAAACATTATTCCAGAGATTTGTATACAGTTTTCCGGATAGCCTCCAAACCTGACTGCTCTTGGCTTGTTAATACTGTAAAGCGTGATTCGACGACTAAGTCCTTCCAGCATCATGCCTCACTTCCGAATTGGGTGATTCCACTCCTAGGATTGCAACGTTTCTCAAAAATTAACTTCCTCTAGAATTGAGATTTTCTTTTGTACATGAAGGCTTGAATACCTTCAGCCACGTTGTCTGTGAGAGATATGTCGCCTGAAACTGCAGATTCTATTAAGCAACCAGTTTCTAGAGAAGACATGACCCCAAGAGCCACGGCCTTCTTGAAGTACTTGACAGCAATCTGAGGCAGTTCTGCTACTTTTCTAGCAAATTCAAGAGACTTCTCTTTGAACTCTGCACTAGGCCACACTTCGGAGACTAGGCCGAGTTCGAGTGCTTTTTGTGCATCGATGTTCTTTCTTAGAAGTATGATTTCTTTAAGCTTTCCTACACCAACTAGGTAGGCCAGCCTCTGTGTTCCACCCCATCCCGGTGTTATTCCAAGATTGAGTTCTGGAAGCCCAAGGAAGGCTTTATCACTCATCACTCTCAAATCACAAGCCATTGCCAGCTCAAAACCTCCTCCAAGTGCTGGACCGTTTATTGCGGCGATTACGGGTTTTGGATTGAGCTCAATCCTTCTGAAAACTCTGTGACCAGTTTGGCTGGATTCAACAACTAGTTCGGGTCTTCCTGAAGCAAATATCGAGATGTCTGCTCCAGCACAGAAGTTATTACCCACTCCTGTAACCATCACTGCTCTTACTTCCTCGTCTTCTTCCAACATATTAAGGGCGTCGGTGATCTCTGAAAGGAAAGTTAGATTAAGTGCATTTGCCCTTCTTGGTCTGCTGAGATATATAATGCCGACATTTCCTACCTTTTCAACCAGAACAAACTCATAGCTCCCTCTTCCGTATTTATAGAACCCTTCATTAGTCTTTCTTCCAAGTTTGTTTTCTTTGACCATTTTCTCAAGTACCGGATTAGGCTTGTACCTTTCTTCTTTGTATTTTTCGTAAAGCTCTCTCAGTTTTGCTACTATCCCGTCAATTCCTATCTCGTCAGCCATTCTAAGCAAGCCCCTTGGATAGTTCAGACCGTTTAAAACTGCAAGATCTATTTCTTCCGCTGTTGTAATATCTTTTTCAATCAACCACCCACCTTCGTTGACTGCAGGGGCGACGAGTCTAAGTAGGTCAAATCTCGCTCCCGCTCTCAGTGGCACTTCGTTCGTCTTCCCTCCGCTCCAGTCGTAGAAGCCCTTACCGGTCTTCTTTCCATAGTGGCCTGCGTTGTAAAGTTTTTCAAAGATGGGAGCCGGCCTATATGTTTCTCCGAGGCTTTTTCTGAAGTACTCCAAAACGTGGTAGCTAACATCTATGCTTCCGCCTCCGAGAACATCATGGAGTTCGAAGAGTCCCATCGGGAGCCCCATTCTGTACTTAACTGCTGAATCAATTTCCTCTACTGTTCCTTCACCCATTTCTAAAGCCCATGCAGCCTCGTTTGACATGGTGACAAAGATTCTATTTACTATGAATCCTGGGGCATCTTTCTTAACGTGAACTATGATCCTATTAATCTTTTTCGAGAAATCTTCGGCAATTTTCACAGTTTCTTGGCTGGTCTCTTCGCCCCACCCAATTTCAAGTAGTTTGAGAACTTTTGGTGGGTTGAAGAAGTGCATCCCTATAAACTTGTCAGCTCTTTTGGTTGCACTTGCAAGCTCAGTTATGCTCAGCGACGATGTATTTGTAGCAAATATTGTATGCTCTGGAGCATACTTTTTAATATCGCTAAAGACCTTCTTTTTGAGGTCAAGTATCTCAGGAACAGCCTCAATTACGAGGTCCGCATCCTTTACAGCCTCAGCTAAACTTGTCGTTGTTTTTATTCTCTCCATTACACTTTCTACACTTTCCCTTATGTATCCCCCCTCATAACTGCTTTTGAGTCCCTCTCTTATCTTTTCAACAGCTCTCTTCAGTATCTCTTCACTTACATCATTTAATTTTACATAGAAGCCCTGTATCGCAACTACTTCTGCAATCGCGCTCCCTATGGCGCCTGCCCCAACAACGACAACATTCCTAATATTCAACATTTGACACCTATAATCAGTTTCTACTAATAAAACATGAAGAGTTAATAAAAGTTGTTGATAAAAGAAAGCGCGCATAAGTGTTCATTAATTAGCGCGTCTATGAGAAGGTAACTTAGCTTTCCCTTCTCGCACATGGGCAACGCGGAAAACCGAGGCTTTATTCATACTTGTGTTCCTCCTTTCTCCCCTCTGAATGGTCAGCTAGCAGGGGTCATGTGGTTCTAACAGGTGGCGGTTTGACCTTTGAACTTCGAATTCAAGGTCAGCTCGCTGACAGAATTTCAAAGCTCCCATTAAACGTGTATTGCGGTTTAAAATACCTCTCCACGCTAACGCCCTAGAACTTTAAGGTCGCAAAGGAGAGAACTGAAGAGCTCATTGAACTCTTCAAAGAATTGGACAAGATTACAGGACGGTTGATAAAATTTAAATTACTGCTCTGATTATCTTGAGGCAATACGAGGAGTATATATGCCAGGTGTTAGGGACAAAGTTGCCATAATAGGTATGGGGTGCACAAAGTTCGGCGAGCGGTGGGATAAAAGCGTCGGAGACTTGATTGTAGAGGCTTGTTATGAATCCTTTGAGGATGCGGGAATAGAACCGAAAGACATTCAAGCTGCATGGCTTGGCACTGCATGGAGTGGAGAGCTTGGTCGCACTCTAGCCTATCCTCTTAAGATAGGCTTCATTCCTATAACGAGGGTTGAAAACAGATGTGCCAGCGGACATGACGCTTTCATTAATGCCTGTTATGCTGTGGCATGCGGCGCCTTTGATCTTGCGCTAGTATGCGGTGTTGAAAAACTAAAGGACACGGGGCTGCCAATCCCGGGTGACTATAACCCCACACAACTCTACACTAGTAGGGTGGACACCGGCTTTCTACCTGCAACTGCTTGGGCAATGTTTGCCTTAAGATATTTCCATCATTACGGCATCCCTGTCGAAGAAGGTAGAAGAATCCTAGCTAAGATAGCAGTTAAAAACCACTTTAACGGCTCCTTATCACCTAAGGCTCAGTTTCAGCGTAGGATAACACTCGAAGAAGCCTTGAATGCACCTACGGTCGCGTGGCCCCTCGGACTTTATGATTGTTGCGGAATAGCTGATGGCGCCGCGGCTGCTATACTCACCCGTGCAGATCTGGCGAAAAACTACAGGGATGATTATGTGCTCGTTAAGGGAGTTGGCATGGGATGTGGCATGTATCAAGGTCAGGTTATGGACGATTGGCCCCTTGTACACGTTGAAGAAACCGTTAGGGCCTCCAGAATGGCTTATGCCGAAGCTGGGATTAAAGATCCGAGGAAGGGAATAGACTTGGCCGAGGTACACGACTGCTTTACAATCCATGAACTTGTGATTTATGAGGACTTGGGCTTCGTTCCAAGAGGCAGGGCAAGAGAAGATGTGGAGGCTGGAACCTTCGAGTTAAAAGGTGAACTGCCAGTCAACACTGACGGCGGACTTAAGTGCTTCGGGCATCCGCTTGGAGCCAGCGGAGTTAGGATGATATATGAAGTTTACAAGCAGCTTCAGGGCAAAGCAGGTCAGCGTCAGGTTAAGATAAGAAATCAGATGGGACTTACACAAACATGTGCCGGCACTCCACTCGACTCTCATACAGCCGCTGTGGCCATACTTGGGTTAAGGGGGGCGTAAAATGGTTGGGATAGTCTCTTATGGCGCTTATATTCCAATATGGAGAATGAACCGAGAGTTATTGGGCAGGGGAGTTTCAGGCGAGAGATCCGTGGCTGGCGAGGATGAAGACAGCTTGACAATGGCTGTTGCCGCAGCCATAGACTGCTTGGGCGACCTCGATCGTGAGAACATTGATGGCGTGTTATTTGCTTCAACGACATCTCCATTTAAGGAGAAATGCGTAGCCAGCACCATTGCTGCAGTTCTGGATCTTCGCCGTGATGTTTTTACGGCGGATTTTGCCAATTCAATCAGGGCTGGGACAAGCGCTCTGAAAGCCGCGCTCGGCATGGTTAAAGCTGGAGCAGCAAGGCAAATACTTGTCACGGCGGCGGACTGCCGTTTAGGGGCTCCTAGAATCATCTTTTGAACGGACCTTCGGCGATGGTGCAGGCGCCCTTCTCGTAGGAAAAGAGAATCTGATCGCTGAATTGGAGGAAGAGCATTCCATTTCAGACGAAATATTTGATGTGTGGCGAAGGGATGTAGACTTGTACGTTAACTCTTGGGAGGATCGATTCATCTATTCCTATGGTTATCAGATGGCTGTTAACGAGGCGGTTTCCGGTCTGATGAAAAAGGCGGGAGTAGAGTCAAAAGACGTGAAAAAGGCAGTTTTATCCACTCCGGAGACGCAAAGAGTGGTATCTCTAGCCAAAAATTTAGGATTTGACCCGAAAACTCAACTTCAGGACCCGTTAACTGACAAAGTCGGCGATACAGGCACAGCCCAGCCCCTAATGCTGTTTACGGCGGCGCTTGAAGAAGCCAATCTGGATGATAGATTCCTATTGGCTGGTTACGGCAACGGATGCGACGCTTTCCTGTTCACCGTTAGGGAGGACATAAATGAAATTAAGGGCAAAAGGCGGGGAGTCAAAAAGCATCTGGAAAGGAAGAGGATGGTGCCCAATTATGTTACCTATCTCATGTGGCGTAAACTTGTCCAAACGCCTAGCCCGCGTGTTCCCATGTCTGTATCTTATCCAACAGCCACCGCCATATGGAGGGATCGCAAACGCATATACTCATTACACGGAGTAAAATGTAGGGTGTGCGGTACTATTCAGTATCCACCTCAACGCGTCTGTATCAAATGCCGCGCCAAGGATGACTTCGAAGAGGTTAGGCTCTACAGTAGAAAAGGGAAGCTTTTCTCATACTCCTTTGAATTCATAAGAGAAAACGTGCCAATAGGCTTAGTTAACCTTGAGGGAGGAGGCAGAGTTTTCGTGGAGTTAACCGACGTAGAGCAGGACGAGTTGAAAATAGACCTGCCGGTCGAGTTGACTTTCAGAAGACTCAATCTATGGCGCGAAGACGGCATGTACGGATATTTCTGGAAAGCAACTCCGATCAGAATCCCATAATCTATTCTATTTTTAATAATATAGTTCGGGATCTATCGTTAGATGGTTTAAAAGGTTTAACGCATGAAGGTAGACGTTAAGGGCTAACGCTGGGATTTAAAGACGAAAAATTAAAAAGAATGGAGCTTAATTCAAGTTATCTTGAAGTCGGTGTGGACTTTTAGTGCTTAGAAGTCGACTTTCTTTCCCTCATATATGTAGGTAAAAAGTTTTCTGGCTTCTTCTAGGTTTAAGGGTCTCGGGTTTGCTCGTAGAACTACAGATTTGATGGCTTTACTGGCTAAATCGTCTAGTTTCTTTTCGAATTCCTCCAGGGGTATCCCCGCCTCCCTCAACGAGGCTGGCTCTTCGAGTTCACGTTGAAGCTGCCTGAGGGCTTCCACAAACTTCTCCAAAGCTTTATTATCTGTCTCAGCTTCGATGCCGACTGCTTTGGCGATTTCAGCATACTTTTGCATGGCTACTTTAGCGTTATATTCAACCGAGTATGGCAAGATAATAGCCATTGCTCTTCCGTGGGGTACGTGAAGCACTCCGCCAGTAACATGGCCCAAGGCGTGAACTATAGCTACATCAGAGTTGCTAAATGCTATGCCCCCCATTGTTGCTGCTATATGCATTTTTGTTATCGCTTCAATGTCCTCGCGATTTTCGTAGGATCTTCGGAGATATTTGAAAACTAGCTGTATGGTCTTAATTGCTAGGGCGTCTGAAAAGTCGTTTCCTACGGTAGCAACGTAGGCTTCTACGGCGTGGGTTAAGGCGTCAAAGCCTGTTTCTGCTACAAGTTTTCGAGGCATCGCTCTTGGCAGTTCAGGGTCTACTATAGCTATGTCCGGAACAAGCTCTTTATTGGCCAGTTCCATTTTCCTCTCTTCTGCGGGGTTAGTTATCACAGTGGCCCAGGTTGCTTCCGAGCCTGACCCGCTTGTTGTCGGTATACCGATCAACCTTGCCTTCTTTCTCAATCCAAGCTTTATGAAAGGGTTTATGGACCCTGCTTCTAAATCCGGTCTTTCGTAAAGCACCCAGATAGCCTTTGCAGCGTCTATGTTGCTTCCTCCACCAACCCCTACGATGAGATCTGGCCCATAGTTTCTAGCAACTTCTGCCCCTTTTATCACCGTTTCAACTGACGGCTCAGGTTCAACCTCCAAAACTTCTGACTCTATTCCAGCCTCCTTCAGATAATTTGTCACCTTATCTGCAAAACCCATTTTCTTAACAGTTTTTCCAGTGACTATTAAAGCCCGATTCCCCTTGACCTGCTTTAAATATTCTAAAGCTCCTTCTCCTGCAGCTATTGTTCGGGGAACGGTGATTTCCCACATATACTGTCCTCCCCGAAATTGTAGTGGCTATCCTTCTGTATATAAGATTTGTTGACTTGCGACGGTATGCTTTCGCAGTAAGCCTATGTAAATAGAAGAGATGCATCTTGCGGTTTATCGAAAATCTTCTATGAAGTTAACTATTACTCATTGACAAAACAAATTCCCACTTTATAATTATGCCCGGATGAAATTCTAGGCATATGAGTGGAAGCTACAATTTAACTACAGGGTGTTCTTTAAATACCAGTTTTTTCATCTAATGTCTTTTCTTAGGCTTGAGTGTTATTCCATATATCAGCGTGTCAAACCAAGTAGCATCATTAGGCCTCCAAGTCCAGAGCAAGGATAAACTGTTTTCCTTATATTTCCTATTTTTCTTACATTGCCTGAAATGTTGACGGACTGGTGCCCTCGTTTTTAATTTCCAAGTAATCAGCATCGGTTCCGTTAATGGGAATTCTATCAGTGAAGAGTTTTCCAACATGGTCGAATAATGTGCTTTTCCATATTATCTCGCCTGTGGTTTCATTATAACTGAAGTTTTCGCATTTTTGGCGGTTCTACGCTTTTTTTGGCGGTTCTACGCTTTTTTTGGCGGTTCTACGCTTTTTTTGGCGGTTCTACGCTTTTTTTGGCGGTTCTACGCTTTTTTTGGCGGTTCTACGCTTTTTTTGGCGGTTCTACGCTTTTTTTGGGGCGGTGAGCGCAAGTTTTAAATAGTAAGTGCGCCGAAAATGAGGGTTCGGAGACAAATAAAAGAGGTTCGGAGACGAATAAATTATGTTAGATATGAAAGCTATCACTAGATTGCAAACAGTAATAATCATTGCGATAATCATTGTTGCAGCTGTTGTCGGCGGACTTAGCTATTATTTTGCCACTCTGCCACCTACTACGACTAAGGCTTCAATAACTGTTGGTTGGGTGCATAGTATTACTGGGGTTCTTGCGCCTCAAACTGCTATGTTTGACGTCTACTACAAGCAGATCATTAATACTACTAATGCAGCCGGCGGCCTGTACGATCCGGATGCTGGTAAGAAGTTGCCCCTTAAGTACATCGAATACGACGATCAGAGTGACGTTACTAATACAATATCTTTGACTGAGAAGCTCATAACGGTTGACAAAGTTGATCTTATCTTCCCACCGGTCAGCACAGCCTTCAATTATGCGGTCTTCTCAATTTACCAGGAGTACCAATATCCAGTGATTGCTACAACGTTCGGCTCAAACATAGCAGCTGACGAAATGCAGAATGGCAAATTATCATATTGCTTCAGCGTGCTTGGACTTCCAAATCAGTGCGGCGAGCAGGTGCTCCAAGTCCTCCAATACATAAACACAACTGTTGATCCGGGACACTGTAACAGTGTGGCAGTCATTAACGATGATGGCCAGCATGGCGTAGAGTACGGTGCAGCTATAAACTCGGCCCTTAGCTTGGGTGGATTCAATGTGGTCTATACGACGACTTATCCATCAACCATCGCTGATTACACTCCAATAATAAACAGTCTTAAAGCGGCAAATCCCGATGTCGTAGTAAATGCCGGTTATGAGGGCGCATTGTTCACACGTCAATGCATAACGGAAGGATACAATCCAAAGCTCATATTCAATGGTCCTAGCATGGAATGCCCAGGATTGGTATATAATCCTGCTATATATGATTTTACAAAAGCAAACCTCATAGGCTTAATGCAATACGATGGTTGGCCAGCAACAGCCTACAACACACCAGCGCTATCGGCTTGGGCTGCTCAAGAGGCTACCCTAACTGGCATGTGGCCATTCCCTGCTGCAGCCGTGTTCTACGCTGCCCTTCAGATACTCTTCGCGGCAGTCAATAAAGTCGGTCTAAACCATGTAGCGCTGAGAAATGCACTTGCAACGGATACCTTCACCACCATAGTAGGTGCGACTCATCTCGTCCAAGGCTCTAGCATGCAATGCTCACTCGCGAATGGAACTATATGTCAGTGGCAAGGCCAAGAACTGATGCAAGTCATTTGGCCACTGAGCGCTGCGTCGGCAACTATAATCTATCCGAAGCCCGCATGGTAATCTTCCTAAAGGGATAAACTAGTGACCTCCTCCTTTTTTTTGATTGTGATAAGTGTAATATTCGGAGGCGCGATTTTAGGCGCCATATTTTCACTTATTGCCGTTGGCCTAAACCTCCAATATGGGGTTAGCCGAATACTGAATATAGCTATCGGTGACTTTCTTATGGTTGGGGCTTACGTAACATTTTTTTTCTTCAGTGTTTATGGCGTCAACCCTCTTGTTTCTCTTGCGATAAGCGGGCCCATAGTTTTTGGCTTGGGCATTCTGCTTCAGTTAACGGTTTTTCGCAGAATAGTTCGTTTGTCAAAATCCACGGAGGAGCTTGAAACCAGGTCGCTCTTAGCATGTTTCGCCCTTCCATTCATAATTGAGAACGTAGTTGGAGTTATATTCGGTGGAAATCCTATAGGGGCTTCTTATCTCAGCGCAAGCGTGAATGTCTTGGGTGCAATGTTGCAGGAGAATATGATAGTGGCTGCGTTTATGTCCATCATTATTGGCTTAGTTATGTACTTGGTGCTGCGTTTCGCAACCATAGGCTTGGCCATGAGAGCTATAGCTGAAGAGCCAACTGGCGCTCAACTAGTTGGAATCAACATTTTCAAGGTTCACGCAGTATCCTTTGGCATAGGCGCTCTGTTTGCCGCTTTAGCTGGTTCAATGTTGGTCATGATCTACTCAAACATAACCCCGTACGTGGGACCGTATTACACTTGTATTGCTTTAGGGGTCATCATTGTAGGCGGTATGGGAAGTTTCATCGGAAGCTTAATTGGTGGGTTTCTTATAGGATATGCCTATTATATTTCGCTGGTGATAAATCCCCTAATAACGTTAGCAGTTGTATACTCCTTCATAATTGTCGTGTTAATAGTCAGACCTAAGGGATTTTTCGGGAGATAACGATGCTAAGGGGCAAAGGCGTAAACCTAACAATAGCTCTTCCTATTGTGCTAATTCTTGCAATTTTGGCTGTTACTCCACTCTTTGCATCAATTTACTATTTATCGCTTTTAATAGATATGTTCGTGTGGTTGGCACTCTCAATAAGTTGGCAACTCTTCTCGGGTTCCACAAACTATATCTCCTTGGGTTCTGCGGCTTTTTTCGGAGTAGGATGGTATGTTGCCGCTGAATACTTGGATCTAAGCGTCATGACTAATCATTACCCTGTCTTACCTTTGCCGGTTATTGCGCTCTTAGCAGGTTTAGTAACTTTTATATTGGCGCTGGCAATTGGCGTTGTTACTCTGAGATTAAGGGGAATATACTTTGTTATACTCACTTTCGCCATCAGCCAAGTAGCAATGGCTGTCATCTCAGCGTATGAAGCAGGGATAACGCACACCCTCGGGATAATTACCCCAATCTTCACCACTCAAACTGCATATTACACGATGTTCATATGCGCATTTGCGATACTTTTGTTTGTCGTCCTATTACGCAGATCAAAGTTTGGTCTTGGATTGAAAATGATAGGTCAATCTGAGGAAGCAGCTGCCCACGTAGGCGTAAACACCCGCTTATACAAAATATTAGGATTCGCCATAAGCGCCATGTTAATGGGCTTTGTCGGCGGATGCTACGCGATAACTACCACATACGTTAATGCAAGCATAGCCTTTAACTTTAATTACTCTTTGTACCCTGCTGTAATGACGCTGCTTGGCGGGGTTGGCACAATTTTAGGCCCAATAATAGGATCAGTAACCATCTCATCGCTCAGTGATTATCTCAGTGTGACTCTAGGCCGTTACTTCCTGTTAATCCTAGGGTTAATCCTAATAATCATCGTCGTGCTCATGCCGAACGGAATAATGGGAATGGTTGAAAAGGCAAGAACAAAACTTTCGTCCTGGATTAATGAGGACAAAGCTAAAGCCCCAGAAACGCCTCCTTAACATAGTCGTTCTTAAGGAGCTCGTCGGCTTTTCCATGCAAAGTTATTCTGCCTGTTTCCATCACATAAGCTTCGTCTGCAGTTTTTAAGGCATAATAAACATTCTGCTCAGCCAGCAAAACGCTGAGCCCACGATTCCTAAGTTCTTCTACCGCCTTGAACACCTCGACAGTTAGCTTTGGCGAAAGACCCTGTGAAGGCTCGTCTAAAATAAGCAATACCGGATTTGACATTAAGCCACGTGCTATGGCCAGCATTCTCTGCTCTCCACCACTAAGCGTCACGGCCAGTTGACTCTTCCTTTCCTTCAACACCGGAAAGACTTCATAAACCATTTCCAAGCTCTCCTTCGTTTTAGCCTTAGCCCTTGAGCAGTAGGATCCCAACATCAAGTTTTCACGAACAGTCATATGAGAGAAAAGTTTTCTGTCTTCAGGTACGAACGACATCCCTAAATCTACTATACGGTAAGGTGCTAGTCCATTGATTTCGTTGCCATTAAGACGTATGACACCAGACGATGGTTTATAAAGGCCCACTACGGTGCTTAAAAGAGTTGATTTTCCAGCTCCATTTGCACCTATTAGAACTACTATTTCTCCCTTATCGACTTTTATGGAAGCATCCCAAACTACTTGTAATCCCCCACGGTGCACATTTAACTTTTCAACTTCAAGCATAAGCCTCGCCCAAATAGGCCTCAATAACTTGGGGATTCTTAACTATCTCTGCTGGTTCTCCTTCTGCTAATTTCATTCCTTGTTGGAGCACTATGATGCGGTGTGCTATCTCCATTATTGCACGCATGTTATGCTCAATCATGAAAACGGTTATGCCTTCTTCGTCACGTAGCTCCCTGACTATCTTAATCATGCTTGTTGTCTCGCTGGGGTTTAGACCCGCCATTACCTCGTCTAGTAGTAGGAGTCTAGGCTTTGTGGATAGCGCCCTTGCTACCTCAAGCATCCTCAGCTCAAAAACCGTTAAACTGGAAGCGCGTGCCATGCTCTTCCCGGTCAGCCCGACCTTTTCCAGTATTCGATTAAGCTCTTGCCTAACGTCAGAAAAACTTTTATCCTTGGTGCATCCAAAACGAGCAGCTGCCAAAATGTTCTCATAAACAGTCATGTTTGGAAAGGGCTTTGGTGTCTGAAATGTTCTGGTTATCCCTAATCTACAAATCTTATAGGCTCCAAGACCAACTATGTTTTTCCCTTCAAACTTTAGCGTTCCCTTAGTCGGCGGAAAGGTACCCGAGATTATATTAAAAAGTGTGGTTTTTCCAGCGCCATTAGGACCTATCAGCCCAGCTATTTCGCCTTCGTCAACATAGTAATCTACATTGTTTAAAGCGACCAGCCCCCCGAAACGCTTTGTTACGCCGATCCCTTCGGTTAGCCTCAATGCACCGCCTCTTTCTGTAAAGTTCACAGCTTCAACTATATATAAACTTCGCGCACCTTCAAACGCACTACACACTTGCCGTTAGCAGACGAACCCGGTGATTTGATTAACAAGGCAGTGCTTCGCGCCTCCAAATAACGCTGAGAAAATGTTGGCTTGAAACGTGCACATGACTTTCGAGATATTGATGCTTATTAGCAGTTAAACAGGGCTTTCATTAAATTTATACCTTGGATGTCAACTTTAAATATGAGATGTTTAAACAGATAATTTCGTGATTGCCATAGCTAATCACGAGGAACCTTGGTTCAACACACGCGTTAAACGTTTGGCTTCAATGAGATTTCAATAATATAGGTAAGGTGATGCTGGCTTGTTTAAGTTCGAAAAAGAGCAAAAAGTCTTTAATATAGCTGGAGTGAACATCGGAGGACAGCCAGGCGAGTATCCAACGGCTCTCATCGGAAGCATTTTCTACAGTGGGCATAAAATAGTCAGCGATCATGTAAAAGGCGACTTCGACAAAAAGCAAGCTGAAGCTTTAATCAATAAAGTGGAGGAACTGTCTGAGAAAACAGGGAATCCATACATTCTCGACGTTGTCGGCGAAACTTCTGAGGCCCTAATTAAATACATCGACTTTGTGGCTGATATAACAAAATGTCCATTCCTCGTCGATGGAGTAACTTCCCAGATTAGAATGCCGGCGATGAAGCATGCTGTGGAAATAGGGCTTACAGAAAGGGCCATCTACAACTCCATAGACTTTCACGTCTCAAACGAGGAAAATAACTTTCTTAAGGATTGCCGTGTGCAAAATGCAGTTTTGATGGCTTTCAACCCCAAGAAACCGTGGGCTGATGGAAGAGTAGACGTTTTGAAGGGCGAATCTGGGCAAAAAGGCCTTTTAAAGGCTGCTGAAGAAGCTGGCGTACAGAAGGTTCTAGTCGATACTGCGGTTCTGGACATGCCCAGCATAGCCATATGCTCTAAAGCCATCCAACTTGTAAAAAGTGAATTCGGGTTGCCTGCTGGCTGCGGGGCGGCTAACGCTGTGACCACATGGAAAAGGGTCAAAAAGGGCGAGTTTGGTCCCCTAGCATATGAAGTCTGTTCCGGTGGTTCCGGGATACTGACTCAAACAATGGGCGCCAACTTCCTGCTGTACGGACCTATAGAGCTTTCTGAGACCATGTTTATTGCGTGTGCTATGACAGACGCCCTCATAGCCTACGGAGCAAGAAAACTAGGAATAGTTACCAAAACGAGAAACCATCCACTCTACAAAATTTTTTAGAATTTCACTTTCTCTTTTGCAGAGTGAACGACTTTTTACCGGCTTAAAATTGAGGAAAAAGAGGAAAAGTGACAGATAAATAGGCTGATGCTTCGGAACTATGGGCTGTTATTTGTATGCGCCGAATTCTTTCGTAGCCTCAATCATCGCCTTGACGTTTTCAGGTTTTGCCTCGTCAATGACTGCTCCATTCATCATTATGAAGCCGCCGCCTTCGCTGCATGTCTCGATGAGTTTTTTTGCGTAATCTTTTACCTCCTGTGGAGTTCCCACATTCAGAAGTGATGTTGGGACATTGCCGCAGATGCAGGCAGAATCGCCGATGATTTCCTTTGCTTTAGCCATCTCCGTCTGGTCAAAGCCCCATAGGGTCTTACCCTTTGGCAGATCATTTTTGATCAGTTCTAGACGTGAATTGTAGCTTCCCTCTGCGTATAGAAATGGTACGCATCCCTCGTTGATCAAGCCCATCATAACTTTCTTAAGAGTGGGCCAATAGAATTCTTCGAACTGTTTATTGGAGATGAAACCGTCAGCGCCCTTATGCAGTGGTATAAACACTATCGGATTCCCGTTAGCCTTTGCACCTGATGCCCCCATTCTAATCATTAGCGGTGTAAAGATCTCCATAGCTTGGAGAAGCTTGTCATGCTGCCTATACATGTCCAGCATTATTCCCTTGGTTCCCCGAAGGGTGTCACCTATTGTGTCGAACGGCGCCTTAGTGCCTCCGCCGAAGATGTCTGGGAATCCAGCAGCAGTGATCTTCCTTTCCGACGCCGCAACGTGTCCAATCCACTTTAAGGATTCGTTTCCCGCCTCTATAAGTGCTTTAAGAGCAGCTTGGATGCCCGGCGTGCCGAATTGTATGAAATTAGCAGGCGTGAAGCCTCCATACATTTCAAGCACATTGGTGAAGGGCGAGAGCTCCTTGAAAGGTTCCATGGCACCGAATATGCGTGGGAAGTAAGTAGACAAGAAGAAGTAAGTTGGATCCTGAATCAAAGCGTCATATTCGTCGGCTTTCATGTACTCTCCTTCGATGCATTGGTATGAATGCTGAGGTGCTACCCCATGGCCAGGCCAGGCATACAATTTATACTCAAGGATTTCAAAGAATTTTCCAGGACCGGGTCCTATGGCGCCGCAATGCCCGTCCGGTTCAAAGTCCGACACGTATTTTTCGAACGCCATCTCGAGTTTCCTATAATCATACATTATGTCGTATGGCGTTAGCCCTGCGTAGTAGGCTGGAAAAAAGCCTAAAAGCGCAAAAACGGGCACCCTGTCTGGCGTCTTCTTATACTGAATAGCATCTTTTAATCTGGTTACTCTCGCCTTGTATGCTTCCTCAGTTTTTTCGTCTACAAATTCGACTTGTGGCGAAAGCCAACGATTGAACAGTTCTTCTTGCTTATCTTCCATTCCCTCATCTCCTCCTAGACATCTACAACCCACTTTTTAGCTAGGGTTACAGCATCTATGGCGTCTCTGCCATAGGCGTCGGCACCGGTATACCTTCTTATCTCTTCGGTTATCTGGCCGCCGCCTATCATAATTTTCACCTTCCCCCTTAAACCAGCTTTTTCCATGGCCTCCACAGTCTTTTTCATGGAGTCAAAGACCAATGTCAGGAACCCGCTTAAACCTACGATGGTAGCCCCGGTTTCCTTTATCTTCTCCACAAATTTCTCTGGTGGAATATCCACCCCTAAGTCGTAAACTTCGAAACCGTTGGCCTCAAGCATAAAAACTACTATGTTCTTGCCGATGTCATGGATGTCTCCCTCTACGCTGCCGATTATGACCTTTCCTAAATGTTTAGCTTCCTTTGTTGTCGCTAGCTTGGGCTTTACCTTCTCAGTTACGGCCCCTAATATCTCGCCAGCGTATAGTAGGTCGGATATGAAGTATTCATTATTTGCGAAGCGTTTGCCGACGATTTCCATACTGCTGCGGACATTTTCCAAGATTTTGAAAGGATCTTCGCCTGCATTCAGCTTTTCTTCAACAATCTTAAGCGCCTCTTCCTCTTTCAAGTCTGCTAACGCAGTAACAAGGTCGGAGCTTTCCATCAAAGATTCCCCGTTGGCTATTATCTTGTGCCAGTCAATAAAAAGCTTGCTACTTAGGGGAAAATACAGAATGCTCCAAATACAGAATGCCCCTTGCTTTCACAAAAGTTATCTAGCCGTAGGGGTAAACATTGTGATGAAACGCAAATGAAGAATCTCATCGTGGTTACGTTTGAGCCGACGGGACGCAAAATAAACGTCAGGCCGGGAATCGGTCTGCTTGAAGCGACACATAAGGCAGGTGTAACCATCAGATCCGAATGTAGCGGGAAGGGTGCATGTGGGAAATGCCGTGTCATAGTTCGAGACAAGAGCGCTGTCACTGAGATAACCGGAGACGAAGATAAGCATTTATCACTTGGGGAAATAGACCTGGGGTATAGGCTCGCATGCCGCACCATCTTGAAGAAGAGTACAAAAGTGATGATTCCTGAGGAAAGCAGGATTTTGGCACGTAAAATTCAGGTGAGCGGCTTAGAGATACCTCTGCAGCCAAAACCTTACGTAAAAAAGCTCCGGTTAAAATTAGCCAAACCCACTTTGCTTGATGCCAGACCAGACCTTGAGAGATTGATAGACCTAGTAAAAAATGCTTATGGATTCGCTGAGCTAGAAATAGGGTATGAGGCCTTAAAGGAGCTGCCCTCCATTCTCCGCCAGGCAGAATGGGATGTCACCGCCGTCCTCTTAGGCGACCGTGAAATCATATCTGTGGAGGAAGGCGACACCTCAGACAAAGTCTTCGGATTGGCTGTGGACATAGGCACCTCCAAGATTGTCGGCTGCCTAGTAAACTTGGCAACGGGCAAGACCCTAAGCACGAGCTTTGTTGAAAATCCCCAAATTACTCATGGCGAAGATGTAGTTTCTAGGATAGCCTTCTCAGCGAATGATGCTGATAAACTGCAAACCTTACAAAAGCTTTTGGTTGAGGGAACAAACAGCGTTTTAAGTTACACATGCGCTCAGGTAGGAGTTCATCCCCAAAATGTCTATGAAGTGACAGTTGTTGGAAACACGGCTATGCATCACTTTTTTTTGGGAATAAATCCCAAATATGCTGCAATTTCTCCATTCACACCAGCCCTTAAGCGCTCAATAAATGTTAAGGCTAGAGAACTGGGAATAAACATATGCCCAGAAGGCAATGTCTATGTTCCGCCGGTTATTGCAGGGCTTGTGGGCGCAGACGCCGTTGCCGATTTGCTGGCAAACTGCGTTCACGAATCAGAGGAGCTTTCTTTACTCCTTGATATCGGGACAAACACCGAGATTTTCGTAGGAAACTCCGAAGACATTTTATCATGCTCTTGTGCCTCCGGACCAGCTTTTGAAGGACGCCAAATTAAGCATGGAATAAGGGCTGTAACGGGCGCTATAGAAAAAGTGTCTATAACATCAGACTACAAAGTTAAATACAAGACAATTGATAACGAGAGCCCACGAGGATTATGTGGATCTGCGATGATCGATGTTTTGGCGGAACTGTTCAAGCTGGGCATTATAAATGAGCGTGCAAGATTTAACACTGACATTAGAACGCCAAGGCTCAGAAGAGCCAACGATGGCCTAGAGTTTGTTCTGGTGTGGAAGGAAGAAAGCGGAACAGGCTTAGACATAACCATCACCCAAAAAGATATTAACGAGATACAGCTTGCCAAAGCAGCAATATTCGCTGGATGCTCGATTCTGATGGACAAGAAAAATATTGAGCTAGAAGAGATCGATGCGCTTCTCGTTGCAGGCTCTTTTGGAAGCTATATCAACCCAGAAAATGCAAAACTGATAGGTTTAGTGCCGGATGTACCAACCGAGAAGATAAGGTTTGTTGGCAACACTGCTTTGTCCGGCGCAAAAATGTTACTAATATCGGAGGATGCCCGAAAAACTGCCGACGAACTGTCGAGAAAAGTGCGCTACATCGAGCTTGCAAACGAGCCGGAATTCTACAATGAGTTCGCAGACGCTACTTTTATCCCGTATAAGGACATAAATCGATTCCCATCCGTTAAAAAAGCTTTGGGGTATTAGTCCCCTCTGGATTTTACAGTCATCACCTGAAGAAGAGTTATTAAAACAATAGTAATCATGAACACCGCCAAGCTTACGCCTTTCACCTAATCAGAAGAATTATTGCGTGTTACTGGCAAACTTGAAGCGCCTCGGAAGAGCCATTGAAAGCGTGAAAGCCTATATGTTTCCTCATAAAGCAAGCTGACTTGCTTTAAATCTCAATTTTGTGGGCAATCGTTGGCAATTTTTTTGACACAAGATTTATGGGTGAGGGACTTCAATAACTAACGTCTTCGCATGGAGGAAGAACGCTGAAGAATCAAACAATTGAAGATGTTATAGAAAACACGGCTGTTAATTTGCTGCGATTGGCTGTTGTAAAATTGCCGCAAGACGTAAAGGAGGCTCTTAAGAGGGCGTACCGAGAAGAAGTGAGTGAAACAGGAAGAGTTCAACTCGAAGCCATATTGAAAAACATCGAGTTGGCTGAGAAAGAGAACGCACCAATTTGTCAAGACACAGGTGTAATAATGTTTTATGTCAAAGCTGGCGCCCAAACGAAAGGTCTAGATAGAGTTGAGTCTGTGCTCATAAACGCCACGAGAAGAGCCACAAAGGAGATACCGCTACGTCCGAATGCTGTGGACCCATTTACCGAAAAAAACAGCGGCGACAACACGGGAAGGTTCATACCATACATAAACTGGGAGATCGTGCCAGGCGACGCAATTGAAATAACTGCATTTCCCAAAGGGGGAGGCTCAGAAAACGTTTCCCAGCTGGGAATGTTAACACCCGGCGAGGGTGTAAACGGCTTAAAAAAATTCGTTATAGGCGCGATAATCAAGGCCGGCGCCATGCCTTGCCCACCAACAATCGTGGGTGTAGCAGCTGGAGGAGCAGCAGACATAGCCATTAAACTGGCAAAGATGGCGCTTCTTAGACCACTTAACCAGCCCAACCTGAATCCAAGCTTGGCAAAAATCGAGCAAGAACTTTATGAAGACGCAAATTCAACAGGTATTGGACCCATGGGACTTGGCGGCAAATTCACTGTTTTAGGTGTGCACATAGACTATGCTCACAGACACCCAGCGTCTTATCCAGTGGCTGTTGTCTTCCAATGTTGGGCAGCGCGGAGAGCGACAGCGCGCATATACTCAGATGGAAGAGTTGAATATTTAACGCATATTGTTGAGTGAGATGAAACATATTGGCTGTTTTCAAGTTAAAGACTCCTATTTCCGAGGAAGATGTACGCAAACTGAAGGTGAACGATGTTCTCTACATATCTGGCACTA
This sequence comes from Candidatus Bathyarchaeota archaeon, assembly GCA_963842865.1. Taxonomy (GTDB): domain Archaea; phylum Thermoproteota; class Bathyarchaeia; order Bathyarchaeales; family Bathycorpusculaceae; genus Bathycorpusculum. The sequence continues at coordinate 108,951 of CAWJIN010000022.1, read as the reverse complement.
TGGTCACAGCGCGAGACGCAGCCCACAAAAAAGCATTGGAACTCGTCAAACAAGATAAACCCTTACCCGTCAACTTAGAAGGACTGGCAGTTTTTCACTGCGGCCCGATAATGAAAAAAGAAGACGACAAATGGGTTACAGTAGCTGCTGGACCAACCACCAGCACTCGAATGGACCAGTTTGAAGATGAATTCATCAAAAACTTCAAGGTTCGTGCAGTCATAGGCAAGGGTGGAATGGGCAAAAGAACAACCGACGCCATGCAAAAGTATGGAGCAGTTTATGGAGCCTTCACAGGCGGGGCAGGCGTACTAGCCGCAAAGTGCATAAAGAACGTGAAAACAGTGGAGTGGCTCCCAGACTTTGGCATGCCTGAAGCCCTGTGGGTCTTTGAAGTAGAAGAGTTCGGTCCGTTAACGATTGCAATAGATTCGCATGGAAACAACCTTTACGAAGAAGTTAGCAAGAAGGCGGAGGAAAGCCGAACAAAGATTTATGAAAAATTGGGTGCATAACTCAAGAGCGCGGCAAAATCCTAACGAATCCAGGCGGAACACGATTTGGAGCGCGCACCTATATGAAGTCCCTGTTTATTCCTATTGCAAGCACCAAAGGCTGGGCGAAGGTCGAAATAAGAGCATTGATTGCTCAGCTTGTCAAAAAACGGTAGAAATTACAGTACGGGAATGGTAGCCCGGGATAGGTTCAAACTCTCGTTCGAACATTTTTCAAGTACTATCAATTTGCGAGTGATTCCTCGTTAGAATGTGATTGAAATGGCTACGTTTTACTCGCTTTTTGATAGTGAAGCCGAGAGCTCGACGATTTTGGAGGTCATGTTATGTACATGTTATGACAGGCGTGAAAACTGAAATCTTGAAGGCAGTATTATAGCGCACGCTAAAAACGAACGAAAGTGGAGCCGCTGGGATTTAAACCCAAACGTGACTGTGTGAAAACTCAAGCTTAGTTTTGGAAATTGCGTCTTATATTAAAAACACATCGATATAAACTTGGCATTTTTCTGAAATTAAAACTAGTTTTCACAAGTCTCAAATGGGTTCGGGCCAAGAACTGAAAAAATCGTCAGCAACTCGGAAAATACTGGAGTGGGCAGCATTAAGCGGGCTAATGAAGCTGGAGCGTTTTTCTTTGGAGAAGTGCATTCACTGCATCTACGAGAGCTTCGCAAGCAAACCATCTGTCTTCTAGAGAACCATCGGTCTCCAGGTTCTCAATCTTTTTCTGGCGATCTCTTACCTGCTCGATGACTGGCTGCCTCTTTCTTTCATACTCGTCTCGGAGTCTTTCTTGCATTTCAGTGAAATTCAGCATGGCTAATTCAAGCTCCCTTTGTCCGGTGTTCAGTTCCTGAGTTGTCTCTTCCTCTTTCTGTTCCCTATCCTTCTTGGAGATGCCTCTGAAGAGGCCAGTTTTCATTCGAACTATATAATCCAGTTCTTCTCTGAGACTATCAATATTGTTATTCAGACGCTTGATTTCACTATTTTTTTGCCTTTTAATCTCCCTCATCCTAGTAGTATATTCTTCCTTGATTCGTTCAAGAAGATTTTTGCTATTCAATAGACTTTTGCTAGCCTCCTCCAGAGAAGCCTCCTTACGGCGTCTTTCCTCAAGCTCAATCTTAACAATGGAGAGTATTTGCGAGCGCTCCTTTACGAATTGATCATCTACGGTTATGTTTGGACTTGACTCAAACTCAGACAGGACATCTGTTAGGTTCACTAGCCAACGGTCGAAGTGCTCACTGAACGGGGAAGAACCAAATCTCTGGCTTCCTAGATTACGTAGTCGCTTGAAGGTTTTGTCCGAAACCTCTTTCATAGTAGCAACATGCTTCTCTTCCCGCATGGAGTTACCTACAGGTCTATGCTTCCGTCCTCTATCTTTGACTTTTCCATATTGCGGTTGGTATCCCATTAACAAAACCTATCGTACTTGAAGTATTTAAGAAGCAATCTCGTTTGTGTTGGCGCATGCTGCAGCTAACATGCACAAATAGGTCGGTGCCTGCACCTACTTAAATAAGCATTGACTTAATTTCGGGACAAGGCAGCGATTACAAATGGGATGATATTTAAAGGGTGTCTCCGGCTTTTCTCAGTTGTCTGGTAACAAATCAATTTGGTTGTCTTCAATGGGGGAAGACCATTAGCTTGAACGAAATTAATTCTGTTTAAGAGAAAGCAAGTATTTATCCGATGTCAACAGGTGTCAACCTTCGCTTTGTTCCGCACTTGTTGCATTTTTCCTCTAATGGGTACCCACTTGTTTTGCGGCCATATTTGATTGGACCTTCAGGGTCGGGATACAGAGTTGTTTTTTCTGCTGAGCTTTCCCTTTTTATTGGCGTAAATTCGTGAGTAGGTCTCTTTAGAATTTCTAAAAGTCTTGAATTTACTTCAAGTTGGTTCTTGAGCTGTTCGAATTGAGTTAATTGATCCTTATCAAAGTTTTCTAGTTGAGATTGAATTGATTTTAGTCTGCTAAGAGAGGCTTTCAGTTGACTTACCTGGTCTTTTGCTTCTGCTATGGGCTCGTACTTGTTAATGGTTTTATTGATGCTTTCAATGTCAGCCGATATTGATAGTAGATAATTTTTGATTTTTGCATAGTTGTTTACTGCTTTGGTCAGGTTGCTGTTTTGTTCAGTCAGGTTTTCTATTTGAGGTTTGTACTGTGAGAATTGTTGGTCATAGTTTTGAGGGTCTATATGACAAAAAGGTTGCTTGCCTTCAACTTCTTTTGTTGCTGCAAGAAATATTTTGGCTTCTTGCTCTATTTCATCAATCAGTTTTCTATCAGGCATTTGGTAGTTTTGCCATTCATCTTCAATTGATTTCATTTTGTTAACAGTACCCGATCTTAGCTTTGCTTTTCGTTCCTGGTGTATTGCTTCTTGAAGTTGTCTGGTAATACGGGCGGTTTCGGCTTTCGCTAAAACTTCGACTGCTGATTTTCCTTTTGGAGTCAGCTCAAAACCAACTCTGCCTCGCAAGTAAACTTTGCGTATCAAGTTTTTTGCGCTCAGTCTTTTGATGCTTATTTCTACTTGTTCGCTGCTGATTTCCATTTTGCTGCTGATTCGAGCAAGTGCCAATTTTTCTGTTTGATCAGTTATGCTTTTCTTAGACAGATAATCTATGATAGCGTCGTCTATTGATAGTTTACCTGTGTCGCCGTTACTCGTGTCGTGCAACCTCAATTAGATACGTTTAGTAAGGGGGTAAATAAATTCAACTGGAATAGTCTCCCCAAAACTGGCTTAAGACGAAAGGCGAATTAGGAAAGCTTCAGTGGGGCTGCCCGTCCCATACCCGAAAAGAGGGCGAAACCATCTCTAGATCTCAGAGACATCGCAATACACGCGTAGCTCTGCATGATCGCCATGCTTATGACGGCAGCGATAGCTTTAAGGCTGAACTGACCCGAAAAAACCAGATCCATCACCATGCTGACGAGATAGGGGAAATTAACACAAACCAATCGAATTAGCAACAAGCTGGCGCCTGATACACACTGCCATGAACGTTTGCGTTTGAAGCTCAATCGGTTTAGCTCGTCGGCATGATCCTTTGAATGTACTTTGGTGCCCCGTTTTTCGTAGTGACCTAAGCGGAGTCTACGGTAATGGTTGATTTTTCGGTTTCTCTTGTTTGCGGTTCTCTTGCGCTGCGGTTTTTTGCTTTGTGATTTTCTCAAGGGTCAGCGACCAGTTGGTGAAGCAGTCCCACAGCAGGCTTGAGTCGGCTCGGTCTTGGGTGCTGCTCATTGCGTCGCCTTGAGATACTTGTTGAAGAATGCCAAAGTCATCGTCCACGCGTCTTCGGCTGCGACCTTGTTGTATGAAGGTCTTGTCTCATTGAAGAAGGCGTGCTGTGTCCCTTGGTAGATTTTCATTTGGAAAGTTTTTTTGTACTTAATCATACTTTCCACAAGGGCGGTAACACCGCTGGTTATTCTCTGGTCCTCCCCAGCGTAAATTCCAAATATAGGTCCACTAATTTTTTCAACCGCTTCGAGTGGTTTCGGGTTTGCACCATAAAAGGGAGCCGCAGCTTTGAATGGGTACATGGTTGCGAGCTGATAAGATAGTCCACCGCCAAGACAGAAACCAGTGATTCCAAGGCTTTCAGGTTCCACAGTTTCCACGTTTTTAACGTAGTTTACGCAGCAAAGCAGGTCTTGGGCCATGGCTTTTTCGGCGTTTTCGCGGCCTGTGAAGAAATAGCTGATTACTTTCTGGTCATTTTCAGGCAACATCTTCATTAAGCTCTGAACAGCGTCTGGGTCACCGCGTTTTTCCGGAGGAATCTGCCAAATACGCATCATTGCTTTCTCGATAGCTTGCTCGGTCATTAGGTCTTTCTGTCGACTAAAGAGATGCGGGGCTAAAGTGACGAAACCTTGTCGCGCATATCTGTTTGCGACACCCTTAATCTGCTCGTTGAGGCCCCAGGCTTCGTGGACGATGATGATGGCAGGCTGCCTGCCGCCAGTTTTAGGAGTGGCAATATAAGCTATCATGTCAGAGCCATCAAAGCACTTGATTGTTACAGTTCGACTTGAGAAGTCCATTCTAGATCATATCAACCTCTCATGAGTTACTATTTAACCGTTCTGTCAGCAGGCACTGGTTCTAATTCTGAGAAACTAATAAATCAGTCTCTACCGTAACTGAATGTTAGGTGTCAAATTTGGTTTCTGAAAAAGTAACGCGTTTTCACGGATGCCAGATGGCAACCAGTAATTCCGTGAAACAGCACAAACTGAGGAAGCTCATAGCGTGGCTATCAGACAAAGAGGGGAGAGGAATGGAGTTTATCTCGCTCTACATACCTCGGGAGAAATCAATAGATGAGATAGTTGCAAACCTCAAGTGTGAGTCTGATTCTGCCGTCATGAAATCTGAGAGCGTTAGGGATCGCTTTCAAGATGCCCTCAAGAATGTAATCCAGCGTCTAAAGCTGCAGAAGGAAATTCCAGAGAATGGGCTTGCGATATTTGCTGGAACTTTCGTCGCCAACGAGGCGGAAAGCGAAGTTTTACACGTCGAAGAACTCGTCCCACCAGAGCCGATTACCGCCTATCTTTACGAGGTTGACGACCATTTCCGGTTAGAGCCGCTAAGGGAAATGCTGAGAAACCAAAGAGTTGTGGGACTCATCGCCATGGATTCAAAAGAGGCTAGCTTTGGAATACTCAATGGTGAACGCCTCGAATTAATCGAAAAAATCACGTCAGGGATTCCAGGAAAGACTGTAAAGGGTGGACAGAGCCAAAGGAGGTACGAAAGAGAACGCGACATGGAAGTCACGTACTTTTTCCACAGGGTGGCGGAGCATGCAACAAAGGCATTTCTCGAGAACTATAAAGTAACGGCGTTGATAGTTGGAGGACCGGGCCAAACGAAAGAGGACTTCTTAAAGGGAGATTACCTTAATTATGAACTAAAGAATGCGCTTCTGAGCACAGTTGATACGCAATCCGCCGACAGAGAAGCGGTGAAAGAGGTGCTTGACAAATCATCTGAGACGCTGAAGAACATGTGTGCGCCAGAGGAGAAAATAATCGTGCAGCGCCTTCTAGCGGATATGGGCAAACAAAACGGTTTGGCTAATTACGGACTAGATTCAGTGTTGAACGCGCTTAAGAACGGTGAAGTGGAAGTTGCAATAGTGACAGATAATACAGATATGATTGAAATTGCTGTAATGTGCAAAAGATGCGAACTATCAAGGGCGAAGATAGTAAATAAGACAAAGAAGGTTCAAACTGTACAGGAAATGATATCGAGCCCATGCGAGAGGTGCAACGCGGTTGAATACGAGGTGGAGGAGAAGGACATAATAGATGTCTTGGAGGATGTGGCTTCAAAGACAGACGCAAGGGTTGAGGTAATATCTACAGAGTCGGAAGAAAAAGCAAAGCTCACAGCTTTGGGAGGCTTTGCCGCTCTCCTGAGATACAGACCCAGATAAAGTGAATGAGAATCGCGAGAACCTTTTCCGAGGGTTTTATCTGGGAGCCAAACGGGTTTCCAAGTACAGCTGTCACCTGTTTTATTGCTGTGGACGGAGCATGATATGCGAATTTGGGTCTTCCCAGACTGGTTGAAGCCATTTTCTCCTTAACAACAAGGCCTCAAGTTACTAATCTGGGAATGCCGTTTGGACTTGTTTTTTGTTTTTGGTCTGTTTACTTTTTCTGAGAATTACTGCGGTTGCTACGGTCGCAATCAAGATCGCGATTACGGTTATAAATGTGTAATTTGTCATTGGGAACGTTTGTTTGCCGGACTGTGTTGACGTTGCCAATGTGGAGGAAGGTGAACTTGTCGAGGAAGGTGAACCTGTGGAGGAAGGTGAACTTGAGGGGGAAGGTGTTGTGGAAAATTGAGGCGTTGGAGAAGGTGAAAGTGAAGAAGTGGAAGAAGGAAAATTAAAAGATGGTGTGGTGGAGGTGGAGACTCCGTCGTCGGGGTATCCTAGATTTTCCTCGGTGCCTAAATAGTTGTAGTTTACGAGTTGGATGTTTGTGACCAAGTCTATCCACTTGTACCCCCACTCGCCAGGCACTACCAAGCGCAACACTTCAGATAGAGGATTTCCGTTTAATGCGTAGGCTAGCACTATGTTGTATTGCTGTGCTGTCGCTATCGGCAAGTCTGTTGAAAAACCGTCGCTTGCAAAAAAGGCGACCTTGATCGCGTCGGGGGAAACTCCTGCTGCATCCAGTAACGTGTAAAGTTGGACTCCGGTCCAGTTGCCTTCTGAGATTGCAACGCCCGGGTCATCCACGCAATACAATGCGGCATATTCAGTGGTTTGGGGCATAGCCTCTAGGTCTGCCAGTGTAAGATTCAAAGGGTTCTCAACAAGTCCTGTCACGGTTAGCTGCCAGGTGGTATTGTTAGTTTGTGCATGAGCGGTGGGTTTTAAACTCCAGCTAAAGGAGGCGATAAGAAGTAGTCCGATTATTGTTGCAGTTACCAATAGAAGCATGGATCGCTTCATTTATTTTACCAGCTTTGTTGACTAAACAAAATATGACACGTGGCATATTTAAGGGTGTTGCCGCCAAAAGGCGCTACTTCACGAACCAATTTAGAAATAGCCACGCGCACCGCGCTAAGCGAACTTGGCGGCAACTCGCGTTTTCTAAATGGAAAATTTTAAAAGCTTCATTTTGACGTAAGTAAGTTAACCGAGAATTTCTTGAAGATGAACAGAAATGAAGAGAATAATAAGCGTGATCCTTCTGGGGCTTTTGTGTTTATCGATGTTTTTAGCTTTCGCGCCAAATGTGAAGGCGCAGCAGTCTACCGTGGACTGGTGGTCCACATTCCGTCATGACCTAACGCATACAGGCTACTCCACTTCAACAGCGCCACTCACAAACCAGCTCCTATGGAATTACACGACCGGCAATTCTATAGATTATTCTTCCCCTGCTGTTATAAACGGGGTGGTTTATGTTGGCTCAGATGACCACTATGTTTACGCTTTGAACGCTGCAACCGGCACATACATCTGGAGTTACAAGACCGGCGGTTCCATAGATTCTTCTCCTGCGGTCGCCAACGGCGTAGTCTACGTTGGTTCAGAGGACCAAAGTTTACGCTTTGGACGCTGCTACCGGTACCAAAATATGGAGTTATGGAACCGGAGACAAGGTGGAGTCTTCTCCTGCGGTTGTCAACGGCGTGGTCTATGTTGGCTCTGATGACAACAAGGTTTACGCTTTGAACGCCGCAACAGGCACCAAAGCATGGAGCTACAGCACAGGCGGTTCCGTGGTTTCGTCTCCTGCAGTTGTTAATGGTGTGGTCTACGTTGGTTCAGAGGACGACAAGGTTTACGCTCTGAACGCCGCAACAGGCGCATTCGACTGGAGCTATACAACTGGTGACGAAGTGGATTCCTCTCCTGCTGTTGTCAACGGCATAGTCTACATCGGCTCAGACGACTACAACGTGTACGCTTTGAACGCTGCAACCGGCGGATTCATCTGGAGCTTCGGTACAGGTAATTATGTGGATTCTTGTCCCGCCGTTGCTAATGGTGTGGTCTACATTGGTTCCGAGGATAACAACGTTTACGCTTTGAACGCCACGTCAGGCAGCAAATTATGGAGCTACCCCACAGGTAACCAAGTGGAGTCTTCTCCTGCGGTTGCCAACGGTGTGGTCTACGTCGGCTCAGACGATAACAACGTGTACGCTTTGAATGCCATAACAGGTGCCACAATATGGACTTACGGGACTGGTTATCTTGTGGATTCTTCTCCTGCGGTTGCCAACGGGGTGGTCTACGTTGGCTCAAACGACGACAACGTATACGCTTTTGGTGCAATTACGGTTCCTCAACCATCCCCACCCGTGCCTTCTCCGACAATTCCAGAGTTTCCTAACCAAGTGCTCGATTTTTCATTAGTTGCCATTATGGCATGTGCTGCATTTGCTGTAATTGCCGCAAAAAAGAAGAGAATAAACGGGAAAATTCTACAAGGCTAGCAATCCAAGAAAATCATCAAAGCGCGCCGCTTTGTCCCGATATTACGTGATGTGGAATTGATATTATACTTTCTTTAATGTTAGTTGATATATGGAAACTGTATCATTTGGAAAATAGGGTTAAAAAAACTTAAAGGAAACTTGGTTCGGTCTGAGCGCTTATTCATAACGGGTGAGAAAGAGAGGTTTTTCCGCTTCCCTTTTTCTAACTTCCAAGGGGATATCTGCGAGGCTGATTTCGTTCTCAAAATGAAGATTCGATTTCCCATTGTCAAATCGTTGAGGGATTGAATGAATATCTTCTTTGGAACGAAGACGATTTTTGTACGTTTTCTTGGACATATTACTCGTCTCTTCTTTCACTATAGCAGCAGATTGAAGGTTTCAAGCGTATCTCAATCATTAAGGCGAGTTGTCTTGGAAATTTAGCTTAAGCATAGATTTCCATTTCAGTTTTTTTGGGGTCAGCTTCATAAATCACAAAAAATCCTTTATTTTCTTCTAAGACCAGTTTACGTTCCTTCACGATAGACCGTACATCTCTAAGACCTGTATTGTCAAGAACTGCATTTATCCAAAGTTCAAAATTTTCCATTCCAAGACTTTCAGGTTCGTTTCTTTGAATCAAGAACACGCTACTCAATACCGATTCATCTGTTATACACTCACATATCTCTCTGAAAAGTCGGATAGCTTCGCGTCTTTGCATTATCCTGCCGAGCAAATTATAAGTTATTACTGGTTTAGTTTAAGTGATTTACTCACAATTTGAAGTAAAATAGCACAAACCAGCATTTTAGAGCTTACATTGTTTTAAACAGCAGATTCATAGTTTGGTCTGTCTGGGAACTAAAAGAATGTAAATGCTTGCAAAAATGCTAAAAATACAGAATTCTTAGCATCCAAAACCACAATCATTCGACATAAAGGCGTCAACTCACAAACTTGCGCGCGTTTTCCTGTCTTCGTATCCAACCATGCTTACCGCTAATGCTATTTCTACGCTATGCAGATTTAAGACTTATCTTTATGAAAACTTGGCTAAATACAAGTGAATTTAAATGATATCATCAAAAAGTAGATAAAAACAACCAGGGTACTCTCTTTTCTGTTCTTCTGGTCCGTAGGTTCAAAACTTCTTATTCACCCTCAAGAGGTCCTTAACGTCTACACAAAAAATATTAACTGCGTGATGCCTTTTCGAATGGTATTAAGGTAAGGTTAATTGTCCAAACCTACGAAAACTCGCAGTGTAGAAGAGATAAACGAGAAAATCCGAAAAGGCGATGTTCAGGTTTTAACCGCTGAGGAAATGAAAAAACTAGTTGAAAGCAGCGGCGTTGAAGTTGCATTTAAAGAAGTTGATGTGGTAACAACAGGCACTTTTGGAGCCATGTGTTCCTCAGGCGCAGTTATTAACCTTGGGCACTCAGACCCGCCAATAAAGATTGAACATGCTTGGATGAACGATGTTGAAGTTTGCCATCCAGGCGCAGCGGTTGACCTGTTTATTGGAGCCACTAACATGTCCGAGAAGCAGCCTTTCGAATATGGCGGTGGACACGTTATCCAAGACCTCGTAGCAGGCAAAGAGGTTGAACTCCGCGCCACAGCTTACGGAACCGACTGTTACCCGAGAACTCAGCTTAAAACAACATTAACAAAGGACGATTTAAACCAGTTTTACTTGTTGAATTTCCGCAACTGCTACCAACGTTACAACTGCGCAGTGAACACTAGCGACGAAACGATTTACACTTACATGAGCAAACTATTGCCCAGACTTCGAAACGCAACGTTTTCAGGTGCAGGCGAATTAAACCCGCTCATGAACGACCCAGACTACGAAACAATTGGCATGGGCACAAGGATTTTTCTTGGCGGAGGGCAAGGTTACGTTATTGGCGAGGGAACACAACATAGCCCCAAAAACCTAAACGGCACCTTGATGGTTAAGGGCGATGCTAAGAAGATGTCACCTGAATTCTTGCAGGGCGTTGCCTTCACGCGCTACGGCACTTCAATGTACGTAGGATTAGGCGTCCCCATTCCCATCTTGAATGAAGGCTTAGCAAAGAAGACAGCGATCCGTGACAGCGAAATTATCACCGACGTAGTTGACTACAGTGTGCCGCGTAGAGACCGCCCGAAGCTTCGGCAAGTGAGTTATAAAGAGCTGAAGTCCGGCTCAATTATCATTAATGATAAGAAAGTCAGAGTTAGCAGCCTGTCTAGTTTAAAGATGGCTAAGAAAGTTTCCCAGACACTGAAGTCTTGGATTGAGGAAGGCACGTTTTTCTTAACTTCGCCTGTTGAACGGTTGCCCACTGACAGCATGTTTAAGCCTATGAGGCAGACTCAGGAAATACCGTTCGTAATGAGCGTTATGCACCCAGCGGTCACATGCACCGAAAACGAGGAGATACGTGCAATTGCCGAGCGGATTGTCACTAAATCGGTTAACCACATAGTTGTTGTCGATAGCGCTGGCAAATTGAGGGGTATAGTTACTTCGTGGGATATCACTCGGGCTATGGCTGAAGGCAAAAAAGCGTTAGCCGACATCGAAACGCATAACGTGGTTACTGCTAAACCTGATGAGCCGCTGGAAATTGCTTCTAAACGGATGGCTCAGCATAACATTTCAGCACTACCCGTGATTGATATAGAAAAGACAGTGCTGGGAATAGTCACATCAGAAGACGTGTCTAAACTGTTAGGACGGTAAAAGCATGGTGAGGCTTCTCTTAAGATTCACTGAAGAACAAGTACCTCAACCAATAACCAGCCAAATAATTCTTGAGTACAAAGTGCCGATCGCCATCTTAGTGGCTCACATAAACTCTAAAGGCGGCGAAATACTCGCCGAAGTTCCAGATGAGGCACAAGAAAAAATAATAAATGCCTTCCGAAAAAGAGGCGTTAGTGTTAGTGTACCAAAACTTATCGAAGTTGATGCAGAGAAATGTTTTAGTTGCGGCTCCTGTGTGGCTCTTTGCCCAGTGGAAGCCATAAGCATAGATAAGGATTTATCCGTAAAGTTCGATAAGGAAAAATGTGTCGGCAGCACCTGCAGCATCTGCGTTGATGCCTGTCCAGCCAGAGCAATAAAATCAGTTAAACAAAACAACACTGAGCAACCAGAGAAGCAAAATAGGAAAAAGAAAAGTTGACCAGAAGCCTATTCAAAGAAAACTTTACCCTAAAAGAAACTCAATGCACCATAATTTCTGAAAAGCAAAAGGCAATCCAAACCGCAATTGAATCAATCAAACGCAACAGGCAAGAACTCGAAATTTACGTAAGAGCGAATCCCAAGTTCTTGTATACGCTAAAACCAGTCCCCGCGCCAGAAAAACCGCTTGTAGCGAAATTGATGGCTTTAGCTGCAGAAAAAGCAGGCGTTGGACCCATGGCGGCCGTAGCAGGAGTCATAGCTGACCTAGCAGTAAACGACATGACCAATGCAGGCTGTGAAGTGGCTGTTGTAGAAGACGGCGGAGAAATCTCAGCAACATCAAACACGCCTGTTGATGTAGCAGTTGCCGCAGGAGAAGAGCCCCTATCAAAACGCTTTGGATTTCGACTCACAGAATTTCCAATCGGCGTTGCCACCAGTTCAGGACGATTCAGCCACGCGCTCAGTTTTGGTGATGCGGAGGCAGCGACAGTTTTCTGCAAAAACGCCTCCTTAGCCGATGCAGCAGCAACAGCCGTAGGCAACGTGGTTAAAGGCGAAGACGTAGATGCCGCGGTTAAAGCAGGAATCAGCAAAGGGCTGTCAATTGAAGGTGTGGAAGGCGTACTCATAATCTACAAAGGCCAAGTGGGCACCGCAGGCAAAATCCCACAAATAATCAAAGTGGAACCATAAAATCATTGCAGTTTGAAATTTGCCTTTGAAAACGGGAAAACCTTGGTCATTCATGAAAACTCTTAAATTATACAATTCCCAACTGAACTGCAAGGTTCCGTTCATGTCATCAAACACTAACGCGCTTGAAATTCAAAGCTATGACGATAAAGAAAAAATTTTCCTCGTAAAATCTCCAAAAGGAAACATCGTAAAAGTTCAAGACACCTTTGCAGAAATGTTCACTCTTTGGGCAGGTAGAATTTTAATTACAGCTCAAAACGAGAAATGGGCACAAATCGCTGCAAGTGTAGCCACAGGTTTCGCTACAAGCGTCATCATGGCGCCTGCAGAAGCAGCGATTGAACGAACGGTTCCAGCAGACCAGACCCCTGACAAACGACCAGGAATATACATCCAAATTTACAATCGAGACCGCTTTGAACTCAAGCACCAACTTATGGAGCGCATCGGCCAATGCATCATGACTTGCCCAACAACCGCAGCCTTCAACGGCTTGGACAAATCTAAACGTACATTAGACGTTGGCAACAGCCTACGCTATTTCGGTGATGGCTTCCAGAAAAAAGCGATGGTTGCCGATAGAAAATGCTGGAAAATCCCAGTTATGGAAGGCAACTTCTTTGTTGAAAACGGCTTCGGCGCCATGGAAGCAGTTGCAGGCGGCAATTTTATGATTTTCGCAGAAACCCAGCAAGCAGGCCTTGCAACGGCAGAAGCAGCCGCCGACGCAATTCGCGCAAACGCTCCTGACGTAATTATGCCTTTTCCAGGCGGAATTTGTCGATCAGGAAGCAAAGCCGGCTCACTCAAATACAAGATGAAGGCTTCAACCAATCATCCATATTGCCCAACCTTGCGGACGATTGTGCCAGACACTGTTGTTCCAGAAGGCGTTCAAAGCGTTTACGAAATAGTCATGAACGGCTTATCTTTGGACGCGGTCAAAAAAGGCATCAAAGAAGGCGTGACAGCAGCAATCGATGTGCCAGGTGTTGTGATGATTTCGTCAGGAAATTATGGTGGGAAGTTGGGTCCGTTCAAGGCTTTTCTTAGAGACGCCATAGGTGCACCAGCTCCAGAGCCAGTGCAGACACCGCCAGCTAAGCCAAAAGCCTAAATCTTCCTTTTTTAAGTCGGAACTTTTATTTGATTCCTTTTAACGTTAGTTATCCCAGTTAAAGATAGATTTAGTGAAGTTATTTGAGTACAGCTAAAAAATCGTCTCTTGAACTATTCAGGCTAAGAAAAACACTCAACGCCCTAGCTAGCAAAGAGGGCAGCCACACGGAACTCATCACTGTTTATGTTCCGCCGGGCAAACAAATCAGTGATGCCTTAAACCTTCTGCGCAACGAATATGGAACCGCCAGCAACATCAAATCAAACGTTACACGCAAAAACGTTCTAGACGCCATCACTAAAGCCCAGCAGAAACTCAAACTCTTCAAAGACCCTGGAGAAAATGGCATAGTGATTTTTACAGGCGCCCTTCTGCAGGAAGGTGGTGCACCAGGCACCGAACGAATGGAATCCTACGTCATCGTTCCGCCTGAGCCTATCAGGATTTTCCTTTATCGTTGTGATTCGCGGTTTCACACTGAGTACCTGCAAGAAATGCTGAGGGAGAAGGAAACCTACGGCATCCTGCTGGTGGACGCCAATAACGCTACCATTGCAACCTTGCAGGGCAAACACATGGAAATTGTTAGGCAAATGCACTCCGGTGTTACGGGCAAAACTAAGGCAGGTGGGCAATCAGCTAGGCGATATGAACGCTTAAGGGACATGCAGCTGAACGAGTATTTTACCCGTGTAGGTATACATACAAATGAAACTTTTCTGCCGATTGACACGTTAAAAGGCATTATTTTAGGTGGTCCTGGACCGACAAAATATGATTTCGAGAAAGGCGACTACCTCAACTACCAGCTGAAAGATAAGATTCTTGATGTCGTTGACACTGCTTACGTGGAAGAGCAAGGCGTTAAAGAAGTAATGGAAAAGGCGCCGGAGATCATGCGCAAAGTCCGCTACATCGAAGAAAAAGAAATCATGCAGAAATTCCTCTACGAAATCGGCCATGACACAGGTATGATAACTTACGGCGAAGCTGAAGTGAGGCGCTTATTGCAGGCAGGAGCGGTCCGCTTGCTCATCATGTCCGAGAGCTTGGATTTAGTTCGTGTCACGGTTAAATGCAGCGCCTGCGGCTACGAGGAACAGCACACCCTCAAAAGCCAAGAAGTAACCAGTTTTGAGCAAAGCTTAGTCGGGAAACCCTGCCCAAAATGCAACGCGCCATCCACGACAGCGGTGGAGAAAAAAGATGTCATAGATGATTTAGCTGAACTGGCGGAAGCGTCAAACACGGATGTAGAAATCATTTCTGGCGAGACGGAAGAGGGGCAGATGCTGAAGAACGCTTTCGGCGGCATCACAGCAATGCTCAGATTCAAACAACAAACCTAAACCCTTGAACGCAGCAGTTAGTTTTTTTGCTTGTGTAATTGGTTGTAAAAACGATACCCTTCCCTTTTATGGTGTTTGTGTTTTGGGTTGTTTTTTTGGGGCAGGGTTTAAATCTTGGTTTTTCTATGGGTATTTTTGGGAATTTAAGGGTAATTAAGGGTAAAAAAGGGTAAAGTAACATGCCTCTAACTGAGCTTGCATCGTTCAAGGCGAAACTGGAAAACCGAAACCGCGTCCAAATTCCAAGCCTTCTACGCTGGCGCTACAAAATGGAGCAGGGCGAACTCCTAAGAGCAAACGTAAGAGTATTCGGCTCCGAAAACTACGAAGAAGAAACCTTCCTCGCAAAAATGGCCAGCGACGGCCGTCTCACTGTCCCAAAACTGACCATGGATGTCCTCAAGCAAAGAGAAGAAAAAAACTTGACAGGCTGCATTCTTGAAGTGACAATTAGCCCTGCAAGAGGCTCCAATGATGCTTTGCCGTCTGAAAGTGCTGAAACAAAAATGCTTGACAAAATTAAGGATATCAGGAGAAACTTGGGCAATACAAGCACTTAATCTCTTCCTGAGCGTAGTCTAGCTTAATGTGCGCTGTAGGTGGCGGTTACGTCTTGGAATGAGCCGTCTTCAAACGCGTAAATCCTAACAGTTGACCCAATGTATGGGCCCCAATCCCAACTCAGGTAAGTTGACGGGTCGTTCCACGCTTTATCGGAAGGATCCACGGGAACCCAGATTCCTTTGTAGTAGTCTTCGGCCCAAACATGTATGAACGTCCAGGTTGACGTGTCAACAGCCACTACCAGCCTGCTCTGGTAGCCAAGCGCAAGGCAAGCAGAAACATAAACTATGCTCCATTGCAGGCAAATGCCATCGCCGCTATCAAGGATTTGGAATGGATCCTCATACGAGCCAGATGGGTCACTGGCAAACGTTAACTTGCTTGATTCCCAAGCGAAAAGATCAGTCTGGTTGTAGCTTGGGTTAAGAAGCGCTGCCATTTCGGCTCTGGTTTGGCTTGAATTCAAATTTTTCATTACCCCCAAGTAGTTAGCTGCAAAAGTTTGGAAACCTGATGGCATGCTGTTCAGCTCGTTATTCAACTCGCTGTTCTTCGGCTTGTTACTGGCAGGACCCCAAACAAACGCAACCGTACCAAGCACTCCAATGAGAAGCACAGCATAGAAGACCACTAACCACCTGTTGTTTTGCTTATGTCTCTTTGTTGGGCGGGCTTTCACGGCAGGATTCATAGCATCCGTTATGCGTTCTTTCCATGTAAAAACCTTATCCTTATTCACTTTGTTATCTCGCTTAAATGACAAATAGTAAAAGCAAAGGATTTATAGTATTTCGCTTAATAATTTAGTAGGTGAAGAACTATGGCTTACGAAGTCAAAGTTACTAGGCAATGCCAAACCACAATTCCCAAAGCTATAAGGAAAAAATACATGATTGATGAAGGAGACAGCGTAATCTACGTTGACTTAGGCGACCACATCGCAATGCTGCCCGTTCCTAAACATCCAATTAAGGAATTAAAGGATTTCAAAATTGACGCTGAAGAATCCGTTCATGAAATGCGCCTGGAAGCATTAGAAACCGCCAAAAGGCTTGTTGACAGAAAATTAAAGCGGTGACGGCGAATTTTAATCGAATCGGACCTATTGTTAGCCGTCATAAAGAAAGAAGATCGATTAAAGCCTTCGGCAGAGAAAATCATGGCGAAAATAGATTCCGGTGAGCTGAAGGGTGTTTATGCTTCTACCGCCGCCATACAGGAAATCATATTCTGGTTTTACAACAGACAATTATTGAGTGAGCTTACTCATGCCGTGAACATTCTCACACAATTGCGCAATGTGGAGTGGATTGCAATAACACCTGAGATATGTCTAAATGCCTCACTATTGATAAATGAATACAATACCTCGCCTTTCGATGCCTATCACCTTGCAACAGCAATATTTAGAGACAAAACAATCCTTAGCACCGAACACATATACGATAAAATCAAAGGAATAAAAAGAATAGAGCCTCAAGACTTTGCCAAAGACCTCTAGCCTGCTCAATCCGACAGCTACCGAGAAGAAGGATTCCTTGGTTGTTTTTTAGGGTAAGGTGAAGGGGGTTTGCCCCTCTCCCTCTAAACTACAATTCTTTCCACTTATCTTAAGCGCTTTTTTTGGTTTAAAAGGGATATTTCGGTTCTCGTAATATATCCTGTTGTATAAGTCAACTATAAACTAGGTTGCTTAGCTTGGCTTTGACAAATATAGCCGTAAATTACTCATAAGCTATAAGATACAGCGATATGCCCAGTTATATGCCATATTTGACTATCATCTGAATTAGTTATTGCTGCTTGAGAATGCACAAAATATATTAGATTGTTGTTGTTCTTGTGTTGTTGAGCATGTCCTTAGACCAAAGGGCATGTTTCGTGTGTTAATTGATGTATCTAGTTAGTTTTTTCTCTAAGCTCATCTGGAGTTATTTTTGCTAAGTCAGTACCACAGTTTTTCAAATATTGGAATAATTTCTCGCTATTACCGCCTAGTACAAGGAAGTAATCGCCTGATTTACCGATTCTAACGTCTGTATCAGGTCTAAAATACTTAAAACTACCTCTTGTCACGAAAAGAAAATTTGATAAATCATCAAATACTGGCAAATCTTCAAACAACGTTCTTTCTTCCTTTGTAGCAATACCTGCTAAAGTTTCCGTTGGAACAAATACCAATGGTCTTGCTATGAACTGCGTTAATTCAATCTCCCTTCTATTAATAGGTGTCATAAACTTCAGAATCGCAGTACTTCCTCCTAGTTCATGAACAAACACCTTTTTTGACCAAGAAAAAACCGAGTAAACACGGTCTAATCCTTCCCTCCTAAAATCTTCGTGTTTTTCTTTGAGTTCCATAACAGTAATTCTAAGTATCAGATCAGCTATGGAAATCAAACAATTGCAATTTCCACCTTTGTAAACCACAGTTAATCCAGCAAAATGAGATAACGATTCCCAACATGGGGTATAGCATGATTCAAAGTGGTCAAGGTATATTTTCTCTACATCTTTGCTGTTATATTGATTAAGGTAATAATAGGCGACATTATGGGGATATCCATTTGCTATCAAGCGTAAAAATTCAACTGGGTTCTTTGTAGTTGGTTGGTCCTTACCATAGATTGTTATTGTTGGAAGTTTAGCAGCATTATAACGAGTATAATAGACGTCAATTCTCTCCATCTCTTCCTTTAGGCAATCGAGCAAGGGAAGAAGAATTTCATTCTCATGTTCAGGTGCAAGCTTTGATATATCATAGGCTTTTAGGACGATTCGTCTTGTTTTGATTCCCAATTTTTCTAATGCTCCCTGCATGCAAGCCCTATATGCATCAATAAACTTTTTTTCATCCTTGCAGGTTACGGCAATACCCAGCAACCCCTCAAAAACGCTAGGTTTGTTGCCAAGCTCTACCTTTACTGAGTCAATACCTACGGTCACCATAAACACGCCACCCTTTTCCTAAAGTTGGGTACTTTCGCTCTTAATCTTTTTGTTTACTTAGCTTTTACAATTCCTAATGGTTAAGTGCAACAAAACGGTTATTTAGTTTGCGCTAATCCACGTTGCCGCTAATTAAACTCGGCTACAATTACCTTTTAATGCGTTTTCAACCTGTGCCTTGCTAGCGCCTCTTATTAGAAGCACTTTCTGCCTAGAAGTAAGCCCTGAAACGATTTCAACCCTAAAATTAAAGAGCTTGGAAGCTTTCTTCAATATTTCCTTGTTAACCTTGCCCTTCACAGGCTCCTCAGTGCAGTGAACAATAATTTCGCCGCCATCCAGTTCAACTTTGAATTTGGGAGCGTTGGGTTTTACATAAATTGTGATGATGACGCCGTCTTTCGTTTCGGTTATGCTCATGCAGTTATGCACTCGGCGGCTTGTGCTTTGCTGCTTTGCAGTGCCCAGCTAAACTTGTTCCTCAAGGTTTTGGGGTAGAATTTTTCGATGTCAAACTTGACTTTTTTTGCCCATTTCACGTAAGCTGTCGGGTCAATGTACGATTTCAGCGATGTGCCCAAGTTGTATTCTCTGGTTAGCTTTGTCAATTCCAAGTCAAGCTCAGCCTTGTCTATTCTTGCTTCGAGTGATTCGGTTTTTTTGCCTGCCGCTTTTTTAGCTTCCAGTTGTTCCTGAAGCTTTTTGAGGTTGGCTTCTTTCTTGGCTAAACGCTGGTCAAATGTGGGCGGAATCTTTTTCTTGTGGTTTGCCACTTCTGCAACTTTAAAATTGGCTAGTTTTGCGTGGTAGGTTTTTTTGTAGTCTGGGGTGTCTTTTGTTACTCCGCTTTTGTCGAGTTCTTCTTTGAGGGTTTTTGTGCATCTCCAAGTGCGAAAAACTTTAGCGGTTAATTTGGGCATTTTTTCGGAGAGGAAGCGGGAGACTTTTTTGGAGTCGACGCCTTCGAAGAGGTATTCTTTGCTTGTTGCCATGTAGTGTTGGATGTTTCGGATGACTTCAGGCGGCGCTTTGACATCTTTTATCCATCTCACCGAGTCCTTGCCGAGGAAGTCGAAGTGGATGGTGTCGCCTTCTATTTTGATGTGCTCTGCCCGAAGCGTAATGGCACCTACAGTGTCGGCTTCATCCAGATCCTTTTCGTCTCCAACCCTCATGTTAAGCACCAAAATAAGCCACGAAACCGTCGCCACCTTTCGCCTTGCATCGTCCTTGTCGTTGAGGTTTTTGAGTATGTGCTGTTCAATTGTTTTAATTTGTTTGCCGAGGCTTTCGGCTTTCTGGAACTTTTCTTTTTCCCGATTCTGCTTGAGAAACGCTGTGTCGGAGAACCAGACGTACTTTATTTTTCCTGTGAGTTTGTCTTCCCACTTTGCCACGTACATCTTGTCAGGCTCCCAAACTACACCTTTCCAATGCCCAGATGGAACAGGCGCATCAGGCGGAAGATTAAGAATTATGTCTTCTTCGTTTGGGCCGTCTTTCCATTTTCCACGCTGCGGATGATCACCGCGACCGGCAAAAAGGCATGATGGCTCCGAAGTCCAGTTAGCAATCTCAAGTTTTTGCCCGTCAACTTCTGCGTAACCATATTTCTCTTTGAACTCTAAGCGTTTAGCTTTGCGTTCTTCAGCTTGCTGTTTTTTCACTTCTTTGGTTAGGGCTTCTTTTTTTGCTTTTTCTTGTTCGATAAAGTTGCAGATTGGAGTAAAGTCGATTTCTTCGGTTACTGGGTGGTTGCCGTTGTTTAAAGTTGCAGGAGGATTGTTGAGGCTATTTAAGTACTTTGAGCAATAAGCATCCAGGAAACTTGCTGAAGGGTTATCTTTTTTCAGTTGCCCAAGGAATTCTTTCATGAAATTCTTCTTGAAAACGTTATCTGGCGGAGAAACGGTTGACAAGCTTTTTCTTATCCATGCAACTGCCATCTGCTCGCTTTTAGGCGTCAGCTTTATCGTCTGACCGTTAAGCTTTATGCTGAAGCCTTTGTAATCGTAAATTGGAACGAGTATACCGTTATGCTTCAAACTTTTCATAACGTGTCTCATTAACTAAACCTCAATATTCCTTGGCAAACGACTTTTCACCATTTTAAGCCTTCGCCGAATATTTAACTATGCATGTTTTTGCTTTTCGCCGTTAAAGCTGCAGCTTTCTATTGCTTCTTTTCCGAGGCTTAAAAACATTAAGCAATAATTTCAGGTAATTACTGGAAGAAAAGCGTTTTTTGCTTTTTTGCAGCCCGGTCGCTTTGGAGCTTCTTGTAAACTGCCTCAACATTTTTTCTTTCAACGTACCCTTTATGCGGACGGAAACCGCCGGAGAATCCGCCTGGAATGTGCATGAGTTCATGAATCAAAGTTCTCTCTTTATCCTCACTGGGCATTCTATCATAGACCTCTGAAATAACCTCGATAGTGTAGGAAGGCGGTAAGTTCAAAACTCCCTGCCAGATTTTGCCTAAACCGTGGATTCGTGCGATTGTGCGTCTGGCTTTGGAGCCTTTGCTTCTTACGCAGAAAACGAATTGTGGAACAACATGATAGAACTCGCATTCTTCTGCCAACTGGTCTACTTGCTTTTTAATTTCTGGGGCTTCGAAATATTTTATCGGCATGGTCTCGCTTTCTCCTAATGGCATGTATAGCAATGTTTGGGTTTAAAAGTTACGTGCCTCTCTGAAGGATTTTCTTAAGCTCCATCCAGAAAGTTGCTGCAAACGAAGTTTCTTGATCTAGTTACAGGCTGGGAAAAAGTCGTAGAATAAGCCTTCAGAACAAAACAATGCATCAAAAGCGGTACAACCTGATGAGTGGTGAAAGCCATCAGGGCTGCCCTTTTTATTTTAATGGTTAATGGATGTAGTCTAAGGTTTTGTTTTCTGTTTCTCGGATTTCCTTCATGGATTCGTATTGTGCTTCGATTAGGATCTTTAGGGCATCAATATTCTTCTTTATGTCCTCCAACTCTGCGTTTTTCAGAAGAACACCGGACTTTATGAGTTGCTCGTTGATGTTGCCAACTGTTACCTCAAGCACCTTAACTTTAAACGCGAATATCTGAAGGGTATAGAGCAAACTAAGCTGGGAGTTTAAGGCTTCCAGTTGGTCCAAATAACGAGTTTTCCGAATAAACGCCTTGATTTTTTGCTCTTGCGACGCTTCAGGTGACTGCATGATTTGATCGTACAGGGCTGATTCTTTCCAAGTTGCCTCTTTTGTTTCATCAGCCACTTTCTGTATACGCTTTGCAGTTTTATCTAACAGGTCTAATACTTCATCCAACCCATTTCTCCCCCAAATTAACGGTAATTATGCTCCCAAGAGAACTGTAACAACCATTATATATAATTTAAACCAAAACTCAAACCTAAAAAAAGTCTCCTTGCAAATTTCTTTTTCAGAGAGAGCTCACTCATTAACAGTTACCTAATTGGGATGGTGCATGAAGGCAGGTGTTACTTGTGTTCAAGCAGAATGGCTGTTCCCTCAACTTTGACTGCGTATGTAGGTACGTTGTTGATTTTAGGATGCATGAAGAGCACTTTTGGAGGAGAAACTACTTTGCCTGTTGTTACGTCGAATTGTGCTTTATGCTTGGGGCAAATTACAATGTTTCCCTGTAATGTTCCCTTTGAAAGGTTTCCGCCTTCATGAGTGCAGATGTTTCCGATAGCGTAGTATACGCCATTTATGTTTGCAAGCAAAACTTCTTCTGCCCCAAATTTGACTGCTTTCATCTGCCCAGAGGATATTTCTTGGGTTTCAGCGACTTTTTCAAAAACCATTTTTTCACCTCTTCTTCACTTATAAATCATGCATTAGTTGCTTATTGCAGGTGCTTCTCGCAGGTATTTCGTGTCTTCTATTTGCTTGAGCATAAAGTCCGCAATGTCTGCACGCCTAATCTGAGTTTTAACTTCTCCTGTGCCTACATAACCCACTTTGACTTTTCCAGATTTCGGCTTATTATTTAGAATTGCCAACCGCACAATTGTCCAATCAAGGTCTGATGCGCGCACGGTTTCGGCGACGCTGACTATGTCTTCGTAGGCCGCGTGCATGGTGGTTTTTACAAGATTCACCATGGCTTTGGTTCTGAAGTCTGGTTTGTCCTTTGAGTCTTTGGCGCTTAACGTAGATGTCATGATTAGTCTGCGCACGCCTTGGTTCTTCATGGCTGCAATAATGTTCTGCATTCCATGTGTAAGCGGCTTGTTTTTTGAGCCTCCCCGTGGACCCAACGCGCTAAGAACTGCGCTGGTGCCTTTTATGGCGCTTTCAATTAATGCTGCGTCAGACAGTTCGCCCTGAATGACCGTTAGATGCTCATTGCTAATGTTGAGCTTGGAAGGGTTACGTACATAGGCGACAACTTCATATCCCGCTTCCAGTGCCTGCTCAACAAGTTGTCTGCCTGTGTTGCCGCTTGCTCCAAAAACTATAATTTTCAACTAATCATCTTCGTTAAGCATTTGTTACCATGTGGTTATTTTTGAGCCACAATTCCAAATCAACTGTATATAATCGGAATATTTATAATTTGTTCAAATATATCTGGACAAGTTATATGTCCATAACCTCTTAATTTTTATTTGCTTTCTCTTATTTAACATGGTTTAGTGCCGTGACCCACTCTTTTACGTTCATTAGATTTGGAGCGAGGGGATTCTTTTTCTTGTATTCAAGGCTAAATCTTGCTGCCATGGGGGGGATTATGTCGGCTTCGTCGAGTAGTTCTTCATTTGAGAAGAAGCCTCTTGTAGAACCATCGTAGAGTACAGCTCCATTATGCATTACTATGACTCTTTTCGTGTGTTCGGAGACCAGCGTCATGTCGTGAGTGATAGCTAAGATTGTGGTGCCCGCCTTGTTTAGTTCTTCAAGCAGGTTCATTATGTCTTCGGACATTCTGAAGTCTTGACCTGTTGTTGGCTCGTCAACTATCATTATCTTCGGGTTCATGGCAAGAATAGAGGCTACGGTAAGTCTTCTCTTTTCGCCTTTTCCTAAAAACATTGGGTCCTCATCAATTTTTGAGAGTAAACCAACGCTCTTTAACGCTTCCTTGACTCTTTGATCTATTTCTTGCTGTGGCGTCTTTAGGTTTTTCAGGCCGTAAGCTACTTCGTCGTAGACTTTGCGCATGAAAATCTGGTTGTCAGGGTTCTGAAATACGTATCCAACGTAACAGGGTATTCTCTCAATTACTTTCCTGTCTCGCAAGTTAAGCCCCATTACTTTTGCTTCGCCCTGAAACTTCTTGTACAAACCGCTGATAATCTTGGATATCGTCGATTTGCCCGCGCCGTTTTGCCCTATGAGTCCCACGTACTCTCCTTTTTTTATGGCAAAAGTTACCCCTTTAAGAGCATGAGTTCCATCGTCATACCAGAAGTTGAGGTCTTTTACGCTTATTATTTCCTCAGTCGCTTCATCAATTGGGTCATCCTTTAAGTCATCTGCAAGACTTTTTTGTTTTCTGCCGTTGAACGCTTCCATCATTTCATCGACAGTAAAAGGAACTCTTCCGTTGTAGGTTAAGCCTGCTTGCCACCCAATCCTTGCTATGTCTGACGCATAAAGTCCATTTTCATCGAACAGTTTCCACTGTGAATAAACCTTTTCAGTCGTTCCATACGCAATTGCTTCTCCGTTGTTTATGGCAAGTACCTTGTCAGCGTATTTTTGAATTACCTCAGGATTATGCTCAACAACGATTATTGTTATGTCATACTCGTCTCTTATGCTGTCAATAGCTTTTATTATGCTAAGCTTACCTTCGGGATCAAGATTAGACATTGGTTCATCTAACACCAAAAGCTCAGGTCGCAAGGCAATGAAGGAAGCAATTGCTGCTCGCTGCTTCTGCCCGCCTGACAATTCGCTTGGGTGAACAAGGTCTGCAATTGGCCACAACGAGCCCAGACCGACTATTTCAAGCGCTTCTTTGACTCTTTGCTCAATTTCGCTTTTAGACAGTTCGAGAAGTTCCATGCCGAAGGCGATTTCGTGCAGGAGGTCCATTCTTAAAAACTGGTTCTCAGGATCTTGAAGCAGCAATCCAACCCTTGGCGCCGTTTGTTTTATGCCGACAATTTTATCAACTACTCTGCCTGTCTTCTCATCGGTAACAGCCTCGACTTTAGTCAGTGTTTGCCCAAATAATTTTATTTCACCTTTTATATGCTCGCGCTCTTTGCCGTAGGGAACAGTGAAAACGTGAGGTATTATTCCTGTCAAAGCGTAGCAAAGTGTAGTTTTGCCTGCTCCGCTGGGCCCGATGATTCCGAAAAATTCTCCCTTGTTTACCTTGAAGGATAAACCCTTTAGCGTGAAAGGATTCTCTGCTCCTACGTAAGATCGGTATTTCCACCAGAAATCGTTGACTTCCAATACCGACATGTTTTTTACCTCATTAACAAGGAAGTGATGGAGTGCCCAAGGATAACCTCGTATATTAAGAACGCGGATAATATGGCCATTATCGTAAAGTCAACATAACTAAATCGCCTTGTCTCCTTATAATCCGTCATTCCATGTGAAGCCTCAAAACCTCTAGCGTACAACGCCACGCCCATCTCGGTAGACCTTCTTATCATGGTAGCAACAAGCGGCACAGATACGTACGCGAGATCTATAATCCTTGAAAACACATTTTTCCTCATTACATTGGCGGCTCGGGCGATTTGAGCGCTTCTGATGTTCTGATAATCCATCAGTATCGTGTTTAGATTTCTGAACATAAGCATGACAAAGAACGACTTACGAAACGAAAGGCGCAATTGTTTCAACGCTCCTCCGATCTCAGTATCTCTTGTCGTGAGCAGAAAGAGAAACGAGGTATAAATTAATACTCCAAACCCTAAAGCTTTTGAGAACGCAACCGTCGCCGACCACTGAGGCAACGAAAAAGAATAGACTACGCCAACAGGAATTCTTACCCACGTAAATAATGACGAAAAGCTAACGACGCCAGGCATCATAGTGAACCACCAAAGCAGGATTGAAGGCGCTAAAGACAAAACGACGCTTCGGGTCTTATAATAAACAAGACCAAAAACGCCTACAAGAACAACTGTTGATACACCTATTGGCAGAAATCCAGGCCAGAAATAAAAAAGCGTTCTGGCTCCGGGCAAAGACCAATTAAAGAAGAGCCACCAGAAGAACTGTCCTAAAAGAACTGGCAAAGCCAGCACCAAGTAAGAGTTTACCAAGTATTTTGTAGTTCTTGAGATTGCTAAGAGGATGAATACAAGAAGTAGCAATAAGGTTAGGCCAATGATATCTGGGCCGCCTTTTGAAACTGGGATGTCAAACATGTACAGGGCTAAAATTGACATCGCCACAATCATGAAAAACTTAGTGATTACATGTAACTTCTCGATTGGTGTTCCTGTTCGCATAGAAAAAATAAAGGTGCACACGTACTTCTTGGAAGTACGTGCTTCCGCGTCTGAACTTGCCAACAACTTTCCCCTTTAAATCTATTGTTTCAAGGAATAGTTGCTTTCAAGTTATCCAGCCGTGATTGACGAGTCCTTGCCTTTCCACTAGCGATGTAAGTCCTTTGACCAGCACCGGAGTTATTATTACCATTGCCACCAAGTCGCCGACGACCCATCCTATAAACCATGGATAGAAAGCATTGCTTGCGATTACACCCATCTTCCACAGAATTCCAACGCCGATCACTCCACTGATCAGGTTTAATATGACTCCGTTAATTAGAACAAACCAGAACCACGCACCTGTTCTCTTCGTTTTGACTCCTGCAACTTCTTTGTCGGTTAAGTCTCTCCATAATGGGTCATAACCTTTGTTTGCAAGAATCCCTCGGTAGAGTACAAATGCGAAGAACGGTGGCACGAAGTCACTTACCGCGTAAGCTCACGATGGAACGATGCCGGTACCGACCAAAAGTCCTGCTCCGATTACACAGCCTATGTATGCACCCAGCGGACCCCAGATTCCCCACCACATTGTGAATACTAGGAAGAAGGGGTACACGAAGTAGAATAGTGAAATACCAGCGTAGCTTAACGGACCGAACACTGTGACGCTTAGATAGGACAGCGCTATTATTGCCGCGATCTGCATGGCATACAGCACGTACTGCGTTGTTGAGACCGGTTCTCCCCTGCCCCATTTTAAAGTGTAGTTGCTCCAAGGATACTTATTTTCTGTTTTAGATACTGTCTTTTCTTCCCCACTCAAATGAATCCCCTTTTCTTTTAGTCAGTGCTATCAGTATTTATGCTTTTCAATTAAAATTTAAACAAAATTTCCAGCAATTTTTTTTGCAAAAATTACGTTCCAGTAAGTAGAGTTTTCGTTAAATTTGACTATAGTTTTCCTAAACTAATTTTAGCTTTGCTTTTCATGTCTGATATGTAGTACTAACAGGTTCTTTCCTAATCCCAACCTGCCCAAGTGCAGAGCTAAGCATAAGAGGAGGAGACTTGGACATTGCAGTTTTTCGCTTGAAGCCATTCTTGCTCACATAATAAACCGTTCCAGCTAATACTGCGAGAGCAGCGGCGACTGGGGTCCAGAACCACCATTGTTGCCAAATAGGTGTGCTCGTTGGGACCTCGGCTACGTTAAGGATTCGGATGTTTTCTAAAGTGGCTATTGAGTCATGCCCGAAGATTATGCCCGTTACCCCTTCTATTGAGCCAGCAGGATTCTGTGTTCCGGCGGTGACTGTAACGTTCTGTTCTACTCCGTTAACATAGATGTGCATGCCTGTTTGAGTGCTGCGGGTGAAAACAACGTGAGTCCACACATTTAGAGAAATCGGTTGGGTAGTGTCTATTTCGTTGAAGCCTCCCGTGTCGGTTGTTACGAAGCCGCGTAGAGCCCCCAGCGCCAGGGAGGTGCTGTTGCTGGGTGCGACTCCGTTTATGGAGAGTCCAAGTATCCTGGTTTGGTTTTTTGCGGGCGTGCTCACGGCTTCGACCGCAATGTTGTTGTAAGCCACGTTTTTGAATTGGCTCACTTTAACCCACACGTCGATGGTGATGTCAGTCGGAATTGTTAAGCTGAGCGAGGTTGGGGCGTATGCGTACGCATCTCCGTCGAAGTATAGGGCTTTGCCGAACTTGCCTTCAACCAGCTGAGGAGTGTACGAAATGCTAGCTGACGTGCGATTCCTAAAACCGCTGGGTTGGCTCCTGTTGCGTCGGGCGTGACGAGGTTGGGTTGAACGCTGCCTAAACTCCATGAAGCGGCTACGTGGTCGGAGCCTGTAACAGGCGGAGTTTTTTCGCCCGGACCGACCGCGTTTGCGGTGTCAAAAAGCGCCATGAGCGGATCTTTATCTGTGTTGTTGGCGCAAATCGAGTAAGGCAAATTCATTATTCCAGAATTAGCAATCTCTGTCGCGTTCGGGCAAACCGTTGAGTAGTCACTCCAGTAATTCCCTCCCAGAGGATAGCCTTCGTCCCAAATTTGGATATTGAAAGGCGAGGTGGAGTACGCGTTTTGCTGATTGTTGACGAAGTCATTATGGAATATCATGTTATTGCTGGATACGCCGAAACTCGGGACTAAATAGATGCCGTATTTGCTGGTAGCGATATAATTCGCGGAAATGATATTGTTTGAGCCTGGGAGATAAATGCCTGAATTGCTGTTTTCGGTCATGTTGTTTCTGAAGATTACTGAGTAAGTTGCACTCATCCCTATTCCTATGGTGTTTTGGGACAGGTTGTTTCCTGTTATGTTGTCTGAATAGCCTTCGATGGTGATGGCGGAACCCTTGTTTCCCGTTATGTTGTTTCCTGAGATAGTGTTGTTGAATCCGCCAAAGAATCGGATGCCATTATGATTCCCGGTTATGTTGTTTTGGGCGATTAAGGTGGAGGACTGGACCGAACAAAAGATTCCTGCCAACGTATTCACTATATTATTGCCGGTTATTACGCACTTGTCTCCCTCAATTATAACGCCGTAAGCGTAGTTGGCATAAGCTGAATAGTTGACGCTTGTGATGGTGAAGCCTGAAATCTTCACATCATCTGCCGTAATCGTAAAAACGCTGGCTCCTACAGAGTCGCCTGTTCCCACCACTATAGTGTTCGCGCTGTTTTCGCCTTGCAGCGTTAATGGTTTGTTAATTATCGGGTTTTCAAAATAAGTTCCGCTTCGAACCAGTATTGTGTCGCCTGCCGAGGCGTTTCCAATGGCGCCGGTTATGGACGGGTAGTCGTCAGGAACGATTATTGTTTTTGTGGCTGTCAGAGGGTCCGTTGAGACCATTGAAACGTTTGGAACCGAAGAGCCAAGAGGAAAGTAAGAAAACGCCACCGCGCATTCTGGCAGAACCATCATAGTGACTAGAACTGCAAGAATAAGAGCAGGGACGAACCGTTTTTTCTCGGATTTCATAGACTTTCCTAGCTCACCCACTATCAATAATCATGAAGTTACTTTTAGTTTTATTGCGTGTTTCCCAAAATCATTGATTTTTCGATTTCGAGCAACTTTAGAAATATGATTTGATAGTAATTCAAAAATGATAATTGCCAAACTTGTTCTTCCTTTAACAGAGTCTGTCAAACTATTGGAAGAATTAATTAGTCTCTAATTTGCCATATGATGCAAAGGTTCAAAACATGGTTTCAGACTCTTTTTTCCTGCATCTTATTCTGGCATTCGCTGTTGGAAGCTTATGGGTAACTGTAATCACAATTGTTGCAGAAAAGAAAGGAAGCGTCTTAGGCGGAATCCTAGGCGGTCTTCCCTCAACATCGGCTTTCTCGTTCTTCTTCATCGGGATTAACCAATCTTCAGCCGCCGCGGTTCAAGCGACTACAGTTTTTCCATTAGCCTTCGGCGTTACAAGTGCTTATCTTTTCTTCTACGCTTTTTTCGCCCAGAAAGGGTTTAGCCGCGGAATCTCCGTTTCTCTTTTCTTATGGTTCGCGTTTTCTGGCTTAATTGTTGCGTCTGGTCTGAGGGATTTTGCGTTTTCCTTGGTCGGGGGAGTCGCCATTTCGGTTTTAACTTATTATTCTTTTACTAAAAAGCTAAAACTCAAAAACCTAACGGGAGAAGCGAGAGTATACAAGATTGGTGAGGTTGTCTTGCGCGGAGTCGGTGCAGGATCACTTGTTTTAATTTCAGTGCTTTTGAGCCAAATTGGCGGTCCCGTGCTAGGCGGCATTGCAGCCGCGTTCCCAGCGGTTTTCACATCAACCTTGATAATACTGAACAGAAGTAGAGGAACGGAGTTCTCGCGAGCTGTAACTAAACCCTTAGTGTTTTCTGGTATTCTAACGATTATTCCCTTCAGTGTAGCAGTGAGATATTTGTATCCGAGCTTAGGAATCTGGCTTGGAACCTTGGTTTCCTATGCCCTTGTGGTTCCATTAGCAATTTTATCTTACTACATGACGCAACGTTAATGGAAGCTTGTAAATTTTAGGTTGTTGGATTGGTTTGTGGTATTAGTTTTATCTGGTATAGGTTTGGCCAATCTTTGCCTGTTACAAAAAGTCTGTTGTTTTGTTGGTCATATGCTATGCCGTTTAGCACTGCGTTCGGGTTTGAATTGTTTTCGTCTGGTAGTCCTGTAAGGTTTATCGAAGCTTTGACTTGTCCAGTTTCTGGGTTGATTATGACGATTGTGTTTGTTAGCCAAATGTTTGCGTAAACTTCACCGTTGATGTAGTCTAACGAGTTGATGTTATCTACAGGCGTGTTTCCCTCATGGACTTGGATTTGTCCTGTCTGCTGAAACGTCGTTGGATTCAAAAAATACAGGTGGTCTGTACCGTCGCTCATTATTAGGTTTTTGCCGTCATAGGTTAAGCCCCAACCCTGCGTGGGATAAGTAAAATTTCCCAGCACCGCAAATGTCGTTTTGTTGTAGATGAAACCTATTTTTGACTGCCAAGTTAGCTGTATAATGGTGTTGTTAACGATGGCTATGCCTTCGCCGAAATACTGGGCTGGCAGAGTGTACTCCTGCAGTACATTGCCAGTGGTCAAGTCTACACGGCGTAAAGTTGAAATGCCAAGTAGGTTTCCGCTGCCGCTACTTTCGTATAGAAAACCATCCGAGTACAATAGCCCCTCTGTGAAGGCACTTGTATCATGTGGGTAAGTGTTAACTATACTGTAAGTGTAATATGTTACACTGGATTTTGATGAAGCGTTATTGCTGTTAAAGATGAGCAGTATTGAAGCGTTCCAAACGATAATGACCAATATAGCCAGAATCGCTATGACTAAAGGCTTCTTCATTGCAATTTCATGTAGCACTTCCCATTAATATGCGAAACGGAAAAAGCCGCCCTTTTCAGACTTGTAAACTTGGAGCTAAACGGCATGTTTTGTTTATCTATCTGGGGAAATGGACTTAAGACTGCTTTGAATATAAGCAAGAAAAACCGCTCAGGATGGAGAAATGAAAGATGAAATGCCCGACATGCGGAAAGGAAAATTCTGAGGAAAACGTTTACTGCAACTGGTGTGGAAACAAACTGACAGGATCAACCCAAAGCCAGTCTGCTTCTCAAAATCCGCCGGTAAACCAGCCGGCATCTAATTTTGAGGATGAAATCAGGAGCGTTATTGTTAAGAGGTTTGATGGAATAAAGAATAAGGATGAAAAAGCAGTTACGGCACTCTTGGATGAGAGCTACAGTAAATTTGACGATTGGCCTCCTTATCCAAGGCAGGATCGTGCACAAGCCCTGCAGAACGAGTTCACTGCATTCAAAGTGCTCTCCAACTACACTTACGAGTTGAAAGATTTCAAAGCTAATGTTCTGGGCGAGGCAGCCTTAGCTACTTTCACCATAAACTATAAGGCAACCATGAGAAACGAACAATTTGACGTGACTTCACGTGTTACCGCTGTTCTGAAAAAACAAGATTCAGCTTGGAAAATAGTTCATGAGCACCTTTCCAGGTTCCCCGCAGAAAGACAATAGACCAGCAGCGGCAATTCGGTCGCAGAAGGTTCCCTTTTTAGGTCAGAGCTAACTTTTCAACTCTTTGCGTGGAAAAACTTCTCTGGGCTGATCTTGGAAAAGAGGAAAGGTGAACCTGCTTGTTTGATATGGATGTGCAGAAACGAGCAGATATCTATGAAACAAGTGGTCTTTCTGCTAATCCAACAGTTACCTGTTGATCTTGCTCGTTTGGGTGTTGGAGTCGCTCGTATATTTCCAACGTTTGTTCTGCAACTTTTCTCCATTGGAAATATTGTAAAACCCGTTTTCTTCCGTTTTTGCCCCATTGTTTAGCCCTGTTGTCGTCACATAATACTTCTTTTATTCCCCATGCGATATCGCTTGGGCTCTCTCCATTTACGTGTACACCATTTTTGTCAGGGCCATCGGGCATGACTTGTTCCCTGAAGCCTACCACGCCGTGGGCGCCTACAACTATTGGTTTTTCCATTGACATCGCTTCTAGGCTCACTATGCCAAAGGGTTCATATGTTGAAGGAAAGATACACAAGTCGGATGCAGCATAATGTAGAATGCGCTCTTTTTCTGGCACAAAATCAAATCTGCAAACCACATTTTTTGCTATTCCAAGTCTATGCGCAGTTTCTATGATGTCGTTTTGTTGTTCTCCTTTGCCCAAAATTACCAGTTTTGATTTTGGATATTCAGCCAGAATCATGGGCATTGCTTGAATGAGGTTTATGACTCCTTTCACCCATGTTAGCCTACCCAAAAAGAGTATCATTTTTTCGTCTGATTTGATGTCGTATCTTTCTCGAATAGCTTCTACCTCTTTGCTCTGGCAATTCTTTAAATTGTATCGTTCACTATCTACGCCATTCCAAACAACGCTTATTTTTGAACTTGACCAACCGTGCTTCGATAAATCTTCCCTCATAGCATGACTAACAGTCACGATTCTGTCTGCCTTTTCAGCTGTTGCCCACTCAAAATGAGAAACAACTCCTGAACCTGGTCCTCCGCTTCTTCCCCACTCTGTGCTATGAACATGAAACGCCACTGGGATTTTCGTTTCGTTCTTAACCATAATTCCAGCTACACTGCTTAGCCAGTCGTGCACGCAAACGACGTCAAAATTGCAGTTTTCCTTTTTCAGCATGCTGTTTAGGAATTTTGATGCGCTCAAAATGTTGTAGGTGAAAATGTCATTGAACATGCGGATGTTTGTTCCCCATTTTTTTAAGTCATCCACTACAAACATGGGAAAAACATTACTTGCATCCGAAATCAGTGGTCTGTGAACTTCTACACCCCTGATAACTTCTCTTGTTTTTAAGTTGCCTGGATTGAGCGTAAAAAGGGTTACATCATGCCCAATGGAAACATATTCACGCGTTATGTTTTCCGCATAAGTGCCCAGACCGCCAACAATTGAAGGCGGATACTCCCAAACGAAAAATCCAATTCGCATTTAATTCCAACCATATTTTCCTAAAGACATTACTCCTTTGATAAGAAATCAATAAAACAATTATGACCCAGAAATCATGACCCAAAATAATAATTAAGATGACACTTTCTGGCGCTTGTTCTCCGAACGCGTTTCCGCAGATTTAAGAACGGTTACCTTTGTGGGTGAAAATCTGAAATGTTTAAATAAAAAATGCTTTATAATTCTGGGCATGAGCTCTAAAAGAAAACGCAAAGTTAAAACTTACAATCCTAAAACGCGTGGCAGAAACCGAAAGCTGACCGCAGTAGCGATTATAGCGGTTATCGCCATTGCAATTGTCGCCTACGTCGTGATTGATCAAAGCGGCTCGCATAAGGCAAGTCCTAATCAGGCGGTAAACACTCCTTCGCCGTCCCCCACCGCTTCTACATCTCCAACTTCTTCGCCGTCTCCAACTTCTTCAACTAGTCCATTTCCGTCCGTGACTCCGCTGACTTCACCAGCAGGCGAGTACAGTGCAAGCGGCACCAAGGTTCTCTTCATAACTTCTATGGGTGACATAGTTATCCAGATGCGAGACGACAAACCCATAACCGCAACCAACTTCGTAAAGCTGGTTAACGAAGGATACTATAATGACACTACCTTCATGAGAGTTATCGCTGGCTTCATGATTCAGGGCGGAGAAGGCAAAACCTCTGAACCCACTATTCAAGACGAGATAGGAAATGACAATGTGAACAGCAACATGACGATAGCCATGGCTAACGCTGGAGCCAACACGGCTAGCACCCAATTCTTCATCAACGTAGCAAACAACAATAATCTCGACACTTCATACACGGTCTTCGGTCAAGTAATATACGGCCAAAACACCGTAATGACAATTTCACAGGTGCCCGTAGAATACAGCGCCACGTATCAGGAAAACTCTCAACCAATAACAACCGTGACCTTAATCGGCGCAGTAGTCATGCCATAGCTTCCCATCAACCACCCTTATTTTGTTTGTACCCCAATTTTGCATGTTCAAGTCGTTTTTGTACTTAAATAAACGGGCGCGTTATCTTTGAAAACTTTAAGGAAACTGCTATCTATTTTTCCCTTTCCTAAGTTTACTGGTAGCGTACAAAAAGTTTGAAGGATAACTTTTAGATTTGCGCGCGCAAACGAGTTTTCGGGACAGCCACAACTCCGATATCTTCAGGGCTTATATATGCTATAGTGGTTGCAGTAGTGATAATTGCAGTTGTCCTTGTCACTTTGCCGTTACTTAGGAAACGCCACAAGAATACTCAATTAGAACCGCCCCCGCCACCGCCGCCTTTACCATGATTTTTTTTCTGTGTTATTCTGTTGCAGCATTTTGTGATTATTTGAAGCTCGGTATTTACGAGCTATTTGAATAATAACTGCATATCAATTCTATTTCGAAGCTTTCTCCTTCCATAAACTGTATTGCGCCTAATCCAACTCGCGAAAAATAACGAAGACTGCTTAAGAATTAACACAATTCGGATTATCCACTAGCTTTTAAACTATCAGTTAATGACTCGATTTGCTCTTTTTCTTCTTCTATAAGCTAAAATTATAACTGCTGAAGCTAATAGTGTTGCCAATGCCGCATAAGCGGCTAATAACTCAAGTTCTTTTATTTGATTATACTTGTCATGGGCTGATTGAGTGGGCGGGTCAGGAGTTTGGGCTTCGATTGATCTGGTATTATATTTTAGAAGATAAGCTAAATGAACTGCATCGTAAGGATAGCTTTCATTTGATGGGTATGGAAAGCTTGTCATTCCTTGGAATGGAAGTGGGTTGACCGTGAATGGGACGTAGGATAAGCCTTCGCCTTTGAACCAACAGCTGGTGATGATGAAGTAGTCTCTTACCCAGCCTTTTGGAACAGGCGGCAAGTCTGCGGCGGAAAACTGAAGTGAAACCGAGTCTCCTTGTCGTCCGATGACGAACTGGTTGTCGGCGGACTGCAGCAGAGCTGTAACGTCGCCGTACTTTGTGAAGGCTCCGCTTGAGTTTGAGTTTGTGCTGAATGCTTGCTCTAAATTAGCGGATGAGGGCGTAATGGTGTGAACAATTATGTTCTGCTGGGGTGTCGTGCTGATGCCTATGTAATCGAACTGAATGTCTGCCCATGTATTAATTTTCAATTCGTAATTGTTAGTTGGAAAGAGGCCTGTTAAGTTGACGACAAATTCACTGTCCGTTGTATGAGGTATCGGAAACTCTCGGTCGTCAGGGACATTAACCCAGCTTCCATTTGCCGCTTTTACTTGCATGTAGGGCGGTGGTTGAGGCGTTACTCCTGGCTGGTTGGCATACGATAGGAAGTTTTCGCCTCCAGCTTGTTCGGTTGGCCAGACAGTTTTGGCTGCGACTACCATGTTGATTTGTTTTGCGCCGTTTAGGTTGCCTAGGTTAAGCGTTAGGCTGTTCCATGCCCACATGGTTCCAGTTGTGAATTTTCCGTCGAGCTTGGAGATTAGTGGCAGAACATTTTGTCCTGTTCCGTTGACCGCGGAGACTGGTGTAGCTAGGTTCGTGCTTACGGTGTAAATTGTTCCTTGACCTGTGAGGTTGTAGATCATTGTGCTTGCGGTTGAAAACACATTCACGTTTGCGGGATGGTCTACGGCAATCATTTGGACTGAGTCGAGGTAGAAGATTTCGTCGGACATTTGGGTGAGTTTCATGTTGTAAAATCCGTTGAGGGACTGCAGTTGAGTTAAGTCCAATTTTATGTAGTCATATGGATAATTGTAACCGTAAACCGCTGTGCCATCAGGTTGATAATAGTCCACGTAGCCTAGCCAGCCTGTGCCATCATTGACTTCTGCAACGTAACTATAGCCTGTTCCGTTCCACATGTATAGTGAAGGACAAGATCCACTGGGGCCGTTGTAATCGGCGGTTAGTGATGTTGGGCCTTCCACATCTATCGTCCTGGGGTTAGTACTTCCATCATCTGCCCAGCTCCGAAATGTGTATGCGTCCAGTGCGCCCACTGCCGTTGGCATGACGATGGTGTGATCTCCCACGGTTACGAGGCTAGAGTATGGCGCTGTTTCACTTGCGCCGTCTAAAGTGAATGGTATGCTGCCCGAGTAAGATGTGCTGATTGAAAGTGTGTAATATCCGTTGGGAGCGACGGTGAAGGACCCTGTGAGGGAGGACCCTGTCAGGGTGTCTAATTGGACACTGTATGTTCCAGTGGCTGTTTCAGTTGTCGTGAAGGTTATGGGCTCGGATGTTCCGCTTGAGATTTGGATGCCCGTTTGCGTGCTTACAGGTTGACCGTTTATGTTGAGGCTCACCGAGGTATTTCCGTTTATTTCGTTGTTGGTTAGTTGGGCTGTGATAGTAATGGAGTCGCCTGGCCATGGCTCAATTGGAGTTATAGACAGGGCGCTTAAGTAGTACCCCGGAGCTGGGGTAGGAGTTGGGGTAGGAACTGGGGTAGGAGTTGGGCTAGATGTTGCCGTTGGCTGGGATGTCGGTGAAGCTGACGGAGAAGGTGATGGGGAAGACGCGGTGGGAGAAGAAGTTGGAGAAGACGATGGAACGGGCACTTGAGATGAAGGACTGGAAACGCGGGTTTGAACGTAGTAATAATATCCTACCGCGGTGGTAGCTACGACTATAAGACAGACAAGTAGAACAGCTTTCAGTTTACTGATGGAATGCAAACGATTTCTTCCCAAACATTTCCGCGACGATTCTAAAGACATTATTGTTTTTACATTAACTTAAACTTGTGGGATAAACGCGCTGCCTTTTAAGCCCAAAATGCGCTTGCATTAAGCATTGAGGTTTGAAAATAAAGACGCTAATCCTGGTCGCTTTCTATTTTCCCTTTTTTACGCCTTCATCGAAGCTATCAGCACGCCTCCAAATATGTTGATGGCCCTTCTCATGTTGTAAGCCAGCATAGGCGTGCGCGGAGCTACAGGACTAAGGCATCCAAGAATATTGCAGGTACGTGACGATAAGGAACCAGAAGATTGCAATGGGAAAGAATTTCTACCTGAACGTCAATTATAAATGTAATCAAATTTAGTTTACATAATATAATGGAAAGAAGTTCCTACAAGAATGTCAAATGCAAAGGAAGAACACAGGGATAATTTACTTGGTGGACTTGCCATTGTTCTAATTGGAATACTTCTTAGTTCATCAGCCATATGGGGATTAGTCGATAACGTCTATTCAATGAATGGTGGACTTGCACCAGCAATGTTTATTATTTTAGGAATTGGATCAATTATTTTGGGTATATTAATATTCATTCATAAACCTGAGGCGTAAGCAATTGTCGTTTGACCACCAAAAACAAGGGTTACCTTCACAGGAGACATAGACGATGAATTCGGTAATTAGGCGTGTAAAGGCAATATACTGTTTAGTCAAAGCTTTGCTAGGTTTACCGTACGTGCCTACCGGGATATTGGTATTGTTAGTCTTGACCACCTTTAGGCAACCCCCTGATTTAATACTAACAGGTATGCTGTTGTTTGCATTTCCAGTTTCTTGGTTATGTCGGCTTCAATGTGAGCGAGAACTGAGAATTTATAAGAAGTTGTTTATGAATAGCAAAAGCAACAGACAAGCGACAAGTTCAACACAAGTGTCGTCAGGTATAGCGAAAAGCTGTCCCGTCTGCAACAAAACTATCTCTAAAGAATACAATTTCTGTCCTTATTGTGCAACTGACCTCAGAGGGCAAAAGTTGTAAAAGCAGCCCAATCCCGCAGAAACAGGGATGACTATGTGTCCAAAGTGCAACAACAGAGTCGTTTACGATGCGAGTTTTTTGCAAATTGTGGAGCAGACTTAAGACCTGCAACACCCAATAGCAACCAATAAGTCACGCAGGCGCTTGAGTTTCAGGTTTGTTGTAAGAATAGTTTCAGAGAAGATTCCTTAATTGGGTACATGTGCTGGGAAAACTGTAATTTTCGGAATTTTGTCTTAGACTATGCCGTCGTAAATTGGTTGGTTGAACTAAAATGACTTGGGTCTTTTCCAGCGCACGCTCGCTCAAATAAACGAACTTCTCTATAATCCACTTTTTAATTTCATCCCCTGTGCGACGGAAGGCCACAAGTTTTTCTTCTTCCGTCCCCTCTACTTCGGAATGCATTGCTATTAGCGACGATAACTATATTAATTGACTAATAGTCGCTATTTTTTAAAAAAGTGTTACTTAATGAACTCAAGCAGCACATCCATCGCAAACTCAAGTGCTCCCAAAAGTGGCTTAAGTTATCCCATCAAGGTACTACTAACCGTAACCGCCGTTTCACTGCTAGTCAACTATGTTGAAACCATGGTTATCCCCGGCATCCCTACCATCCAAGCTGATTTATCAACAACAGCAACTATCGCATCATGGATTACATCTGCCTTTTTAATTGTCGGAGCCGCCGTCTCGCCTCTGTTTGGAAAACTCGGCGACATATATGGTAAGAAAAAAATCTTCCTCACAGTCTTACTCTTCTACATTGCAGGAGTAGGATTAGCCGGGTTCTCCTCAAACATATACATGCTAATAACCTCAAGAGCCATCCAAGGCATCGGCTTCGCCATAATCCCATTGGCGCTAGCCATTGTCACTGATATTTTTCCGAAAGAGCGTGTAGCTACTGCTCAAGGCATAATTAGCGGAACCTTCGCTATCGGCGCCGCAGCAGGCTTAATCATAGGTGCCTACGTGGTGCAAGACCTTAGTTGGCAATGGGCTTTCCACACCGCCTTCATACTCAGCATAATCCTGTTTTTCGTTGTTGCAGTGATGCTCAGAAAGGACGTACCTGGCAAAAAGAGCAAAGTAGGTTTCACAGATGCAGCGATACTAATGGCTGGCATAGTTCTCGTACTAGTTTACCTAACAGAAGCTCCAACCTTAGGCTGGCTCTCATACGAAAACATTGCATTCCTCGTACCCGGCATCATCTTAACCGTCAGCTTCTTTGTCTTTGAAAACAAACGCACTAGTCCACTCATAGAGCTAAACCTGCTGAAAATCAGGAATGTACTGGTAGCAAACTTAGTGGGCATACTTGCAAGTCTTTCCATGTTCCTAGTCTTCTTCGCGGTCATCTACTACGCTCAGTACCCTAAACCATACGGACTAGGACTAGACATTATAACTACGGGATTGACACTCGCACCCGCAACATTAGTGATGCTTATTGTGGGACCAGTTATTGGAAGACTTGTAACCAAAATAGGACCAAAACCCATACTCATCCTTGGCGCATCCATCAGCATAATCGGTCTGCTTCTATTCACCTTTAGCAGAGCAACCACCACAGACCTAACCTTAGACGTTGCCGTTTCGCTCATTGGAGTCGTGTCCCTGATTATACCGATAGTAAACATGATTTCGGTATCAGTGCCCAAAGAAAACACAGCCGTAGGCCTAGGAATGAACACCATGCTACGAAACCTCGGAGGAGCCATCGGCCCAGTCCTCGCCACCACCATTATGGCCACCTACAACGTAAAAGTAAAACTACCTGTCCCGCCGTTCACCCTCTCCTTCGGGACATCCACAGCTTTTAACGCAATCTTCGTCACCGGCATCGCATTAATGATAGTAATAATTGCCATAAGCTTAACTATCAAAAACTACACCTTCACTAAAAACAGCAACAAAAACTCAAAACCGTAGCGCCGGTACCTACTGAAATAAACATTAATCGATTTTACCCATGTGAACTGTAGAGCACGCAGATTCATGTCTGGTAGGTGGAACCAGCAACTAAGGGGTCGACCTACACTTTTTATAATTGGCTAATAATGCGGTGGGTGGGTCCGAATTGCCAAAGTTTGAGGGAAGCGACCTAAGCATACAAGAAGCGACGTAAAAATCGATATTTTTCCCCGATAACTTAGTTCCCCTCAATCAACTTTACATTGGCTATGGTTACTTATTCAGGGTTGGCGATGTGCTTCTTGCAATCTCATATATCCATGTATTCAACTTTACGCTTGTGAAACCGCTTGCATTCTTTAATGACCTTTTCCATGTATGGCGGGTACATCATTCCCATACCTGACAGCAACGAGAGTTGCGTTTCCTGAACTTTCCTTGTTTCACTGTATTCAGGGCATCCGACGCACTGATCGGGGAACTCATTGAAGCACGCATTTTGTACTTCCAACTTACTCCCCCACATATTAATTGGGCGCGTTTAAGTATTTAAACCAGATTTCTATAGCGAAGCAATAATCTACTATGGTGCCTGTTGAATCCTTTTCTGTATTACTGTTCGTTTTTATTAAAAAGATAGCATTAGCAAAAGCTGGTACGCGATAGCAATTAAACAAGCGTCTTTCGAAGCTGTTGGAAATAATGTAACGTCAACTGGTCTTTAACAGTCTATTCCATATCTTTCGAGCAACACATAACATAAAAACATAAGGGAGCTTCACCATTTTTCTTGGTGAACTATCTTTGCGAGAGGCCGTTATGGACCGGGGGGGATTTGAACCCCCGACCTCTTGAGTGCAAGTCAAGCGTTCATACCAGCTGAACTACCGGCCCTAGCTTTCCAATTGATTAACCATTCAATGATATTTAGCTTTTGTTCGTACAAAAAAAGGGCTATCACAGCAAAAATAATGAAAAATATAAAAAAAATAATGAATAAATTTAGAGATTTAATGGGTTAAGCGGTAAGCTTAATATCGTCTTGGCGATCTTGCTGGTCGTTTTTTTGCATAGCATTCTCGGCAGTAAACTGGCCTGCTTGGGTCAGGTTTGAATGGGACTTCACATTCTTTTCCGCATTCAGCGCAGGTTGCCTTATGCATTTCTCTCCCGGACACTACTTTTCAACTCCTTAATTCTGTTTATGGTGCAAAAACTTCTTCTTGCACAACACATCTAGGCACCGCATTGACGCATATAAAATTTATCGTTAAAAAAAGAGGCACAATGCACATTGTTAAACGCTTGATTTGGCATGGATTTATCAAAAAAGCAGCTTAAGTTGTTTTAAAAAAGTTATATGCTAAAAGCGCTGATAAGTCATTAGCTTTGGAGGCTTAAGGTTTGGAGTTTAAAACAGTTAAAATTGACCCGCCGAAAGACTGCAACATCATCTTAGGCATGGCTCACTTCATAAAAACTGCTGAAGACTTGTATGAAGCCATGGTTAATTCTGTGCCCGATGTTAAATTTGGTCTAGGTTTCTGCGAGAGCTCAGGACCTTGCTTAGTTAGGCATGAAGGAAACGATGAGGAACTGAGGAGTTTGGCGGCGCAGAAAGCCTTTGAAATCGGCTGTGGTCACAGCTTTCTCATTTACATAAGAAACGCTTATCCACTAAACCTTCTCGACAAAATCAAGAAAGTGCCTGAGGTATGCACCATTTACGCTGCTACAGCTAACTCGCTAGAAGTAATAATTGCTGAAACCGCTCAGGGAAGAGGCGTTATTGGCGTTGTTGACGGCTTAAAAAGCAAAGGCATAGAAACCGACTCTGACATTAAGGAGCGGAGGCAGTTCCTGCGGAAAATCGGCTACAAACTAGGCTAACAACGTTTATTCTTCTGAAGCTATTATGTTCTTCAACAGGGAGTCGTCGATGTTTCCGCCAGTTACAACTATAGCCACGGTTTGCTTAGTGAATGAGTCGTTGTTTTCCAGTAGCATTGCGACTCCTGCCACTCCAGAGCCTTCCACCACTTGCTTTTCATTTTTCCAAAGCAGATAAACTGCATGCCTAATTGATTCTTCTCTAACCAGCATTACCTCGTCAACGCATTGCTGTGCTATGGTGAATGTGATGGAGCCTTTCTCGATGCCTCCAGCGAGCCCTTCAGCAATGGTGTTGGGTTCATGTCTGTGTGGGGGAACGATTTTGCCAGCCTTCAATGACTCATACATGATAGGTGAAGCTGCGGATTGTACGCCGATAACTTGCACGTTGGGTCTTTGACTCTTAATGGCTATGCTTATGCCTGCAATCAAGCCTCCTCCGCCAACAGGTACAACGACGATGTCAACGTTTGGGAGTTCCTTGAGGATTTCTAAGCCTATGGTTCCGTGTCCAGCTACGATTAACTCGTCATTGTAAGGGGAAATGTAGAGGCGACCTTCTTGTGTTGCGATTTCTCTAGCTTTCTTTTCAGCCTCAGTGTAAGTGTCACCGAACAATAAAAGGTCGGCACCGTACTGTTTTATGCCATCCACTTTAATTTTCGGCGTGTCAGTAGGCACCACGATTTGCGCTGAGAAACCCAGTTTTTGGGCACCATACGCTACTGCTTGACCGTGATTGCCAGCCGAAGCCGTCACCACTCCTCTGGCTTTTTCTTCGGCAGATAGGCTCAAGAGTTTGTTGATTACTCCGCGAATTTTGAAGGAATGAGTTACCTGCTGGTTTTCCAGTTTCAAAAAAACCTCGCCGCTGCATAGCTCGCTTAGAAACTTTGAACGCGTCAGCAGAGTTGGAACAGCGTATGATTTTATGGTTTTTTGTGCTTGCTCTATATCTCGAAGTGTGACCATCTTGTTCATCGCCTAAGCAGCCGTCATTTAACCTGTAGAATTAAGCAACCATAAACTATTTTAGCTTACTTAAGAATCAAACCTTAACAGCATTTCAGAACTGGTGTTTTTATG
Source organism: Candidatus Bathyarchaeota archaeon (assembly GCA_963842865.1). GTDB lineage: Archaea > Thermoproteota > Bathyarchaeia > Bathyarchaeales > Bathycorpusculaceae > Bathycorpusculum. Next base: position 66,505 of record CAWJIN010000022.1, on the reverse strand, counting down.
AGTTTAGAAAGAAATATGGCTCAAATCGAGGCTTACAATCAGCAACAATCCGAGGAGCAGCAAAAACTAAAAGATAGAATGGGCAAAATTAAACATAAAATCGCCGTCATAAGCGGCAAAGGCGGAGTTGGAAAAAGCACTATAACCGTTAACCTTGCCGCTGCATTTGCACAGAAGGGCTACAAGGTCGGCGTTTTAGACGCGGATATTCATGGACCAAGCGTTCCAAGACTGTTGGGCTTGGAGGGGCAACATGTTAAATTTGGTCCGCCAGGGGCTTTTCCTGTTGATGGACCATCGGGTATGAAAGTTATGTCGATTGATTTCTTTTTGCCTGAGGAGGCGCCGACGATTTGGCGTGGACCGTTAAAGATGAAGGCGATAAGACAGTTTTTATCTGATATTGTTTGGGGTGAGCTTGATTTTCTCTTTATTGATTTGCCGCCAGGAACAGGCGATGAACCACTCAGTATTGCTCAGCTTTTGCCTGACCTGGACGGCGTGGTAATCGTCACAATGCCTTCCCAATTGTCGAGTTCAGTTGTTAGGAAAGCGATTACTTTCTCTGAAAGACTAAACATGCCTATAATCGGCGTTGTGGAGAACATGAGCGGTTTTGTTTGTCCACACTGCGGAGAAAAAACTGAAATTTTCCAATCCGGCGGCGGAAAAAATATGGCTCAAGAAGCTGGCGTTCCCTTTCTTGGAAGCATTCCCATTGACCCCAAAATAGGTGTGGATTCCGATAAGGGTCATCCTTTTGTTGTTGCCGATAAGGATTCTGCTGCGTCTAAGGCTTTCATGGAAATTGTCAAGAAAGTTGAAGCTTACCTGAAAAAATAACCGCAAAACATTTTATTTTGTATTGTAAAAAGTTTGGAGAGCTTAAAACTCCCAGGTTAATTGTTGTCCGTCACAGCTACACTTTTGTGAGAGTAATCTCTATCGTTGAAACCATCCTTGACCTGTTTTCGCCTTCTCTTGGTGGCATCTCTGCCGTTCCGATTGCGATTTTTGTCACTTTGAGGTCTTTTAGGAACCGACTTCTTGTGATTTCTGCAACGTCAACAGCGGTAGTTATTGCTTGTCCTCTTGCTTTTAGGGTTATTTCTTTTTCTGTCCCTGAAGAGAAAGCTGTTATGATAGCCAGAACATAGCTCATTGGCGGTTTGTTTCCAACGAAGATTACATCATTTGGTTTTTCTGCCATACATATCACTCCTTTCTATTCTTCATTGCGGTAGTAACGTTCTTTTTGTCTTTTGTAGACTGGGAACGTTACTGCATTACTACGTAAAGCTTCCTTATAAACGCAATTCACTAACCTGACGTATGCACCAGCGCTAACTCAAAGATTAAAAATGCACATATACGTTTGATGACAAAATTTACAATCTAATTTTTCCGCGAACCTCAAGTTTATTTCATAATATTCACGAAAAAGCGCTATAGTTTTATATCTCAAGCCTTAAGAAGAGTGCAAGTTGGAGAGTTATTTTATGTCAGTGTCGCCTAGTCTAAGAGAAGTTTTAGCAAGAAGGATTGCTGGAGAAATAATTCTTTCAGGTAAACCAGGCGCCACCATGCGCAAATGGCGGGAGCTATTCGCTGTTTCTCAATTGACCCTTTCTGAGACGATGGGGCTGTCATCTTCAGTGATAAGTGATTATGAGAGTGGACGGCGAAAAAGTCCGGGCGCCAAATTTATTCGAAGGTTCGTGCTCTCACTATTACTAATTGATGAGGGAAAAGGCAGTCGCTTCATTAGAGAATTCGCTAAGTTAACCAGTTCGCCAAGCATGGCTGTTGTGGATTTGCGTGAGTTTCCCATTCCCGTGAGGGTTGAGTATTTGTGCAGGGCTATTGGCGGCGAAGTAGTAGCTTGCAAGGACAAATACGTTAAAGAAGTTAACGGTTACACAGTCATCGATAGCCGAAAAGCGATTGAGGCGTATTCTGGCTCGGAGTACGCGCAGCTGTTTGGGGCATCAACTGAGAGGGCGCTAGTTTTCACAAACGTGGAAGCAGGATGCTTGCCCATGATGATTGTGCGCGTCAGCAGTCTCAAACCGAGGATTGTAGTTTTTCACAAAACCCAACCTGACGCCGAAGCCATACACATAGCTGAATACGAGCAGATACCGCTCATTTACTCAACTGCACCCAGCGTCGAGCAGCTGGTGAAGTCTCTGCGGAAACTGTACCGTATAGCATTGCGCATTAAGCTTGGCAGGCATGTGCGTCCACCACCAAAAATAAGCGCATAAAATCGGAAAGAATGGCTGAAAATAATATGAAAATAAATGATGAGGCAAATCATGCGCGTAAGAGAAGCAGCCAGCGTAAAGCAGACAGTAATATTAACAGCAGATTAAAACAGAAAAAATCAGCCTTAACTCAGGCGGAGCCTGTTGCCGACAAGTATTTTGGCGCGTTCAAAGTTTCCAAATGGCCTGAAGACTTGGATGAGTTCTTAGTTGAGCTTATTCAGAATGATGAATGCAAAAACAAACGACAGATTTCAACTCATGTCAATAAAAAGAAAATGTTAAGAAATCCTCGGTTCTAAACTTCTTTTTTGTTGTTGTAGTCTGTTGTTAGCACGTTCATGGCGCTCAGCACTGCTTCCATGCTGGCTTTAACTATGTCTTCGCGTACTCCCATGGCTGTTACTGCTCTGTCTCCTCTGCGCATTCGCACAACTACTTCAACCATCGCATCTGTGCCACCCGTTATCGCTTTAACATTGTACTGTTCCAGCGTGATGGGTTCAACTTCCGCAATCGCTTTTTTCACAGCGTTTATGGCTGCGTCAACTGGTCCTACGCCGACTGCTGCGCCCCAGACGTCTTTGCCGTTTAAGCTTAGCCGCACTGAAGCGGTTGCAGTGACTTTGTCGCCGCTGACAACCGTCATCTCCTCAAGCAGGATTGGTTTGGCTTTGCTTAAGCCCATAACGTTCTCAGCTATCGCCAGCACATCGGCATCCATGACTGTTTTGCCTTTGTCACCTAACTCTTTGATTCGCTTGAATATTTCCTTAAACTGCTCCTCAGTTGGTTTCAACCCCATCTTATCCAGTGCAGCTTGTATGCCATGCGTTCCAGAGTGTTTTCCAGGCGATATGCGTCGTGTGCCACCGACCAGTTCAGGCGCAATCGGCTCATAAGTCAACGGGTGAGCAAGCAAACCCTGCGTGTGGATGCCTGATTCATGCGTGAAAGCGTTCTCGCCAACAATTGCCTTGTTAGGCTGCACGTAGATACCAGTTAATCTTGAAACCAGCTGTGAAGTGCTGTACAAAAGCTCGGTTTTGATGTTTAAGTCCAAATTGTACAGTTGCTTTAGCGAAACCACAATTTCCTCCAGTGAAGCGTTTCCCGCACGCTCTCCTAAACCATTTATTGTCGCGTGAACCTGCGTAGCACCCGCCCTTAAAGCTGCAATAGAGTTGGCTACTGCCATTCCGAAGTCGTTATGGCAGTGAACGCTGATCGGAACCTTCACCGAATCGTAAAGCGCTGAGAATAGCTCGTAGGATTTTTCAGGCGTCAACACACCAACTGTATCACATGCGACAACCCTGTCTGCTCCAGCGGTGATGCCAACTTCATAGAATTTCTTGAGAAAATCAAGCTCTGTGCGTGTCGCATCTTCAGCTGAAAGCTCAACAATCAAGCCACAGCTCTTGGCAAGTTGGACGTTATCTTCGGTGATTTTGAGTAGTTGCTCTCGTGTCTTGTTCAGTTTATATTTTAAGTGAATATCAGATGTTGGGATAACAAGATGTATACTTTCAGCGCCGCTTTTCGCTACGGCTTCAATGTCGCCTCTTGTTCCTCTGGCGCAACTGGAAATTTCCGCCCTCAAACCCTGCTTGGCGATCAGGGTTACGGCTTCCATTTCGCCTTCGGAGGCAGCGGCGAACCCAGCCTCAATGACATCTACGCCAAGTTCATCTAAGCGTTGAGCAATCCTCAGCTTATTTTCAGGAACAAGCGATACTCCAGGTGTTTGTTCACCATCACGGAGGGTGGTGTCTAAAATTCTTACGCGTTTAGGGAAGCGGTTGAATAAAGCAATACCCCACTTAAATCACATCTCTTTTCAAGGCGTCAACCTTAAATATAAAATTATTGGTTTCTTAACTGAGCGCAGAGGACTTTAAGATGAGAAGTGACGAGATAAAACTTGGAACAGAGCGGGCACCACACCGAGCCCTGCTTAAAAGTTTAGGTTTAACAGACCAAGACATAGCTAAACCATTCATCGGTATAGCTAACAGTTACACGTCAATAGTTCCCGGGCACATTCACCTAAGAGCCTTAGGCGAAGCGGTGAAAGAAGGCATTCTTGAAGCTGGTGGAACACCCTTCGAATTTAACACCATAGCCGTATGCGACGGCATAGCCATGGGTCATGAAGGCATGCGGTATTCGCTTCCAAGCCGCGAATTAATAGCTGACTCAGTAGAAATCATGATGCAAGCCCACCGCTTAGACGGCATGGTAATGATTTCAAACTGCGACAAAGTCACGCCAGGCATGCTTATGGCTGCAGCACGGCTTAACGTGCCCGCCATATCAGTCACAGGCGGACCAATGGAGTCAGGTGTACTGGAAGGACAAAAAGTCGGCGTCAACAACGTTTTCGAAGCAGTCGGCAAAGTCTTCGCTGGCAAAATGACCGCGGAAGAATCGGCAATGCTAGAGGGCGTGGCTTGTCCCGGCTGCGGCTCATGCAACGGCATGTTCACAGCAAACACCATGGCTTGCGTAACTGAAGCCTTAGGAATGTCGCTACCCTACTGTGCAACAGCATTAGCCAACGGAGCTTTGAAACAGCGAATCGCCAAAGAGGCAGGACAAAAAATCGTTGAACTCACAAAGAAAGACATCAAGCCCTCACAGATAATGACTCAGAACGCCTTCGACAACGCAGTCGCAGTGGACATGGCGCTTGGCGGCTCCACAAACACGGTTTTGCACCTTTCAGCCATCGCCATGGAAGCAGGAGCTAAACTTAACCTTTCAACTTATGATGAGATCGGACGGAAAGTGCCTCATTTGTGCAACATGGTTCCAACTGGCTCTTTCGATATGGAAGATTTAGGCGACGCGGGTGGTTTACCTGCGTTGATTAAGCAGCTTAAGCCATTTGTGCATTTTGATGCGTTAACAGTCACGGGTAAAACGGTTGGCGAAAACGTTGCAGAAGCCAAAGTAATAAACGCTGAAGTAATCCACCCATTGAATCATCCAGTTCACAAAGAAGGCGGCATCGCTATACTGAAAGGCAATTTGGCGCCTCACGGTTCAGTGGTGAAAATGGCGGCGGTCTCGCCTAAAATGATGAAGCATCAAGGCCCAGCAAAAGTTTACGATTCAGAACACGAAGCGGAAGAAGCCATGAAGCGCCATGAGGTTGTAGCTGGCGACGTCGTAGTTATTCGTTATGAAGGACCAAAAGGTGGACCTGGAATGCCAGAAATGTTAATTCCCACAGCCACCATTGCAGGCATGGGTTTAAGCGAAAGCGTAGCCCTGATAACTGACGGAAGATTTTCTGGTGCAACACGTGGACCATGCATCGGGCACGTTGCCCCTGAAGCTTTTGACGGCGGACCAATCGCGGCACTTAAAAATGGTGACAAGATAACCATTGACATTCCCAACAGAGTTCTGAAAGTTGAACTGGCAGATAAGGAGCTTAAAGAACGGTTAGCCGCGTGGAAACCTCGCAAGCCAAAAATTTCTAAGGGCTACCTAAGCAGGTACTCTCCTACTCCATCAGAATAAGCTACGCAGGAAAGTCAAGCAATAGGAGAAGGGGTATCCATTTTGCTAGGCAATTTAACCAACCAAAAGCTATCTCTTAAAGCCTTATCGAATAACCATTGACCTAAAATTACGAAGAAAAAGGCTGGCAGAGTTGCAAAGTATAGTATGCAGACAAAATAAGGAATACTTAAATTCGCCACTCCAACTGAAAATAGTATGGGTAATAATTTTTGAGAAAAGAATTGGCGAGTAGTATCGATATTAACGCCTCACCCGATGAAGTTTGGTTGGTGCTTACGGATTTCGCGAAGTTCCCAGATTGGAACCCGTTTATGCGTTGGGTGAGAAGTGAACTGAGAAAGGGGGCGAAACTTGAAGTGCGCATTCAACCTACAGGCGCAAGGGGAAACAACTTTCAAACCGACAGTGCTCAACGTCAACTCACCAAAAGAGCTAAGATGGATTGGTTACCTTTGGATAAGCGGGCTTTTTGATGGAGAACATATCTTAACGATTGAACCAATCGGAAATGACAAAGCACACTTTGAACAAAAAGAAATCTTCACTGGGGTTTTTGTCAGGCTTCTTGCTAAAAGCCTAGATAAAGACACGCTGCGCGGATTCAATGAAATGAATAAAGCTCTAAAAGAACAAGTGGAAATGCACCATAAACGAGACTTATTTAACATTTGCACATCACGATTTTCTTTCTTCATTATACCAATGCTAAAAATCACGGGCAGCCTTTAAGCTCTATTTCGTTTGTTTAAGCCGGTTTAATAGGCTGGTTTGGTTGTGGTAGTAGCGTAACTACTGCAAATGTTTTTACGGCAAAAGTCGTTAATTTTTGTTATCGTCTTGCTTTAATCAAGCATGTTGTTGTTCTGGCGCGCAAAGCATGAAATATCGGACGGAAGTGTTCTTTTATGGTTTCAGTTGAAGGAATTGAAGGAATTAAAATGAAAGCTAAGCCTATACGTAAAAATCAGCTCGTTAAAGCATGGAAAACGCTATCGAGCAAGCCACTGCCTAAAGTTAAAGCCCTCGAATTAAGTGATGAGGATTTTAACTATGCTATTCAGCACAGGCACTGTTTTGAAGGTGAACTGTGCGAGATTGAGGAATGGGGCAGGGTTCTTTCAACTAAGGGCACGGATGCGTGTGTGTTTAACGCTGAAGAAAACGATGACGCCAAATACATCATACTTGTCAGGGAAAACCCATACCACAGCTTGGATGAAATTATTCTTCACGAATTATCGCATATTGCAAGGGGCGACCTCTAACCGCTCATTTTACCTATAACGCTTTTGGCAAACAGCCTTAATCCATCTAAACTTGGGAAATCAGCGAAAAACAACATAAAATAAGTCACACCCAAATCCACGTGAAACTGCAGTTGCTCAATGCATTCATCCGGCGTGCCCATCAAAGTAGTTTTTTTGAAATCCTCTAAGCTGACGTTTGCTGGTTTGCGTTGAGAAATCTTTTCGCTCAGCTCTTTTTGATTCTGTGCAATCAGCACTTGACCGCTGGGCCAGCAGGACTTCTCAATTTCACCAAAGTTTCTGCCGATTGCTTTGCATTGATTCTCTAAAACCGCAAGTTTATGCTTGTATGCTTCAATGGATGGCAAGGAGCCCCAATCAAACCTGTCTGCATACGGTGCGGTCACTTTCCGCGTCAATAGTTCGCCGCTTCCGCCTACGGTTATGGGTGGGTGTGGTTTTTGCAAGGGTTTAGGCTCGCAAACAGCATTTTTCAGCGTGTAGTGTTTTCCTTGGTAGTTAGCCTTTTCCTGGGTCCAAAGTCGCCTTATTACCTCCAAAGCCTCACTTAAACGCTCTATTCTGACGCTCAGCGGCGGAAAACCGAAACCGTAAGCCGTGTGCTCGGTCTCTTGGGTACCTGCTCCTACGCCAAGCTCTAACCTGCCCTCCGACAAGACATCAAGTGTCGCGGTCATTTTGGCAAGCAAAGCTGGGTTCCTATGAGCATTGCAGGAAACCATGGTTCCCAATCGTATTCTGCTGGTTAATGAGGAGAGCGCTGAGAGGGTCGTCCAGCATTCAAGGATAGGCCAGTCATTGTACATTAGATGGTCGTCTAGCCAAACTGAATGGTAGCCTAAGTGTTCACATTCTAAAACAATATCTCGAATGAGGCTGAAATGTTCTTTAGGCTCTTTCACTTGGAACGCGTAAAACGGAAGGAATACCCCGAATTTTAGTTTGCCCAAGCCATTCCACCAGTCAGCTAAGCCATAATTTAAAGGTTAATTGTGATAGTGGATAATTAGGCTTTAGCATAGTGCGTTGTCATTTAGCGGGCACTTGTTTCCTCACGTCTCTTCCCCTAATAACGGACAATACGCCCCCAACAGCCAGTATAATTATTGATGCATAAAACGCGTGATCTATGCCAAATATGAACGCTTGGCTGACGCCGCCAGATAGGCTTTTGGTTCCAATGAACACTTCGAAAGCCACTTGCCTAGGTATTGAGGCTGCCGCAACCGAGATTGCTAAAACGTAACTTCCGACTAATCCAATATTTTGCACCGTTCGCAACAGGCCTGAGATGCTGCCGTAGGAACCTGGTCTTGCATTTGCCATTACCGCGCTGTTGTTGGCTGGGAAGAACATGGCGGTACCTAAGCCAGATACTGCCGAAGCGAAGAGCACAATGTAGAGTGGCGAGGTTGCGTTCATCGTTAAATAAATCAATATAGCAACTGCTAAGAAGAATATTCCCATTGTGGCGATTTCTCTTGAACCGTACTTGTCTGAGAGTCTGCCCATTATTGGGCCCAGAAAACTGCCGGCGACGTATCCAGGGACCAACAGTATAGAAGCATTCAACGGTGTCAAGGCTCTTATTCCTTGCAGGTACATTATTACTAGAAATACCACGGAGAAGTAGCCAATACTCACAAATAACGCTGAAAAGATCGCATTCCGCAGAACCTTACTTTTGAAGGCTTCAAAGTCAATAATGGCATTTTTAATCCTACGATCATACAACAAGAAAACGGGTATCAGTACCGCTCCAATCACTACTATAGTGATGTTTAAGGCGCTGATTCCGTTTGAGGCGAAATTTACCAATCCTAAAGAGAGCAATACCAATGCTGAGCCAAGCAGCCCCATTCCAGCAAGGTCTAACTTGGCAGATGTTTTTTCGTTGTCCTTGATGTATTTTAAACCTGCTATCACAGCGATTATGCCGATTGGGATGTTGATGAAAAAGATGTATTGCCAGCTAAGAAAAGTGGTGATTATTCCGCCTAAAACGATGCCTAGCATTGCTCCAGCCGTAAAGCCAAGCGAATTGTAACCGTAAGCGCTACCACGCCTTTCTCTAGGAAAATAATCAGCTATTATGGCTCCGCTGGTCGCTTGCAGGAGGGCTCCACCTACCGCCTGAACTGCTCTGAAGCCTATGAGAAGATAGATGTGAGTTGAGAAACCGCATAAAGCTGAGCCGACGGTGAAAATTACGAAGCCTAAGTTGAATATTCTGCTTCTACCGTAGATATCTCCTATTCTTCCCATCTGTGTAGTTGCAACGGCAAGGACAAGAAGGTAAGCAAGAATTATCCACAATGATGTCGATAGGTCTGAGTGAAGACTATCATTAATTACTGGGAAAGCCAAAAGCACAATAGTGCTGTCGAGAGCGCCCATAAGAGTTCCAAGCATCACGATGGCTAACACTATGCTACTGTGCCTATCAGAAGTGGCAATCGGTTTGCTGGATGCTTCTCTATTTTCGTTCACTGGTTAGACTGACTCTTTTTAGGACTTTAAAAAAGTTTCTTCTTAATTATTGACTGACTGTGAATCTAAACATGCACTTAACACAAAACCTAGTAACTTAACAATCTTAAAAGAGAGTCTCGCTTTTATGGGATTGAATAGGTTCTGCTGTAATGTTTCTATTAAAAGGCGCCTTTGCTCCCGAATTGTAAATCCAACGTATCATCTGTGTGTGATGAAGTTGGTGGGGCTGCCCGGATTTGAACCGGAGTCTATAGAGCCCAAGGTAGCTTCCCCATGCTATTTCCCAATGTTGTTTTAGAATTTAGAAAATTAGAAACTTGCCGCGCCCTTCTTTTTAGATGGGTCATACCATTTCCAGAGTTCATTTGCAGCTTTTTCGGAACAGCCAGCACTGGACAGCAAATGCTTGAAATTTGATTCTGTTTTTTTGGTCTGAATTTGCTGCATATGATTTTTGAGGAAAGAATCAATAATAAACGTTCTGGACTTCTAATCCAAATTGTAGATGTGTACAACAAAAATACACAAGTTAAGCAGCATATTGTGTTTTCGTAGGGAAAAACAATGACCAAACAGGACCTGAACCCAAAAAGGAAGCCGCCCCAGTGATACTTGAACTCGAAACGGTTCAAAACCTTTAATGGGGCTGCCCGGATTTGAACCGGAGTCTATAGAGCCCAAGTCTACAAGCCTAGACCAAGCTAGCCGACAGCCCCGAATTGTTGCAGGGAAAGATAATTTCTGTTGCATCATAAAAACCTTAGCTAAAGCTCGGTGCGTTTAGCTGTGGAGTGTGTTACTTTCCGATGGGGCTGGGTACAAATTCAATCCCATTTATTGTTTAAAAAAATAGAAAAAAGAAAGAGAAAAATCGTTTTTTTACCTGTATCCTTTGATGAATGTTGCGGGCATCGCGTCGGGCAAAATTTATGAATCCAAGGTTCTCATCCAGGCAACTTTTGCTGCAACTAGGCGTTAACTTTTCTAACATGCGCTGAAGCACGCATTGCAGCCATTGCTCCTTCTCCAGCCGCCGTGATCACTTGCATTCCGCCACAAGTGCAATCCCCCGCTGCAAAGACTCCTTCAATGCTTGTTTTTTGCTGGTGATCAACAGTTAAGCAGCCATTCCTGTCAGTGGTTACTCCGGCGTTTTTTACTATGGCAGTCAAAGGAACGCCTCCTAAAGAAACAAAAACCCCGTTAACCTCCCTTTCCGTCTCAAGCTGAGTGTCAAATTCAAGTATTTTTATTGCTTTAACAATTTGTTCGCCAACAATCTTTGTTATCTTGCCTTTGACGATTTCTATGTTAGGTTTATTTCGAAGCCTATCTATCAATGTGCCTGAAATTTCTAATTCTCGTTCATTAGTGACTATCATAACATTGTTTGCTATGTCAGCTAGAAACAAAGCGTCAACTGCAGCTTCTTCCCCGTTGCCGACAACCACGACTGTTGCATGTTTGAAAAAAGGACCATCGCAAATAACACAGTAGCTGACCCCTCGCCCTATAAAGTCGGTTTCTCCGGGAACTAACAACTTTCTTCTTTGTGTTCCAGTCGCAATTATTACAGCACGTGCTTCATAGGTTTGCCTTCGCGAAACAACACGTTTAATCTCGCCCTTCAGGTCTAAACCGATAACCTCTTCGTTGTCCCTAATTTCTGCACGAAAACGTAAAGCTTGTGAACGCATCTTGTCAACCAGCTCGCTACCTTTAATGCCAAACTCAAATCCTGGAAAATTCTCGATTTGGGGAGCTAACCATGCTCTTCCACCAACGATTCCTGTTTCTAAAACCGTGGTTTTTAATCCCAGCCATGAGGAATAGATAGCTGCTGTTAAACCGGCTGGTCCAGCGCCTATGATTAGAACATCAATTTTTTGTTTTTCTTCACTCATTTTGCACCACGAAAATAAGAAAATATTCATGATTGAAAATCCATGCGTTGAACTAATATCTTTCGAATTTTGGTTTCTTGTATCTTTTCCCTAATTATCATAATAGGTCACGGTTTGAAATCAGGAATAGAGTCCTCACAGATAACTAAAGTATGGAGAAATAGATTTCCGTAAGGTTTATACCACAATCGAATCGCATTATGTAAATATTGGGGCAAGGAGTCAACTACCTCTTAACGTAAATTAACACATCAACCATGTAGGGAGTAATGACTATTCCAAAAAAAATCCAAGCCATCGCAATTTTGGCTTTACTGATTTTTTCATCAATTTTCGCCTCAACCTCTATCTATCATACAACCGCAAGTGCACAGGCAAACACTTCTACCACAACTTCTTCCAGTAATGTCAATTTAAACCAGTACGAGTGGTCACAATTTCAAGGCGACTCTTCTTTTACGCGCTTCTCAACTGGACCAGCCCCTGACACTTCAAATATACTCTGGAAAGCGAATATAACAGGAATACAACCCTATCTTTCAGCGTTTGACGGAATGATTTTCGCCTGCTCCAACACTTCTGTCTTTGCACTTGACCAAACAGGGAACATCGTCTGGAACACAGCCATTCCAATGGTCGGAAACTGGCCAATAGCGTATGAAATAGATTCTTCACACATGGTTGTGGAAAGCACTTGCCTTAACCCAGAAACTGGAAATATAATATGGACTAACTCTACCTTCTGCACTGACACTGGCATTTTCAACGCCAACGTCTACAGTCCAGAAGAGCAAATGTTTTACACAAAGGCAGGTTCCTACATTGAAGCTTGGGACTTTTCTGATCCCTCTATTCCGCCAACTATGGTCTGGAAAACCTATGTTCCAGGCGGCAGTCAAGATGGCATCGGAACAACATACGGCGACGGCATGGTGTTTCCTGGCTCTGTCTTAAATGAGCAAATGGCACTCAACGCTAAAACAGGTGCGGTCTTATGGGATACTCTCACAAAGGGACCTATGATCTTCAATGGCGCCTATTCTGATGGCAGATTCTTAAGAGGAGGAACCGATGATAATACGATGTACTGTTTCAATGCCACTACTGGTCAAATCCTGTGGACGTACACACCACAAGGAGACACAGATGGATACTTCACTACAGGCCCCGCGATAGCATATGGAATGGTTTATGAAATGAACAAAGACGGCTATCTTTACGCCTTCAACATACAAACGGGCGATCTGGTATGGAGATACAAGGGACCAGATAGTACACTTCTCTGGCCAGGAATGCCCTCAGTTGCGGATGGCATGGTCTATGTAACAACAGGCGAAGTCGCCGAATACGGTGACCAAGTCGGCATCTCCCAGTTTGCATGTTTGAATGCATATACCGGGCAGGTCATTTGGACGCTTCCTATAGAAGCCCTAGCTCCCAGAGAATCAGTTGCTATAGCCTATGGCAACTTATACCTCATTCCAGGCAACGTAACAACTTCGGTTGATTCAATTACAGGTAATGAATATAGCAGGAATAATCAAGTATGGTGCATAGGATCAAGTTCAATTCCAATTAGCAACTGGTCTATGTGGCGTGCCGATCCAACGCACTCCTCTACCGCTCAAGAAGGTCCCTCAAACCTCACTTTGGCTTGGACATTTACAACTAATGGATCAATTATTTCTTCGCCAAGCGTTGTAGATGGAATAGTCTATGTTGGTTCAGAGGACAAAAACATCTATGCCATTGGAGCGTGGAGTGGCACTCTCATCTGGAGCTTTGCCACCAAGGATGTTGTTGAATCTTCACCTGCCGTAGCAAATGGCAAAGTTTACACAGGAGGCGATGACGGATACGTTTATTGCCTCAACGCTTACACAGGTGCCCTCATCTGGCAAACATTCGTCAACGGTGACCTACCTTTCACTTTTGGGGACATAGTGCTTAAATCTTCGCCAGTTGTATCTGGAGGCATCGTCTACATCGGGTCATTGGACGGCTACATGTACGCTCTCAACGCAAACACCGGCAACATCATTTGGCAAACTAAAACCCTCGGGCCAATCGAATCTTCCCCGGCCATCGATGACGGTGCTGTCTTCTTCACTTCAGAAGAACCAACATCGGGTGCTCTCTACAAACTGGACGCCAACACTGGATCTGTGATTTGGAGAGATCAACTCCCCTATGAATATCAATTTACAGGGGGCGATGAGATGATGGGGTCTCCATCAGTCGCAGCTGGCATGGTCTTTGCATCCGCTAACTTGAGGACTTATTACGCTATTAACGAGGCTACGGGTACCGTTATTTGGACATTTTCGGATCCATCTGCAACCGAATTTATATATAATTCACCAATTTATGTCAACGGTGACCTTTTCATCATCGACAAATACAACATAGCGTGTCTTAATGCTGCGAGTGGTCACACAATTTGGAGTTTCTTCACTGGAGACGAGTTATACGATTCACTTTCCTACGCTGACGGCAAAATCTACGTTGTAACTAGTGAACGGCATATATTCATCCTTAACGCGATGAATAACGGCGCAGAATTGGGAAACTACACTACGCCTTCCAGCAGTTGGTCTTCCCCGACGATAGCCAACGGAATGTTATACGTAGGCTGTAATAACTGGGACGTTTATTGCTTCTCGGGTTATCTCGGCAGCCTCCCTTCACCTTCTTCATCGCCTTCGCCGTCACATATTGTCCTCTCAGGCTCTTACTTGACGGCTGTGCTTGCCGCCATAGTTATAATCATTATTGTCATAATTGTCGCTGTTGCCTATGTCAGCAGGAAGCGGTCTAAAAAAGTGGCAGCATCACCCGTTTTACAAGTAATTCCAACATAGAAAGATGATAAATGATCTCCTTAAGTTGAGTTAGGAAGTACCCTCCCATTTTGAAGCTAATTCAGTCATTCGACTTAGCATTTTTCAGGAAAGAAAAGGAAAGAGCCTCTTAACAATAAAAGTTGTGGGCTATCAAAATAATTCAACAATTAAAAAAAGAAAAATTAAAGAAATTTTGGTTTATTCTTCGCCTTCAGGACCGCCAGGCATTCCGCCCGGGCCGCCCGGACCGCCTTTTGGTGATTTGGCTGTTATGACGTCGTCTATGCGCAGTATCATGGCTGCTGATTCGGCTGCTGATTTGATGGCTTGTTCTTTGACTACGAGTGGTTCTATGACTCCTTCTTCGACGCTGTTTTGCAGTTTGCCTGTGAAAACGTTGATGCCTATGTTTTTGCCTTCGGCTGTATCGTGTTTTGAGCGTAGTTCGACAAGGATATCTATTGGTTGGAGACCTGCGTTTTCTGCGAGTGTACGTGGAATTACTTCCATTGCGTCTGCGAATGCTTCAACGGCTAATTGTTCTCTTCCGCCGACTTTTGTTGCGTACTTGCGTAGTTCTTTGGCTACTTCGATTTCTACTGCTCCGCCGCCTGGAACGATTTTGTTGTTCTCGATTACGTCTGAGATTACTGATAGTGAGTCGATTATGGCTCTTTCTGCTTCGTCAACCATGCGTTCGAGTCCCGCGCGGATCAGTATGGATACACTGTGTGGGTCTTTGCATTTTTCGACGAATATCATTTTGTCGTCGCCGATTTTGCGCTCATCCACTAAGCCTGCTAGGCCAAGGTCTGCTGGTTTGAGGTCGTCTAAGTCGCTGATTATTCTTCCGCCTGTTGCTCTTGCGAGTTTTTCCATGTCTGATTCTTTCACGCGTCTTGCTGCCATTATGCCTGCTTTGGCTAGGAAGTGTTGAACCATGTCGTCGATGCCTTTTTGGCAGAAAACTATGTCTGCACCTGAGGCTTTGACTTTTGTAACCATCTTCTGCATCATGTCGTTTTCTTGGTCTAGGAATGCTTTCATTTGTGATGGGTCTTTGATGCGGATTTCAGCGCTCATTTCTGTTTTCTCTATTTCCAGTGCTATATCTAAGAGGAGGATCTTTGCGTTTTCTTTTGTCTTTGGCATTCCTGGATTAACGACTTCTTTGTCAATGATTATTCCGCAGATAAGTTGGGTTTCAAGGAGGCTTTTGCCTGTTTTCTTGACGAGTTGAATGTTGTCTATGTCGGCTATGGCTTTGTCGCCGCGTTTCTCTGCAATTTGTTTGACTGCGTCAATGGATATTTCTGCTAGGTGCTCTCTTGCTGAGCCTACTGATTTGCTGCTCATTGAAGTTAATGCGACTTTGAGAAGTGTTTTGCGGTCGTTTATGTCAAGTGGAATAGCGTTTTTGTTGATGATTTCGATTGCTTTTTGCGATGCTTTTCGGTAGCCGCTTACTAGAATTATTGGGTGAATGTTTTGGTCAAGTAGTTCTTCAGCTTTTTTAAGCAGTTCGCTTGCGAGGACGACTGCTGTTGTGGTTCCGTCGCCAACCATGTCGTCTTGTGTTTTGGCGATTTCAACCATCATTTTTGCTGCTGGGTGTTCAACGTCAATTTCTTTTAGGATTGCTGCACCGTCGTTTGTTATTGTTATGTCGCCTAGGCTGTCGACAAGCATTTTATCCATGCCTCTTGGGCCTAAGGTTGTTTTGAGTACTTCGCCGATTACTTGTGCGGCCATTATATTGTTTCTTTGGGCTTCTTTACCCCTGCTCCGGGTTGTTCCTTCTTTAAGAATCAACACCGGTTGTCCTGAACCTGTTGTTGTTAAATACGCCATATGTTATCCCTACTTTAATAGAACTTTACTTTATTTTCGGAAATAAGCAAAAACCCAACGGCAATATAAACATTTACCCTTAAAATGGCGAGCTTGTGGATTTGTTTGGGGTTGCGCGTGGTTTTTTGGCGGTTTGGTTTTGGTTTTTTATTTTGTTCTAAATTTTTAAGTTGCGACTTTTCGGTTTTGGAAAGTTGCGACTTTGCGTGGTTTTTGAGGTGGTGTGGGTTGACTTATCCTATAATCCGCGCATTGCGGGGGCAAAAACTTAAGACAAGATAGCGCCAATACCCAACGGGAACTGGAAAGATGTTCAGAAGATGCCCGTCCTGCAGGCGGCTGTTTCAGGCGAAAGAGATCAAGCGTGAGCAGCTCGGAAACCCCTATGAGGTCCAAGTGCCGGCAGGCAGGGGAGGCTACGTTAACTATCGCATCGAAAACTTCAGGGTCACCTACAAGTGCAAGAGCTGCGGCCATGAGTGGACAGATATGAGCGAGGAGACCCTTCACGACCACCTCAAACTTTAGCCGCAAATGCCTTCAGCAAATGGGCTGTTTAGAAACAAGCCATTGAAAAATTATTTTATTTATTTTATTATATGTGTTCTGATGATAAGCTTAAACGAGGCAGCCTCCTTTTTTATACCCTGTGAATTTTTGGAAACCTTACGTACGCAAGGATATTTGACAAGAAAAAATGAAAAAAAATTCGGTAAGTCTGTTCGCTGACGCTGCTTTACATCATTGGCATTATTTCAAGGACTTCAATGCTTGCTTTCGGCATCATGTAATGCGGGTGGTTAGCGATTATCGCTTTCACTCCGTCCATGTCTTCTGCTTGTACAATAGAGTAGCCGGCCACTTCAGTCTTCCCCTTAGAGCTGCCCGTCTTGGTAAAATTCACCCCGTTTCCCAGCATGCTCCCATTATCGACGATTGATTTCCCGCATTTCTTAAACCAAGCAAGCCAAGGCTCCATTCCTTTCTTCATTTCTTCGGGACTTCTCGCTTTCATTTGAGCTTCAACAACGGATGCTGGTGCCATGTACAAAATCATAAATTTCTTCAAAACAAATTCACCATTTAACTTGTAGGCGACCTGCCTTTTTATCCTTATCGCCTTGGAGACAAAATCATCGTACTGCTCTTGTTTGATTTAAAAGACATTGAAAACCTCATGGATTAATTTCGGAACTAGGGCTGCAAGTCATCTTCGTCTTGGTGCCTAAGCTTGTCAAGCTCTGCCTTAACTTCTTCAACGGTAGCAACGTCTGAGCATGAACCCACCATATCCCAAAACGACTTTACAGGCTTCAACAGCAAACCCTGCTTCTTCTCCACAATAACAAAGGCTGATCTGTCCTCTATCTTGTACTTCTTGCGTAGCCAAAGAGGAATAGTAAAATGTCCCCTCTTTATCACGACAATCCTGTTTTTTCTCATTCAGCTCACCAGTATATTTTCAATTATACAAATTCAAATTATACTATTTTTTCAGATCCACATTGTTTGGATTTCTTTGATTTGCTTAATGTGCTGGTCGTCTGTGATGCAGACTGCCTTGAGCACGAGCGCTGTGGCTGCAATCATGCTGTCTCCCATCGGAATATGGTACTTGTGCCGCAGCTCAGCAGAGATTTCCGCTATTTGTGTGTCAACGGGGATTATTTCAAAGTCTTCTTTAACGAAAGCGACTTTAGTTTTTGCGGTTTCCCGTCCCTCAGCAGCTATAGAAGTGTGGTATAACTCATGAATCACCACAGGCGATACGTATTTTTCTTTTCTAACCATTTCAGCTCTTATTTTTCTGCGCCTTTCATCGTCATTGGACCTGTAAAGCTGAGTGAAGAATCTGGTGTCATAAACTGCTGCTTTATTCATCTTCTTCTTCGTGCCTGAGCTCGTAAAGTAACTTATCTATCTTATCCGCGGTAACAGGGTCTGAATAAGCACCTATCATGTCCCATATTGTTTTTTTCGGTTTGTAGAGTATGCCTTCTTTGGTGTCGATTACTGCGAGTTTGGTGCCTTCTTCGATTTTGTATTTTCTCCGCAGTTTCACTGGGATGGTGGTTTGGCCTTTTTTGGTGACGACAACTTCAGCTTCCTCGGCTTGATTTTCCACGACTTCGGTTTCCAACTTTTTCGCCGTATTACTTTTAGTAGCGTATTACCTTTAAGCATTGCGGAGAAAAATCTGAGTCGCCTTTGAATGGGTTCCGCGACTTTTGGCGTATGTCGCCTCAATTTTGAAGGGTAAATTTATCAACTAAATTGACCTACCCTCCCACTCCGCCTTAGATTTTAGGGCTCTTTTTGGTTTGCACTGCAAAGGCTTTTAGCTTAAATCACCCTCTAGTCACCTGTGACTTGTATGAGCTTGCTTGAAGCCAACGATTTCATTATGAAAAAGAAAATCCTCTCCGCACACGAACACTACGACTTCGAAGACTTGCAGGGCAACAAACTTGGCGAAGCTGACGGCAACCTCGTTCAGGTTCCGCCCAAGTTTGACATCAAGGACAACCATGGCTTGGAGCTTATGCATTTGCAGGGGAAGGTGTTCTCGCTGCGCAGTGAGTTTAATTTTATCGGCTCAGCCAGTGAGGCGCTGGGAACAATAAAGAAGAAGATAGCCAAACTGGTCGGCGAAGAATTCTGGGTGGAAAAAAACGGCGAAGAGTTCATGCGTATCTACGGAAACTTCACAGAGCACGAGTATCAAATGCAGGTCGCCGGGGTTCCAGTTGCTTCTGTTCACAAGAAATGGGTATCTGTAAGAGACCAACTTGGAGTATCAATAACTGGAGATGTTGACCACCGAGTAGTTATTGGAGCGGTGATTGTGATAGAACACGTAGAGGTCACAAAGAGACAATCTTCACAAAGAATTTGAAAAAATAAAACTCTACAAGCAACCTTACTTGCGTAGTTCAATGATTATCAAAAAAAACAAGTGTAACTATTTTTTGCGTCTGTCGCATTGGAGGACTTTTGGGCAGATTAAGCATTCTTCTTGTGTTAGCATGCTTTCTCCTGGTGCGTGTAGGAGTCCGCTGAAGTGTGCGCATTTAGCGGGTGAATCGAAGACTGTGGGGTATTCGGTTGGTTTGATACTTATTATTTTGGTGTTTTCAGTTACTATCTCGAGTTTTGACATGCAGTAAGGGCAAGCGTAATGCGTTTGTCTGGGAATTATGGAGGTGTCTGTTATGACGGTCGGCTTGTCAAATTGTTTTTCGCATCCCTTGTATGGGCATTTAAGTTTTTCTTCGTTATGTCCGTGGAAAAGCTGCATGTCATTCGCCTCCTGACTTCATTTTAGCATCAAGTGTAGCAATATTTAATAAACCTTTCCGCACTAAACCGTCAGCCGCATAACAGCACAACACAACTACACCAAAAACCAATAAGCTACCGCCGATGCGAGGATTAAACCTACAAGCAAGTCTTTCGAGAAGCGGATTGCTCTCTCCTTCATTACTCGGTCAAATACCTCATCTATGTCGTTGCCTTCCCATTTGCCCGTAAACTCAAGAAGTAACTTCCTTTTCCGCTCGCCAACAGCCATGCACAATAATTATGTTTAGTGAGCAAAAATCTATTATTTTAAGAAATGGAACCTTGGCGAATTGATGTAAGAAATTTCCGTTTTCACCATCAAAATTTATATCGTTTATGCTGGGTCTTTATGATAGCGTGGAACTTATGGTAGAAATCAAGGGTAAGAAGTTCACAGTAATCCTGAGGGAGGAACCAGAAGGCGGATACTCTGCGCAATGTGTAGAGCTTCCAGGGGCAATTAGCCAAGGAGACAACCGCAAAGAAGCCCTCGCCAACATAAAAGAAGCCATCGAAGGCTACTTGGAAGCGTTCCCCGAAGAACTTGACCAGCTTAAGCGAAAAAGAGAACTGGTGAAGATAACTGTCTGAAAAACTGCCCTCTGTTTTCTTGGAGCAAAGTTATTAAAGGTCTCACTAAAGCAGGATTTAAAATAGTGGAACAAAAAGGCAACCACATATTTTTGAGCGACGAAAACCACAAACTTCGTTCCACGTCACGATCCTATCAAAAAAGGAACAATTCTCGCAATAATTCAACAGGCAGGATTAACCAGAGAAGAATTTCTCAAATTAGTGAAAAAGTAAGTGGAGCCTCGAGCGGGCTTTGATCCCGCGGCCTGCTGCTTACGAGGCAGCCGCTCTCCCAGGCTGAGCCATCGAGGCATCACATTTGCTAATCAGTGAACCCCAACTTTTTAAATGTTAGCAACAAGTTATGTGCAAGTATGCCTGTAAGTTCTTTTCTCTCTTCCCAAAACCCAGGGTTCTGAGCGTTCTTGGGTGAAAACTGAAATAACGTCAAAATCCTTGACTTGGTCAACGTTTGTTCACCCAATAGAAAGTTAGCCATGTTATCTTCTAAGAGTTAAAACGCTAATTCCGATTGGTAAGGTTTAAGTGTGACATTCATGCTTTATGTGCAAGGTGCATTAAATGCCAACTCACGGTTCATTATCTAAAGCAGGAAAAGTCCGCTCTCAAACGCCGAAAATCCAGGCGACGCCAAAAACATCGCCAAGCCCAAAAAACCGAAGCAGACGCAACTACGAGAAACGCGTGATTCTGCAGAGGAAACCCGGGCAAAACTGGATGTAAGCGCACAAGCAAAAACTGTTTTTTCAACCCTAAACATTCACATAGTGCTAGCGTAGTTTATTTATCACTTAACTAAACCATATTTTGGTACCCTAAACTTGAAAAACGAAAATGCCCTACGGGAAATCATAAACACATTAATGGAAATGCCCCATCCTACACGTGAAGAAGCAAACCGCCTAAAAATAAAAACCGCAGCCAAATACCAACTCCAAGAGATACCGTCAAACGCTGATTTAATAAGCCTTTTAACACCAAAAGAAGAAAAGTGCCTCTTACCTATTTTGCGAAGGAAGACAACGCGCACTATCTCAGGCGTAACAGTGGTCGCCACCATGACTAAACCCTACCCGTGCCCGCAGCCTGAACCGTGCGCTTACTGCCCCGGAGGACCAACCCAAGGCAGCCCGCAAAGTTACACGGGACATGAACCAGCAGCCATGCGTGGAACCCAAAACAACTTCGACCCCTACATGCAGGTCAGAAGCCGCATTGACCAACTCTCGGCGATAGGTCACAAAGTAGACAAAATCGAGCTAATCATCATGGGAGGCACCTTCCCCGCTACACCCACAGAATACCAAACTTGGTTTATCCAACGCTGCCTAGACGCAATAACAGGCAAAAACTCGGCAACCCTGGAAGAGGCAAAAGCAAACGCTGAAACAAGCAAAACCCGCAACGTAGGCATAACCGTGGAAACGCGTCCAGACTGGGCAAAACAGCAACACGTTGACGCTATGCTTGGCATGGGCGTGACGCGCATTGAACTTGGCGTGCAAAACCCCGATGACGAAATCTACCGTTTAGTCGGCAGAACCCACACTGTAGCGGACGTGCAAGAAGCAACACGCATAGCTAAGGACGCGGGACTCAAAATTGTTTACCATTTAATGCCTGGAATGCCGGGCTCCAACCCGCAAAAAGACATTGTGGCTTTCAAACGGGTTTTCACTGACGCAGCCTTTAAACCGGACATGATAAAAATTTATCCATGCCTATGCATAGCTGGCACAAAAGCGCATGAGTGGTACCAAAACGGAACATACAAACCATACACAACAGAGGAAGCCACAGCGCTTATCGCTGAAGTCAAAAAATTCATTCCGCCATGGGTAAGAGTCATGCGTGTTCAACGTGACATTCCAGCAAGGCTCATTGTTGCAGGCGTTAAAAAAAGCAACCTTCGCCAACTTGTACATGAACAACTTAAAGCGCAAGGCGCCAAGTGCCAGTGTATCCGTTGCAGAGAAGTTGGGCACAGAATGGAAGTTGACCACGTGAAGCCAGAACTGGAAAAAGTCACAATCCAATCCATCAGCTATGATGCTTCCGAGGGCAAAGAAATCTTCATTTCAGCTGAAGACCAAGAAAACAAAATACTGCTGGGCTACTTGCGCTTGCGTGTTCCATCTGCGAAGGCTCACAGGCCAGAAATCACCGCTGAACCTTCTGGTATTGTTCGTGAGCTTCACGTTTACGGTCCACTTGTTCCAGTGGGAAAGCATTCTGCGGGCGCTTGGCAGCACAAAGGCTTTGGCGCAGACTTGCTAAGGGAAGCCGAACGCATGGTGCTTGAGGATTTTGGTTTGAAAAAGCTTTTAGTTATAAGCGCGTTAGGAACAAGAAGGTATTACATGCGTTTCGGTTACGAGCGTGATGGAGTTTACGTATCCAAAAAACTGGAGAACTAAAGTATGAGTCAACTTGAAAATTCAGGTTACAAGGGCTCAGCCTTAGAAGCCCTCAAAAAAGCGGACTGCGATATTGGCGATATCATACGAGTCATCAGCAAAGGCAAAACCTATGAAGGCATCCTTATTCCCCGCTCAGAACTGGGCGAAGGCACAGTCGTCATCGTTAAAATGAAAAGCGGCTACAACATCGGTATCCGAATAACAACAGAAGTTAAAATCGAAAAAATCGGGAAAGGCGCAAAACCCGCTTTCGCTTCGCCGCCCCTGCCAAAACAGAACCCAGCTTTGCCCCATGTTGTGATAATGAGCACGGGCGGGACAATCGCCAGCCGCGTTGACTACCGAACTGGAGCCGTGCGTTCTGCGCTTTCTGCAAGCGACCTCTACGGTGTTGTTCCAGAACTTTCCGATGTTGCGCAAGTTGACACAGAGATTGTTTTTAGCTTATACAGTGAAAACATAACTCAGAAGCACTGGAAGGAACTAGCCGAAACCGTAGCGAAACGAATAGAAGCAGGCGTGGATGGCGTGGTAATTGCGCATGGCACAGACACGATGGCTTACACTTCAGCCGCTTTAAGCTTCGCACTGCAAAACCTGCCTGTCCCAGTCATAGTTGTTGGCGCTCAACGTTCCTCTGACCGCCCAAGCAGTGACGCAGCAACAAACCTTATCGGCGCGGTGAAAGCCGCTGGGGAAGGACCGTTCGCGGAAGTAAGCTTAGCCATGCATGAAACCGTCTCCGACATCGCTATTGCGATTCATAGGGGAACAAAAGTCCGCAAATGCCACACCAGCCGAAGAGACACCTTCAAATCAATCAACGGGTTCCCAATCGCCAAAGTAAAAAACCAACAAGTAATAATGCTAACAAACCAGTACCAGCACCGCGACACATCAAAAAAGCTGGTTCTGAAACCAAATTTCAGCGAAAAAGCAGCCTTAATCAAGTTTTATCCGGGGCTTAACCCAGCAATCATCGACTGGTACGTTGACAAAGGCGCCAGGGGCATTCTGCTGGAAGGCTCAGGTTTAGGTCACGTGAGCAAATACTGCTTTGACAGCATCAAAAACGCTGTTGCAAAAGACGTCGTGGTTGCGTTGGCTTCCCAATGCATTTGGGGAAGAGTAAACATGAACGTGTACGACACGGGCAGAGACTTGCTGTCCTTCGGCGTAATCCCGTTGGATGACATGTTCCCTGAAACGGCCCTTGTCAAACTAATGTGGGTGCTCGGGCAAACCGACAACACGCAAGAAGCCAAAACGCTTTTGAAAACTAACATTGCGGGAGAATTCTCGCCAAGAACGCTTCCTCAAGAAGACATCTTTGAAGGAGGAGAAAAAGTTGGCAATTGACTACGCAAAAGTAGGCTTAAAAGTCGGGTTAGAAATCCACCAGCAACTAAACGCAAAAACAAAACTGTTCTGCAGTTGCCCGCCTGAGCTCTTCAAAGAAGCCCCAGAAATCACTTTCCTACGCCGATTAAGACCAACGCAGAGCGAACTAGGCCAAATTGACCCCGCTGCATATTTTGAGTTCCAAAAAGGCGTAAAAATCCTCTACGAAGCAAACAAAACAAGCGCGTGCCTTGTGGAAATGGATGAGGAACCACCGCACCCCATAAACACGGAAGCGGTCGAGATTGTGCTAACAGTCGCATTGATGACGAACTCTGTGCCGATTGATGAAGTTCACGTTATGCGCAAAACCGTTATTGACGGCTCTAACACGAGTGGTTTTCAGCGAACATGCATAATTGCCTCTGACGGATGGATTAAGGTGGGAGAAAAAACCATTCCAATCCAAGCTTTAAGCTTGGAAGAGGATGCGGCACGTAAAACAGGAACAGAAAACGAGGGCAAAACGATTCGTTACCGCATAGACCGCTTAGGCATACCGCTCATCGAAGTCACCACTGGACCAGTAATCTACTCACCAATGGAAGCACAGGAAGTCGCCCTCGCCATAGGCAGGATTTTACGCGATACCGGCAAGGTAATGCGCGGACTGGGCACTATACGTCAGGACTTGAACGTGTCCTTGCCAAATGGCGCTTTGATTGAGATTAAAGGTGTTCAGGAACTTGAGTTGATTTCCACGGTTGTGGAGTATGAGGTTCAACGTCAACTCGGATTAATAAGCGTCAAAGAAGAACTCGCAAAAAGAGGCGTAAAAGCAGAAGCGTTAGAACCACATTTTGCTGACGTCACAAGCATTTTTATGGACACAAAATGCAAAGTCATCCGGAAAGCAGTCGACAAAAAACAGAACGTTATGGCCGTCAAGCTCCCAGGATTCGCTGGACTGCTAAAACGCGAACTCATGCCCGATTTCCGCTTCGGCACGGAACTTTCTGATAGGGCAAAATTCTGGGGGAGAGTCGGCGGAATATTCCACACTGACGAAATGCCCAACTACGGCATCACCCCTGAAGAAGTAGAAGCCTTAAGAAAAGCGGTTGATGCAGGTGAATTGGACGCGGTAGTTTTCGTTGCCGACACGGCAGAAAACGTTTTGGACGCCTTAAAAGCCGTTGTTGAACGTGCACAAGAAGCAGTAACTGGTGTTCCAGCTGAAACTCGCACGGCAAAAGAGGATGGAACAACAAGGTATATGCGCCCAAGACCAGGAGCAGCAAGAATGTACCCTGAAACTGACATCCCGCCAACGCTGATAACCGACGACTTAATGGAGACAGTTCGCAACAATTTGCCTGAGCCTGCCGAAAAGAAGCTCTCACGCTTGATAAAGCAGTACGGTTTAAATGAGAAGTTAGCTAAGCAAATTGCCGACTCAGAATATAACCTTCTATTCGAAGAAATCGTGAAAGAAACTGGGGTTCAGGCTTCAACTGTGGCAGCGTTTTTAACTGAAACACTCAAGGCTCTGAAACGCGAAGGTGTCCAAGTCGAGAAAGTCGGAGAAGACCAAATAAAAAGTGTTTTCGGGGCTGTCGGTTCGGGAGAACTTACGAAAGAAGCTGTGCCGGATGTTTTTAGCTGGCTTTCAAAAAACGAGGGCAAATCCGTGCAGGATGCCGTAGCCGCCTTGGGTTTGAAAATGTTAACTGAAGCTGAGCTGGCGCCGATTGTTGACCGCGCGGTTGCAGCTAACAAGCAGTCTGTTGATAAGTTGGGTAAGAATGCTTACGGAATGCTTATGGGCGCCGTGATGAAGGAAGTTCGTGGAAAGGCTAATCCTGAATTGGTAGCCAAACTCCTGCGGGAACGACTCAAGTGAAAACAGTTGTTCCTTACGGCAGGGAAAAAAATTTAAGGCGTAGCGTACTACTTTACACAGACGCAAAATGGAATCAACGATTGAACTTCTTTCTAATCTTGAAGGAAACGCTAGGTGGATTAGCGATAACTATGAAGCACTAAAAAAACAGCATAACAATGAATGGGTTGCAGTTTTGGACAAGAGCGTGATAGATCATGATAGGGATTTTCGCAAACTTGTTGAACGGCTCAGAACTCGATTTTCCGAAAAATACAATGAAATAGCTTTAGAATTCATTACGAGTGAGGAATTGAACCTTATTCTTTAAAGAAGGAAGAACGTTTTGAGAATTCCTTTCCGCTTTAAGGAAGGCGCGCTTGAAGCCGCTTACGTTTATGCAGTACTTGATTCTAAGCCTCTTCACATCTGTGCTTCTATTGAATTCATGCTTGATACTGGCGCTGTTAAAACTATTGTGAGCGACAGAGATGCTAGCAAGCTTGGTGTAGATTACAAGATGCTAGAAAAACTTGATTGCGGCATGCTCGGTATAGGAGGAACAGTTGACACGTATGTCTTGAAAGACGCAAACCTGATTTTTAATTCAGCAGACAATAAAGCACACATCGAGCGATTGGATAGCCTGTGTTTCCTCAAGCATTCAGAAATGAATGAAAGGATTGTAAGAATTCCAAGCGTTTTGGGGCGAGATATCCTTAACAAATACTTGCTGAAATATGACAAAAGGCAAGGGAAAGTGTACTTAACGGATGAGCGCCTTTAGGCAATAAATCATTTACAAAGAACTCGTAAGGCATAAAAAAGGGGGCTTTTTAATCACTTCGCTGTTGAACTTTTCAGCTTGTCGAATCGTTTTCTGCTATTTTCCCCTGCCCAATTAACGTTTCGCCGCAAATCCTAAAAAGACTCAACATAGCTTATAGCAAGTAAGTGGAAGCGTTAAAATGAAGCACATTGAAGCACGTATAAAAACTCCTTTCGGAGAAGTCGTCATAGAGGGCGAAAATCCCCAAGACATCCTTGATATGTTGGGAGTTATTCCTGAAAATTTTGTTGAGAAACTATCTGATTTTGTCTCAAACAAGCTAACGCCTTCGGGAGCACAGTTAAAAGGCATAGTTGAACCTACAACTGAAGGTCCAGTAATAGTCACTCGCGAAAACCTTACTCATTATGAGGCAGTCGGTTTGGTTCTTTATGCTTCTCAAGAACGAAAAAATACGGCGGCGCAAGTAACTAAGCTTTTGGAGTCTAGCGGAATAAAAAGCATGGTTCCAGCACGGCTCAATGAGATGACGAAGCGGGGGCAGATCTTCAAGCCAGACCCGAATAAACCTGAGTTTAAGCTTACAATTCAAGGCGAGAAATGGGTTGAAGAAGAGGTTCTCAAGAAGCTTAGAGGCAAAATGAGTTGAGCCAAAAAGCAGAAAAAATCCAAGTTCAAATCAAATACAGAGAAATTGAGCAGCAGTTTTCCGCTGACCCGCAAGACGCATGGCTCTTGTTAAACCAGTTTTTCAAAGACTTTATTCCCTCATTCGAAATAGCCCAGAAACTTTGGCTCAGCGTCGACCTCAAGCAACTCGCCAAAGACCTAAATGGCATAGTCGCTTTTTCAAGTGATGGCGCAAGCCTGCTGGCTCCAAAAAACAAGTTAACTGATAATGAAGCTTTATCGATTTGGCTAACAGCCCAGTATCTTGGGCATAAACTAGGCATGCTCAACAGCGACTCACAATCGAAAGATGAGCTGCAAACGAAGCTTGGAAAAAGCGGCAAAATAACCAGCACACGCTTAGGCGAACTGGCAAAAAACGCTATGGCGCAGAAGACCGTTGACGATAAATTTAGGATAACAACCTACGGCATTATGCAAACGCAAAAAGAAGTTATTCCAAAAATCAAATCAAAAATTAAAGCCTAAATTTTTTTCTTAACAACCGATTAGCAAAAATGTATATTACTTGCGTGCTACACATTTTTATTGAGGTTAAATCATGAATTTTTCAGCCTTCCTGCCGATAATATATTCAATTCTCAGCAGTTTGGGACTCGGATCATTAAACATACCTTTTCTCATCATTCTGGTCATAATTGGCTTGATAATAATAATTCTGATAAAACTGTTTCTAGTGCTGATTCCTGCAATAATCGTTGCTGCCATCGTATATTTCCTTACTGGCCATGACCTGTTTTGGACTGGCATTGCCTTCCTAATAGTTGCGCTCTTATCGATACTAGCCAAAATCTGAAAGCCACTAAACATCACGTAAACAATCTCTTTTTTTTAACCACTTAGCTGACAAACGCTTTCTATAACTTGTTCTCTGAAAAAGCTTGAATAAGCCTTCATTTTTCAGTTACGTTAATGATGTTTCAGATTCTGTCAAAGAGAATTTTACACCAAGAAATATCCAAGAACCCAACACATAAGACACATTACAATAAGAGGCGACAAGAACAACAATAAAATGGAACGCATGAACGGCGAAATCAGGGATAGAGAAAAGACCATGAGGGGAATAAAGACCAAAGACACCGCAATCCTTCAAGGGTACCAACTATTCCACAATTACATTAGACCTCATGAAGCCTTGATGGAAAAACTCCGAGCGAAGCATGCGGAATAACAATCGAAGGTGAAAACAAATGGAAAACGCTGATACAAAACGCAAGCAAAAAAGAGATGGAAGAAAGTTAATCGAGAACTATGTGAAGCAATATCCTTGTGTACCTAATTCTTTTAGGTAATCTTCAGTAGAAAAAGGGCAATTAATCAAATCTATAAATTTCTTCTTTTCTAATTTTAACTGTAAGGACATTTTGTTAATCAGATAGTCATTAATCTCATTGCTTCCATGGCTTACTTTCGTATGGATTGAAGTTTTCTTGCCATTGACATAAAGAATTAGATAAGTATGATCACCCTCGGACTGGGAAAAACCTTTCTTTCTCAAACCATTGAGAATTTCTCTTGCCTTAAGAATGGTCATTGGTGCGAAGCACCTATTGTTTTATGTGACTTAGAATCCTTTTCTTAAGTTCTTTGGCATCCTTTGTCAATTTGCTATCGGCTTCCTTGCCATACTCATTCCAAATAAACAAAATTTCTTCTTCGAAATCTTTGATACAATCTTCCAACTTAGGCGACATAGTAACTACATCTAACTCTTCGTTTCGACAAGAGTAACAATTATCACTAAAAGAGATGCTAGCGACAAAAGGTTCAGCAAATGACAATTTTTTGCCATTAATATCAATTTGATCTAATGTTATAAAGTCAACAGATGGCGATTTAGGCTTTTCAGTCGGTTGCAAGATCTTTTTAGTCCATACCATTGAAGAATTTATGGGTGTCATTGAAAGAGCAGATGAACCTAACGAAAAATCCAAAATGTCAAATTCAATAATGGACTGCGTATCTTCGTGTGGTACTCGCAGTTTTGGCGTGATAGTATTCTGTCTTCCACCCCAAACTTGAGTAGAAGTGTAGTCTAATTGTTGCGTAGCGAAATTCATTTTGTTGCCACCAGACTCAAGTTTCCATTCTTGAAAATCTTTAGGTTCCATTTTGAGCCGACAGTATATAGAGCTTTATCAGTCTTGAAAATCAACGATAATTCATTGAAGGCAATCTGTTTTCCAACAAAATTCTCTCTTATGCTAGAAGGAATGCGTGCCATTATTTCTGGTTTGTTTTCTACATAATAGCCAAAATTAACTTGATAAGCTAAATCGCCTGTAGCCATTTCTGATATAACATTAACACCAGTAACTGTGAGTATTTTGTTTACGACATATTCAGGCATAGTCAGTTTCTCCTATTTCATTCAGAAACATCATGTCTTAATTGTTTTCCAACTAATTATAGTTGTTCCTTCAAAATAAATAGTTCGAATATGCAATTTTATTATGCTCTTCACCAAACGGTTTTTACATGAACTCCAAACCAAACGGAGACTTCAACAGAACCAAAAATAAAAAATTTTATAAGAGCCAACGGATTTTTACAACAAAAGAAAAACAACGAAGACTTTACAGAACCGTGTTTCATAAGGCTTTTATATTGGGTCATGGATTCTTGGTTATTACAAGAAATCCATTAGGAACACGATAATATGATGGAACCAAGTAAAAAACCGTTGAATGTTCTCATAAAACAATTGCACGGAAATATTGAAGTTATTCTTAAAAACGGTTTCGACTATAAGGGAAAAATGATAAAATGCGACGGGCACATGAACATTCTCCTTGAAGGCGCAAACGAATCCAAAGATGAACAATTAATGACAAACTACGGCAATGTGCTGCTTCGCGGAAACAACGTTCTCTACATTGTACTAGACGCCGATAAGCATTAAATAACCAAATTTCTGGTTTTCCCAGTCACGTAATCGCAGGCTTCCTCAATAGCCACTTTCACATTAAACTTGCGGTTGAAAAAAGTAAGTACGTTTTTAAGGTCTCGCTCAAGCAATTCCTCCGCGTTTGCATGATCAGACATCACGTATTGTGGCCAGTCAATAATGAGGATATGCCCATCAGGTTTTAGAATGATGTTGTATTCGCTGAGGTCTGCGTGAATAACATGCGCTTTCAAGTAAGCCTTCCTTACATTGCGCAATATTTCTTTTAGGATTTTTTCAGGCTTTTGAATCTCTTTATATTTGGATAATTCTGCGCCTTCAATCATTCCCATGGCAATAACATGTCTGTTTTGGCTTATTGGCTCCGGGACTGAAACGCCGTTTTTGTAAACAAGTTGCATCGCTTGGAACTCTTTTTCTGCTGATACATGCGATTGGAAAAGCCATGAGGAATGCTCACGTATGTAGCCTCTTTTTCTTCTTGTTTGCCTAAAGCTTATTCTTCCTAGCCTGTGAAATTTCACGGCTATGCGTTTGCCGTCGGCGCTTAATGCGTCATAAACATCCGCTTCTTTTCCAACGCCTAGGGATTGCCCAAACGAGTCAATTACGCCTGCTTTGACAAGGGTATTTATCGCTAGGCAATCGTAGCCTGCATAGTTTAAGGTGTGCCCAACATAGGCTCCTTTTATTCGGTAAATTAATCCTAGCTTGTTTAGCCTGCCCAACGTAAATTCTATGCGGTCCATTGGCAGTTTTGCGTATTTTTGTATTTGTTCTACTGGTACAAATTCGCGTTTGCTCATTGCAGATTCGATGATGTTTAGTATTCTGAAATCTTCGCTTTCAAGTTGTCGGAATACTTTGACTGCTACTTCAGCACTTGACACACGTATGATATAGGTTGCTTTTCACTATAAACACTATGTTTCCGTAACATTAACCGAGTTTTTTAGGGTTGGACTTATATGGAAGTATTGTAAGAATACTGTTAAATATGCCAAAACCGCCCCTAATTAATAGGCTTAATGTAACGTTTGGTTTTGAAACATGGCAGTAGATCAAAAAAATATCTCCAAAATACTTTCAATCCTTTCGCATCCTTTACGAAGGGAAATACTACTTTACCTAAGCGAAAAAGGAGAGGCATCTTTCACTGAACTGCTGAACCTGCTAAAGGTTGATACTGGAAAATTAAGTTTTCACCTTCGCTCGTTAGAGGTTTTCATAGAGCAAACCCCTATGGGTAAGTACAAATTAAGCAGGGCTGGTGAAAGCGCAGTAAGAGTTATCCACGACGTCGAAGGCTGGGCAGAAGTAGCGGATGTACAAAGAAAAGAAAACCAACTTCCCCTTGCTTCTCTTAAAAAGAGAATTTCAGCTTTCGTAATTGATTTTGCGTTAATATTTGCAATCACGGTGGCGATTATTTTTCTGCCTCAGGTCCTATTTAAATCTGTATCAACCCTTCTCGGTGAAGGGACCAGCACGGTGCTTTTCATTACTGTGGGTCTTCTTTGGCTTTATTCTACTTTGCTTGAAGGATTTAACAGTCAAACCATAGGCAAACGCATTATGGGTTTGAAGGTCGTTAGAACTGATGGAAAGAAAATGTCCTATGACCATGCAGGAGTAAGGAACTTTGGGAAAATTTTGCCTCTGTTGCCCTTTGACTTAATTATTGGGTGGCGACTGAAAAATCCCACATTCATGAGGTACTTTGACAAGTTTGCCGGTACAACCGTAATTGACCTGCGTTCATCTCACCTGTAGTATTCCACCTCATTTTTAATGTAAAATCTTATTTGGCGCCAGATGTAATAGTCTTATACTGGACAGGGATTCACATGAGCGAAATGGAACTGCGAGTGTCAAAAATCAGAGACGGCACAGTCATCGACCACATTAGAGGCGGATACGCGTTGGACGTCATCAAGATTTTAGGAATAACAGGCAAAGAAAAACGGGTAATCACTATCGCCATTAATGTTCCAAGCAAACGTTTCGGAGTCAAGGACATCGTGAAAATTGAAGGTCGAGCACTCAACTCTCAAGAGGTTAACAAGATTGCTTTGGTGGCTCCTCACGCATCAATCAACATTATTCATAATTACAAGGTTGTTGAAAAGCTTGAAGTTAAGTTGCCGAAGGTTATTGAAGGCATAGTTAAATGCGTAAATCCATGTTGCATAAGCAACAGCGATGAACCAGTAGTCTCAAAATTTTACGTTAAGAACGAGGAAACTTTATCGTTGAAATGCCATTATTGCGGCATCATTTTAGAACAGGCTGATGTTCTCCAACAACTCTAGTAATGGCTTCACCCTAAGCTTTCTTGCGCCAACTTGAACATTTTTTTAAAATCTTTTTCGTGAAAAACTTTGCCTTGATTTATTCCTGGGCACTCAAGCGTAAATTCAAAATTATGCAACCCTTTCTTCTCATCGAATTTTAATTCAAAGGGATAAAACATGCAAATCAATGGTCTTAACGGGTAAATGCTGCATTGGTTGTCTTTTAAGTAGACGCATTTGCCTTCACTTATCTTTTTCATTTCATAAACGTAAGGAAGCTTATCCTTAATTTCCCCTGAAAAATCAGGTATGAGCTGGGAAGTATGTGAGGCAATCTTTTTGGCTTCAGCTTCTAAGAGGAGAATATGCCTAGTTTTTTGTTTAGTGTCACCGCAGCATAAACCACATCTGTTGCAGTCGAACAGTATGTTAACGGGATAGGTAAAGTCCACTTTTATTCAACAAATATAGCTTAAAGGAAGTGCAATAAAAACTTCGCCTGTTACTTTTTGTTTTCTTCAGGCTGTTTATTGCGGTGGCCTTCTCCATACTGGAAAGGTCGGCTAAAGTTTTTCTCGAGTTTTCTTTCGAATACCTCGTCCAGGTTTATGTTTGGACAAGCTAAACGGCTTGCATCTAAAACATAAAACATCACGTCGATTAATTCTTCAGCTATTTTCTCTTCAGGCAAACCTTTTTTCCATGCATCACTTCCTTCGCCTAGCTCTATGAAGGCAAAAAGCAGTTTCTTTGGAATGTCTTCAGGCTTATTGTAAAATCCTTTGGCAATAACAAGAGATTCTATCTGCTTCTTCATCTCTTCCAAATTCAACTTCGGTTTCGCCTCAAGCGTTAACAAAAACTATAGCTCCCTTATATATAGTTAAATCTAGGCAGCGAAAGCTGCAGGTTGTGACTGCTATGACACTACCACAAATTCTTATTTTCCTATTAACCACGTAGGATATTATCAGCCAATATTGCGAGTCGTTTGGCGGGCAAACCTGCTGCCAAGATATGGCTCTGCCCCAAATCTGCACTATGGGGCTTAGGCTCCCAAATGTGTATTTCTGGGCATCCTTTCAGGCAGTTACAGTAGTCTGCCAAACGGCATCTCAAAATTTAAAATTTTTTTTAATAAAATATTCAGGCTTATTACTTTTCTATTTACTTTAGCAATTGTTTAAGCAAAAGTTTGGGGCACATCACACACTTATCCGAATCCCAAAAAAAGCGCCAAACCGACCTCTCCAAAAACTTACAAGTATATTATGCATCAATAGAAATATACAGCCCTCCAAATCATTTTAAACATCGCATGCTTACTGCTTCGCCTGAATAGATTCTGAGATTATTCATAAAATTTAACAGGTTAGTTTAAAAATGTTTATATATACTGGAATCGCTGCTGACATGATTCATCACCTATAACAGTAGCAGGAGTGATAAAATGAATAATCGATCTGAGTGTTGCAAAGAAAAGCCGAATGCTTACGCAGTGGAAATAGTTGTGACGCTAAACGATGTCCCACTTGAAGTAAGAAAAAAAGCAGCTAGCGAGCCAATTTACATTACTCATTTGTAAAACAACTACGCGCATGATGGCGAGAAAAAGAACGGATTGATTCCGCGTGAACTAGGAAGTACTTGATAAAGCTTAGTCAATTGTCTTTAAGACGCTGAACAATAAAAAAGAAGAGACATTTTACGCTTTAATAGGCGAAAAAAGTGAAGCTACGTTTACTGGAATCAAGAATTCTATCGAAATCAGGGACAGCTCACAATTTTTGGTTAGGCAAACTTTTAATCTAATATAAGCAATTGGACTTAGGTGATCGGGTATGGCTAGGCTAAAATGCACGAAATGTGGAAACGTCTTCGAATACGCTTACAAACCGTTGGATTCATTGGTGCATCTTGGACCTATCAAACGAGCCCAGTGCCCAGCATGCGGGAAAAGCAGTTGGCTCAACCCCTATTCATCAGTGAAAGATCCGGTAACTTGGCCTCCAGAAGGAAAACAGCAAGAACAGGTTGCCCCGCTCCAGTTAACTGAGGAAGAACTGGAAAAGAAGCGCATAGAAGAATCCAAATACGAAAAACCCTAAAAAATTAGTTTGGGAAAGTGGCGAAAGTAGCTTTTTTGTCTTCATACCTTTCTAAGAGCATAGGCTTAAAAAATAGCGTTGAGCGCGTCACTTTTCTGGTGACGCTATTCTTCTTGCCTCTTTAATAGCTTCAACGTAAACTTCTTCCTTCAACCTGAAACCTTGACTTATCAACTGATCGAGAGTTTCGAGGAATTCATCCAAATCAATTTCTTTTTTCTTAAGAGCCATCAGCAAGACGAATAAGGTTCCTCTGGGCGTTAAGCCAAGAAGCTTAGCTGCAGACCGCGCTGAAACCTCATCTACAAGTACAACTTCCAATGCCAGTTGTTTTGCAAGCGACAACGCCGCCTCTTCTCCCTTGTCTAGCATTATCGGCATCTCTACAGGGTCAGCCGCTAACACTTTAATCCAGCCTTCACCGATGGCTTTCTCAACGACACAGGCGTCTTTCTCTCCTAGCAGCTTTCCCTTATCAACAACTTCCCGTTTGACATCCTCAGGGATAAACACCTGTCCGAAAGCTGTTTTCAAAAGGTCGATTTTGCCAACCTTGGCCAAATAAATCAGGGGAGTTGCGTTGGAGACGACGCCATGCACCTAAGAAGCCTTCCTTAACCCTTTCAAGTCTTCCCTAAAAGCTTCCAAGGTGTAAGGAACATGAATTTCTCTTTTCTTTGCCTCTACAATAATCTCCCAAAGGGATAAGCTGCATTTTTCGGCTGCTTGCCAGAGGGTAATTTTGCTTTCTTCATAGTCTTCTAAGCTTTTTTCGATTAGCCATTCTTTCGCGGCTTTCATGAGGAATCGTCGTATAACGGTGGATCTATCCATTCCTTCTTCCTTAGAAACTTCATCTATGACTTTAGCGAGGTCTTCTTCAACTCTGGTTGTAAACGTAACGGGCATCTGCCATAACCTGTATTAAATGTATTCAATTTAATACTTAAACTTTCCCATGATTAAACCGCATTTTTTTTAGATAGAACATTTTTTAAGGCAGACCAAAAGCTTCTAATTGCAGATGATTGCGATGGCACGTCTTAAGTGTAAGAAATGCGGAAACATCTTCGAAAAAAGTTATAGACCATTTGATTCAATCCGTCTTGGACCTTACAGACGATACCAATGTCCAGCCTGTGGGAAAAGCAGCTTCTTTAACCTGCTCTCCCCAGTCAAGGACCCAATCACTTGGCCTTCACAAGAAAAGAGCCAAGAACAGCAAACTACTGAACCTCAACTAACTGGGGAAGAACAAGAAAAGCAACGCATTGAAGAATCTAAATACGAAAAAGCTTAAACTTAAATGATATTGGATAGTGCAAGGCATGATTGACACTGAGAATCTCACTCGAAAATTTGGCAATCTAACAGCTGTAGATAGCATCACCCTACATGTGGACGAAGGCGAGGTTTTTGGTTTTCTTGGACCCAACGGCGCAGGAAAAACCACAACTGTGCGCATGCTCTGCTGTCTAATCGGTAAAACTAGCGGCAATGCCCGCATAGGCGACTTTGCTGTTGACAATGAAGCTGATTGTCTCAAAATAAGAAAAATGGTTGGCATACTGCCCGAAAACGTCGGTTTATACGACAGCCTAAGTGCCTACCGCAACCTTGACTTTTACGGAAAACTCTACGAGGTCCCAGAAGCGAAACGGCGAGAAAACATTGAACATCTCCTGCGGCTGCTGGGCATCTGGGAGCGCAGAGACGACGCCGTCGGCACATTCTCGAAAGGCACCAAACAGAAAATCGCCATCGCTCGCGCTCTAATCCACGACCCTCAAGTGTTGTTTCTGGATGAACCTACAGCGAATTTGGACCCTGAAGCCTCAAAAACAGTTCGGGACTTTGTTCTGGGCCTCAAAAAAGAGAAACGCACCATCTTCCTGAACACTCACAACCTAGACGAAGCGGAGCGGCTCTGCGACCGCATCGGCATCTTGAAAACTCGCCTAATCGTGGTTGACTCACCCAAAAACTTAGAGCGCAGCCTATACAACCGAAAAACCATAGTCCACCTAGAAAGTGTCACCAGCGCGGTTTTAGCCGCCGTTAAGGGGCTGAGTGCAGTGAAGAACCTGAAAACCAGTGACAACAAGTTAATTCTTGACATGGATAATCCGGAGAGAGATAATCCTGAGTTGGTGCGGGCGATTGTGGCGGCAGGCGGCAACATCCAATACGTCACGGAGTTGCGGTCCACACTTGAAGATGTCTACTTGAAATTGATTCGGGAGGCGTCGGCGCAATGAGATTATGGAAGTCGTGGATAGTAACTTTAAAAGATTTGAGTGTATTCAAGAAAAACAAGTACATCCTCTACTCCCTAGTTACCTTACCCGTCGTCGTAGGCGTGGTGATTCCGCTTATTTTCATATATGCTTTAGGAGCCGAAGCGGCCCAGCTTACACAAGCTCAATTAATTAATGCTGCTAATACAGTCGCAAACACAGGTTCGATATATTTTGTTCTTATACCTGTGATTCTCCCTGCAATAATGGGTTCGTACAGTATTGTAGGCGAAAAAATCGAAAAAAGCCTTGAACCCTTATTGGCTACTCCGACGACGGATGGCGAGCTGCTGTTGGGCAAAAGCTTAGCCACCTTCCTCCCCACCATGGGAGTAACTTACCTCGGCACAGCGATATTCGTAACAATCATGGACGTTTGGTCCTACATTAAATTCGGGTTTTTCCTTCTTCCGAACACTGATTTTGCATTAATACTGGGCGGGATGGCGCCTTTAGCTTGCGTCTTAAGCGTCGAAGCCAACGTCATCATATCTTCCAGGGTAAACGATATACGTGCAGCTCAGCAGCTAGGGACATACGTAGTTATCCCCCTGATACTTCTGCTGGTTTTTGCAATCCAACTCACAATAATCCCCATTAGCCTGCTCGCCTTAATCGTGTCCGTAGCACTAGTTGTCGCAGACATCGCGCTGTTCTACCTGAGCAAAGCAACCTTCCAGAGAGAAGAAATACTAACTAAATGGAAATAAACCCAAAACTTAGTTGCCTTGATGATAGTAATTATAAATACTTTTGCAGGAAGCAAGCTTGGAATACAAAATTGTTTTCTGTTGCCAAACACGTTTCATGGATTTTTGGTAAGTTCTAACAGTTGCTTCTTTGTTAATCCTGCTCCAGGCGTAGCATCAAGTCTTTTGTGCACCATTCCCTTTTTAAAAAGAAGCACAGTGGGGTAGTATTCGATTGCGTATTTATCGCATAGGTCTGGTTTGTCATCGACTACAATACTCATGCATTCATGCGGATTAGCCTTGGCATATTCTTCAAAAACAGGAAGGAACACTTGGGAAAATGGACACCATGAAGCATAGAAGAGCACAAACGCTCTTTCTTTAGACTTCAA
Organism: Candidatus Bathyarchaeota archaeon; assembly: GCA_963842865.1. GTDB lineage: Archaea > Thermoproteota > Bathyarchaeia > Bathyarchaeales > Bathycorpusculaceae > Bathycorpusculum. The sequence goes on along the minus strand of CAWJIN010000022.1, from coordinate 28,592 downwards.
AACATCTTCAATGTTTTCTTCAGCTTGCTCTTGTCGTCTCTTGCTCATTTCTCTTTCACCTCTCCTTCCCTCTCGGGCTCTCTGTCCTCTTCTGGATAGTGACTGCTGTCGCAAAACGGTTTATTTGAGGATTTTCCGCATCGGCAAAGAGTCACACGGTTTCGCACTTCATAGAGTTTGCCGTCCGCAGAGTAGATTGGAATGCCACTGCGAACCCAATATGGTCCGCCGACGCCTTTGCTTGGGTCTTCAATTATGCCAATCGACTTGGTCAGAACAGGCTCAAGTATCATACCTGTTTTCTTATCTGAAACCACAAGCCTGCCTGAGGGGCAATCGAAGGCATTTTCTATCGCGTTTTTCTTAACCTTGAGGTCGTTTGACTGGGGAATTGCATCCCAAATGTCGCCGCCTCGATGGCAAAAACGGGCTGAAGCACAGAGTATCTCTGCATCCTTCAACGTTAATCCTGGGCTATCAATTGTTTTTGCTGCATTCTCGAAAGGCTCATTTGTGCTTGTTTCTGTTCCGTCAAAATTCACTTTCAAATGAGTGCTATCGCAAAATGGCTTGTTATTGGATTGACCGCACCGGCACAATAAATAATTTTCCGTGGTCTTCAAGTTTTTTCCTATGAGCCAGTTGGCTGGGATCCCTTGTGAGTCACATGATATTGTCGCGTTAAACAAAGGGATACCTCCAGAAACCAAATACGGCCCATCCTTACTAACGGTTATCTTGCCATTTTCTTTTGCGCTATAATTTTGTGGCAATTCATTACCTCACATTTACTGAATCAAAAAGAAAGTTATAAGGATACCATAATAAAAGGAAAAAAGATGAAATAGCTGGGAAGTTAGCAAGCAAACTATAAGGTTTTTCACTGAAGCTCTGTAATTTCTGCTTGTCTTAATTGCCGTTTTGCTAATCCTGCGAAGACCTTGTAAAATTCTTTCAAGGCAACCCTATATCCCTTATCCATGAAGGACATGTCTAAAAGATTGTCAACCCAACGTAGGCTGTGTTCCGCGCATTGGAACATCAACTGTTCATGTAGTTTATTCACTTCTGTTTCTCTGAACCAGTCTTTGTTTTTCAGCCGACCCAGCGGAACGAAGAATAACGGCACGATAAGGCTTCGGCAGTCTTTAACGTCGTCTACTATCTCCATCGTTTTTATGATGTCGTTCTCTGTTTCTTCAGGAAGCCCAACAATGAGCGTTGCTGCAGGGATTAACTTGTGATCATGCATTATTCCAAACCCTTGCCGTACAACTTGAGGCCACTCTTTAGGCTTAAACGGAAACGCCTTTGCGGGCATAATTTTTTCCGCAAGTTCAGCTGAACCGGTTTCTAAGCCGATTTCTGCTCCCCACCATGCTTGTTTCTGAAGTATAATGTCAGAGAGTTTAGAGACAAGCTTTGGTTTAGAAGCTACAGCAGCCAGTGAACAGTGGCTCCAACTAATAGTGTGAACCTTGCTCATGACTAACTCGTGAAGCTTTAGCAGTTTTTCATCGTTGGGCACTGCGTTTTGTGAACCGTAGAGCATGACGTCTTCAGCATGCAGACAGATAACTTTATGTTTGCCTATTTCGACGTTGACGGCTAATTCACGGATAATTTTGTCGTAAGGGTACCAGCGTAGTGGTCTTAGTGTAACGTTGCAGAATTCGCATCCTCTGCAGCAGCCCCTTCCGAGTTCGATTAGGCCATTAACTGAGGGCTGTACAATGTCCGGTATATCTTCCAGCCGAGGCGCGTCTTTTGCTGAGACTTCAAAATAGGAGGGCAGTTGCTCTCCATTCATTGCGGCTTTGAAAAGTTTTCCGATAACGTTTTCAGCTTCGCCCTCTACTACGCAATCTATTGCTTTTCTTTCAACAAGCTGTGGTCTGTAGCGGAACTGCCATGCACCAGGGCCACCGACTATGATTTTTGCTCCATTTCTTTTTGCTTCTCTGATAACGGGGCTAGTGACTAACGCATGGAAGTGCCTTGCTAAGAAAGGCTCTTTATGAAAAACGGATGCCAAGGTCGTTGATGCTGGACCGAAACCAAAGGGATCCATGGTGTGAATACCAATAACTTTGACGGTTTTAAGGTATTTCCGAAGGTGCTGTGGGCTGACTGTTAAAACGTTGAAGCCTTCTTTTAGCAGTTGAGCCTCGATTTTTCTTAAGCCATAAGGCGCAGCAGTTGGCAACCCCTTGTTTGTCCCTATCGGTGGAAAAAAAAGGTAACTGTATAAGACATCAGGGATGAAGTTGGAAGGAGCGCACGTACCGAATCCTAAGAATTCATTGCCATGGTAATTACTCATTAGAGTTCTATCAGCAGTTAAGAGTACGTCCACATCATTATTTGCCATTTGCAAATCATCCATGTCAAACAGGTTATTTTTCCATATGTGAGTATGTCAGCTACTTAACACTAGGATTAAATTATTGGTACATCCCAATAAACGTTGCATCATTACGTAATCTTGCCTAATGAAGATCTAATGAAGATTCGTCAAACAGATTGTGAGCCTATCTGACAATAGGCCCTTTTCGCCTTTCACAATCAATGTACATTTGTGAATTGTTCATGTATCGATTGTCTATTTAAGCGGTTTTGATTCCTACCATTGTTTACAATATTTCAATTTTTATGCGGTTATGTTTATATATATCTTGTTTTACTAAACAAACGTCAAGTAAACCGTTGGGGTGTGAGAATTTTGGGCTTAAAACTGAGTAAAAGCCCAACGAAAAAATTGGACGCCATTGATCTGCAAATCATACGAGCACTGGAAGAAGATTCACGCGTAAGTTTGCGTAAGCTATCTCACAGAGTTGGAATAACCCCCAACATTCTGCATAACCGCCTTGACGGTTTAGAGCATGAAGGCATAATTCTTGGTTACGTGCCTGTTGTTGACGCATCTAAGATGGGCTATCCCTTGACTGCTATTATTATGATTCAGGTTGAAGGCGGGCATATTATTGAAGTCGAAAATGAAATTGCCAAAGAAAACAACGTCTTATCCGTCTACGACATAACTGGAGAGTATGATGCAATCGTCTTCGCCAAGTTCCGAGATAACGCAAGCCTTAATGGTTATTTAAAAAAACTGCTGACTGAGCGCTTCATAAAGAGAACCACTACGCTGATTGCTTTGAACGCTGTAAAAGAATACAGCAAAGTTATTTGATTGAATCCCACTTCCCGAATTGTTCAAGCTCATGTAGTCATCAGATTCATCGTTAACCTCGTTGCTACAAACGAACTTGCAGAAAATTGTAAATACTTAATATTGCTGAGCGAGTATATCTGCACTTGAAATTTGGGAAGGGTGTATGAATTGAAAAGCTTCAGGGGTATCTTGGTTGTTGGAGAAAAAAACATTTTCATAGATCTTACGCAAATCATCGATATCGGCACAGAAGCCAATACTCTTGTATCAAGCATCTTCAGTTTAGATTTCAAGGGAAACGATGTAACTGAAGCCATGCATGCCGTGCAGACACTTGAGAAAAAATCTGATGAAATAGCCTTCAAAATAAGCGAAGACATTACAAGCGGCGCCATCAGCCCCAACATAATAGATGACCTGCTTAAATCTGTCCAAGTTGCTGACGACATAGTTGACCTACACTATTACCTCAGCAGGGAACTAAATCGAATGGCGAAAGTCTACTCTGCGGGTTTAGAATTGAAACGTCCTAGTTGGGACTCTGTATATCTGAGCATTCTTGCGCTCGCGGAAAAATCCCTCTTAAAGCTCAAACAGGCGCTCTCCTCATCCAGCGTTACGGAGATTTTGGGGTTGCGCAAAGAAATTGAAGCCCTAGAAGAGCAAGGCGATGACCTAAAGGACGAGGGATTTGACAGGCTATATAATATGACGCCGAACTTGCGTTACTTACAATTCTTTCATTATTCTGAACTTATGCACAAATGCGACGACGTACTTGATTCCTGTGAGGACCTCTCAGACCTGATTGTCACCGTGGTTACTTCCATCCTCAAGTGACGTCAAAATGCTTTGGCTTTCAATCATTATTCTGATATTAACTTTCATCACGGTAATGTTAGTCTCAGGCAACAACCTGTCCGCATGTGTTGGCCCCGCTGTAGGCTCAAGAATCATAAGTAAACGATTTGGTATGCTGCTTGGCGCTGCAGGGTTTTCGCTGGGACTCGCTGCCCAAGGCATAGGAATGACAAAAACAGTAAACGTACTGCTGCCAAGTGTGGCTTTGCAGTTTCGGGCGGAAGCTTTGCTGGCGGCGATATTAATTTTTGTTATTGCCGACTTAATTAGAGTGCCAGCGTCTATGAGCATGTCGCTTGTCGGTTTGCTCGCAGGCTTATCCATTGCAACTGGTTCACTTACAAACAGTGCTTACATAGCTGAGGTGGCGGCCATGTGGGTTGCGGCTCCCATTATTGCTATAGTTTTTGCTTTTTATCTCATCAGAATCATAAACAGGGGCTGGCCTGAAAACATTTGGCGAAGGCTACAGACCTACAAAATCTTGCTTATTGTTTTAGCGTTTTCTACTTCATATGTTCTAGGAGCGAATACCCTGGGGTTGATAGTGGCCACAGGCGGTTTCAATATAACAACTGTCATAGCTGCAATTGTTGCAATATTTATCGGAACGTTCTATTTTAGTGCGGGCGAGATTCGTAGGGTTGGTCAAGAGCTTTTTCTCATGCGGTACCCAAACGCTACGGCGACACTTGTGGTTTCAACAGTTCTTGTTGAGGTGGCTACGATTTTAAAAATTCCACTTTCCAACACGCAAGCCTTGGCGTCGGCAGTGTTCGGAACAGGAATATCTTACAGATCCAAGTTCGTCTCGGTCAAGCCGTTCCTGCTGATAGCCTTAAGCTGGGTAATCGTGCCACTGCTAAGCTTCACAATAGGGTTAATCATAGGCACCATTTAGCCTCTATTGTCTTGATCATGGGTTTACCAGCCATTAAGGTGTAAGTGGTGGTGTTTTGCTAAAAAAAGGAAAAAGGGAGCTAATCTTTTTCCAGAACTTGATGGTTCTGGACTTAGTGGCTCCTGCAGTTTTGTTCTCATCCTCATCTTTGCCTGGGAATGGGAACAAACCGGAAGGCTTTGATTTTGAGTTAACACGGAAGTAGACTAAACCTGCTATCAACCATATTGCGGTGCCGACCATGGCAAAGGTTCCTTCCAATCGTGAAGTCCCTCCGCCGGCTATGCTGAGGTATAGGATAGTAGCCATCATGAGAGCGTTGGCGGCGAAGCCTGCTATTGGAACTACTTTGCGTTTTAGTATTGAACTGCGTTCTTTAGTGAATGCGATTAATGCTACAATGTTTGTTAGTCCATATAGCATGAAGGTGCCAAAGTTTGATAGCAATGTAATTGAGGTTAGGTTTGTTATTGTAAGTACTCCGAAAGATCCTATAGCGGCTGCAACAGCTGTCATTATCCAGATACCAATCGCCGGAGTGGAGTATTTTGGGTTTAGCTTGCTGAGGTGATAAGGAACTTCAGTGTCTCGGCTTATTGCGTAGGTTACTCTAACGCCAGTGTTCATGCATGCAAGGGTAGTTCCTAAAATTGCAGCGGCCACAATTGCAGCTACTATTAACTCTAGTGTAAATCCGTTGCCTCCGAGGAATACGTTCCCAAGGGTGCGAACCATATCGCCGATGGGGGCGCTCGAAACTGCAGCAGCGCTAAATCCTGTAAATACCTTGCCGCTTTGTGTTATAGTATAGCTGGAGTTCATCCATGCCTCAGCTCCGAAGTATTCGAACAGATACGCGAAGGCTCCTTGGATAATCAATGATAAAATAATTGCCTTTGGAACAACCTTGGGATCTTTGGCTTCTCCAGTGTATGCTGTTGCGGATTCGAATCCGACTAGAACTAAGATAGCGACAGTCGCTTGAAATAACACGAAGCTGATATCATGAGGTGTGACTATTCCGCCTAGGCTAGTGAACGTGAAGGTTACATGTTGAGGGTTAGTAAAACGGAATGCCAATGCCATTCCAGTGATGATGACCAGCATTCCGATTTGAACTACGTTGAGAAGAAGGTTTGTTTTCGTTGATCCTTGAATTCCACGGTAAGCTATCGCGCCTGTGACGACTGCAAATAAGCAGGCGATTGCGATTTCGCCCAAGGGTGAAATGCTGAATCCAAGTACCGATAAAATCCATGTGAGCAGGATAGACATTGCTGCAACCATAACCCCAGGATACACCCAGTAGTAGAGGTGAGAAATCCACCCGACACCAAACTTTGCGTTTCTAGCTGAAGTGTTGCTGGCTCCGTTGTCTAGTAAGGCTCTTTGAGCAAAATAATACGAACTGCCAGGACCAGCATCGGGGTAACGCCGTGCTAGCCACGAATAAGAAGCAGCAGTTAGGAACGCCAAAATTAATGCTAATGTAAGGCCAAAAAATATGTCGTTTGCCGTTGAAGCGCCAGACGGGGTGGTCTGAGCTGCGTTCATCTGAAAAGTGAGCCATAAGAATGCCCCTGGAGCTATTAAGGCCATGGCATTTATTGTAACTCCGCCGAGGCCGAGAGCTTTTTTCAATTGAGGTGCGCTTTGCTTCTTTGCACCTGTTGAGTCAGTAGACATCTATTTTCCCTCCTCTAAGTGGCAAGCTGAAAATAGCGGAAAATAGTTTTTTGCCTTTTTTAACGAGTAGCGCGTCGTGCTTTCTGCTTGACTTGTTTACAATTGGAGATTCCATTCTCTTTTTCATCTAGTAGCACCGAACTATTGGTACAATAAAGCAAATACCCCGAAATATAAACCTAATTAAGATTTGTTCATAATAATTATGAATAACTGTAAATATTTCCATAAAAATATAAAATTTATGCACAAAAGCTCATGATTAGACTGTTTTCTTGAGCAAAAGAAAAATTGAACTTTGAAGAAGAAAGAAAGTTTTATGCTTGCTTGCGGGGGGTTTTTTTTTTAACCAATATTCAATAAAAACCCAATGTTGATGAAGTGAACAATGGAATTAACTTATGGCGCTAGTTAGTCATTTTTAATTTCTGAGTGGAGTCTGTAGCCTATTGTCACTATTGACCCAAATATTACACATGTCCAGAATAAATCCAATAATCCCAACATTCTTCCACTTTATTTTCATTTTATTGAACATTCTTTATTAAGCCATCATCCTATATAAACGTGATTGTGAAGTGTTCATAACTTTTATGAAAAACAAGAAGAATGTCCAATCAACATAACTATAATTAGACATTTGGCTTAGAAATTGCTATTTGTTTGGGCATCGGGTTGATACCTTTCGCTCTCGGAGAAGCTTATCGCTCATTTACAAGTTCTTTTTCAACAGAAAATTAGTTAAAACTCAATTGTATTTTGATTGATTTAAAGGCGGCCCATTTCCGTTTTCGTAAGAACCTGTGCAGTTCGGAATATGTGTTGTTTCGACATGTTTTGTTGATTTTATGTTTTGGATGCGTTCATGTTTTTCAATTATTTGCATTTTCATGTAAATTAGTTCAATTTTTCTGAAAAATTATGTACAAATCATAAATAGCTTTAATAGGTAAAGATGTGATGAATATGAAAGTTAAGGAGCAAAAAAATTGCAGAGCTTTACGACCATGTTCTGGGTGAGAACTGGCTCAGCAGCCTCAACGGTTTCCGCTTTCCGAAATCGAAGCTTTTCGGTTAAGAAGCGGGCAAAAGCTGAAGGGATTTCATAAGTCGTAAAACGCAGGATTAGCGGGTTATTAATGGTGATTTATATGAAAAGTGCATGTACTGAATGTTCGTTCCAAAATGCCCGTAGAGAAGACACGGGTTCAACTGTAGAGATCGTTCCCTTAGCGAAGAGGATAGTATAGTAATGAACCGGTTATTAGCATCTGTTAACATATTCGTGGAACCGGCCCAAAAAGACCAAGTATTGACGGCTCTTGCAGAACTCAAAAACATCGAAGAAATCTACGAGGTAGCTGGAGAATACGACATAGTTTCATTAGTTTCCGCGTCTTGCCTTGAAGAGTTCAGGGATGTTCTGCATAAGAAAATAATGAAGATTAACGGCATAAAAAGCACTATAACAACGATAATTTTGCAACCTTGCAAAGGACCAAGATGTTTATCCGTAAAAGCTAATACTTCAGTAGCAAAATAGAAGAGGAGTGGAAAGGAGCCATAGTGAGCACGAATGTTATCTGGAGTTTCGGAATAATTGATCAATGCAGTTCAGGCGCTGGCAGTCATTCTTATAATTGGAGTAGCAATAGTTTTAGCGAAACTTATAGCGCCCTACCTTATCGCAGTCTATAATCGAAAACCAAGCCGTTTAGATAAAATACTTAATCCAGTCGAGAACTTCATTTACAAAATCATTGGAGTAGACACAGAACAGACGATGGGCTGGAAGCAGTACTTCCTCGCAGCCCTGCTGGTAAACGTTGTCATGATTATTATCGCCTTTCTAATCATGGTCTTCCAAGGCAGCTTACCCCTTAACCCCATGCATTTTCCCGACATACACCCGGACCTTGCCTTTATGCAAGCAGTCTCTTTCACGACAAACACTGACCTTCAGCATTATAACGGCGAAGCCGCTTTCTCTTATCTTAGTCAAACAAGCGTCCTCACAGTGGCTTCAATTTGCCTCCCCAATCACAGGATTATGCGTGGGCATCGCATTTATCCGAGGATTAATCCCCACCTCAAAAGACATGGGCAACTTCTACGTTGACTTCACCAGATCCATTACAAGAATTTTCTTGCCACTCGCCTTTATAGCCTCAATTGTACTTCTCGCCTTGGGTGTACCCCAAACCCTCACCGGCTACACCACAGTAAAGACCATAGAAGGAGCCACACAAACAATTCTAGCTCGGGCCTGTCGCTTCCATGGACGCCATAATGCAACTGGGCACAAACGGCGGCGGGTATTACGGTGCAAACGCTGCCTATCCCTTCATGAACCCCTCCCAATACACGGACGTTATCATGATAATTCTAATGCTTCTGCTTCCCACTAGCGTATGCTCTTTGTTTTCGGTGAAATGATAGGCAAAAAAAGCGAATCCATACCGCTTGTGGGGGGCGCTTTGATTCTTGGCGGAAGTTGTCTAGCCTTAGCGTTTATTCCATCGCTTCCCGCGGTTGGTCCAGGAATTGAAACTCGGTTCGGCGGTTTCATCGTCCACTTTGTGGACTGTAATTACGACTATGTGCACAACTGGCTCCGTTAACGCTTCGCTTTCAGGGATTCATCCTCTGGGGATAACTTCTGGTTTCTTGGGGATGTTCATTCAGTCGATTCCAGGTGGGAAAGGAGTTGGAATGATGTACATGGTAATGTTCGTCTTAATTACCGTCTTCGTCGTTGGGTTAATGTCTGGAAGAACTCCTGAATACCTGAGCGTCAAGATCACTGGCCGTGACGTATTGCTTGTCATGGTGGCTTTCCTACTTCATCCCATTACCATACTAATACCCACAGTAACAGCGTATGCTTCGGGCGCAGCGGCAGCCATTGGCGTCAACGGAAGCTCTGTAGGTTTCACTCAAATCCTGTGGGAATTCACGTCAGCGGCGGCGAACAACGGTTCCGATTTCCTAGGCGCCCAAGGAAATACCCTGTTCTTTAACATAGCTACCGCCATCGTCATGTTAATAGGACGCTATGGTCCAATTCTAATCTTGCTTGCACTGTCAGGCTCTATGATCGGGCGAAAACGAACTGGCACCACCACGGGGCTCAAAACCGACACATTGCTATTTACTATAGTTCTAGTTGCCAGCATCATCATACTTGTAGTATTATCGTTCTTCCCGTTCTTGGCGATTGGACCAATTGCATCATTCTTCGGGGGGTTAAAGAATGGCTTCTGATGATGACGAAAACTTTAGCACCAGCAAAGAGTAGCGAACCCGCCTCTGGAGGAATGAGGTCAGCCTTCTCTAAAAAAGTGCTGATTGATTCGTTAGTCCGTTTAAGCCCTAAATCACTGCTCAAAAACGTAGTGATGCTAATAGTTGAAATCACGTTCTTTATTGTAGCAGCAATGGCCATCGTTCCACAGGCTTTCGGGCCAATAGCCAGTGTCGGCCTGCGAGTCTTCTATATTGCAGTCGCCGCAATTCTCCTCATTACAGTTTGGTTCAGCACACTCTCCGATGCTCTTGCTGAGCAACAGGCAAAAAGCACAGCTGGTGCCTTACGGAAATTGGAAACTGAGGTGCCAGCCAAAAAAATTGTAACGGAAGAATGGACGAGGAAGATAGTTGGCGCAAAATCGACTGAGCTCCGAAAAGATGATCTTATCCTGATTGAAAAAGGCGACGTCGTTCCTCTAGACGCTGATATACTGGAGGGAATCGCCATGGTTGACGAGTCGCTTGTCACGGGTGAATCAGCCCCGGTTCGGAAGGCGCCTGGAGACTCGCTTATCGGAGGCTCACGAGTCGTCAGCGATACTTTGACGGCGAAGGTTACGACGAATCCTGGCGAGACCTTCATTGATCAAATGATAAAGATGGTTGAATCTTCTAAGAGGCCAAAGACGCCTAACGAAGTTGCAGTAACCATTGTGCTGATTGGATTGACCGCCATCTTCACCATTATAATAGTTACTTTGTTAGGCATGTCGGTCGCGCTGGGTTTGGGCGCTGACCTCTCCGTGCTAATCGCGCTCTACGTTTGCCTCCTCCCCACAACCATTGGCGCTTTGCTTCCAGCAATCGGGCTCTCCGGAATGTCCAGACTGTACAAAAGTAAAATAATTGCAAAGTCCGGAAAAGCTATAGAAACCGCTGGCGATGCAGACGTCGTTCTTCTCGACAAGACAGGCACCATTACGGTGGGGAACAGGCAAGCTATAAAGTTCGTACCATTGGACGGATTTACAGAAGAAGAAGTAGGGGAAGCAGCATTCCTTTCTTCATGGCATGATGACACTCCAGAAGGACGCAGCATACTCAAGCTCGCATATGAGAAAGGTTTCATACCAAAAGAACTGAACTCTCTCGCACTTTCAGAAACTTACCCGTTCTCAGCCAGCACCCGCACGAGCGGAGTGAAAATAACTCATATAGGGCTAACGCTTCCAAAAGGTGACAAATCAGGACGAGACCGACTGAGAATCAGAAGAAAATCCTCAACAGTCTCCGAATCAGGCGTTGCCTGCAAGAATTGAACCTGAAATTGAAATCTATCAAAGGCGCTCCAGAAGCCATCAAAAAAATTGTAGCTTCCGTTCCTCCAAACTACGACCTCATCGTAGAAGGAATATCTGCAGAGGGCGAAACACCTATAGCCATCGCAAGAAACCGCAAAGCCATCGGAATAATCAGACTGAAAGATGTCCTCAAAGAAGGCATAAAAGAAAAAATTCAGCTCTTAAAGTCATGGGAATCCGCCCAGTCATGATAACTGGAGACCAACCACTTACTGCAAAAAGTATTGCGTCAGAGGTTGGAATGGACGAATATGTAGCGCAAGCCAAGCCCGAAGACAAGTACAACATCGCCAAGAGGGAGCAAGCTGAAGGCAGAATTGTCGCAATGATTGGCGATGGAAGCAATGATGCCCCAGCACTTGCAGCTGCCGACGTGGGCTCGCCATGAACTCTGGCACAGAAGCTGCTAAGGAGGCAGCGAACATGGTTGACTTGGAATCGAACCCAGCAAAAATAATTGATGTCGTCATGCTTGGGAAACAGTTGCTCATGACTCGAGGCGCGGTTACTGCTTTTAGCATAGCCAATGATGTCGTCCAAGTACTTCGCAATCATGCCTGTTATCATGGCAACAGCCATTCCTCACTGGCAGCTCTAAACATTCTTACATCTTGTACAGCTTGCAAAGTGCTGTCCTGTCCGCTCTAATATTCAACGCTATCATCATTCCGCTTTTGATTCCTCTTGCCATGCGAGGAATCGCTTTCAAACCCACGAGCACCATGACGCTTTTCCTAAAGAACACCTTAATCTATGGTGTAGGCGGCGTTATTGTGCCATTCGTAGGAATTAAACTGATAGATCTGTTCCTTGTAGGAGTATTTCACGTTTAGGAAGCAATGAACTATGACAACAGAACAAAAACAAAAATGGAAATTAAAGAACCTAAGACCAATTATAGGATTAACACTGGTTTCGCTGTTGATTTGCGGAATACTTTTCCCAATAGTAATCACGGGCATAGGCCAAGTTTTCTTTCCCTACCAAGCGAACGGCGAACTCGTCCAGCTCAACGGGCAAAATGTTGGATCGACTCTTATCGCTCAAAGCTTTACCTTGCCCATTTTCTTCCATACAAGAAACGAGACATCGTCACCATCAGCGTCAGGCGTCGACCCAGATATCACGCTTCAAGACGCTTACTCGCAGATACCAGGAATAAGCAATGCAACTGGGATTCCTGTCGATTCGTTAACAAATATAGTGAACCAGAATCAGCAGGGAACGTTTTGGATTTTTGGCAGTCCATATGTAGACCCCTTGCAACTCAATCTGGTGCTTATAAAAGATTATCCTTCGGTTTACAGTAATTTCACAGGATAATATTTTAGCGCTTGGTAAAATTTGACGGTTACTGAGTGCTAAACATAAGCGATAGTCTTTTAACAAATTTCCAATTTTTAACCTTGATACCGTGCATTTGTTAGGTAAAAGATGAAAAAACTGTCTGTATGGCGAGATAAGTATAAATACATCGAACTCATGTTCGATTAGGCAAGACGACCTGTATGCCAAAGCTACTTGCATTTGTGGACATATTTGTTGAATCTCCAGAGATGGATGAGGTATTAGACTCGCTTGCCCAATTGGAACACCTCGAAGAATTATACGAAGTTACCGGCGAATTTGACATCGTAACTTTGGTTTCAGCTGCTGACATAGAAGAATTTCGAGACATCCTCAAGAACAAGATTATGAAAATAAAAGGTGTAAAAAGCACCGTAAGCTCTATTGTTCTTAAAGCTCACAAAGGACCAAAATGCATCGAAGAAACCAGCCCCTCTGCATCTTCACCTGTTTAAAGTAGAGCAGTTAATTTTTTTGGGGCCTAACACCTGTATTTTTGTTTTCTAGCAACTGCTACTTAAAAAAATTAAAAAAATGATTTGGGAACTTTCGGCTTCTGCATAAGAGCTACATTGGTGATAGAACGATGGAAGTTTCGGTGCGGATTACGTTGGGATCTCTTTCGATTATTTTGTAGACCACTTGGTTTATGTCTTCAAGCGCTTGAGCTTCTAAACCTATTATTGCGTCGTATCGGCCGAAGATGGCGTCGGCAATGATGGTCTCTTTGACTTTTTCTTTTATCCTCTTAACGACTTCTAACGATGTGCCTGGTTTGGTGCTTAAAAGTATGTAGGCTTTCAATTTTTTTTTACCTCTTTTTTCTTTTTCACTCGTTTTTTTGTTTAAACATAACACTATTTAATTTTATTGCATATAAGTTTTCTGTTCCCGTTTAGACGGCTGTCTAACATTTATGAAAAATTATGAACAAATCATAATTACATTTATATTTAGCTGGGCATGTAACTAATTATAGAATAAAAGGGTGAAAATATGTTTGGAATAATTGATGTAGCTTCAATAGCCGTAATCATCGGTTCATTTGCCTTCATAGTGTACAGCATCAGGTTAGAACTCAAAATCAAAGTGTAACACCAAAAACTTAGATTATTCTAACAAAAAAACAAGTTGATGAAACAAATGAAAAAATCATCATCAGAAAAGAAGGAATCCGCCAGAAAAGAAATCGTCTATTTCAAGCGTGTGTAGGCGGAAAAATGATTGAAGAAACCAGTATACCCTTGGTCACATTATGCACAAGCATGTTACTGGTGGCATTTGCATATTATGCAGCGAAATATCGGAGGTACGTAAAAGATCAAGCCTCGGAAGTAAAAATCTCATGAGAATGAACGATTAAATAATAGGAATGATGGTGAACTCTATCTTAAATTAAGTAAAAATGCTTTTTAGAATACAATCGCAAAATAAAGCGCACCCGTACAAAGGCAAGCGTTCTCAGATAACTTTGCATCATCAGGCCGTTGGTGTTTGTGGTGAGGCCGCTGGGATTTGAACCTAGACTCTTGATGACATCACCCGTTTTCCCCTTTTTTGTCGGCATAGTAAGCCAGCAATGTTGCCACATAAACTAGCGACTAAATAGCATATTCAGTATTATAATTCGCTTAATATTGCAGCGAGCAAGCGAAGCTCTGCTTTTCTCCTGTGAGTAGCTAAAGCTGATTTGTGAAGGCCGAGTTTTTCGGACAATTGCCTGGAATTGACTCTTCGCGGCAGGTTGTAATACCCTAGCTTGTATGCGGCAATCAGAATGCGTCTCTGCTTTTCAGTCAAAGCGTTAAGCGGCGAATCAGGCGAGAACTTTGCATCTGTGAGTGACACTATTCTATGACGCATGCCTGATCTTTCCAACGTCTTTAGAGTCTCTCTGATCTGATGTACGCTACCAAGAAAGGTCATCCTGAACTTCCCTCCCCACATTTCTCTAGAGACAACATATCCTCCTTTTTCCCAAAACGCCTGCGAACGCGTGCGAAGGTTTTCATCGATTTGCTTCAGTTTGTGTTTAACGAGGACTATGTATGCACCCCCATTTTCCCGTTCAAGAAGTTGTACTTGATAGGTGTTGTCGCTAACTAGCTTGGCGTAGTCTTCGACGTTGGAGACTTCAGTTTCAAGTTCCACCCTGCAAATCATCGTTATCTCTTTATCGGTATGCCTGAGAATCATCAAAACTTCCAAAGTCTTTACGTTTTCAAGAAGTTGCGAGCCTCCTTCGATCTTGATAAATTCATCCTTCGGAAGCTCCACTACAAGTCTTCGCATAAACCAATGTGTATCACTTAGTCAAATATGTGTTTTGCTTGGGGCGGACATGTCCGCTAAAAGCAAATTCGGCAGAATAGCTTTTCTCTAGTTTAAACCAAAGTATCAGAGAGTAAGAAACATGACCGAAGATGTAATAATTGTTGAAGGGTTGACAAAAATCTTTAACGGCGGTCTAGTGGCTGTTGATCATGTAAGTTTCACCGTGAAACGAGGCGAGAATTTTGGTTTTTTAGGGCCAAATGGAGCTGGAAAAACAACAACAATCAAAATGCTCACCACAATACTTAAGCCAACAGAAGGAAGGGCCTTGATACTTGGCAACGATGTTGCCAAACAGAAATCAAGCGTCAAGAACTTGATCGGTATGTTGCCACAGGAATATACTGCCGACGAAGATCTAACAGGCTATCAGAACATATTGTTATGCGCAGCCCTTTACGGAGTTCCAAAGGATACTTCGAAGAAACGTGCCTTGGAACTCTTGAACCTAGTTGAGTTAACCGCATTCAAAGACAAAGCAGTTCAAACTTACTCGGGAGGAATGCGCAGAAGGCTAGAACTTGTTTGCAGTTTAATAAACAGCCCTAAAGTGCTCTTTCTAGACGAACCCACCTTGGGATTAGATGTCCAAACAAGAGCAGCCACTTGGGATTACCTCAAAACGTTGAAAAAAGAGTTTGGCGCAACCCTTTTTCTGACAACGCATTATTTGGAAGAGGCTGACTCGCTGTGCAACCGCGTTGCCATCATTGACCATGGAAAAATAGTTACCATTGGCACTCCAAATGATTTGAAAACAGGACTCGGCGGAGACATTATAACGTTAAGCATCCACGATGCCACAGACATTTCTGGCATAATTGAAAAAATTCCAAGAGTTAAGGAAGTGAAAAGACAGGATAGCACCTATAGGATAAAAGTAGAAGATGGAGAGGAAACCGCTCCAGACATAATAGAGGCAGTGAGAACGGAAGGACATAAAGTGATAAAGCTTTCATTGGCGAAACCCACGCTGGATGAAGTTTACATGGAGTTCACGGGCAAGAGTTTGCGGGAAGAAGAAGGATCTAAAGTTACGGTTCTTCGGCAAAGGGAAACTATGCAAAAAGCAGAAGGAAGAAGGATGTGATGATGTATGACTAGCAACGTCAGAGAGTCTAACAATCCCCTACATGGTTTGGGAGCGCTAACGAGTCGTGAACTCATAAAATGGTTCAAAAATCCCGTTGTATTCGTTCTCACTGTTCTCCAGCCTATTATATGGATGGGTCTGCTTGGGAAAGGCATAAACATTGGTGGAATATTCGCCGCTGGGCACTTTCCGCCTTTGACACTTACTCCACCAGCCACCCAACAACAACTTCTGCAAATAAGCTCGTATTTTGGTGGTCTGCAATCGCACGTAATGACGAATGTATTTGGCGTAACTGATTACTTCTCTTTCTTGGCTTGCGGCATTGTTATTTTCATAACACTTCTTGCAACCACTTATAGTTCCACATCAGTTGTTCTTGATCGACGTTTTGGCTTCATTGATAAACTTCTGTCAACGTCTGTTTCTAAATCTGTTATAGTAGTATCCAAGATTTTCGCCTCAACACTACGAGCGTTGGTACAAGCCTTCATATTGATCGGCATCGCTTTCTTGTTCGGCATAAAGACAGGCACAAACTTCAGTCCACTCAGTATTCTTGGCACAGTCGCGATCGTATTTCTATTCGGCATGGGAATGAGCTCAATCTTCATCGCCGTTAGCCTGAGGTCAACGCGAATAGAAACACAAAGTGCTTTCATAAATTTCGTTACCATACCTTTGATGTTTGCCAGCAACGCATTTTTCCCAGTTAATTTGATGCCTAACTGGCTGCAACCAGTGGCAAACGCAAATCCCACGTCATACGCAGTTGATGCAGTTAGACGATTCATAATCGACAGCGGCAGTCTCAGCCATCTTGCGGTTGATTTCGCGTATGTTGGCGCCTTTGCTGTGATAATGACTGCAATAAGCATCGTGCTTTCATGGAGATTCCTAAACAAGTAGAAGTAATGAAAAGAGGCATTCTTAGGGTAAGGCATAGAACCCAAAATCGGCTTTCTCCAAAACGGAGATGAGCCGTTATTTCTCTAACTTACTGCTTGGAACAATATGGAGTTATTGGTGTTTGTGGTGGGGCCGCTGGGATTTGAACCCAGGATCGCATACGCCCCAGGCATGTATCCTGAACCAATCCAGTAGGCAATTAACCGAGATACATGGTTTTAACCTATTGCTAGACGACGGCCCCGCCTTCCAAGACTACAACACCCGAATATTAAAGACTTTAGAAAAAATGTTAGGTGAGCCAAAGCCAAACACACAAGAAAACAAGTTTTTAACACCCTAAGACAACTAAACAGAGTCGTAAACCTAATGGAACCCGAAGCCGTCAAAATCTACATAGGAAACTTAGGAAAAAGACAAATGCCAATGATAGGTAATTTTCTTTCTTACCCGAGCCTTCTCAGCCTCTTCCAATGCACCTGAAAAACTAAAAAAGGGGGAAGATGTTGATTTGTGCTTGCTTACTTTTATTTGTGTCTTCTGAGGATTAAAACTGTGGCTATGGCTATTGCAATGATTATAGCGATTGTAGCAATGGCTATGTATGTCATTAGGTCCGTTGTATTTGCCAGGTTAGATGGTGCAGCGGTTGGTGCTGGCGTTGGTGTTACGACTGTTGGTGCGACTACTATGTTGGTTGCTGCTGCTGAAGTGGCGTATGAGTCGTCTCCTGCGTATGTTGCGGTGATGGTGTAGGTGCCTGCTGCTGGTGGTGTCCAAGCGTAGCCGAATGTGCCATAGTAGCCGTTGGTTGTGGCTGTGCCGATGTTGTAGACTTTGCCAGATGAGTCAATGGCTGTGAGTGTTACTGGTACCCCTGTTATGGTTGCATTGCCATAGATTCCTGTGATTGGCATTTGTTTATGTAGGTATTCCATTTGGGTTGCCATTGAAGCGTCGGAAACGCATGGTGTTCCTGGTTGGGCTGGTGATTGGTCTAGGACTGTGCCTTGGATCATTACTTGTGAGCCGTCGCTTGTTGCAGCTGGTGATGCGGTTACTGTTGTTGAGCTTAAGCCCATGCCGAAGTAGTACTGGTATCCGTTGTCGCAGCCGAGTGACAGATATCCGCCGGAAGCAGCTAAGTCTGTGCCGCCAAACCAATTAGTACCAGCAAACATTACTTCCCAGATTTCTTGACCTGTTGTGGCGTTGATACAGTAGGTTCCCCAGCCTCTTGTGTAGGGTACTTTTGGCGAGTGTTCAGCGTTGTAGACGTACAGCATTCCGTCAAGGACTATGGCTTGGGCGTTGAATGGGTAGACTGCTGTGCCGTTTGTTAATGTGTAGTGACTTTCGGTTTGGAAGAATGCTGGTGACGAAAACTTCCAAACGATTTGGCCGTTTGTCCAGTTGAAGGCGTAGACTCCTGAGTATGCTTCTCGGTAGAAGAGGCCGTATGCTGATTGTACACCGTAGACTCCGAATCCTGAGCTGTCCCATGGGTAACTCATAGTTGGGCTTTGCCAAACTTGCTGGCCAGTCTGCTCATTGTATCCCAAATAGAAGCCGTTGGCTGATAATACTGCTAATATTCCATGATCTGCCATGTTGGCGCTACCGCTGTATTCTGGTTGATTGACTGATATGTTCCATAGAACTTGGCCTGTCCAAAAGTTGTAGCCAGTTATTATCATTGAAGAGAATGCGCCGCCGCTGGTGACACCGACAATGTTTGCTGCGAAGTTTCCAGCGTAATCAATGGTGCTTGGAACCATGGCCATCGGATATGTTGTGTTGCTGATAATTCTGGAACTCAACGTGCCGCTGCCTTGTGTTGTGAAGTTAATGAGGAAGTTTTGAGCTGATGGACCAAAACCGACCGTTTGAATGCCATAGGCTAGTCCGTTCGCGTAGTAGGTTGCTGATGTCAACGGAGCAAGAGAGTAGTTGCCAGTCATGATGCCAGTGAAAGGATCATATGTTTGCATGAAAAGAGGCCCTGGAGGTCCATAACTGAACATACTGAATCCAGCGCCCAACGTTATGAGGGATGGTTCACCTGGTGTGATGTCGCCGCCTTGGACTCCTGAGCCTGAATAGCTTTTATCGCTGTACTCGATTATGGTTGGTGCTGATTCGCCTGCATAGAGTGGTCTTGACCAGTAAACATTTCCCGTCTGGATGTCATAGCATTCCCAGTACGTTTGGGCGAGTGGGGATGTTGGGCTTACTGCACTGTAAGTTTGGTATGCCCGATTCCACAGTATAATGTTTGGTTTCCCGCCATATCCAGTAATTTCCTTGCCTAAGCCAGCTATTCCGTAGTCTCCGCCAACAATGCCTTCAAGAGCTTCTTGTTTGCCCCAGACTATGTGGGGGCTGGTTGGTCCTGTAATCCATGGATAGAAGCCTGCACTTGGATTGTATTCTGGTGTCGTGTTGGGGTAGTATTGGTTCCAGTCTTCTGCTGCTATCCCGGTTGGAGGGCCCCACCATGGATAGTTGCCTAGGATTGGCCACCATTCACGGAATTCAAAGGGTACTGGTCGCGTCCAGTAGTCTCCCGGACCTGGTAGCGCCATTGAAGGCCAAGATTGAACCAGATTTGGTTGCACGATCAGTTGTTGCACTGGAGTTGAAGTTGGCTCATAGTAGACTGATTGATTGTAAGATAGTGGTCCTGGAGCGAATGGTGACCCGCCGTTTGCGCTTGATGGTGGGCCGATCATGAGTCCGTTATTGTATGTTCCTGCTGGGAAATATGTTCCTGGGAAAACGAATTGAATTGTCCAGTTACCTACAACGTCTGGAGTGAAGGTTGTCCATTGTGTGCCGTCTGCAGGGTATGATGGCATTTTGATTGTTTGCTTTGTGCCGCTAGGTGCGGTGATTATCAAGTCGTATTCGGGGTGTTCCCTGTTTCCACCTGGAGCTGGGCTTGTCCAGAAATTAATCAGGATAGACTGTCCGACTCCGGTGGGGTTAGGGATAAAGCTTAAGTGGGCTGATACGGGTGCTTCTGCTACTGTTACGCCGCTTGGTAGTGGACCTGGAGTTGGAACTGTCGGAGCGCCAGAGGAGGTAGTGGTGGTTTGCGCTTTAACAACGGAATTGTCTGATGCAATGTTCGACATAGCTATCATAGGTGCGATCAAAACAAGCATTGCAAAAAGAGTCAATAATCTTAATTTTGTCTTTCTCATTTTTCCTTTCTCCCTAATTTTTTGAGGTTGAAAAGAGTTTTAGCTTAATCTTTTCCCCCTCAACGAAGTATCCTTTTCGTTTGAGAGCGCTTATAAGTTTTGCCTTTAATAAGCTGTTTTGGCAAAAATTTAATTTATTTTAATTAGATTATTTATAATTTATGTCAGTAAGGCTTAATTAACACCCTTCTTTTTAAGAAAACACTGAGGGAAAACATGCCGCATAAAACAGATATCGACGAAATTGATGCGAAAATTTTAAAGACAGCACAAAAACAAAACTTCCTTAAATCTTATAACTGCGATGTGGAAAACCTCTTCCAGCCGCATGATAAGCTTCCGCCTTGTCCGCTCAGTGTCAACATTCAGAATTCTCCTGGCCTCGCTTATGCGGATAGATACCCGCACTTTTGACGTAGTTTTCATATCAATAGTGCACTTCCTCCCTTGGTCGCTGGGTCATGCGTGCATCTTCTAAGTCAAGCACCAAAGGGGTCAAAAGCAAACCCGGTTAAAGCCCGCCGATGGCCACGCTTCTCGAACAGGGCTCGCTAAATTTTGCCGCCTCAAAAGCTGATCAGACGGACCGCGTTAATACAGCTTCATTAATAAAAATTGCTTATTTGTGATTTCAGAACCACTTTCCTTCTGTAACGTACTGCAAAATCTGATAGATAACGCATCCAAATTAAAAGCCTCATAACATGATTAACAGTAATAATTGGAAATTCATAACGCTTTAGTTCCTTCCTCTCGTTTTAGAATTAGTAACCTGGAAACTGGGTTCACAAGCTACCTGTGAAAGAAAAAGGCAGCCGCTGGGATGAACAATTGAGTGGAAATGACGGAAATAAAAAATTTGAAACCATCCTGCTAGAGGCTGTGGATGAGGCGTTTTCCACTTTAGGAAAAAGCGTACAAACATCAATTTACTTTCACTTGGAGCACAAATTCATCATTCCAAAGCAAGATATTCCTTACAGGATTGATGATTTTTCAAATGCACTTGAACAAATTTTCGGCGTAGCCGCCAAACATTTGGAGATACTTATCATGAAGAAGCTTCATGAAAAAATCAATTGCTTTTACGAATGGAACGGTCCAAGCTGGCTTGTTCCCGATTTAACGTTTAGGCAACATGTTGAGCTCATGAGGCTGAACTGTGAAGATAAAGGGAAAACAGGAGACGTAGAGGTCTGGATTAATGCAGAGGAAAAGCAAAAGCAACACGTATAAAGATAACTTTCAAGAGCTCCTAAACTTCGTTTCGGACTCTATTGTGGTCTTTAGTCAAGAAGGTGTTGTGCTGGCAGCTAACAAAACCGCAAGCATTCTTCTTGGAATAGCAAGTGAGGAATTAATAGGCAACCATATTGAAGACCTAAAGATAATTGATGAAAAAACAAAGATATTTCTTAAAAATCAGCTCCAGAAAAGAATCGAAGGCGAAAAAATCGAGAATTACGAAGTCTCATTTGTTGTAAATGGAGAAACTAAATATTTTGAGCCAAAAGGCAATAGAATCGATTACTTTGGAGAACCAGCGGACCTAATCATTCTACGGGATATAACGGAAAAAAAGCAGATTCAGGGGCAATTATTGGTAAAAATTGCAAAGATGGATGAACAGTGTCAGGAATCTGAGAAGAAATACAAGAAGCTTTTCCAACAATCAAAGGATGCTATGATCTTAGTGAATGAAAAAGCCAAGGTTACTTGCTGGAACCCAGCTGCTGAAAAAACATTCGGCTACAGAAGTAAAGAGGCAATTGGCAAAGATATACACAAACTAGTTGTTCCAAATACTATATCCAAAGAGGGAAAAGAACGCATCAGATCAAGCGTAAAGGTGTTTACTGAAACAGGAACAGGCTATTTCACATTTGGAAACGTTGAATTAGCCGGGCGTCACAAGGACGGCACCGAATTCCCAGCTGAATTGTCAATTTCACCGATAAAGTTATGCGGTAAATGGAATGCAGTCGGAGTAGTAAAAGACATCACTGAACGTAAACAACTCGAAGACGAGCTAAGAGCAAGCGAAGAACGATTCCGCGCCATCAGCACCTCTGCCATAGATGCAATCATTTTAGTGGATGAAGAAGGCGAGGTCATTTACTGGAATCCCGCTGCAGAGAAAATCTTCGGCTTCACAGAAACAGAGGCAGTAGGCGGAAAACTATCTGAATTGGTCATTCCACATAGGGGACGCAAGAATTATGAAGCGTGGCTGAACGAATTAAAGCAAAATTCCTTTTCAAAGAGTCACTTTGAGTCAACGTCAATGAGGAAGGATGGAACAGGGTTTCCGATTGACCTTTCTGTAGCATCAGTGAAGTTGAAAGATAAAAATTGTATAGTGGCAATTGTTAGGGACATTTCCGAACGGAAGAAGATGGAAACTTCTATTAAACAGGAACGTGACATGCTTGAAGATATCACCAAAAGCATCGGTGCTGGGCTGGTTATACTTGATAAGGATTACCGCATACTTTGGGCAAACAGTTTTTTGAAAAAAAACGAGGGCGACATTACAAACAAAACATGCTTTTCAACATTTAATACGCTGGAAACCGTATGCCCAGGTTGTGGACCTGAAAAAGTTTTTGCAGGCGCATCTTTTGACTCTCGAGAATACTTCAATAAAACCTTACATGAAAAGGGTCTACCTTGCTGGTATGAGCTAATAGCTACTCCCATTAAGGACGCCGAGGAAAAGGTCACAGCGGCATTAGAGCTTACGGTAGACATAACAGAAAAGAAACAGTTGCAGGAAAAACTCGAAGAGGAAAAAAACAAGTTTGAAGCTGTGACACAAAACATTAGCGCTGGGCTTCTGCTAGTTAACAAAGACTACAAGATAACTTGGATTAACCAATACGTGAAACAAGTGTTTGGCAATATAGAAGGAAAAACCTGTTACGAAGCAATTGATGGCAATAACTCAATTTGCCCAGCTTGCGGAGTCAAGAAAATTTTTGACGGCGCGAACATTGACAAGCGTGAAACCACGGTTGAAAGTCATGGAGATACGTTGCGCTTTGAGGTTACCGCTACCCCAATGAAAGACCGCGAGGGCAACGTTGTCGCTGTCTTGGAGCTTGCAGTGGATATAACAAAAATTAAGTGTATGCAAAGTGAACTCACTAAATACTCTGAAAAACTCGAAGAACTTGTAGAAAAAAGAACTGCACTGCTTAAACAGGCGCAAGCAAGGCTCGTCAAGACCGAGCGTCTAGCTGCTATAGGCGAATTGGCAGGCATGGTCGGGCATGACCTACGTAATCCGTTGTCAGGAATCAAAAACTCTGCTTACTATTTGAAAAAGAAAGGTGCAGAAATCTCAGAAGTTCAGGCTAAAGAAATGCTTGATACAATCGATAAATGCGTAGATTATTCAAACAAAATTGTCAGTGACCTTTTGGATTACTCAAGAGAAATCCGTTTAGAGTTGCAAGAATGCTCATTACGAAAGTTGCTAGCTGAGGCTTTAGCCATGATGAACATGCCGGAAAAAGTGGAAATTCTAAACCATGTTCCAGATGAGCTACACCTAAAGGTAGATTCTGACAAAATAAAACGTGTTTTCATAAATCTTATCAAAAATGCTGTTGATGCTATGCCAAACGGAGGCAAAATAACGATTGATAGTAAAGAAGTAAATGGCGGTTTGGAAATCTCTTTCGCGGACACCGGCTCAGGGATTAGTAACGAAGTTTTGCCAAACCTTTTCTCCCCATTGTTTACTACGAAAGCGCAAGGTATGGGCTTCGGCTTAGCGATATGCAAACGCATCATCGAGGCACACGGGGGAAAAATAACGGTTGAAACAGCTAAAGGTAAAGGAACAACTTTCATAGTTACTTTGCTAATTGAACCAAAACCTGAAATTGGAGGTGAAAAAATTTGGATAAACATGCCAAAATCCTCGTTGTCGATGATGACGAAAACATAAGGAACACTATGAAGACTATTCTTGAGGACGAAGGATACCTTGTTGATTTAGCAGCTACTGGAAGCGAAGCTGTTCAAAAAACGAGGAAATCAGCCTATAATGTTGCGCTATTAGATATCCGATTACCTGATATGGAGGGCGTTGAATTGCTAAAACTAATTAAGGACACTGTTCCACGGACACGCAAAATAATGGTGACAGGTTACCCGTCGATGCAAAATGCCATAGCAGCCTTAAACAAGAATGCAGACGCATACATGATCAAGCCCATAGACATCGAAAACCTTCTAAACACAGTTAAAGAACAGTTGCAATTACAAGAAAACGAAAAAGAATTTAGTGAACAAAAGGTAGCTGAATTCATTGAAACCAGAGTCAAAGAATTGTCCATCGACCAACCTTAAGCAGTCGAAAAACTCCAATTTTTTATTTCCTTTTAAGCTTTATTCAATAATTTTAATTGTTGTTGTTACACAACCACACATGTTAATACGGCAAATTTCCAGTTATTTATTTAGTTCCATTTATTATATAAAACATAAGACTTTTAATTGGCATCAAACTAATAGTAGAAAGCGAGGAAAAAACCTTGGTGGAAGACGCCGTAATCGAGATCGGGCATGTGACACATTTCTTTTCTAAAATCAGTGTAGCAGTAGTAGAATTAATGTTACCATTAGGTGTTGGAGATCGCATACTCGTAAAAGGGCCTTCGACTGATTTTGAGCAAATTGTAGAATCTATGCAAATAGAAGGCAAATCTATTCCACGCGCTGAAGGTGGACAAAGCATAGGATTAAAATTGGTGCAACCAGCAAAAGAAAAAGATGTGGTTTACAAGAAACTTTGACCCCCTCTCCGACTAAAAGTCGGGAGATTCTTGCTGAACCTTGAGAAATTTAACACTTTAACGAACAAGGTTATTTCTGATCTTAACGCGTTAGAAAAAGCAGTTTCAAGGAGCAGCTAACCTAAACCGTCAGTTTTAGTGGAAAATTCAAAGGGCGTTTTTCGTTTTCTGCTGATGACGGTTATTATTTCAACTACGGTTAACGCGGCAATTGCGTAAAACGGAATCCAATCGTATTGGTACATTTGTGAGACGATGTTTCCATTAACTTCTGTCTTCAAGAATGCAAAGCCTATTCCATAATAGAAGAAAAAGGGCAAATTGGTTGCCGAAACAAACGTAACCGTGGCTGTAATGAACTGAAGTACTTTTTGTCTGTTGTACCATAGAAGTAGCGGGAGCGCCAAAAGCGCAGCACGCGGATCGAATGCACCAAACGCGAACAATAACGCTGAGAACCATGGTTTTTTGGCAAACCCTAAGTATAAAGCGCCTATTAAGAGGACAGTTTGGAGTATGTGGGCATTTACTAAGACATACCCCAAATAGTAACTTGGTGAGAAAGACTGGGCTTTTAGGCTGACTATGGCTGCTGAATTTATCAAGGGAGAAGGCAGGGGATCAATTAAAATAATGATTGCTGCTATAGCGCCGAGAACTATGTTTTTGTCTTTAACCATCTTGTAGACAAAGAAAGCCAAGGCTGGAATTAGAGCAAGTTGTACCAAGTCAAAAGCGGTAAGAGCGTTCTGGTAGCTTAAGGCTAGAAACGGCGCAAAAAGTATCAGGAAAGAAGGCGTATACTTGAAGGTTTGAGGATGGGGAAGAATCTGATAATCTCCGGGCTGAGCACCTCCAGCATAGATTTGGGTTGGATTATGGAACAATCTCCATTCCCCGAGGTAGTATGCTGAAAAATCTCTCGCATAAGTGGCGTTTTCTGGCTTAAACGTTTCAGGATATGCAACGCAAAAGGAAATTACATTTAACGCTACCGCTATTAGGATGACCACAATAATTTTCTGTTTTTTGGATAACTTTTGTCTCATTGGTTTTCTCCATGTTTTCTGGGTAATTCCTTAATCTTTTATTATTATAATTATACGCTATTTTTAAGCTAACTTGCTAAACGCTTAGTCATAGACACCGCTAAAATTCACCTGAAATAAACGAATGCTGGAAAATCCTCAACCGTGAAAAGAGAGCAAAGAATTACAAAATAGTGTATAAAGCAAGCTACGGGATGATTTCGCAGCCGTTTTTTGTTGTGATGTCACCATCTCCCGTGCACAATTCCCTTTTTTCTTTTTTAGGGCTTCTAAGCATGGTAAACCTTATAGGGTTAAGCGTAAACTGCCAAGTTTGCTTGTGGATAATTGCAGCAACCGCGGCATAAGAAGAGCTGGAATAAGTTTATGAGATCACGTTATCAGCTTGAGCAGTTTAAGAAAAAGAACCCTGATAAATTCAACACTTTAACGAATAAGGTTATAGCAGATTACTTAGTAAATCGGTGAGCAGTTTCCGAGTCTGTTTTAAATATGTCAAGCATAAACTAAGCATATGAAGTAAAGGAACGGCTACCGAGAAATGGGGGGAATGGCAGTTCATGGCTGAAATAATTACCGGGATAATTACGGCAGTTGTGGAAGGTGTAAAAGAAATTCTGGCGGTTATAAGTAACGCCACCGCTATCTATGCTGCAGTTATGTTGGTCATAAGCATGCTTCAGTACATCTCTAATCAAGGAGTAATCAATGGCGTAGTATCGTGGATCATGGTAAGTATAATTACGAGTTTTGTAACCGGTCTTGTCGCAGACGCTCTCAAATCAGCAATTCCATCGCCAATCCGATGGCTGGGAGCAATCGTCGATATAATAATGAACCTTGCTTAATTTGAGGTTACCAGGCTTACGGGAGCATTTGGGCGAAATCCAAAAGCTCGGATAATGGGCTCTCATAAGTATTCTTGAATTGGACCTTGCCAAAGTTATTCAAGCATTGATCCATAAATCTCGTCTCAATTGTCAGCCCTGGTCGTAGTCGAAAGTCTTGGAAGCCGGGATAGCCAGCTTGGTGGATGGTGTCGATTAATTGGGCAAATTGTGCATTCCAGTTGTTCGTTCCATTCCAAAAGTAAACTGGCAAAAGGTCTTGAATTCGAAGAAATCGGCAAAAGGCGGACAAAAGCTTGACAAAGGATGCGTAAGTCACTGCGCATTCATGGTACCTTTGCTCTTTCCACGCAGCAAAACATTCTGGGTACAGTCCATATAGTATGTATCCAGTAAAAAACTCAGTTAGGCCCTCGAATAAGTTTATGTAACGCCAAAAGCTTGTAGATACAGCGCTAAAAGAGACGCTATGAAGTGTTTCGTGAATTAGCGTTTCCCTACACCAATTCCCACATACTAGGATTATTTTACCTTTCTCAACGTCATATAATCCCCTACCCCCTAGCGGGGCTCTCCCATAATTAGCCGTTATATCAGATAGGTCGAGCTCAATTATTTTGGTGTCAGGCGAAATGAATTGGTATGAAGGCGGACCTATCACGCCGATTCTAAATTGCCAGCCAGTCGCCCTGTTTTGCGTTCGCGCTTGAGGGAATAAGCATTGTATATCCTGTAATGTCTTTGTCCTTTGGCTCTCCAACTGAGCGATGTCTCTTGATGATGCCAGTAAAGGAGGTCTGATTAAGCAGCTCAAGCCTAATCCACACCCCGAATTCATAAGGTTTTTAAGCTTATATGTGTGTCTGTGTAGCACACTATAATATTAGCTACACAATATTAGTGAGGGGTGAAAAACCTGTCAAGCGTACTGATAGAGAAATATTCGCATATGCTAACTATGCGAGATTTTATTAATCTTTATACAAAGCTTGAAGAAAAAATAGGAAATAGAACTCTACAGGAAAATGCGGATTGAAAGAAAAACAATCTATGGCTCGGAGACTTCAAAAGAAATACGACTAAGAACAAGAGAAAGAATCCTTTCGGTATTACTCGAAGAATTGACTGAAGAAACATTAGATTTTCTAACCAAAAGGAGCGTGGAATCCTCAGCAGACGTGTTACGGACTTACCTGTCCTCGCTATACGAAAAGTCAATGAGTGAGGAAACAAGCAATCAAGAATTTAGCAGACTGTCTCTTAAGTTGGATCAAATAAGTCGTCACTATGAAGGTTTAATTGATGAAGCCTGCAACCCGAAATTGATACCATGGTCCAGCATGCGGTTATGCATTCAAAAGGAAATCGGTGTACCTTTTGCGCCTCAGCCAAGGGAAATAGTTAGGTCACTGAATTTTCTCGCCTCATGCCTGACTTAGTAAAAACAATATCGGCTTCGGCTCCTTATTTTCCTACAAGTGAAATTGCTAATATTTTTAACCTCCCCGTAGATTTCGTTGATAAGTTTGCTAGTGCGCTCCATGACAATTATGTAGCTATTAGAGCAATTGAGCCTGCCATAGCAACAGGACTTCCATTTCAGGGAAACAAATCTGCCACGATGGCAACCCTGACTCAAAACATATTTGAACAAAAACAAAAACAGCCATTCGGTTCTTCAATTTGGGAGTCGGTTTGGGAGGGGCCGTCTGAAGTATTAGTGGAAGCTAGAGGTGCAACCTAATGACAATGCCTTCGATTGAAG
>CAWJIN010000021.1:0-126481 GCA_963842865.1 Candidatus Bathyarchaeota archaeon | reverse complement strand
TCATTCGCGCAATATCGTTTTAGGAGATACCAAGCCGGAAAACATGCTGGTTACATCCGATGGCACTATCTACATGATTGATTTTGAACAGGCTGCTCAAGACGCCGACGGCGATAAGGCTTGGGATGTTGCTGTGTTTTTGTATTATTCAGGTCATTACCTTCAACCGCTTTATGGGAATGCTAAAGCTGAAGCGATTGCTAAAGCGTTCATAAACGGCTACTTGAAGGGTGGCGGAGACGTCGAGGTCGTTAAAAAGGCTGGGGCTTCCAAGTACACACGGATTTTTAGCATATTCACAATGTTCACCATTATTTCTGTTATTTCAAACGTCTGCAAAAAAACAGAAACGCCGAAGTGAAAGTGCATGGTAAAGGACCAGACAACCTTAACCTTCTATGGAGGAGTTAACGAGATAGGCGGAAACAAAATTCTACTTCAAGACAGAGGCACCAGAGTTTTCTTTGATTTTGGCATGTCTTTTACCGCTAAAAAACAGTTTTACTCGCCTCCTTTCCTTTCGCCTAAAAGCGAGAAAAGCCTTCAAGAACTCGGAATCCTACCGCAGATTCAGGGAATATACAAGTTTGACCAAAGCCCGCCTGAAACAAACGCTGTATTCCTTTCTCACGGGCATTTGGATCATTCGGCTTATTTGTCATTCATTAAACGGGAAATTCCCGTGTACTGCGGCGAAACAACCCAAACTATCCTGCGAACCCTAAGCGATATTCGGCGCGCTGATTTGGAATTCAATGTTGCAGACATCAACTTTAACGTTTTTAGAACAGGCAAAAAAATTCAGATAGACAATTTAGAAGTTGAGCCGTTTCATGTTGACCATTCAATTCCAGGCGCCTACGGCTTTCTGATTCACACTTCAAACGGCACAATAGTTTACACGGGTGATTTTCGAGATCATGGTGCCAAGCCAGAGATGACTCAAGAATTTGTGGAAAAAGCCCGGGAAGCTGAGCCTGTGGCAATTGTGACTGAAGCCACCAACATGACGGGAGCAACAGTTTCCAACGAAGCGGAAGTGGAAGCGAAACTGGACAAGATTGCATCACAAGTCGATGGCATCTTGCTTGCAGAATTTGGTTACTCGGATGTTGACCGCTTGAACACGTTTTACCGAATGGCTAAGAAGAACAATCGGTGCTTGGCTGTTTCACTAAAACAAGCGTATTTGCTGGATGCACTTCACAACGACATGCACTTGCAGGTTCCAGCGCTCGATGATGATGGGATATTGATTTTTCGAAAGTCGAAGAAGCGCTATGACAAGTGGGAAAACCAGTTGATTGAACGCTTTGACGGGGATGGCAAGATTTTTGACGTGTTCGAGGTTTCGAAGCAGCAGTGCAAAGTTGTTTTAGCGGTTAGCTTTTATGATTTTGAGGAGCTTAATGCTATTCAGCCTGTAGCCGGAAGTTGCTATGTTCTCTCTGCATCGGAACCGTTCAATGAAGAGATGGAGATTGACTATGAACGCTTGGTCAATTGGCTCAGCCACTACGGCTTGCCACAATACCACGTGCATGTCTCAGGGCACATGATGCCATTGCAGTTGAAAGCAGCGCTCAAAAAGATAAATGCTAAACAGGTTTTCCCAGTCCACACCGAAAACGCTGAGCTGTTCAAGAGATTTATGGGTAATGCGGGTGGTCAAGTGACGCTTGTGGTAAAAGGCGAGGAATACCAGCTGTAGCCTATCAAGAAAACCTTGATTTGTTTTTTTCCGTATGTATTTAGTTCTTGGCTTTTGTTTGCTTTTTGTGGTTGGTTTTTTGCACAAATAGTAGGGTATCCTGTAGGTCAAGCAGCGCTTTGCTCTCTCACAGCCTACCTCCTCGGTCTACTATATATATGCTTCAAATATGATTCAACATAGTTCAACATAGAATTAAGTCGCGCACTTTCAACATGAAATGGTGCTTTTTTAACATACAAACCTGTTGTTTTTGATGTAGAGAAAAAGCGGTGGAAAAGAAAAAAGGTTCTGTAAAGTCTTCGTCGGTTATTTGATTGCCTGAGATTTCTTTGATTAACGCCTTCGACCCCATGAAGGCTTAGACGGAAAAACACCATCGGAAGTATGCGGAATAACAATAGAAGGCGAAAACAAATGGAAAACTCTGATAGAGAATGCAAGTCAAAGTAAACAAAATTGATATGTTTTTGATATAGGACTATTCTGGGGTTTCACAGACTGGAAGGTCTCTGATTACTTTAATCAAAGCCTTAGACTTCTTAATCTCGTCTTCGGCAAACTCTATTCTGCCATCATAGAAGCAGGCTTCATGAGAAAGCCCAAAGCGAGCGCCTAATCTTTCACTTAAACCGATTTTGGCAACGCAAGGGTCTTTCTTTTCAAGGTCACGAACATAGCCGAAACGTTCTCCATGCCGTTCAGGTTCAGGGTAGCCTCTCGCTACAAGGTATTCGTCAACTGCTTTTATGACAGCCAAGAAGGCTTTGTCGCATGCTTCACGCTTTGCCATCGGGGCAGGAGACTTAACTTCACGTTCCGCATGTTCTATTGCTTCTTCAATCACGCCCATCCTTCAGCCACTTCCTTGCTTAGTTCATATAGAGCAGACAGAAGATAAAACCTTTTTGGGAACTGATTTTTTCGTTAAATGTGCAAAAGTTATGTCGAATAGCACAAAGTGGAAAAAGGCGAGGAATACCAACTGTAGCCTGTCAAGAAAACCTTGATTTGTTTTTCCCATATGCATTTAGCTCTCGTTTTTTGTCTTAGGATATTTATTTGTGCTCAAGCCTACCCCGGGTCTACTAGATGCTTCTAATATGCTTCAAATATGATTCAACATAGATGTGCATAGACTCAACTACCCGCACTTTCAACATGAAACAGTGCTTTTTCAACATACAAACATGCTGTTTTTGATGTGGAGGAAAAGCGGTAGAAAAGAAAAAACAAGAACTAAATATACACAATTTTTTTAATGATGCAATTCATGAAATAGACAACGGATAACGAATCAGCCTGACCTTGGTGGCTCCAAAGTTTTGGGCTGCTTGGCGTTGGGCTTCATTAAGGTGGTGTAGGCAGCGTCGCGTTGTTGGGTAGCCTTTGCTTTCCTCTTTAGCTTAAGGCTCTACTTTGCCTTGCCAGCCTTCTTAGCGCAAGCATCACTGCAATACTTCTTCTTACTATCAAACGTAGTATAAACCTGCTTACAAACCGGGCACTTCTTCTGCATACAAATCGCCTCACATTTATTTAATAAAATGCTTTATGAGCTAATAGCTTTCGCTCTAGAAGTGATTTCTTGTGGTCTGTTCAGAAATCAAGTTCCGATGGGTTGGATTAAAAATTAGCCGTTAAGGTTGCGGGTTTTCGAAAGTTAGTTCAAATTCAGAAACCATAAAAGGAGATGTAAAGAAAATGAGTTTGAACTACGAAATGAAATCAAACCTTAACGATAAGGCTGTTGATGAATTTTTAAACAGCCAAACGAAAGAAGGAACTTTCAAAAGCTACAAAACCGTGATGAAGCAATATTTAGAATTCTCCAAAAAGTCAGGGTAACTTTGGTTTACTTCCTATGGTATTGGGTATCCTGCAATCGCAATGAGATATATTGAATAGCTATCCACGTTATGGTCTGAAGTTGCCATATCAATTTGGATTACCGCAGTCTGACCACTCCCTAATTCATTCTGTGGCACTCCTAATGGTGTAGAACCAATGCTTGTCACATCTTCCGAAGAAACTATTTCATGTCCATGATACAGTATAGCGGTTAAGCCGAAATAAACTGCTCCTGTACTGTTAATGCCCGAATTATCCATCGGCGGTGGTTCTTGCGAAGTATAGTCATTTCTCACAGTAGCATCAATCACTAAACATGCTTTTCCATTTATTGTTTCATAACTGGCGTTTGCTGAAATCAAGTACAGTTTAGACCCCGACAAATAACCTGCATTGTTCAGTTTAGCACTCGAAGATTTATTGTTAAGAATTATTATTTGATTGTATTCGTATACCGCTATTGCTGTACTTATAATCAATAGAGCGATAAGGAGAAAAACAACTGGTTTTAAGCCCACCCTAAAGTGACCTTTGTGCACTCTTTCCTTTGTGTTACTTTTTGGCGAAATGTTCTCTACTGTTTGAACAGTAAGCAGCGCATCTTTTCCTTCATCGGATAGGCAGTACTTGCCGTATTCATCTGTCTTTATCAAGCCGTTGAGTTTAGTTAAGTGGTGTTGAAGATGCCCGCTGCTCTCTATGGCTGTTTTCTTCTTCAAGTCAGCGAAACCGATAGCACCTTCACTTAGAACCTTTAGGATAAGTATGCGTGTTGGATGTCCCAATGCATCGAATACTTCTGCACGTTGCCTATCGTTCTCCACTTGCCTTTCATCTTCCACTTTCCCTCAGCCTCAATCTGTCTTGTTCTTGTTATATCCATTAGCCTATTTAATCCCTCTTTTGTAGACCGAAAAAATGACACTTAGAACGTTTAGTCCAGTTTTCTGGACACCGCTTAGTCAAAGAATGTTGACGAAAACTCTTTTATCATCTTTACTACTTAACAGTTTATCCAGAGAGATGGATGGTGTGAACAGAGGATTCGCATTAGCTATTATTTTTATTTTCCTAATGTCATTAGCGGTTAGCGTTCCTCTCATCAAGGCACAATCAGTCGGTTACATAATAATCAATGCTGATGGTTCAGTAACTGGAACAAATAGCATTCAACAGATTGGTAATACTTACACTTTGACAGCTAACATTTCAGGCAATATTCAAGTTCAAAAAAGCAATATAGTAATAGACGGCGCAGGGTATTCGCTTAACCAAGGTGAAATAGACCTAACAAACGGAATAGGGCAAAACCCAGCACATCCTACTATAAGCAATGTAACAATTGAGAACTTGTATATTGACAGTGGCGGCATAGGCACTAATGGCGGTGGAAATGACACTTTCTATAATGACTACATACCTTCCATCCAGTTTTTGGGGGACTGTATTAACAATAACATAACTTTCTCCTCCGTTGCAGCAATTTCATTTGATTATGGAGGAAACGCCACTATGACTGAAAATAACATTACAGGTAACATTTTAGTATGGTTAAGCTTTGGCGGAAATGCTGATAGAAACTATTGGAGTGACTATTTATCGAAGTACCCTAATGCTAAAGAAATTGATAATTCAGGAATAGGTAACCAGCCCTATGTATATGCTACTGTGCAGAATGATACGCAAACAATCTATTGTCAGGATAATCATCCTCTAATGAAGCCAGTCGCAATTCCTTTAAGCGGTTCAAATCCTGAGTCTACCGTTCCAGAGTTTCCATCTCTGATATTTGTTCTTCCAATTATTGTTGCTGTTAGCGTAGGTTTGTTGGTTTACTTTAAGAAACATAAAAGATGATACTTATGAAAAGAAGACAGGGTATAGACATGAAAAAGGCAATTGTCGGAATAGGTGTTTTTGCACTTATTATTGGAATATTGTTAATCGCATTGCCTTTTGTTTACGTTCCTAAGACCATAAGCGAATCATATCAAGTTCCACAATCAACGGTGCTGATTGGTGGCTTTGGTCCTTTGATGGATGTAGCTCCAACATCAAAGGTCGCCGATGGAATCTCTCTGAATGCTGGAGATTCATTGAATATTCAGGTTAACGTAACTTCAGGTAAGGATATAGATTTCTCCATTAATGATGGTTCAACAACGTACTTATCCTATTCAAATGTTAACATAGTAAACAAAGATTGGACAGTTCCTCAAAGTAAAAACTACAATTTTGTTTTTAATAGTTTAAGTACGTTTACTTCAAAGGATGTTACTTGGCAGGTAACCAAACAATGGACTACAACCGCATATAGAGACGTTACCACAAACAATCAATTGCTTCCTTTTGAATTCGCTTATCTCGGAGTAGCTCTCGCCTTAGTTGGAGTAGGTATAACAATTTTTGGCGTAGTCAAGAAAGAAACACTCAAAACTTCGTCACCACCAAAATAGAATTAATTTCCATTTTCTTTTTAAGCAAGTGCGTAATTATATCTAAAACAGAGTTTGAACTAACAAACCGAAAGCCGCAATTTAAACGGCGAAATTAAAATTTAATCTCTATACCGTTGATTAACTATTATTATTTTTATCAACTTACCAACCATTATTTTTCCTCAAGTAACATGGCGTAAGGTCGTCGTAGTCGTCGTTGGTTGGATTAAATTTTGATACGCACAAGCGCCAAAAAAAGTAACAAAAATATAGAGCACGTTGGGAAAATTTTAAGAATGATTAACAATAGAATAGGTAAAATAAGTGCTTTAAATGTCTGGTATACATGCCCCTATAGCCGACGAAGAAACTAAGCATAAGAAATGGCTTGTAGCTCAATTGCCCTTAGGGTACTATGAACATGAAAACATGATTTGCAATTCAAGTGATAGAAACGGGTTAGCTACAATAAAGCCAAAATCAGCAGATTTTTCTCAAATAAGCATCGGGGACATAATTGCTCATTATGATTTTATGAACGGCTTCATAATTGGCTTGTTTCGAGTAGTTACCAAAGAGGAACTTGAAGACATACCAGAAAATGTGCAGAAAATTGGGGAACATGAGTATTTGCGGGATGATTTTTTATGGAATGACTGCATGGTGCATTATGTTAAACCATACGTAATAAATCGTGAAGGAAAATTCCTAAATTTCAAAAAATTTCTCAAAAATCATGATGATAATAATCAGTTTACTAAAAAAACTTGCGATTACATTTCGAAGCTTGATGACATTTCAAGGTTGAGCAAGCCGACTGACAAATGCCAAAAGGCTATTTGCACACAATTAAGCGAAGAAGACTATCAGATAATCAAAAGTTTTTTCTCGGATACTAATATGCAGCAATATTTTGAGAAGCCTGGTTGGTCCACTGGAAGCACTAGTGATATAGAAGTTTTATCGTCTCTTCTGGAATTTTATAATAGTCGAACAACCTCTTTTGCAAATTTGTTTCTAGCATCAATATTTGGAGTCGTTGCTCTTTCAGCAATCGTGGGGACTATTCCAGTCAATTTAGCGGCAAAAAACATTTGGGAGAACGCACAACCATTAATTTCTGTTGTACCATATTTCTTTTTTGCGTTCATGGGATACTATACCTTTGACAGATATCGAAACTATGCAGATATTGCTGAAAAGATAAAAAGCAACGCTTTAGAATATCCCAACTACACGAATTTAAACAACTCAAAAGTTCCCATGACTAACAAGCAGAAGAAGGGAGAAATAATTGGCTTGGCAGACTTTATCCGCAAAAAAGGAGGCAAGCAAAACAAATTTTTCAAGTGGCTTAGACAAATAGGCAATAAACTTTTTATCGTGCTTTTCTTCATAGCTATAATTTCTTTAGGATTCGTTGTTTACTGGAATCTCCTGAGATTTCTGGTACATATCATCATATCGAATACTAGTTTGTGATAACGGCTATCGCGATAGCATGGATTCCAGTCTGCTCTTTCATTTCTAAGATACTTAGCGAATAAGAGAGCTTCTTCATTAATCAAAGTCTCAAAAGTCTGTTTTTTGATTTGGAAAAAATAGCACTAAAGAAGAAAAAACAAGAGCTAAATAACACCCAAAAGAAAATACTATTGGTGATTTGGTGAGTGAATTTAGCTACTATAAGGGATTATACAAGGTTAAGGTTTTAACTAAAAGTGAAGGATACTGGATTGCTGAGGCGTTGGAGGATTTTGAGGATTGTTCTGAAGGCGAGGGAATCACGGTTAAAAAGGGCGAACAGCGCATTGTACCGCCAGACACTTTGTTTAAACAAAAAACGTTACCGCCCATGGTTAAGGAGCATGAATATGAACTGAACATGGAGAAGAAGCTTAAACGAATGATTGCTGAGGATGAAGCTGAAAAGAATAGAGAATAGAGCAAGTCTTATTGGTTTTATATAAAAGAAATTATCTTTGTTTGAGAGTTTAGATATTTCATTACTCAAGCGGCAGGTCGGATGAGATTTCGCCGCTCCACTCGCAGTCTCGGCAATAAACATCATAGTTCTGACAAATCGTTAGAAGATTCAAGTTCTTGGGCGTCTATGTTTGTTGAGCCGCAGTTAGGGCACCGTTTTGGCATAAATTTTCCCGTCCCATCAACGCTCACTTGTTTTGTTCCTTGAAGCGTTTGAGAACTTCTGGCGGCACGGGGTTAATGTACTTTAAGTCTACTTGATTGCAAAGTTTTTCAAAATCAGTATCAGTTGTAACAATACTGCCAGCTTTCTCCTGTAATGCAAACGCAAGGTACATGCAGTCGAAAACATCATGTTTCAAATCTTCAGCCAACCGAAAACCCTGCAGAATCGTTTCCCGACTTAAACCTGGGTAACGAGGCATATCATAAGTATTCAGGAAATGCTCAATTGAAGCTCTGCATTCCCTTTCAGGAAGACCCCATCGCTTTGTCATTATCCAATATGCACGCATGGGCAAAAAATCCATAATCAACGGAATATATGCACCTCTCAAACCCTCTTCTACAACCAGCGAAACACACTCAAAGCCAGGATGCCCCTTGACTAGATAAACGGCTAAAATGTTAAGGTCAAAAACCCGTTTCTCCAGGACACCGCCATTACTCGCCAAACGTTGCCTCACCAGAATCCAAGAACGCTTCTTTGCCCCATTTGCGATGGCTACCATCAACACGTAACGGCGCAGGGAGAATGGGCTTCAAAACCAAGACACCGTCCGCTCGAACTACATCAAATTCAACTCCAGCCTTCAAGCCGAGCTTCTCGCGTTCATCAAGGGGAATAAGAATCCTGCCCCGCTCGTCCATTTTAGCTTTACCCACTAATACGCACCCACATTTATAATACAATTATACCCACATAAATATTGCTATTAAATGGGCATTGATTTAGGGTTAATACAAAAAAGACAATATGGGTGCTGTTTCTTGCTTTTACTATTGGCAACATCTTGGGTTTCTTTGATTGTTTTTACTTCGCTGCTTCAATATCCGTTTAGGGGCTTCAGGATGCGAATTAACGTATGCATTTTTCAACATCTTTTATGATAGAAAACAAGGAATTTGCAAAGGAATTATGTTTCGCTGTCTCGGTTTTTTAGTTTAGTTTCAATTATGCTCAGTAGCTTTTCAGGATTAACGGGTTTTCCAACAAAAGCATCTGCGCCCTCAATGCTGCCTTGCAGCCATGTTTTGCCCGTAAGCATTATCCTCAACGTTTTAGGCGATGAATTTTTTATTAATGGAAAAAGAGCATTGCCTTCCATATCTGGAAGGGCAAAATCAATCAACGCAACATCATACTGGTTGATGTTTAGCTTCTCCATTGCTTCCTTGCCTTTTTCTGCCACTGTGACCATGTAACCTTTTCTTTCGAAAATTTTGGTAAAAACATGCAGAATAGCTGTGTCGTCGTCAACTATAAGAATGGACGGCTTACTAGAAATAAACACTCCAAAACACCTAAATAATTCTCTAGTAGCGTTGCTCATAAGGATTATGCAAGCACTAAATCGCTAAATCCGCATCAAGCTGGTTGAAATTATGTTAGTTCAAATATCGCTTTTACTTGTAAATCCATTTACCGTTTAGCTCTTTTGAGGAGACAAACGCACCATGAATGTGGATCCAATCGCATCTTAAATTTGAGAGCCTTAAATAAACGGCTATTATTTTTTTAATGCTTGAGTTCAAAGCTTAAATGATACAACCTGCATTTTCACTCCCAAGAGGAACAAATCAGTTGGCTAACCAAAAAATAAGCGAAGGCGACTACGTACTAATTTACCTGGACGCGCGCAGAACCTACATGATAAAAATGCAAGCAGGACAAACCTTCCACACGCATAAAGGCTACCTCAAACTTGATGAGTTAATCGGCAAAGAATACGGCGAACCCATCAAAAGCAGCCTCGGCATCTACTTCACCACACTCAAGCCCGCCTTAACAGACTACATAATGAAGTCTTCACGCAACACACAAATCACATACCCAAAAGACGCAGCACTAATTGTCATGTTCAGCGGAATCGGGCCAGGAAGCCGTGTTGTAGAATCAGGCACAGGAACAGGCGCATTAACCACAGCCCTCGCACACTACGTTGGACCAACAGGCAAAGTCTACACTTACGAGTTGCGCAGCGAATTCCAAAAAAACGCAGCCAAAAACCTCCAACGCTCAAAACTCATCGATTACGTTGAAATGAAAAGCGGAGATGTCACCTTAGGCGTAGAAGAAAAAGACGTGGATGCCGTGATTTTGGATTTGGCAACTCCATGGCTCGTGGTCCCACATGCTTATGAAGCGCTCAAGCCTTCTGGCATAATCGTTTCTTTCAGCCCAACCATCGATCAAGTCGTAAAAACAACCGAAGCCCTGAAAGAGAACAGCTTCGTATTCATAGAAACAGTCGAATGCATGATGCGAGGAATGCAAGTCGAACGAGGAAAAACCCGACCACAAACACTGATGACCGGACACACAGGGTACATTACTCATGCAAGAAAAAT
The DNA here is from genome assembly GCA_963842865.1 of Candidatus Bathyarchaeota archaeon. GTDB lineage: Archaea > Thermoproteota > Bathyarchaeia > Bathyarchaeales > Bathycorpusculaceae > Bathycorpusculum. The sequence goes on along the minus strand of CAWJIN010000021.1, from coordinate 115,924 downwards.
CCTCAAACCCCAGCTACAACTACATGCAGAACCGGAGCAACCTTTGGAAACAGAGGAAAAACAAGAGACAACAGACGAAGTTGCTGAATCAGCTTAATTTTTGCTTATTCTTAACTGTTGCTGGCTGAGACATGCTCAGCGTCCAGAAAGCTTGCTTTAATTGTTCGCCGCGTGTCCAACCGTAGTAGAAGCCTGCGATTCTACCAGCATACGGGATAACTATACGGTCAACAGCTTTATACAAGATTGGATTATGTACACGGTTTTCAAGGAAAGTCGGCTTCCAAAGTCTAATGTTGTACTCCCAGCATTTTATGAAAAGGTCCCAGCGCACTTGAGAGAGCGAATCCATTTCAGCGCCTTTCTTGTTCATTAGCACACAGTTCTCTAATGGAACAAAGAACAGCGGCACATAAAACGCATTATAGCCTTTTAATTTATCCATTAACTCAAGCGTTTGCAGCACATCTTCTTCTTTTTCGTCTGGAAGACCAATAATCAACGTTGCCAGCGGATACCAATTATTATCGTTAAGTATGCCAAACGCGTTGGCTACAATTTCCTGCCATTGCTCAGGCTTGAAAGGCAACATTTTGCCAGCCATGTATTTCTTCATCAATCTTGTGCTGCCAGTTTCAATTCCTGTTTCAGCGGTAATTATCTCTTTTTTGCCAAAAGAATACCAGCTGCGCTCAATCAGTATTTCTGCAAGTTCCTTTACCATTTGCGGATTATGAACCGCTGGCGCCAATGACATATGGGAAGCTTGGATGCTTTTAACGCCTGGATAATTAGCAACGCTTTTTACTAGTTTTACGACGGCATTCTTGTTTGGAACGAATTTTTGGTCTTTAGAACCGTATAAGAACAGGTCTTCTGTGACTAATGTTATGTGGTCACATCCGTCCGCTGTTGTTAAAGCAACTTCCTGCATTATTTTTTCCAGCGGCACATCCACTTTATGTTGCATAGTAGGCGTGCAAAACTGGCAGTTTCTACCACAGCCCTTTGAAATTTCCACCGCACCATGAATAGCAGCATGTTTAGACAAGGGCATTATGGCATTATAATCCCAGTTGCTGATTGATTCATCAGCTTTAACAATGCGCGGCAGAGCTTCACCATTTACTGCCTTCTTGAAAACATCAACGATTGGTTCTGGTCTTCCGCCGAGCAGCACGCAATCAACACCGTAACTATCAGATACCTTTTTGCGTTCCAGCTGCCAAGCACCAAATCCGCCTACAATAATTTTTGGCTTAAACTTTTTGATATTTGGATGAGTAACGAGTTTTTGGAATTCGACAGCGTTCATGGGTTCCCCTCCGCCGATTATTGAGGAGTAAGTTTTGCTTACGTAACCCATGCCTGTTGGATCCATTGATGATATTCCCACAACCTTGGTTTCGGGTCCTATGAAGTCTTCAAAGTCGTCAGGGTGAACCACAGCTACTTCTTTTTGTGTGAAGCCACTTTCTAGCAGTATGGCTTCTACTTTTCTTAAGCCGTAAGGTGCAAATCTTGCTCTCCCATCAGGCTTGCGTTCAACCGGGGGATAAACTGTTTTTCTCATAAAAGTGAGTGGAAATGGCCCTTTGCCGAAGCCTGCGAAGAAAGCGATAAAAGGATTATTAAAAAAATCGCTCATTTCTGTAGCTGATGCCGTAAGAACTATTTTTACACCTGATCCTGAAGCCAAATATCTTCTTCCTCACGAATAAAGTAAGAGAATGTCCCATAGCCCTTTTAAGAATTACTATCGGTAACACGCTGTTATATACAAGTTAAAAGCAAAGTTAGTTGCCGTCTGAATACATAACTCAAAAATCGGACGTTAATTTAACAGCTAACTAAAATGATTTCTTTCAGTGCTTTTCGAGTTATGACAAGTTTTTTATTGTGACATAACTATTTGGTTTGATGGTTGCTTTGCCGGTTCGCATCATTATCGGTGGTCCTCCGAATTCAGGGAAAAGTACGCTTGCTGAAAGTCTGGCTAGAGCTTTGCGTTCTCTTGGATTCGATGCTTATGCGGAGGATTTGGATTTAGCTAGCCCAACGCTTGAATTTATAAGGGGAACGAAAGGCTGGGAGGAACGTCGGGGTTCTAAAAAAGAATGGACTCTGAGCTTGCAGAGAAAGCCGCTGCAATATTTGAGGAAGCTTCTACTAAGCATGCTGTTGTAATTGGTGATGCGCCAGGTAAGATTACTGATGAATCTAGAGTAATTGTGAAGAAAGCTAACTATGCTATTATTTTATGCCGAGAGGATTGTAAAGAAGGTGTAAAGAATTGGCAAAACTTCTTTGATCAGATGGGTGTACCTGTAATCTGTGTCGCAATTTCAAGAATGATTGGCGAGGGTAATGTTAAGGAAAAAGACGTTATCGAGGCAACGTTGGTCGGGTTAGATAGAAAACCAAAGACAGATGAGGTTATAATGAGCCTTGCGTTACTTGTCAAAGAAAGACTTGACCTTTAGAACGCAACTTCTTTTAACGCTGCCTTAATTTGGTCTGCACTATTCTTTTTACTGTTAAATCTTATAACAATTGAAAAGCCTATTTTCTTTCCAGTTTGGTTTAATGCTTCTATTGCTTTAAATTCATCTTTTAATTTGTACTTTTGCGGTTCTTTGTAGATATTCAAAGATTCTATATCGCCCTCGGGCTCGATATAAGCATCAAAATCCTTGTTTGTTAAGCTCTTTACAAAAGCTATTAACTCTGTATAATCTTTAGATGATTTGATTTGATCAATACGTCGAGAAACAGTGACATACGTTGGTTCTAGGTCTCGAGTTGATTTAGTGCAATTTATAATTAAATTACCTTTAGTGGCGCTAAAGATTTGAGTACCTGCTATTTTTTTATCGTATTCTACGTTAAAATTACTTCCAACAAGAGCCTTTATGCTATCGCAAGTAAAATTGAAGAGTCTCTTTGTTAAGACCATCTTGAGGTTTCCATCAAGGTCTATTTCTAACTGAGAGCTAACTTTCTCGCCTGGTGTAAAGTATTCTTTGGGTAGATAAAGCACTGATGAATTACCGCCTCTAGAAATGGTGCGTTCTTGCTCTTTCTTTATAGTCAAAGTCATTTTTGCACTACCTCAATTCACTACTAAAGAAGTAGTGATATATTTAAGCACTTTTGCTTAAATTGACAAAATTATCGTTAAGTGCCGTCTGAGTAACTCTGAACTTTCATCCATTAATGTCAAGCTAATGCCTTCTCATCATCCGGCAAGAACAATTTAGTGTAAGCGAGATAAAAGAGTATACATCGAATTGAGTGCAGGGAACCCTTTTATTTTCGGTTTGAAACTTTATTTTATAAGGAGTTATAAGCATGAATTTTATTGGTAGTCAAACAGAAAAAAACCTCTTAGCAGCGTTTGCAGGCGAGTCACAAGCACGAACCAGATACACATTCTTTGCCAGCGTAGCCAGAAAAGAAGGATACGAGCAAATTGGCGGCATTTTCGAGGAGACTTCAGGCAATGAGAAGGAGCATGCGGAACTTTTCTTTAAGCATCTCAAGGGTGGCATGGTTGAAATCAGAGCTTCTTACCCTGCAGGAGTAATTGCATCAACCGCTGAAAACCTCAAAGCCGCAGCTGAAGGAGAAAAACTTGAGTGGGGCACACTTTACCCTAACTTTGCAGATGTAGCTCAACAAGAAGGTTTTCCAGATGTCGCAGCAACGTTCAGGATGGTTGCAAAAGTAGAAGCCTATCATGAAAGAAGGTACAATAAGTTGCTTGAAAGCGTGCAGCAAGGCAAAGTGTTCAAGAAAGATCAGCCGATCAAATGGAAATGCAGAAACTGTGGTTACGTCTTTGAAGGAAAAGAAGCCCCAGACAAATGTCCTGTATGCGCTCATCCGAAAGCCTATTTTGAAGTTTGGGTTGAAAACTACTAACAACCCTCAATTTTTTTCTAAACAAAGTGCAAATGCAGAAATCTGATTGATGTTTTAAACGATGTATTTGCCCGTAATTTCAAAATCTTTCACAATCTCCATTACACGCTTTGGCGCATTGAATGGTCCAAGAGGAATATCCTTTAGCAGAACCCAAGGGCTTTTACATGCAACCACTGTTGCAATGTGTTGTTCTCCAAAGCATTTCTTCGCAACTTCAACAACCATGCGTCTAACTTCAACCTCGGAATATTCGCCCAGTACATGCAAATACTCATGCAACAAGAGATTGTAAACCAAAGCATTAACTGTCGGCTTGGATTTTACGGATGCCTCAACAATTTCGACCAGTGAGCGGTTTAAGACAATATTGTTGGTTCCAATCGGGTAATAGGCGCCAAGTTGCAGAGGCAAATCATCCAAAAACAGCATCATGCTATCTCTTCTTTTGCCTAAAGAAAACTGTACTGTGTCCTTTACTATTTGCCAGACTTCAGCGTAATTTTTAGCTGTATCTAACCTTGCGCCGAACCGCTCAATTACTTTGGAATTATCGCTCAAAAGGCTAGCCGCGCCTTCTAAAAAAGAATGATGGAAAACGAGGCTTTAAGTTTTGCACCATTAACGGCGGTGCGATAAACAAAAAACTATTAATTTGAAATTAGATAAAACTAAAGCGTCCACACATGAGATTCAAACTGGAGAATTCCGAAGCTGTTTTCAAATATGGCACTCTGGCTACAAGCGATGACAAACTGACTTGTCTCGATATAAAGCAAACATACGTGGATCTCGGAGGTAAAATATCGGCAGACACAGAAATCGAGTTTGACAAATATTTCCCTTCAGAACCTTATGCGAGGACAGCATTAACAGACAGAATGCCGAAAACTTATCTCTGCATGGGAAGCGGTTCAGCTAGAATGTACAATCCTGGCATACAACCAGATGTTGTCTCCATTTCAGTATATAGAGACACGAGCGGTCATTCACGTACGGGAGATCATTACAACCTATTTCTTCAATACGAAATCGGTGGTCAAAAAGATCATACAGACAAAATCCAAAACAGACATATTCTGCTAAAGGACGGAGTTGTAATCAAGTCATTTGTCGATAATATAGAAATTGCGGAGAACACAGTAACTGTAAAATGAAAGCATTCTAGTATTATGGAATGTCATGCCACGCCAGAAAATTGTTGGAATAAACAAGCCTTTTCATATGTCATGGAAAAACTTTAAAATAAATATCTATCATAATCTACTTGAGGAGCTAAAAAATGACTGAACAAAAAGTAGTGACGCCGTTAGGTTTTGTAGAATGCACGATCCAGGTAGATCCAAAAGTAACTAAAGAAACACTTTCATTGATACGCTCATTCGTTTCAGTTGTTGGTCGAGAAAAACCATTCAGAACTATCGTGAATACGCTAATCGGCGAAAAAGTAACCATTCCTCTGCGTCCTGGGAAATACAGAATAAATGCAGTTTTAGGAGAACTCGCTTCCAATCCGTTGGACATAAATGTAGAAGACGGCCAGATTGGTAAAGTCACCTTCTATTTCGGAAAGGAGTCCTAAGGCGCAAAAATATGGCTGATGCTCAGCTGCTTGACCAAGAACGCCAGAAAAGTGAACAAAGGGTCTACTCTTTTCTTCAGAGACTAAGCACATTTTCGGTGACCCCTAACCCGAAATTCTCTGTTGATGCACCTCCTGGAAAAATTGAAGACAGAGTCTTCATAGGGGGCAACTATGCGTTGATGCCAGTGCTCCGTGAGATTGCCAAAAGTGTACGAGAGGTAGGTCTTCAACCAATAATAGCCTATGATTTCGATATCCCCAGAGATAAGACCCGAGAGTATTCTCTTAGACTCGCCTACCAGTGCAAATATGCAATATTCGAGTTAACAATACCCGACGGTCAGCTGGTTGAAGCAGTGAGAGCAAACATGGCAAATGAGATTAAGATTCTTCAACTATATATGGCCATGGACAACCGAAAGAAACCTCCAAAAACAGTTTCAACAATGGTTTGGCAATCAAAACCTCCGCCTCAAGGGTACGTAACGATTCAAGAACTTCATTTGATAGTGCAGTATTTTTTGAAACCAGGTTTTGTCGGTAGACTGTTAACCGAACAAGACTTCTATTCCAGAGACGAGGCTGAAGCAGAGGCAGAGGCTGAAGCCCGAGCAGAAGCGGAAGCAGAAGCCCGAGCAGAAGCGGGAGGAGAGGAAGAGGCTGAAGCAGAGGCAGAGGCTGAAGCCCGAGCAGAAGCGGAAGCAGAAGCCCGAGCAGAAGCGGGAGGAGAGGAAGAGGCTGAGGCAGAGGCTGAAGCCCGAGCAGAAGCGGAAGCAGAAGCCCGAGCAGAAGCGGGAGGAGAGGAAGAGACTGAAAACAACAGATCATGAAAGTTATAAAGCGTTAGGGTTTACTTACGTTACTAGGGATTTTTGGTTAGCGCGCGCGATTAGTGTAAACAAGTGTCGCCCTACGCTATACCAGAAAATTGATAAATGAGTGTGCTTTTGTCATAGACGTTAAGGTGAAATTTGAATGGCAAGCAATGTTCTCGTAAGAGACATAATGTCTAAAGATGTTAAAACTGTGCGCAATGATACGTCAGTGAAAGAAGTTGTTGCATTAATGAACAAGTTTGACAAAGATGCAATACTTGTTGAGCAAAGCGGAAAACCGACAGGAATCATAACAGTCAAAGACGTTCTGGTAAGAGCAGTTGAACATGGTGTACCATTAAGCACAATCATAGCAAGAATGGTCTATACAAACCCGCTGGTGACAATAGAGGAGACAGCAACCGTTGAAGAAGCAGCGAAACTGATGAAAGAATGGCGAATCAAACACTTACCAATCGTTGACAAAAACGGCAGCCTCGTAGGCATGCTAAATGATAGGGACATAATCTACGCGGTTCCTTCTTTAATGTCAACGATGGAAGAGTTCTGTCGAACAAAATAATTTCCATATCCGATAACTCTTTTTTATCCACAACTTTTTGAAATCCACAACTTTTTGAAACTTCAAACAATTGCTGTATGTGGTTCTGTGAAGTCTTGGTCTGTTCTTTTATCTGTGAAAAATCGTCTGCGCGCATCACAGAGAAAAAGAGTGGTTTATAATGAGAGAGTAGCCTCAATTCCGATGCCATTGTTCTAATTTCCTTCTGAAACGAACTGTGTAAAAATACGCTTGAAAAGAGACCCCGTTGCTATGCATATCAAGAACAATGTGGCAGGCGTAGGCGATAGTGGGAAAAATCAAAAAAGGGAACACAATTGACAGTACAGCCAAAACTATTGTGTTTTCCATTCCATGAAAAACGAGAATCATTCTTCCGTTTCTATATTTTGATTCAAGGCTCTCAGACAAATTTCCCTTGTTTAAGCGAAAATCAATTACGTGGTCGAAATCGATTAAGACACCAACCAACATACACAAAACGAAAACTGTGACAGTAAGACCAAAGAGCTGAACAGTGAAAAATGGCACGTTCTGATTGAAGAGCAAGGAAATTAATCCTATTGCCAGGCTCGCCAAAAAATGCCACTGAGGATACATTTTATGCTAGGCTCCAGAGTATTTGCTGTTACGACTTTCCTTCTGAGAAACGATTACAATCTTGGATTGGCTTCGTTTAACGACGGAATTAAGCAGCCCATTTGTTTTCCTTTTATATAAAAGCATTAGGCGGGGTACAGTTATATGTGTTGGTTTAAGTAAACCTATTATCTTTATTTCAGCCATTTTTTTCCCTCTTGCAACGCGGAAATCTTGTGTTTCGTCCCTTCCCCTCTATTCTTCTCCATCCTCTGTCTCTCTCTTCATGTGAGAGTGTATGGTGGGTAGGTAGAGTGTGTGACAAGAGTGAGTGTGATGGAGTAAGAGTAAATATGTGGTTGGTTGGATTAAAATTTAATTTCTTAAATCGGTTTGAGTTTTTAACGTGTTCTAAATTGGTTCAAGATTTTAACTTTACTGGCCTACCCGGTTTCTTCTTTTGTGACCTTAGCGCCTTAGAGGAATCATTCGTGTTCTATAAATGTCTCTTTTGCAGCTTCTTTTTTCATATACTGCCTTGAGTTTTTCTGGAGGTATACAATTCTTGAGTCCAGGGCAATATTTGTTCGTGTGAAAAGCTAGAAGCTCAGAAAGCGGTTCAACAATTTCCCTGTTCAAAGAGTACAGCTTCTCTTTTCCGGAACCCTCTGAGCACACTATTGCGTAATTTTCTAGTCGTTTAAGGTTATAAGCGACTGTGCTTTCGTCTTGTTCCAGAGCATCTGAAACTCCTGAAATGCTTTTGGGGCCTTCTCTTAGAACATCAATTATGGCCAGACGCGTTCTATTTGACAGCGTAGAGAAAAACAGATAATATGCTTCGTTGGAGAAATTTTCCATTTTAATTCACCATGGGGAGATTATTGTTAACAAAATAAGCTTGTGCCGTAGTACTTTAATTTTGCTTAATGCCAACGGTAATGTTCTTAAGTGGAAAAATTGCTTGGGCATAAACAAATCAAGTACAATGTGTTTTAGAGGGTTTCACAAAGCATAGTGTACTTTGCAAGGCTCAACAAAGTACAGTGTCAATAAACAGACATATCTTGAGGAGAATTAACGAAAAAATTTTATTGCGGGGAGCTGGCTTGTCCCGAAATTGAGTTAATGTTTACTGTTTTGGAACCGTTAATTGTAAGTATAACTTTGTGTTCCTAAAATTTGGCTTGAGTAGGGTTAAATCGTGGTGTTGGGAAAGGAATTGGAACTAAACTTGGGAAAATGTTTACTTAAGAGCGCTTAATATCTCCCTTAATATTGTAATATTGATAATTAAAAGGATGGAGGTGAGCAAATGAAAACCACCGTGCTAATAGCAATCATAGCAACTCTGCTTCTATGCTTCACAGCTATAGCTAACGCAACGACTGCAACGCTTACAGCAACTCCTAACAACAGCAACATATTCCAAGTTACAGGAACAGGATTCACACCTGGTGAAATCGTAAGCCTAACCCTGTACAATAGAACTACAGTCGTATTCCACTTCAACAATCTCACAGCAGATTCTACCGGCGAAATCAATGGAACAGAAATAATCCCAACAAGCATAGCAGGAGCGAACTACAACATTACCGCAACAGGGTTAACAAGCAATGTTGCTACTACAGTCGTAAACTACGCAGTACCCAACCTCATCGGAAAGACAGGAGCAACGGGAGCAACAGGAGCAACAGGAGCAAATGCAACGGGAGCAACGGGAGCAACGGGAGCAACAGGAGCAACAGGAGCAACAGGAGCAACAGGAGCAACAGGACAAGCGTCTGACATGACTACCTCTTACATTGCCATATCTCTTAGCTTAATAGCTATTGTCATAGCTGTCATCACAGCTGTCATCACAATGATAAAAGCGCGCGCGCCTCCACCACCTCCCCCACTATAACTTTTCTTTTTCCATGTTAACTTTATTGCAGTATTGTTTCTGTCTATTTGAAGTTCTGTATTGACGAACCATTTGAATAGCAACCAAAGATTTTGAAGTTGCTACCGCTGTACACCTGAAGAAGTCAAGCAACTGGGCATGGCAGGCTGGGTTAAATATGACGAAATGACATTAAATGGAGTGCAGATGCATTTCTATAAGAAACCAAAAAAGTTCTCAAATCTCTAGCATGCGTATAAACGCTAGAAGTAATGGTATAAGCTTTTATACGCATGTTGAGGAGAGACTTAACAGTCAAATGGTTCGAGCAGTATGAACAAACTTGGCGGCTTCATCCGGTTAATGCGACCAGTCAACTGTGTCATGATGGGTTTCGCCGTGCTTGTTGGTGCAGTTCTTGCCAGCTCCCAATTTGGAGGCCTTAACTGGCTCAGCATCACGTTCGGTTTTCTGACAGGCTTCACTTTTTGCGCTGCAGCCATGGTTATCAACGACTATTATGACCGCGGTATTGACGCCATCAATGAGCCATCCCGCCCCATTCCAAGCGGCTTGGTGAAAACCCGTGAAGCTTTGGCTTTAGTTGTTGTGCTTTCGGCTGTGGGTTTCTTTTTCGCTTTTAAGGTAAGCATCCTGTGTTTTGCCGTGGCGGCGGCCTCTCTGGTTATAACTGCAACGTACCTTACGGTAGGCAAGCGAAGTGGATTACCTGGGAACTTTTTGGTCAGCGCCTGCGTTGCTATTCCCTTCCTTTACGGCAGCATAGTTGCTTCTGACCTTGTTAAGTTGAACGTGGTGTTGTTCGCTTCTATGGCTTTTCTATCAAACACAGGCAGGGAAATCACTAAGGGAATCGTTGACGTTAAAGGCGACAGCGCGGAAGGGGTGAAAACTTTAGCGGTGCGCTATGGTGAAAAGAAAGCTGCCATTGCAGCCACAGTTTTTTACATCACTGCAGTAGCTTTGACGCCTGTCACCTGGCTTTTAGGTTTGGTGTCAATCTGGTTTGTGCCGTTTGTTTTGGTGACTGATTTTGGACTTGCAGGTTCTTCGGTGCTTTTGCTTAGGGATTATTCGCGTGATAATTCTCGGCGAATAAAAAATATGGTTCTTTTATGGTTCATTTTTGGTTTGTTAGCTTACATTTTTGGCACTTTCAAGTGAAAAACACGCTGTTATTTTGAACATATATACGTGCATGTTAGCAACAATTAAATCCCCATTATGTTGCATCATCATTCAAGAGGATGTTAACATGTCTGAAAATTTCGCTAAAAAATGGGAACCTAAAAAAGAAGAAGAATCATTCAGTAGCACAATACGCAACACAATTACGCCGCCACCACCACTAAAGCCAGCCTTAGACTTAGCTGTCAAAAAACTTGACTTGCAAATCAACAAGCTAGACCAAGCCAATGAACGCTTCACAGAGAAAGACAAGGCTCTATTCGCTAAATTAGTAAATGCTTACACTCAACATGATTCGGCGCACGCTAACATTTACGCTAATGAACTAGCTGAAATCCGCAAAATGTCAAAACTTATCATGAACGCAAGACTTGCACTAGACCAGGTATCACTACGCATAAAGACAGTAACCGAGCTAGGAGACGTCATTTCCGCATTGGGACCATGCGTTGGAGTACTTCGCAGCGTCAGCACTGGATTGGGCGGTGTTTTGCCTGAAGCAGAAAATGAACTGGGCGACATCGGCAACATGCTGAGCGGTTTAATGTTTGAAGCCGGAACAAGCAGTGGAATGTCACTGAACTTCAACTCTGTAAACGAGGATGCAGCAAAAATCCTTGCTGAAGCAGCAATCGTCGCAGAACAAAGAGTTAGCTCAAACTTCCCTGATTTGCCTCCTGGAATGCCGGCTGGCAAAACAGACAACAAAACACAAACTTAAGGCAAACTAAGCGCTTCTTCTCTTTTGCCCTCTACTTTTTTTCTTTTTTCTCAATTTTGATTAACAAATCTTGCGCTTGGTACTTTCGAAAAATTATGTACCCACGTTATTCTAATAATTGGACCTGAATTAATCTGGAGTTTTTGTAAGTAATAGTTATATCGGCAATAACATAGCTAAGGATTTGATGAAGAAGCCATGACTAAGTCGCCTCTTTGCCCTTCTTGCTACGTAGAAATGAAACCTAAATGTAACAGTCAATAACAAGTAATTTATCACCAGTGCCTTAAGTGTGGGTCTCGAATTCTATTTACTCATTCAGGACATTAACCCCTCTATGTTGATTAAGTTATAAGAACAAGCTGTTCTAACCATTGGACTTATATGTTACACGCAACGTTGTTTGTTCCTTGAGGGTTCAGCTGGTTGAATGGGAAGGACGAAACAGAGCTTGAGTACGCCCTGCGAGGCAAAGCGTGGAAGGTCTACTGGTTTCTTCTCAAAAACGGCAGTCCCGTAGGAGTCCGTGAAGTTCAGCGTGCCCTGCATTTTAGCAGTCCCAGCATTGCTTTTCATCATCTTGAGCAGTTGCGTGAGTTAGGCTTAGTGCAAAAGCAGGAAATTGGCGGTCACTACTCGCTGGTTAGTGAAGTAAAGATTGGTGTGCTTCGCCATTTCGTTAAGCTTGGGAAACTGCTTTTTCCAAGATACTTCTTCTATGCATTGTTCTCCACCGTATTCTATATCGCTTATTTGGCGGTTTTGTTCAACGGTTTCACCCGAGATAACCTATTCATACTCTCGTTTGGAGCAATCGTTTGCACAATATTCTGGTACGAGGCTTACCGCGTATGGGCAATGAGGCCATTCTAAATGTTAGAACAACCTGTTCGCATGCTTAGCATAAAATAAAAAATCTAACTTACCTTTAGCATGGAGAAAAAAGTGTATGGTACAGAAAGAAGTTAGGAAAAAAACGAAAATTTACGGAGCTGTCGCAGTACTCTCAGCCATAATCTTAGTCAGCATGATTTACGCTTTCGGCGCAACTCCAGTCATATTTCCGCCAAATCAAACGCCCTCTGTGTCGGGAATGAAAACTTTCTCTTCCCTGCAAGAACTCAAAAACTACATAAATAATACTTCGCAAGGAAGCAACTCTTTTGCTGGAGGACCTTTAGACTCTCAGTTTTTCGGTGAACAAGCTCCGGTTCCGGAGCCAGCTTCAACTTCATCGACAACAGGCAATTCACAAAATGCGCCTTCTACCTATTGGCCTCAATCAAGTGAAAGTTACTCAACCACTAATGTTCAAGTTGCAGGAGTTGATGAGGCAGACACTGTGAAAACAGATGGCCAATACATCTACACCGTATCCACAACTCAAAACACAGGCTACTATTATCAGCGGCTTTAACTCTGAAACAAACAATGCCGTTTACATCATAAATGCTGACCCGCAAAACCCACAAGTCATATCAAAGATATCTCTTGGCAACGACACGGAACCAGCAGGATTATTCCTAAGCCAAGATGGCAACAAACTTGTAGTTTTAGCAAGCAAATATCAAACTTACACTTACGGCAATGGACCTATCCCTATGCCAAGTTCAGGAGGTGTTGCAATGCCGATGATTCCAGCCTATCAAGCTGATGTCTACACCTACATTAATGTCTATGACGTATCAAACAAAGCTAATCCTGTGCTCACCAGAAACTTTACTGTCAGCGGAAGCTACTTCGACTCCAGAATGATAGGCAACTACGTTTACGCCGTCGTCAGCCAACCTGCAACGGATTATAATAACACTGTTACCCTTCCAGCAATCTACAACGGCAACAGTTGAATACGACGTTTCGCCAACATCCGTTTATTACACTGACATGGTGCAACCAAGCTACTACACCTTCACAAGCTTCTTCGGCATCGACATCTCAAACGACACACAACAGCCAACGAACATGACTGTCATGATGGGGGGAGCCAGCACAATGTATGTTTCCCCAAACAACATGTACGTAACCTACCCGACATGGACCGATGGCGGGCAGTACACTTCGATTTACCGCGTGGGCATTAACGGAACACAATTAACTTTTGAAGCGCAAGGCAACGTGCCAGGCTACACCATTAACCAGTACTCAATGGACGAGTACAACGGTTATTTCAGAGTAGCAACCAACTGGTACAATACGACACAGATGAACAACGTTTACGTGTTAAACTCCACAACTTGAGCATTGTCGGCAAACTTGAAGGTCTAGCACAAAACGAAAACCTTTATGCAGTGCGATTCATGGGCGATAGAGCTTACCTTGTAACGTTCCATCAGACTGACCCGTTCTTTGTACTTGACCTAAGCAATCCAGAAGCGCCTAAAGTTGCTGGCGAACTAAAAATCCCCGGCTACTCAAGCTTTCTGCAGCCTTATGATGAAAACCACGTTATCGGTATAGGAGCAGAGACCACTATCAGTTCAGGAGTGGAGAGCAACTACTCTCAAGCTTTCGCTCTTCGATGTGACAGACATAAATAACCCAACCGAAATAGCAAACTACACTGTTGAAGGCAACTATACAAGTTCCACGGCGCTTAATGATCCGAAAGCTTTCCTCTTTGACCTGCAAAAGCAACTGCTAGTTATTCCTGTTTCAATAAACAACTATTACTACAACACTATCACGGGCAACACTACAAACAGTTCTCAGGCAATTCCGCCGTCAGCGTCAGGAATGAGTCCAGACGTCATAATTATCAGCAACACGGAATATTGGCAAGGAGCATACGTCTTCAACCTTAACTTAAACAGCGGATTTACACTAGAGGGCACCGTGACGCACTTAAACGCAACATTACTTGACAGCCAAGGATTCATGAATGACAGCTCAACTTACTACAACAGCCAAAACAACTACATAACAAGGTCACTCTACATCGGCAACACACTCTATACAATATCCAACTCAGAAGTGCAACTAACCAGCCTAACAAACATGACGCAAATAGGCGAAATCGACCTAACCTAAACTCTTTTCTTTTTTTTAAAAAAATGTATCCTGTTTGTGCAGTTTTACATTCGATATCTAACTTTTACCTAAAGATATGCTATGCAGTACTGGATTTAGCGTAAACTTCAATCTCAACCTTTTGAGCGGTTTTCCCTAAAAAGTCAGACAGTGAGCCTTTCCATTTGGGGTTAGAGTTTGCGGTGAAGCCTACGGTTTGGGCTATGCCTCTCCAGAGGAGGGCTTTATCGTAGTCTTTGGCGTCTTGAGGCATAAATTCAAAAATTGATTGGCTTGCAACGATTACAAGTTTCTTTTTCATTCGGGAGATGGCGACGTTTATGCGGTTTAAGTTTAGCAAGAAGTCACTTTCTGAGCGTACGTAGTCGGGGTCGCTTACAGTTGAGGATATGATTATGAAGTCGCCTTCTCCGCCTTGATACCGCTCGACCGTATCAACCCGTACATTTTCGTAACCGTCAAGCAGCAAATTCTTGACTACTCCTCGTTGAGCATTATGCGGAGTAACTACTCCCACACCTTCCGACTTTACACCACTACGGACTAGGGCGTCAACAATCTTTGCCTCGACTAAATTTGACTGAAAACTCTCCGTCTCGTCATGGACAACTAGGACAAAAATATTCTCTGGCTCCAAAACAACTTTCAACCCCTCTGTTGAAGGAGCCACAGAAGATAGAGTTTGCGTTTGGTCAGAACGAAAATCAATTCCGTCTTTGTGGTATACCCATTCTCTTAGAAACTGTGCAACTACTTGGTGACATCGGTGGGTTTCGCTTAAGCGTTCAGTAGGAATATCAGCCTTATGCAGAGATTTAACATGGTCAATCCCCAAGTCTTCTTGACGTAGTAAACGAAGGAAATCCACAGCAGATAAGAATGAAGCCATCTCCTCAATGGTTCGCCGATCCTCTTTTTCCCAATTATGCGATTGAATTGGCGGCAACTGCCGGTGGTCTCCCGCAACCAGAATCTGAGCATTCTTGTTGACAAATGCGCCTGAAAGAATCAACTCAGGAAGCCGCATCATACTCGCCTCATCAACCACCAGTAAGTCAAAGAAGCCTTCGTCCCAAGATGGCTCCTTGCCTCCAATCTTTTTCATGAGACCGTACAAGCCAGGCGGCGTTACACATAAAACCAGAGGAAAAGCACCAGTTGAATCAGAAACTAGCTTATCTTGACTTGATAAAGCATCTTTTAATTCTGTAACTACCTTTTCGTCTTCGTTGTAGTTGACGTATTTTACGCCGTCAATGGCTTTAACTGAAGAAACAACATTATTTAAAACTCGATAAATTCTAAGATCTGCTAAGTCACTGCCGCCTTCTTTGCGGTAATTTCGCCAAGACTTAGCTAGCTTGTTAACAAATTCATGAATCGCCTTATGGGTAGGCGCAACCATCAACACACGGCACCTGCCGACTGCATTATGTGAGGCAATATGGGCAAGCACTGCTAACTGTAAAGTTTCAGTTTTACCTGTGCCCGGTGGACCTTGAAGCATAACAACCTGTTCCTTGCCAAAAACCCGGTCAATGAAACGGTTCTGTTCTGGTTTAGGCGGAAAGCTTGTGTGTTCAACCCAACCTAAGAAAGCCTTCGCATGTTCCTTAGCTAACCCGCTGCGTTCTGAAGGTTTGTTTGTACCCGCCAAAAACCCTTCCAGCAAGCAATATAACTCGTTGTTGGCTGCGTAGTCAAGGCATTTAGCTGCCCGCTCCGAAATAATATCATCTGCTAATTCATCTAAAATATACTTGCGTCCCACTTCAAAGAGCTGCATGTGTTTACTATTTCTAGCTTTGTCTTTGTCAGTAGTTGGAAGATCATGCCAAGTACTATAACGCCTACTTTTGCCGCTGGGCCAACTGACCACTTTAATGGTTAGCTCCATTTTTCGCAAATCAACTTTTTCAACGATAACGCGAGCTGATTTTTCTACTTGTGAAGGTGACCTTTGCTTAGCTTCCTCAAACTGTCCCTGCTCATTTATTCTAATTTCAGTCGCAACCATCCAATCGCCAGAGCCTGAATCGTCAGACCCCTTGACTCTGCAAGCATTAACAATACACTCCGATTTTGGTAACCCAAGCCCCTCATAAATCAACTTGCCCCTAACCACAAAATCCCGATCCGTCTCCTCAGCGCTTAAACATTCAAAAATCACTGATCTGCCAGTGGCTACCCGCTGGCATGGAAGCAAAGCGTAATGCTGATATAATTCTTGGCGCTTGGCAAAATACTCCAAATCCAAAAACTCCCTGCAACTTCTCTCCAGCGTTGCATGTCCCAAGGTGAACTCGGGGATTTTGGGAATATCTATTGGTTTTTTGCCTAAGCGTCGATTGCGTATAGTCAGCGACCGCTCTATATGTTCAAGAGCCAAGCAAAGCCTTGCACCAAGCAGGGTTAAATCCTCGTCGCTGATTCTTCGCGTCTTATGTGGGTAATCGCACCACATACGTTTCTCTATCATAAATTTCTCAAGAAAGCCTTTTCCTTGGCTACTGTCAAGCCGACCTTTGGCAGCCCATAAATATTCAATTGGAATTTGGTTTCCAAAACGGGCGCGCGCAGGATAATAGCCTTCTTTGCGTCTTTCATCTTCACGTCCAAGTATAAATGAAATGGAACCTGTTGGAGTTCGTGTGTAAGGCAGTTCAAAGTTAAAGAAGCCGTCACGAAAAACTGAACGTAGATCTAAAAGTGATCCATCTTTGCGTTTAACTACCCATTGGTTAGCATCGAAAAAACCACATTGCTTAAGAACAGGCAAAAGCCCTGTGCTGTGATACCCCACAGCTTTTCTTGATACAATTTCGTCTTGCAAAATAGAAAACATAGGTTGATCGATTGCTTGCCTAAGACCCAAAAGGTCTTGCACTGCATGGGCGGTCATCAAAGAAGGTTGACGCCGTACTGCATCCATAAGTAGATCCCGCTCGCGTCGGGTATAGAAGTAAAGGTGAATCGGAGCCTCATCTGGACTCCCAACCTCCAAAGCTACATCATTAATAGCCTTAGCAACGTCTGCAAAAAATGCCTCTAGCATGTTTTTTTCTTCATCGAAGCATTTTTCTCGTTGATCAGGAAGACTATTGATAATTTTTGATATGCTTATTGATTGTCCCCTGTACCGTGTGCAGCTTACTCTAGCGCTAATCATTGAAAGAATATCCAGCATGTAATCCCATTCAATATGGAAGTACACCCGGATCATGCCGTCAGGTTTAAACGAAAGCGCCGTATCTGCACCAAGCTGGGGGCTATCTTCAGGCAAATTTCCATAACCAGTGCCTGTGAGCCATGGCATCGCTCTAACCTTATTTACATATGGACTGTTGGGTCGTATCCCGTATAGCATGAATTGGGCTCTTTGAATTATTTTATCAAGCTTGGCACCTATTACAGGATCAGCAGACAACAACTGGACTTTTTGCGGGTCTAAGGCTGGAATCTCCTTAAAGTTGTAGGGACGCTGATCATCTGAATCAGGCACCGCCTTCAACTTTGCAAGGTCCTCCAGCCGTAAAATCCCATAACATTTTAGTGCCTTCTGTTCCCCTCGACTCAAATTAAGCAGTGCAACACTCTCTTTTTCTATCGCACGAACAACACAGCATTCGTTAAAGCCGCAGTTATCACATCGCCAAGAAAGCTGATACGCCACTTCCGAGAGGGCAGTTTGGTGGATTCGGTAAAGTTCACCGTTTCCGCTGAGAAGTCTTTGAACATCTTGGATTAGCGGCTCAAGTCTAAAGGACGGAAGACTTTCAGCGTCAAGCTTCTCTAAATCCGATTCTTTGTTAATCACACATCCTTCAAAATCAACATTAGACGAGAAGTCACCTAAGCCTTTGGTAAGCAACAGCACGTAAATTGCAACTTGTATACGGTGAGCCGTCTGCTCCTTCCAAGAAGATTTTATTTCAAAAATGCGGACTTTAACTTTACCATTCTTGCTTGGCCATATACCAATTAGGTCAGCTATGCCTTTTATGTCCCACACGCCAATATGCCCCTTCATAGGGGCTTGATAAATCAAAACAGGCTTGTACGCGGTCTCCGTTTTAGCAGAAAGTGAGCATTCAAGAAGCCCCATTATGGTTTGAAGAGTGTTTTTCCAAGCGCTCTCCCAATCGTCTGTCCTCGGGTTAAAATCGCTTAAGTCAAGGTAGTCAGCAGCTTTTGCTTTTAACTCCTGCACTTTCTTCTCTTCTATCTTTTTACCTGCACCGTACAGCAAGGGACTTAGCGGCTTGAAAGCTTCAGGCCATTTGTGGCAACTCTCCTCGTCACCTTCAAATCGAAGTTTAAAGTAACGGGGGCAACAATCAAAACGGATAAACTCAGCTAGCCCCGACGCGTCAAGCGAAGGCAAACCTACTATAGGCTTAGGACTTGACTTGCTTGCTTTCTCTTCCAATACCCCGAGCGCTCCCAACTTCAATGAATAAGCAGACTTGTTGCTTAAATGTTGCACTTACGTTTAAAGGCTTATCTAAACTGCCTTTTTTTAAATTTTGTTTTTTGTGTTTTGGCTTGTTTTTTTGGTTTGTGGTTTGTTTTGTTTGCAGTGTTTTCGCGTTTCTCGTTTATACGCGTGTTCCTGCGTCTTTCTGCGTTTATCTGCGTTCGTTTGCGTTTCTAAAGAAGACGACGATTCGGTACTTTACTTCATAAAATCAGGTTACTGTTTGGTTCCAGTAAAAAACTTTAGCGTAATTGTTCAATGTTGGCGCAATAACTGATGGGTTATCATAAATAATGTTCAATTTGTCACCGTATGTGACTAGTAAGACTTGTGTGTCGTCCCATATTTTTTGAGTTGACGTGTAGTTGTCAGCTGGGAATAAACCCCAGATTGTATCGTTCGCGTTGCGAAAGCCAAACCCGAAATCTGCAGGTACAACATACGCTACCTCGGCGGGGCTGGGAGAAAAGCTGCCTGGATTGGTATGGATGGCAGTCCAGAATTTTTGTAAAGCTTCGAAATGGGTCTGCGTTAAAGTGCCGTAAGGGGTGATGTGTGGGGTAGCTGAAAACTATGGCGTAAGTGGCTCCGGTGCTGTAAGCCAGCGATAGGTCAGCATATAATTCGTTTCCAGACTCAAGGTACGGTGCCTGGTCATACTTCCAGGTAACTATGACTCCCCAATCCTCGTGGAAAGATTGTGCGGCGCCTCTGTCCAGTGCGATAATGCTTTGTCTGCTTTGGTTTCCAACGAACTCGGCGAAAACAGTACTGTATGAGGCGTCGTAATCGAACCAGTAAAGTCCATAGTCAGAAGTGAATATTTTAGCTCTACCTAAGATAGTATTATTACCGAAGGTAGCATAATAGTTCACTATACTTGACAGGTTCCCGACATAATTATTAGCTATCTCAGCGTAACTGAAAGCATTGTTATTGATAAGCATAAATGTTCCATCGTCTAACTGGTTTCCGCCAGGTTCATCAAACCTGTAGAAGCCCAATAACCGGTCGCCATATTTCTGCGCTGCATTATACATCCAATCAAAAATGGTATTACCGGGCGGATAACCGTTAGAACTATTGTACATGGGAAAGCTAGTTATCAAAACGATGAAATTTAATCCTGAGCTAAAAAGATAATCGCAAGATTCATCCAAAGCTGTTCTGTTAAATGTTAAACCAACTGAGCCTATAACAAAGAGATTCGTGTAATTCTCAACTTGATCCACTAAGGCTTTAAGTTGACTAAATTGATTACCGTAAGCAAATTCAACGCCTACATAAAAAGGCCTAGTTGAAGCTTTCTTGCTAAGCATGTTAACCGTGAAAAAAAGCGCTACAGAAATCAACACGATAAGCAACACTGCAGCCAATATAACGTATTTGCGATTCAAAGGTGCTCGACCAACCGCTACAATAATACTAAACAACTTAACATTTGAATAGGTATCGCTAATAAAATGAAAAGAAAACCTGCAAGCCTGAACTTACACTTCAACGTTGCATCCAAACTTTTTCAAGCAACTTTATCTACTGTACAGCCCCATTAATTCGCCCTTAGCAAGAATGTGGCCTTGCATGGCTTTTTCGACATCTTTCTTTTTTGAGCCGACCCTTAAACTAAGTTCCGTATCCAAAGCGTAAACCTTAAAGAAATATCTATGCGTACCTGAAGGTGGGCAAGGACCAAAATACCCCATTTGTCTTGCGCCGTTCATCCCTTCTGTTCCCGGCACAGTGTTTTCACCTATCTTACTATCTGAGGGGGGAATGTTCCAGACAATCCAGTGATCAAACGTGCCGCTTGGCGCATCAGGGTCATCTACTACTAGAACAAGCGTTTTCGCTTCTTTAGGTGTACCTTCGATGGTTAGGGGTGGATTGATGTCTTGTCCGTCGCAAGTGTATTTTTTAGGAATAAGCTTGCCTGATTCAAACGCTGGGCTTTTTACAGATAAATCTTTCATAAATGTCGCCAAAAAACAAATGTTGTCTCTGCTAGATAAAAGTTGCCGCCGCATAGAAAATTTTAGGGTTTTGGCTCTTTCCACTTCTCCACAATTAACTTGCCATCAGTAAGGCTAAAACTAACTTTGACAGGCATTGAACTATTACATTTTAATGGGAACATGCTGTCATCTACCACGCGAACAGGCAGATAAAGCAGGTATCTATCGTCTTTTCGCCTAAATATTGTTCTTTTCCCCTCATTACCCACAGCGATCACGTAGCCAAGTTAACGTTGTCTCGCTATAAGCATTTAAATTTGACTGTTCTTAGCGAAAATGTAGGCAATTTTGAGCCGCTTAAGCTGATTTCTTTTTAAACCTCAGCTTTTCTCAAGAGTTCCCGTGCACTTCTAATATTTATCTGATAGAAAACTGCTGTAATGATTAAAGAAATTACTCCACTGCTAAAAACGGAAATGGCAAGGTAAAATGAATTACCTGCTAAACCAGGAATAGAAGATGGAGCAAGCGAAGCTATCACATACGGTATCAGGGGCGCCAGAACCGCGGCTCCAGCAATTGCGCAGACAATGAAACTTACCAATGTCCATTCTTGACGTACCATTCTTGCTCTACGGGTTTCTGAGAAGTCAGCTCCTTTGAAGCCGATAGAAAGTGAAATTGAGCTTACAGCCAACATTATGAAAAAAGCTTCAATGAAAGCTACAATCGTCGCTCGTAGAGAAGGATGGTAAAATACAATCCCAACAATTCCAGCCGCCAGTAAAGTAATGGTTGAAAAGAGTACTGCAAAGAAATATTTGCTTTTAACCAGGTTCTTGGGTGAAATTGGTGAAGCGTAAATTCTCCATACCGCTTGTCCTTCTTCACCTATCAAAATCTCTCCTAACAGCATAGCCATAGTTGCAGCAGGCACCAGAAAAATCGCTCCTACCAAAAGTGGGCTAGCTTGCGCTGATACGCCCCCGTTAATTACACCTTGGGATTCCAAGAGAGGTATAATAATTATAATTATCGGCAAGATAAAAACAGTTATCAGCTCTCGACGTCTAGTGAACGCTCTTAAATCTTTTCGGATTATGGCTGCTTCAACACTGGAGAAGCCGAATTTGCCTAACAGCCCAGTTTTCGGCATGTAGATGCCACTTTTTTGAACCGTTATTGCCGGAGGCTCGTAAAGCCCAAACTGCGTGTTCAACCATACAGCAAGGTAATACAAGCCTGCAATGAATAATGCTGATAAGCCTACGAATAGGGCGCCTTGCAAAAACAACCCTTTGACAATATAGGCGATAATTAGGGCTAGCCATACGAAAGGTACGTACCAAAGAGCGCTCTGAGCTCGCGTTAGGTTCTCAAGGAATGATGTAAATCCTGAAGTTACATAGAAATATAAGATGTAAAAAATGATGAAGAACAATATTGAACCGATGAATCTAACCCATATCGCTGCTCTGCCGCTTGACTTGTAGACTGCACCAATAAAGCGCACTTGTAGAATTCTTAGGCTTTCTGTTGTGGCACTTGCCATAAAAGCTGCTGCAAACAAAGACAGCGTAGTTAGCAGTGCCTGAAGAATTAAACCGTTGGGAATTGAGAAGGTAACTACTCCAGCGGCTAAACCAAATACAACTGCAAGTGGGAAACCTAGTAAGTTAGCAATGATGGAAGCGAAAGTGTGCTCTTGCCATGTTATTGGCAGCCAATACATTACCTGAGTTGATGCCTTGACGCCGCTGAGCTGGATTTGCTGCAGCAAGGTGAATACTAAACTGAAAACTAAAATAATCGTTGGCAAAATAACGAAAACGCTGAGTGTCCCATCTCTTAATGAAGGCAGGTTAGGAACCGCCCCATTTGAATAAACGAGGGATACAATGTAGTCAGCCAGTAAACCTGACAGTACACCGATGATTACAGCCGTCCAGTAGGGCCAGTAAGCGAGGAAGCCGTTTTCCCTATATCTTGTAGCTTTTATTCCCCTGATTAGCCTGCCAGATTTACGTTCGACTCGCACAAGGAAGAGAACGTTCTTCCAGTTCATTTCATGAGTTCCTCAACAACAGCTCTTAAATCGTCAGTTCCAGTTAACCTCAAGAAAATATCTTCCAGTCCTGAGCCTGGTAGGCTGGCTGTTTTTCTTAACTCTTCCATGTTGCCGAGAGCTAATAGTTGTCCTTGATACATGATGCCTATTCGGTCGCATATTGCCTCTGCAATCTCAAGCACATGTGTGGACATTATTGTGGTTACACCTTGCCCTTTTAGTTCGTGAAGAAAATCTTTAACTATCCTTGCTGAGCGGGGGTCTAAAGCGTTAAGCGGCTCGTCAAGGATTAAGAGTTTCGGTTTATGAATAAAGGCTGAAATTAAGCTGATTTTCTTTTTCATGCCATCCGAGTAACTGTTTATCATGTCGCCTTCGCGTCCTTCAAGCTGCATGGCTTTAAGGTACTCGGTTATACGCTGTTTTTTCTCAGCTGGGGGTACACCGTAAATGTCAGCTATAAAATCCAAGTATTCGATTCCAGTTAAGAACTCGTAAATGTTCGGTGATTCTGGAACGTAACCAACAAGCCGCTTAACTTCCACTGGCTGTTTTTGAACATCTAATCCCAAAACGTTAACTGAACCAGCGGTAGGTTGAACTAAACCAACTAGCATTTTAAGGGTAGTTGATTTTCCTGAACCGTTGGGGCCTAGGAGACCGAAGATTTCACCCGTACTTATGGTTAAATTAAGGTTGTTTACGGCTACTATTTCATTGTAGCGTTTTGTTACGTCTTTAAGTTCAACCGCGAATTGAAAGTACATGCTTAACGGTGCCACCGACTGCAAATAGAAAAAGCCTGTGTATTTAAGGCTAATGCGTGTTCTCTTGTTAATTGTTAGTATCTTACCAATGATGGTTTTCAAAAACTAAAAAAGAAAAACGGAGGTAACTTATTCAAAGCTTACTTAAAGTTAAGTTCAAAGCTTATCGGAACAGCTTCGCCCCAAGATTGCCGTATTGGACAAATCTTCTGCGCCATTTCATATACAGTAGTAGCTTTTTTACGTTCCCGTTCATTATCAGTTTGCAGGCCAACATTCATAGTGAAGTGCACATCTGTGAAAATCATCTTCTCCATGCCTTCGACGTTCATTTTAACAACCGCTTTTGTTTCCAAGTTTTTAAGCCCTAACTGGCTATTCCTAGCAATCAACAAAAACAGCGTGTTCATGCATGAGGCTAACGCAGCGGCAAAAATGTCTTCAGGTACACAGTAGCCCTCTTTTCCTCCAAACATCGGTGGTGGACTAACCGTAACAATTTCCTTACCCTTAACCGAGAGTTGGCATTCTGTTCCGCCTTTCCAAGTTGCTGTTCCTTCAAAATTCATTTCCGGCAGAAAAATCACCAAATTAATGTTATGGTAAAAGTAGAAATTTAATGTTACGGAAACTCAGTTTGTGTAGATTTCCTTGTCAATCTTCACCATTGCTTGTTTTTTGTGTTTTTCTTAGACCCAGCGAAATAAAAAAAGTATTTTTTAGCTTTCAACATTATCGAATTGTTCCAGCAAAACCGTTATATCCATGTTACATTTTTAAAAACAGTTCTGTAGTCTGTTCGCAGTGTGGCAAAGATGGTCAACGTTATCGAGACTAACCAATTAACAAAGAAGTTTGGCTCGTTCACAGCCGTTGATAATCTGAATATTACTGTTGAGGATGGCGAAATCTTCGGCTTGCTTGGCCCCAACGGCGCCGGAAAAACCACCACCATATCTATGCTTTGCACCATGCTGAAACCTTCTTCCGGGACTGCCAAGGTCAACGGCTTTGACATCGTTAAGGAAGCTATGCAGGTGCGAAAATCGATAGGCATAGTTTTTCAAGACCCAAGCGTTGACGACAGAATGACGGGGCGAGAAAATCTCTTCATGCACGCCAACCTCTACGGAGTTCCACCAAGCGAACAGAACGACCGAATCAATAGCGTTCTGAAATTGGTTGAGCTAGAAGATAGGGCTGATGATCTTACGCGAACTTATTCAGGCGGGATGAGGCGCAGATTGGAACTTGCCCGAGGGCTTATTCATTATCCCAAGGTTCTTTTTTTGGATGAACCTACGATAGGGCTTGACCCACAAACTAGAGATCACGTTTGGAAATACATCCAAGACTTGAAAGAAGTCCACGACATAACTGTGGTCTTAACTACGCATTATATGGATGAGGCAGATAAGCTTTCTGACCACATCGCCATAATGGATTACGGAAAAATCGTCGCTCTTGACACTTCTTCTAAATTGAAACAAACCCTCGAAGGCGACGTGATAACAGTAAAAGCAGACAATCTTGAAGTTCTTCGCTCAATCATAACTGAGAAAATGGAACTTCAGAAAACTCAGATGGTCGATGATACATTACAAATCACGGTGCAAAACGGTAAAAGCCTGATACCGAGGATAGTGGACATGGCGACTCAAAACAAAATATACGTTGAATCCATCGATTCACGCGAGCCAAACCTTGAGGACGTATTCTTACACTACACAGGCAGGACCATACGCCCAGACGCAACCAAGGAACTTCATGGCTTAGCCGAGGCACGAAGGAGAGCGGCTGCTAGATGACTGAAATCAGGGGCCTCTACACTCTTTGGCTTCGAGAAATCAAACGTTACCTGAGAGACCGAGTCAGAATAGTCAGCAGTTTCGTCACGCCCTTACTTTGGCTAGTTATATTCGGAGAGGGCGTCCGTTTGGTTCTTCCATACGCAGGACTGAATTATCTACAGTACATTTTTCCAGGCATAATAGGGCAAACCCTGCTTTTCACTTCCATGTTCATGGGAATTTCCGTACTCTGGGACAGAGAATTTGGCTTTATGAAAGAAATACTGGTTGCACCCATTTCGCGCATATCGGTCTTCATAGGTAAGATGATAGGTGACAGCACCGATGCCGTAATTCAAGGGATAATCGTTTTCGTTCTTGGTCTACTGTTAGGGATAAAGCTTAACATATTTACGTTCCTCGAACTCTTGCCCATCATGCTACTCATCACCTTTGGCTTGGTCAGCATAGGCTTAACGCTAGCCAGCTTCATGGGAAGTTTGGAAGGCTTCGGCACAATACAGAGCTTCATTAACCTTCCTTTGTTCTTCCTCAGCGGTGCTCTCTTCCCCCTCAGAGGATCAAGTATTCCAACCTGGCTGCAAATCGCCTCAAGATTAAACCCATTAACTTACGGTGTTGACGCGTTAAGAAACGTTATTTTGGGTAGCGCATGGACACCTTTTCAGATTCAATCTTTATGGGTTGACATTGGAATTGTTGCCTTATTTGATGTAATTATGATGACAATTGGTACTTGGGCGTTCACCAGAATGAAATAACGAATTGGCTGCTGAAACGCTTAATTTCTTCCAAAGGCTTAGAATTAACCGTTTTTTGCGTTCTTGCATAAATTGATAGTGGGATTATTTTTTTGGGCAGTTTTTTGGGTAAAAACCTTTAAGCAACTTCCACTAGTGCAGTTTTGGTGATAAATATGCGAAAAGTGAGAAGCATCATTTATCTTGTTCTGCTTGGATCGGTCGGGTTAATAGCCGTTTTAATCAATCCATTCTACATGTTAGCAGTAATGGGTATGTTTGCTTTCTTGACGATTGCTAGGCAGATGAACTTCAACAATATTTTTATGATGATAAAGCGTTATGCAAAAACTGTTTCTAGAATACGCTTTGAAATTCGAGCGAAGCTTCACACAGGCTTTAGAGATTACAGTGATTCTATAGACAGCGAAGAATCACACAGTAGAAACTGCGGATTCATCAGATAACCCAAACTTTTTTTATAAAAAACCTAGCAGAATACCTGCCGCGGTAGCGGCAGGATGAATGCGTAGTTCTATTAATTCTACATGTCGATAGGGTCTGTCACCGTTAGATAAGGAGGTGAGAGACCTGGAGAAGTCTAGGACGTGTGCTTTCCAAGCCAACTACCACCTTATCTGGGCCACTAAATACCGACGCAAGGTTTTGGTAGGCTCAGTTGAGGTTAGGTTGGTGGAAGTACTTAAAATGATTGGCGAAAATCATGGCTATCAGCTACTTGCTGTTAGAGTTCATGACGGCGACCATGTGCATTTGTTTGTTTCTGCTCCGCCGAAGGCGTCTATTCCCATGATGGTGAGCGTTTTCAAGTGTGTTTCAGCCAAGTTGTTGTTTGAGGAGTTTGCTGAGCTTAAGCTGCGGCTTTGGGGTGGACATTTGTGGTCTGAGGGGTATGCTGTGAGAACTGCGGGTGCTGTGCCCAGCTGGAAAATAGAAGAATACATCAACAGAGCCTAAACGTGGATGCTCGCCCCGGAAGGGGCGAGTAGTTCACTTTTGAAGATAAAATTGAAAAAAGAACTGAAGAAAAATTAGCTTTATCACTTATTGGTCATTTCGTTGATTTGCTGTTCCATCGCATGGCCGCGGCAGAAAACAACGGCTTTTTTCACGCCTGGAACTGATTTTGCCGCGGTTTTGATGTCTGCTGCAAGTTTGAACGCTATGGGGCAGAATGGGCTGGTGGGTATGAATTCTACGGTGACTACGCCTGGTTCAGTTTCTTTCACGCTTTGAATCATTTGCATTTCTTCGAATGTTTGTCCTGTTTCTGGGTCTTGCACTTTGCCTACTTCTTGGCGTACTTTATCTTCTAACTCGGTCATTTTTTTCAACCTCTGGTTCAGTGAAAGAAATATGAAGTGCCTTAACATATAAACTGATTGCAAAAGCACTAATCGTTTAACGGTGACTCGGCTTGACCTTTGACGAATTCTGCATATTCTGCAAAATAGTGAGAAAGCAAGCTCCTGCAAGCATCATTTACGAGGATGAAACAGTGATGGCTTTCCTTGATATACGACCATTAAACATGGGACACACCTTAGTCATTCCAAAAGCTCATTACGTAGACATTTTTGAGACCCCAGAGACCGAGCTCAGCAACGTTCACAAGGTCTCCAAAAGAATTTCGATAGCTGTCAAAAAAACCACCCGTGCAGACGGCATAAGCATTATCCAGCAGAACGGCAAAGCAGCAGGCCAAGACATAGGTCACACACATGTGCATGTGGTTCCAAGGTTCGAGGGGCAGAAACTGCTGGGTTTTAGCGAGCTCAAAGAAGTTGAAAGAGCCAAGCTTGATGAGATGGCAAAGAGAATAAGGCAAGAGCTGTAAAATGCTGTTGCACTTTGGAGTTAGGATTAAAATTATCGGTTAATAAAATTTAATAGTGAATCTTGTGATTTACTATTTCTGGCGAATCCAATTGAAAGCAACAATGGACACCTCTCCTGAAAATATTCAGTTTAGGTACAGGCAAGTCAGATGCAAAATTTGTAACGGCACAGGCACAGATCAAACAGATTCCCCGATGGGCGTAAGATGCGAAAAATGCGATGGAACAGGTCGGCGCTTGTTCCCAGACGGACCAGCTGAAAGTTGCTTGTCTTGTTCAGGCAGAGGCAAAGATTACCGATTTTCCCGCAGGGGTACAGTATGCCAAGAATGCGATGGCTTCGGCGAAGTTAAGCTGCTTTAATTCAAAGAAAGCATTTTTCTTGAATTTTTGTAACTTGATAATAAAAATGGTTGGGAATTTGTTTATTTGCTGTAACCGCCCAGCAAGGTTCAGCCTAAGCTGATTACATAATTGGATATTTTTATTAGAATGTTTATCACAGTATATATAGCGATAATTTAAAGCAGGTGTAAATTTTTGGCAAATAAAAAAGGCGACAAATACAAATGTGAAGAATGCGGGTTAGTAGTCGCAGTTGAAGATCCATGCGGTTGCGAATCATGCGAAATAGTTTGTTGTGAGAAGCCGATGAAACCGGTTAAGGAGCCGCAAAAAACAAAACCAAAAGCAAAACCAAAAGCAAGCCCAAAAACGAGCAAATAAATCTCCAAATCCCTACCCTTTCTTTTTTTAAGCTCCATGGTTCAGGGAAAGCTCTGTTTAATAATTAAAATTCATATGTGCATTTAGCTGGCGCCTTTTTAGTCAAGAACTAGTTGTGGTTTGGCTTTGTATTTTCTCAAGGGCATTGCCGTGTGGAGAAACGGGCAAAAATGATTCTCCTTCTTGTTTTTTGTTAGGGTTGTTTTTTGGTTTAGGGTTTGTAAAGGTATTCGTTTTGATTTCAGTTTAAATTTTTTCAGGGATCCAATGAAAAAATAAATTGGAAAGCCGGCGCGTGCTTGCGATTTGAGTAAGCTATACTCGCGCGTGCGAAACAAATCTCAGTACGAATTTACTGATTAGAAGGACAGGCGCGCGGCGCGCTTTTAGCAGCATCTCCGCCATCAACCATTCGTTTGCGCGGGTTGCGTATGAATCGATGTCGAAATAAGCCAAGCTGAAACCGCCAAGCATGCGGCGGCGGTTATGAAGGTTGTATAGAACCCGAGATAAAATGAGGAGAATCCCGAAACTAGGGATCCAACCATCGTGGCGATTGCCACCAGTGCACTGTAGACCCCCAGGGAAGAACCCTGATTTGTTTGTCCAAGCGCGTTGAATACCATGGTGTTCGATGCGGTGTAGTATATCGAATAGGCAAGTCCGGCGGCAAGGGGATAGAAGATTAGTACGGGAGCTAGGAACCATATTCCGGCTACGAGGTATACGGAAACACCCAATAGCCCGTAGCACGTTGATCTTAGGATAAGGCTTGCGACCGTTGCCTTAACAGGCGATTTTTTCTCGGTGTAGGGTCCAGCAAACCTGAATGAAACTACTTGGACCACCATGCTGATTGTTGTGGCTAAGAAAATCAGCAGGTCCGAAGCATGATTCGCCTGCAAAGAGGGAACGATTGAAGTGTTGAAGATTCCTGACCCCAGATAGAACGCGAAGATGGAGAGATAAAGAAGCGGCACCTGTCTTGTAAGTTCGTATTTTAATGCTCTGAACTCCCTTCTGAAATCGTTTAACCTCGGAATCCTCAAGAACAAGTATGGAATGGCTTGAAGCCGCTGAAAGAAGCTGGGCTTATTCAAGGCAATTATACGTCGCTCGAAAATAACATTAGGCTCATTTATCATCAGAACAGAAAGACCAGCAGAAATCAACGACAGAATTGCCAAAACCAGTACAATATAAATTAACGAAAAAACCAAAGACCAAGCCAAGCAGAGAACCAGCCCCACAGTGTTGCCGATGCTCACAACCATAGATAATCTTGCAAACGCACTAGCCCACTTTTGTTTGCGCTCCGTCTCCATGATGAGAAGATTCAAAGGCGTTGTCGAAGCGGTCGTTGCAAAAGAGAACAAGGCATACAGCAAAGAGATAGAATAAAAGGTTCTTGCAACGAAAAACAAGACAAAAACCACGGCCGTCGCCACGTAACTCACAATGATAATCGGCCTCCTTTTGCGGGCTCGATCAGCAGCAAAACCCCAAAACATAGCAGCAGGAATGCTAACCGTATTATACAGTGTAATCGCGAGACCAACTTCAATAACCGTTCCATGCATGTTCAAAATAAAGAGCTGAATAAGGGTCGAAACGGGCCCCAAAGCAATGCTAATCGGCAGCACCGAATTTATCCAAGCCACGCGGTTCGCCTTCGCAGCGACAGCCGGACTATTCTGAACATGAGAATCAGCCTCAGGGCTTCCGCTTGATCGTTCCTGCATCGTTAGACCTCCTTTTCGAGTTCAAAATGAACCTCTTCTTCTCCGGCAGCGGTCAGCCCACTCAACCATTTTAACGCATATCATTACGCATGTCTTAAAAAATTAACTGAACGCCGAAGGATGCAGCGCGCATGGGTGTTCCTAAAATGGTGAAAAACGGTTTTAAGTCCGCTTCTTAAGTCAGAGTCTCTTTTCGAGGCATGCGCGCTCTGTTTTTTATGTGTCTTTTATTAGCGCGGCGCTCTTGAGATCGAGGATTTTGTTGTTTATCATTTCCCAAAGGTCAATTTCTGGGATGGGTCTAAAGCTGGGACAGAATTGTTCCTTGGCGATCTCATAGATTGCTTGGTTAATTGGCATTGGAACACCTACATTGCGGGCTAATTCAAGCATGTATCCGCTTAATGTTTCCAGTTCTGTGGTTGGTTTTCCGCTGAATACGTCTTGTGTCATGCTGGTTGGTCCCACCCTGTTGACGATGAAGTCGTGGAGAGGATTTGTGGGTGATTCTGGCATGTTAACTGCTATTTGGATATCGTTCCAAGAGGGCATGCTGCCAAGCTTGTGCTCTTTAAAGCCTGCTGCTTGCAGCACCTGGATTCCTTCTCCTAGTAGTCTTGTTGTCATGTGGACAAGGATCTTTTCTGACTCGATTGATCTTTTTTGGAATCCTACTAGTGCCATTAATGCGTTTATGAGGTTAATTGCTAGTTTGCAGTGAACTGCATCCTGTAAACGGTTGGTGATTGTGCATTCTAATCCTGGTTCGAGGATGTCTTTGACGCGTTGGAGTTCGAATTGAAGATCGTTGGTTGGTGTTCCGATGATTAGGTGCCCTTGCTTTACGTATGCGACTTTCCCAGCGCCTTCTCGCCACGCGTTGTAGCAGACGACGCCGTATATTGCTCTGGAGAAGTATTTTGGCAGTATCCGCTGGTTTTCTACGCCGTTCTGAAAGCTCGCAACGATTGGCTGACAATTCCCAAGTTGGTGCCGAAGCGTCTGTGCTGTTCCGTCGAGATCATAGTTTTTCACGGTAATGATTATAATGTCTGGAGGCGGAATCTCGGCTAGTGATTCAATTACTTTCACAGGCATTGGAGCAGTTGTGGCTTCTTGACCTATTTTGTAAAGCCGTAACCCGTGTCTTCTAATCGCAGCAACGCTTTCGCCTCGTGCTAGAAGATTCAAGTTTTCATTGTGAGGAAAAATCCAGCCTGCTACGCTTAAACCGATTGCCCCTGCTCCGACGATTAGAACATTGGGTTTTTCTTTCAAGGGATCACGCTCGTCGATCGTTCTTACTGTTCTTAACAACACTTTGTCCAGAGAGCGAGGTAATTATAATTTGCTAGAGCAAATCGATAAATTAATGGCACCAGATGGGAAAGACTCATGCGTGCTTTCGACCACGGTTGGAATTGAACCCTGCCCAACGCCAAAATTAACCTTTAAAAATCACACGATATAATGGGGAGATTATACTGTAAACCTTGGTAATCTACGGATGCGTGTGTTTGTAGCGCCAAAAGCCAAGGTACGGTGCATCAAGGTTCATCTGCCAAAGAGCCGCTGATAATTCGCCGTAGTGAATCATGTCTTCCATGACAATTTGACAAAGAGCCGTTTCAATGCTGATGCGTGTATCTGGCTTGTTGCCCCAGGGAATAACGACTTGTTTATTCAATTCTTCATTTGAGATTTTCTCCAAGTATTTTTCAGTGTTAATCTCTGTTTGTTGCACGTATTTTTTCAATGAGTCCATGTCTTTAAAATCATCAAAGTTCGGGTCAACCCACTGACTGAAACGGTCAGGGATGATGCAGCTTATCCACCTGTCCTCAACAAACGTTAAATGCAAAAACACGTTACGCATCGAATCAAAACTTAACCCTTTAGGCTCAACAACCGCTGCCCAAGGCAACTTTGCCATAGCATCAAGGTAAAATCCACGAACAACATGATTATAGCGCACTAAATAGGTGACTTGCATGAAATTGTATTATGTAAAATTGCTATTTAAAATTTGGCAACTTTTTGGAGGTTTTTTTCACATACTAGGCAGGCGGTCTTTTTTGCGCGTATTGGTATCGGCGTGGTTTGCCTATGCGTGTGAGTATGTTGTCTTTGACAAGGTCAACTAGTGCGTGTGCCACGGCGGTGCGGTCGTAGTGAAAGCCGCGCCTTGCGAGTTCAGTGTGGACGTCGTCGAGGCCTTTGGGTTCGTTGAACCAGTTTTCTTCCCAGAGTTTTTGGATTATGCCTTTGCATGTTTCTGCTCTAGGTGGTGGGGCTGGGCGTTCGGCTACTTGGGCGAGGTTTGTGTTTTTTAGGTGTTCGGTGACTGTGGCGAGTATTTTGTCTACGGTGTTTTGGATTTGGTCTTCCTGGGATTCGATTTCGAATTCTATGTCGCCGATTTTTATTTTTACGCGTATTGGTGGTTTTTGCTGTTTTTCTGTCAAGTCTTCACCTGTTGCATATTGTATTGTGCAAGATGCACATGCACAATATTTAAATATTTCACCAATAATAGTGCATATTGGTGAATCATGGTGATTGAACAATATACAATTACTGAGAAATATAACTTTCCACAACCAACCATCGACACAACACTCCCACAACGCTTCCTAGAACAAAGCCTCTACTCACTCAAGCAAGTACAACACCAACCCTTCCAACTAAACCCCCAAACCTTCCAACAACTAAACATAACCGAACAATACCCCTCCAGCATACAACTAAAACCACAAGCAATCCCCATAAAACCAGACCATCAAGAAACACTAATTGCCGCCGTAGACACCTCAACCATAAAAATCGGCGAAACAAGCACCGGCATGATAATTGCCGTCCGAGGAGCAACCACATGGCGCCAAAACCGAGCATACAAGTACACGCGCCTCGGACCATTCATATTCCACATAACGGAAGAGAACAAAAACGCAGTTTACAACAGTCTGGAACACGCTTATTTCAGCACCAGCTACGGAGCCAGCCACCAAGCGGCACCAAACATCTTACAAATGCCCATGCGCCTCGCAAGCCTACTGGAGCGATGGCTACAAACCATGCTCGCCAAAACTGTTAACCACGGCATAATCCTCTTCGACGGCTCCTTAACCTCAGGAACCCTCGATACACCAGTCCAGCGGCTCAGGGAAATTCTAAGTTATGCAAGAAGAAACAACAGCACCGTACTTGCCTTCTCAAAAGCTACAACGCTTAGAGCTAACGGCATCCTGATAACCGAGCAGCTTCCAAACCATGACCCGCCATACCTGCTTGAAACCACAGGAATACATTCGAAACCGCCGTTAATTTTGTTAGGCGACGTTTACGTGGCACGACTCAACAAGTCAAACTTGGCTTTTCGCTTAGATATCGATAAAGAAACGCCTGTTGAGCAGAGAATGGCTGCCTTACAGAAACTAATCGGCAACGACCTGTACACTCAAAGCTACCCCGAAACTCTGCGGCTCTCACATATCCTGTGCACTTTCACTGCTAACGAAGTCTTAGCCATCAAACACTTCATAACCCGCAAACACGGCATACAAATAATCAACCGTCCAGACATGCGTCGGCTGCTTTTCGGGCCATTCAGCAAGGGGGAAATCTACGCGTGAAACTCTACAAAAAAGAAGGTAACATCCTGCAAATCATTAGTTTCCCAACGGAGAGCGCTGAAAAAGGCGACTACCTACTCGTTGAAGACCAAGACGCCGCTAAAGCCTTAATCGCACAAGTCATCGACGTACAGTTTGCGGCTGTTCCAGGCGTGCTTGAGGAGCTTTTGCGGACTCTTCCTGACGGAGGCGAACCCTTGCAGGGCGAAGACATCGACCCCATGGAAATTGCCCCACATATTACATACATTCAAGACGCTAGCTTGCTGATTTGCAAGATTAGGGCAACGTTGGAAAACGATATGCTGAGCCCGAGCAGCAGTTGGCTTCCCAGCCGTTCACAATCAACCATCAAAAAACTGTCCATACCTATGCTTATGAAGCTGGCAAAAATCGAAGGTAAACTTCCCATAATTTTAGGAGGCACCAAAGACTCCTCCCTCTTAACGATTGACGCTTCAGCAATAGATGGAACCTTAAACATTATAACAGGCAAGAAGGGCTGCGGCAAATCCCACTTATCTAAACTGTTGATGGTTAACCTGGTCGGTTATAGGGCAACCGTCGTCATTTTTGACCTAAACGGTGAATACACAAGCTTAGGCATGAGTAACGATGGCAAAAGAAACATGTACTACGACAAAATACACACCTTAACCCCGGGTCAGAACTTCAAAGTAGCCCTCGAACAGCTTCACCTAAACACCGTAATGGGCATACTGATAAATGCACTGCACCTACCCGGAACTTCAGCCCGTGAATTCCGCCGGATATGGAAAATGCTTAAAGAGAAAGGAAAATTAAACATGCAAGAACTGGGTGAGGCCATTCGCGATTTAAACTGCAACCAGCATGTCCGCGACGCGCTAGCCTCACGCTTCCATTCTCTTGCTAATTCAGGCTTCTTCACCGACTGCCCAGGCGAAGCAACATTGCTGGATGAGAGCATCTTGAAAGCTAAGGACCAAGGCGGCGCCATCGTCATAAACCTGAAAAACACCTCGAACATTGACCGCCAAATCGTAGTCGAATACGCTCTTGGAAAACTCGTTGATTCCCTCTCGAATTGGAAGCTGAAAGCAGTTTTCCTCTTCGCAGAAGAAGCACATCTCTATCTAAGAGAGACTTACTGGGATGATATAGTAACGCGCATGCGGCACTTCGGTATATTCACTACGTTCATCACAAACCAGCCTGACACGATACAAGAAAACATTTATCGCCAAGCCGACAACATTTTCCTCTTCAACTTCACCAACGAACATGATCTAGACGTTGTTAGCCGAGCCGCCCGCGTGGACGCAGAAACAGTGCGCTCAATCGCCCGCGACCTGCCGCCCCATCACTGCCTCACACTTGGCAAAGTCGTATGTGACTTCCCCATAGTTGCCCGCGTCCGAGCTTTAGACATTAAAACAATGGGGGAGACAAGACTGTTCTTTAAGGATATGAACTAAATTGAACGGGTAAGATGCAATGGGGTTTTTGGTTTGTGCACAATAAAGCCTTTTCACCTGTATTGTGCAGGTGGGAGACAAAATTTTCAGCACACGGCAAAGTGCGAATGCACATTTTACTATGTGAACTACACGTAAATTGCGATCCCATGGGGCTGGTCAACTATTCAAACAAGTTTACTGTTTTAATTCCAATGTGCGTTGAGGTGCAGTGTTTAGTATGTATCAAATTTGGATATATGCTGGTTGCCGAAATAAGTGATTTATTAAGAAATAATATTTCTTAAACGTAGTTAAAACAGAAATGAATAAATCAACAGTTAACTTGCTTGAACTTTCTGATTCCCAAAAAACCCAAGTTTTTGGAACAAGTGAAAGCTTACCTGCAACAGCGAGTAGAAGAAGAGAGATACTACAGGTCTATTTCACTGTCAAGTTTAGAGAAAGATAGTATGGGAAAAGAAGCCCAGCCCTGTTAAAAAACTATGAATTTTGAACCAGACTTAATTAGGCGGCAAAGACAATTTCCGATTCGCATGACGCTGATTTAGCGAGACAGATATCGAAGTTCGACCCTGAGAATCAGGCTTAAATTCAGATTCACATTGTCATTTTTCTCACTATAATTGTCGAATCGAGAATTAGAAATCCCCAAACATTTTACGATGATAATTATACAGGACAAGTTTAGGTCTATTTTTGATTTCGACGATGCTTTAGTGCGGCAGGATAAGGATCGAGAACGTAGTACTTCTCAGTGCTGACTTTTCTTTCGACCACACCTTCAAGCATAGCTGCTATCACGTCGCCGTGGGAAACCAATATTACGTTCCCTTCAGCTTCCTTTTTGATGATTTCGACGGCCTTACCCGTTCGCTCTAGGAGATCGCTGTTCGTCTCTGTGAAGGCTTCAGGTGTGGTCAATATGTGATGTCTTCCCTTTTTGCCAACGAATTCGGGTTTGATTTTCGCTTCGGTCAGTTCCTCAAGGGTTCTTACCTTCAACTTATGAGGGCACGCCAAGATTTTTGCAGTTTCGTGGGCGCGAAACACTGGACTGCTGTAAACGGCGGTTATCTTTACTTTCGAAAGGGTCTTGGCGATGAATAAGGCCCCTTTCACGCCTTTCTTAGTCAGGGGGTAATCCAGTGGACCTGCCTCTATTCCTCTTTCGTTGGCTTCGGTTTCTCCGTGCCTGACTATGAAAAGATAATCTGCGGTCATTGCTTTTCCCTCATTCAACCTATTCTCCATTCTCTTCAAGTTACTTAAGGGCATATCACTGTAAAGCAGAATCTGGGGCAGACTAAATTTTTGTTCTGGTTGTTTCGGGTTGTTTTTTGGTTTAGGTTTGATTCGTTTGCAGGTTGCGTCTTAATAGCGTCTCTACGCGTCACTAAAAGTCAAATTGTGGGTTGATGTGGATTTGGAATTCACAAAGATTAATTTGTTGAAGTAAGAGAGTTTTTGGTTATGAGATGTCTTTAAGTGCTGTTGAGTGGGGTGCTGGTTTGTTTGAAGATTTAGCTTTGGGGCCTTTGGTTGAGGTTTCTGGTGTTTCTGTGAGGTTTGGTTCTTTTTTGGCTTTGGATAATTTGAGTTTGCGTGTGATGCCGGGGGAAGTTTTTGGTTTGTTGGGTCCGAATGGTGCGGGGAAGACTACGACTATTAAGGTCTTGATGGGGTTGGTGGTGCCGTTTTCTGGTAAGGTAAACGTTTGTGGTTTTGATCCCTTGTGCGAGTCGGTGGAGGTAAAGGCAAGGATTGGTTATGTGGCTGAGAATCCTATTGTGTATGAGAGTTTGTCTCCAAGGGATTTTTTTGAGTTTGTGGTGTCGATGCGGAGAATTGATCAGGTTGCTGCTAATCGGGTGGTGTCTCGGTTGGCGAATGTTTTTGATTTGGCGCAGTATTTTGATTCGCCGATTGCAACTTTGTCGATGGGGCTCAAGCAGAAGGTGGCTTTGATTGCTTCGTTTATCCATCAGCCGCCTGTTTTGCTTTTGGATGAGCCTTTGAATGGGTTAGATGCGAGGAGTAGTCGGGTTGTGAAGGATTTGGTGTCTTTGCACGCCCAAAGGGGTGGAGCAGTTTTGTTTTCTACGCATATAATGGAGATTGCCGAGCACCTCTGTACGAGGATTGGAATTATTGATCATGGTAAGATGATTGCTGAGGGAACGCTTGAGCAATTGAGGAGTAAAACTGAGGGTAAGGGTTCCAAGGGTAAGGGTTCCAGTTTGGAGGAGGTTTTTTTGAAGTTGACTAATGAGGAAGCTTCGGTTGCTGATACAGCGAGGATGCTTAGGGAGGCATTCCTTGGGAATGAAACTCACTGAAGCTTGGCGCTTAAGCAGTCTGCCGTATAGAGAAGTTGTGTACAAGTCATTAGCGCAGGAAAAGAATCGGATGTGGTGGGGGGCTTTTGGAAAAAATCCATCTGACAGAGACGCGCATGAAGACGTTGAGTTAAGCAAAAGAGCGTTACGAATCGCAAAGTTTGACAAATTAGTGGTTGCTGTGTTTAATTGTATAGTTTCGGTGATTCCTTTTGCGTCGCTTTTACTGGGCTCTGCTATGTTCGGTTTGACCAGTGCGGTTTCTCTGAGTTTAATCATTACGTTTGGGTTTATGACTTTGTATGCAATTCAGACGCTTTCTTCTTTTGTCAGCGCGGAATCTTCTGCGTTGCTGTCTACTCTGCCTATTACGTCAAATGACTTTTCGCTAGTGACGTTGTTTTCTTTTGTTAGGTCTGTAGATTATCTGGTGGTGGGTTCTGTTTTGTGTCAGGTTGTTTTGGTGGCTTACCTCACATTGTCGTCTGTAGCTACTGTGCTGATGTTTGGTGCTTCTTTGATGAATTCGGTTTTTGCTGTGGCCATTGCACTTTGGTTTTCGAGAGTTTTCCATAAGAACTATTTGCGTGGCGGAAGATCTAAGCGTACCACTGTTTTTCGGGGTTTTTTCGTCTTGGTTTGGGGCTGTTTGCTTCTGGGGGTAGGTTTACTTTTGAGTATGCCTTATTATGTTCTTCCTGTTTTGGACAAGGCGTTGCTTAGCGTTAACACTTTATCCGGTATTCTGCTTAGTTTTGTCTATCCGTTCTCGGCTGGCTTGGCCATCGCAAAATTGTCTGGTTCCAGTGTGCCCTTTGTTACTGTGTTTGGGGCATCGGTTGCTATGGCAACTTATGCATTAGCAGCTTGGTTTTCGGTTAAGTGGAGTTTAA
This sequence comes from Candidatus Bathyarchaeota archaeon, assembly GCA_963842865.1. Taxonomy (GTDB): domain Archaea; phylum Thermoproteota; class Bathyarchaeia; order Bathyarchaeales; family Bathycorpusculaceae; genus Bathycorpusculum. The sequence goes on along the minus strand of CAWJIN010000021.1, from coordinate 77,133 downwards.
GCACGGTGAAGCGCATTTCTCAAGGTGCGGGTGTGAGAATTGACAGATTGAGAGCTGTGGATTTTCAGATTAAGGTGCGTGGTCCTTTGCGGGGTTACGTTACGAAAGATTTACGGGTCACTTCGAGGAATCCTGCTACTGCGTTCTTTTTTGCGCTTCCTGTTTTTGAGACAGTGATTGTGGCGTTTCTGGCGACGAATTATGAGCTGTTGAGGGCTTCAACGGTAATTGTGGCTACGTCTATGGGTGCTATTTTTGCTCTGTTAGTTCCTCTTGCTCTTGTGAGTTCTGAGGGGAAGGGGATTGAATATGCTAAGACTTTGCCGATTACTCCTAAAAGAATGGTAGCGTCTAAAGCGTTAATAACGATGGCGACCTACGTTCCGGTGCCTTTTGCGCTGGTTTGCCTTTCGTTGCTCAAGCCGTTGACGTCATGGTTCTCGATTTTGATACCGTTGTTCATGGTAATTTCGATAGTTTCTGCGGGCATTTTTGAGATCATGCTTTTTCTGCGCTCTGTTGGTAGAAGTAAAATAGCGGGTATAGTTAATGATGTAGAAAAGATCTTTTTAGGGCTTCTCACGATTCTTGTGCCGGAAGTCGCTTATGTGGTTGTGTACCTCTTCTCATTTAATCATGCATTTGCAGCTCTGACGATGGGTGGAGTTACACTTGCAGAACTGTGGATAGCTCTTTACGTGCTTGGGCGTAAATAAGAATTTGCGAACCATGCATTTCTATGCAGGTTTATTTGGCTGTTTGAGTGAAAAATTCAGGGTAAGTAAATTTTTTGTTCAAGACAAAGATGTTGCTTTGGCTAATGCAAAGAATCATTTCAGTAAACATTAAATTTTGGTTAAGGTTGCCATTCTGTTAGGTGAAAAGTTAATGCCGCAGGTTGAAAAGGCGCAGGGACCTAAAGGAGCAAAAAAAGCGGACCTTAATACTGTTTTGAATATTGCGAAAAAGCGAGCGGAGGAGCTGGGAATCAGGTCGATAATTGTGGCTTCCACCCGAGGAGAAACCGGGGTTAAGGCGACGGAGAAGTTTAGAGGCTATAATGTTGTGGTGGTAACACATAGCACGGGCTTTAGCGGGATGGACGTTCAGGAATTGAAGCCGGAGAATCGGGAACGCATCCTCAAGGCTGGCGGCAAAATCTTGACAACCACACACGCGTTCGGAGGCTTAGGTCGAGCAGTAAGGAGAAAGCTTAGCACTTACCAATCTGACGAGATCGTAGCGAACACGTTGCGCATTTTTGGTCAAGGAACCAAGGTGGCGGTTGAAATTGCGTTGATGGCAGCTGATTCAGGACTCATAAATGTTAAAGAGGACGTGATTTCCATAGGCGGATCGGGCAGTGGAGCCGACACAGCTCTTGTGCTTCAGCCAGCCAACGTTCAGGATTTCTTTGATGTAAAAGTGCGCGAAATCATTTGTAAACCTTGGCTGTGAAAACCTACCGGGAGCTTTTGAGCCCGCGGTTTTGAATAAAGAGCGGGTTCAGCCTTAAAGGATGCCTAATTTTAAACAGAAAAGTGGCTGAAAACCTTGGAAGAAGTTTGCGTGAATGAAAGAGCACAAGGAACAAGTCGCAAGTTGTAAGGACTTTTTTCAGCGAAAAGAAAACCAAGTGTGATAGGTGCTACCATTCATCTCGTTTGGTGACTGATTCCTTTTTCATTGTTTCTTCAATTTCACGGTAAATGTTTTTGTCAGACTCGGAAACCACAGCTAAATCCCCGCCTCCAAAGTTTTTCACAATTGGAATTTCTATCAGCCTAGACGCTCTGGTCTGAGGAACATATTCCACAGTAACCTCTTTTTGGGTAAAGGAAAGTTTTTCTCCATTAGACCATGGCTCATACATTTCGACTTTTATAGAGTGGGATCCAGCGTTTATTCCCTTCATGTCCAGCACAGGCGTTAACTCGAAATCGTCTCCCGCCAAAGGGCTCTGAGGGATTCTGATTAGGACAGAGCTGATTTGTTGGTTGTCAAACCATAGATCCGACTTCAACTTTGAAAACGCAGTTCTTGAGGGAAACAGCTTGAACCCGACTTTGAGTGCTAACTCATCCTCTCTTGTGATTCCACCGATTTCGGTTATGACAATCTGCTTTTCTTGAATAGATATAGTTGCTTTGTTGGATTCTTTTATAGGAGCATTCGGCAGATTGTCCAATGTCAGTTGCCTAGGTGCTTTGAGATTTTTCAGCGACTTCCTTGTTTTGCCCATGACAGTTTACCCGTCTCTTTGGACTTTGCGAATTTGGATTGAAACGCATTTTTTATAGCCTAAAATCGGGTATTAATTATTCATTCCTTAATTTAAATTTAAATTGATTATGCTGAATAAACTTTGGGCTTTTCAAGCGCCATTTAAAGTTTAATACGAATTAGCTTTTTCCATTCTTTCCCTGTTATGTCTAAAGAAAAGCCGAAACGACGTTGTCAAATCGTAATCTTCCACTTCATCAAACGGAACCCAACGGAGTTCCACGGCGTCGCTTGCAGCCTGAGCGGTCCCGTTTTTCACGTGCACGAAGTAGTCGATGATTACGTAATGATATTTTACTTTGCCCTTCTCGTCCAAGTCAACATTGCTGACTACGTCGATTAAGCGTGGGTTTTCAACGTCAAGGCCAGTTTCCTCTTTAGTTTCTCGGATAACTGCTTGCTCTGGGCTTTCGCCAAGCTCAACTAGGCCGCCTGGAATGGTCCATTTTCCTTTGCTTGGTTCATTTCCCCGTTTTATGAGAGCAATCTTGCCTTCGCGGATTATTACTGCGCCGATGCCTACGATTGGCTGGTCAGGGTACAACCGTTTCACGCTGGGGACGCCTCTGCTAATTGTATTTGCTATTCGTATCTTAAAGCTTCTACGGGCTTAAGCTTAGACGCGCGCCAAGCTGGGTACAACGCGAAGATTACGCTGACTCCGACGCCGAAGCCTAAAGCGCCTAAAAACACCTCTGGAGTCAACAGTGGTGTTACTATGAATCCAGTTCCGCCGAATGCTCCTGAAGCTAAAACCTTCGCAACAACGTTCGCTAAGATCCAGCCTAAAGCTATGCCCATGAATGCGCCGATTAAGCCGATTATGACTGATTCGGCAAGGAAAATGGTTAGTACGGTTCGGCTTTTCATTCCTAATGCTTTGAGTATGCCGATTTCGCGTGTGCGCTCAATCAACGACACTATCATTATATTCATTATTGCGATGCCTGCCACTAACAGGGAAATAGCTGCGATTCCGCCGAGGAACAATTGTATGGTTCCGAAAACGGTTGAAAGCAAACTTAGAACCGCCGTTGCAGAAATAACAGAGACTTGACCGCCAAAATAGTTAGTTATAGCCTTAGAAACATTTGTGACCGTAGCGTTATTGCTGCTATTTAACTGAACGATTATCATGGAACACTGGTCTGTTCCAAAAAAGCTCTCAGCCTGGCTTAGCGGGATGTATACTCCATCATCTGAAGGTCCCCCAACGCCGAAGCCACCGACTCTTTGAAGTACCCCTGAAACTTGTGCCGTGTAAGTTTCGTTTACCACTGGGAGCGATGTACCGTTAGTCCATACGATGCCAATGTCGTCGCCTGCTCCGAAGAGCAGGGTGCCATTTTGTCCAGGATTGTTTACGAGTGTTCCAACAACTGTCTCGTTGTCGGTGGGGTTCAACGGTATGGTTCCGGATGCAGCGACAAAAGTTTTGCTGTATTGTTGAGCGTACTGGTTAAAATTAACTCCGTAAATAGTAACTGAATTATTGATGCCGTCAGCGTCAACATAGCCTGGCTGTTGTATCACAGCGAACGAGCCTACTATGTCTGGCGATAAAGCGTCAATTTTTTGAGTATAGTTGACGTATAAGTTGAAGCTAGAACTTGTGGAACCGCCTAAATTGAAGCCTTGCCTGCCTGCACCAGCACCGCCAAGACCTTTACCGCCGTTGCTAGTGGCTTGTCCTAAAGCGCTTTGGCCTGGTGTAATAATTAATGTGTTGGTTGATAGTCCTTTTTGAAGCTGGGTAGTTATAGTTACTTGCAAACCCTGAGTGATAGAGAGTAGCGCTACTATGGCGGCGATGCCTATGACTACGCCTAAAATGGTTAATGCTGCTCTGAGCTTGCGAAGCTTAATTGCACTGAAAGAGTAACCGAAAATATCTATTGTTTTCACTCTTGATTCACCACTTCAGATGTTATTTGACCATCAAACATTTGCACAGTTCTTTTCGCTTCACGAGCCAAATGCTGGTCATGAGTAACCATGATAATGCTAACGTTGTGTTCAACATTCAACTTCTTGATTAAGCCCAGAACTTCGCTTGCCGTTTTGGAGTCAATGTTTCCAGTAGGCTCATCCAGCAAGAGAAATTTCGGGTTGTTTGCCAAGGCACGTGCAATTGCGACCCGTTGCTGCTGTCCACCGCTCAGTTCAGCAGGCTTATGGTTTACTCGGTCTTTCAAGCCTACGGTTTCAAGAAGCTCCGTTGCTCTTTTTCTTCTTTCTGCTTTATTCATATCTGCAATAGCCATTGATAATTCAACGTTGTCTTTCGCGGTTAATCTTGGTATTAAATTAAAAAATTGGAAAACAAAACCGATTCGCCTACGCAAATCAGCCAGTTGGTTATCGTTGAGTTTTGAGATGTCAACACCGTCGATTAGCAGTGTGCCTGAGGTTGGCTTGTCTAATGCCCCGATTAGGTTCAGCATCGTGGATTTACCGCTTCCGGATGGCCCAAGTATGGAAAGAAAGTCTCCAGCGTCAACTTTGAGGTTTACTCCGCGGAGTGCCTCCACGGGTACTTTGCCAAGCATGTAAGTTTTCGTAAGGTTTACTGCTTCGACGAGTGTTGGCATAGCTTTTCACTACATGCGCTTTCCGTCTGTTAGATGATGCGTGTATTTATTTATTCAGGTATTTACATGAGAAAAGCGCATATGGCTGTTACAGCAACTGCAAAGATGTCAACGTTATGGGGTAATCCTTCAAGTTTTTGACTAGGCCCATAAATATCGAGATTTCACTTGTAAATTTTGAATGCAAATAGCTCCCTGATGCCACACAAGGGCTGCTCATCGCCTTTGGCTTGGTCAGCATAGGCTTGACGTAAACCAAAAACTAAGTTAACTTATCACTGTGCCAATTTTCTCTCCCTTAACCGCGGCCAAAATATTCTCTGGCTTAAAACCGTTAACAACAATCAGCTTCAACCGCTGCCGCTTTAAAACCTTAACGGCTTCAGGATCAATAATCTGATGAATCCCAGCCTTATGCTCGCTGTGCTCAAAAATCTTAGGCAAATCATCAAAACCTAAACGATCAAGCTTTACCGCATCCGCATGCTTTCTAGGGTCTTTATCGTAAACGCCCTCTTGGTCAGTGCCTTTAACCAGCAAATCCGCTTTGATCCGTTCAGCAACCAACGCTGCAACCGCATCCGTCGTAATCCCAGGCTTTAAGCCACCCATTACAACAATCTTTCCTTTGCTTATGCATTGAGCTGCATCATCGAGAGTTATAGCCACTTTGCTGCAACCAGCGTCGCCGAGTCTTTTGAGGAAGAGCTGAGCATATAAGCGGGAAACAGAAATGGCAATTTCATCCTGCACCTGCATATCCAGCCCCAAATCTTTCGCTATACGGATGAATTCTCGTGCCAATGCTCCGCCGCCCAGCACGACGGCAACTTCGTGGCCTTGAGACTTCACGGTTTTTACCAGGTCAGCGTATTTGCTCATTAATTCAGTATTAACTGGTGATGCTACTACTGAGCCGCCTATCCGCACAACGATACGCACGATTAATCCATCCTTACTCGCTTACAATACCACTTTAAATTTAAAGTGTATATTAAGGTAAATGTTTTTCTTTTCGGTTCTTCGTAATTGTTCATCCCGTAAACAACAGAGGTTGCCGTTTCATGGAATTTGCTTGTTGATGATGAACGACTTTTTTCTTTTCAGAAATTTTAAGGTCAGATCCATACACGTTTTGTTTCTGTTATACAATCAAAATGTGGGTCATCTGAGATTATTTTTGCATGGTTTAATATGGCTGTTGCAGCGATGATGCAGTCGCCCATAGGCAAGTTTTTGTATTGGCATTTGTATAAGCCCGCTTGCTGAGCAATTGACGGAGTTAAATTTTGTATTTCGATGCCGCTTTGAATTAGGGTTTGATAGCGGCTTTCTGCCATGTCCTTTCCTCTTACTTTGCAGGTAATTTGGATTATTTCTGCAATCACTATTGTTGGCAGTATGCCTTCATTTTTGGCGATAAGGCTTTTCAGCTTTCTATTTGTCTTCCCTTTTGTTTCGACATCGGTGGAATAGAAATGTTCTCTTAAAAATCTTGTATCTAGGACTTCTTTCAAGCTAGTATTCTTCTCTCAGTTTATCGATCATTTTATTTATTTCTTCAGGTGTTCCGTATTCTGCATCAATGCCTGCCATGTCCAGAAGTTTTGGTATGGGCTTGAACAGTATTCCTTTTTCTGTGAGTTGCACGAGTAGTCGGTCGCCTTCTTTGATTCCGCACTGTTCCCTGATCGCTACGGGAATGGTGGTCTGTCCCCTTCTCGTAACCTTTACTATGCTATCTGCTACTATGGTTTCCATATTTTTCGCTCAACATTAAAATATCATCCTACCTTAAAAAATTTTCCTATCTATTATAAAAAATAGGAGTTTTCAGTTTGTTCGTATTATTCATCCAGTAAACAATTTAGAGGTTGCCCGTTTCATGGAATTTGCTTGTTGATGATGATGAACGACTTTTTTCTTTTCAGAAATCATAAGGCCTAGGAGATAATTGGGCTTTAAATATCAAATATTGATCCAAAGGTTATACAAGCTGTTTAAAGACAAAAAGTCTAGCCTAAATAAACGAGTTAAAAATCTTTAATATACCCAGCAGGAGTAAAGACAAGGCTCCAGGATGAAACAAGATGGCATTTATCGAGACCACTACAGTTGAAGCATTGGCACCTTTCAGCTTCGATTTAACCGCTCAAATATTTAGCAGCGGCGACAAGCAAATCCGAACCTACTCAAACGGTCAATTTACTCAAGTCCTTAAACTTAATGGTAAACTTACCATAGTCAAATTAGCCTCCGCTGGAACAGTTGAGCAACCAAAAATAACTGTTGAGTTAAAATCAAACAGCCCAATAACATTGCAGGACAAGCAAAAAGCTGAGGAAGCAGTCAGATTCATTTTCAACTTGGACTTTGACTTGTGTTCTTTTTACAGTGAAGTAAAAAACGACTGCATAATGACCCAAATTGCCCAGCAGCTTTATGGATTAAAAAATCCGACAACCCCCACAGTGTTCGAAGCCTTGGTTGATTCTATTGTTGAGCAACAAATCTCCATTAAGGTAGCGCATGCCCTGGAAGAAAGGTTAGTTAAGAAATTCGGTGAAAGCCTCGCTTTAAACGGGGAAACTTACTATGCATATCCAACGCCTCAAAACATAGCTAGCGTGAGCATTGAGGAAATACGGAACTGTGGGTTAAGCCAGCGGAAAGCCGAGTACATCCAACAAACAGCAGAATTAATAGTGAATGGTAAGTTGGATCTTGAGCACCTAAAAACCCACCAAAACCCCGAGGAAATCATTTCAGAGCTTGACGCGATTAGGGGAATTGGCGTTTGGACTGCTGAGTTAACCATGCTGAGGGGAATGCAAAAGCTGAATGCACTACCAGCAGACGATTTAGGCGTTAGACGTGTGATTTCAAGGTACTTTTGCGGTGGAAAACCGATAAGGAGTGCTGAGGCGCGGGAGATTGCTAAGTCATGGGGTAAATGGAAAGGGTTAGCTGCTTTCTATCTTATAATTGCAGAAGTTAAAGACATCACAGTTTAGCAAGTTATCCTGTTAAACGTTTTTTCATCAAATTAATGCTGACTATAAAGAAGAATACTGCAACTGCTATTATCCATGCTAAGCTTATGAGCAGCAGGATTTGGGGGTTTAATCCGAGGATTGGTTCAACATGAGTCGTAACAACTGCTCTAGTTATGTTAACTACGTGAGTTAAGGGCAAAACAGCTATGGCTACTACTTGTGCAGCATAAGGTAATGATGTCAACGGAAAGAAGGTGCCGCTGAGAAAGAACATCGGCGTCAGAAACAGGTATGTGGGAAAATTAAAAAAGTCGATATTTGGCGCTAACGCTGTAAAGCACATCGCGATAGAACCAAACATTACTCCGCCAAAGAACGCAAATGGCACAACCAACAGAAACAGCGGGCTTTTAATCAACCCGAAAATTGCAATCACAACCAACACAATAGTCGCGTTTAATGTTGAGCGTGTTGCTCCCCAAAGAAGTTCTCCTGCAACGACTTCTTCAACACTTACAGGCGTGGCAACGATGGCGTCGAAGGTTTTTTGGTAGTACATGCGCACGAAAGAGCCAAACGTGCATTCAAAAAATGCGCCATTCATAATTGCAATCGCCACCAATGCAGGCGCTATGAAATCGATGTAGGGTTGACCTTGAACGCTTGGGATGAAACCGCCTAGCCCGATGCCGAAAGCCACCAAGTACAATATAGGTTCAAGGAGCGAAGGCAGAAAATTAACTTTAATAGTTTTTGTGAAAACATCGAGGTTTCGGCGCCAAACCATCCATACTCTGTAGGTTAATTTTGGCATGGTGAAGCGGGCTGGAGACTTGCGAAGGTTAGAACTGCTCATTCCTCTCTAAGTCCTCTTCCTGTTAGTTTAAGGAAAACATCCTCAAGGTTAGTGGTACGTATAGTTACGTTCTGCATCGGGTGGTCTTTTAAGAAGCCTTCAAAGACGCCATGAGGTTTATCTGTGAAGATTTGCAGTCGGTCGCCTAACCTTTCAAAGTCGGCGTCAGGGAAAGCCTCTTTGAGAGTTGGCAGAAGTTTCTCGTCATAATCAAGTTCAAGAACTTCTTCGCCGACGTGCTTCTTTACTAGTTCGGCGGGCTTGCCTTCCTCGATAATTTTTCCTCTGTCAATAACCAGTATTCTGTCACATAAAACGGCGGCTTCATCCATGTAATGTGTAGTTAAAATTATGGTAACCTGCTTTTTCTTTAAATTCCGCACCTCATCCCAAGCCAAATGCCGCGCCTGAGGATCTAACCCTGTCGTAGGCTCATCCAAGAGGAGAATTTGCGGTTGATTAAGCAGTGCCCTTGCAAAAATCAGCCGCCGCTTCATACCCGTTGACAAAGCAGCTACGGGCACCTCTCTTTTTTCTTCCAACTGGAAAAATTTTAATTGTTCATCAGCTCGTTTCAACGCTTCATCTTTGGGAATGTCAAAGTAGCGGGCGTAAACGGTGAGGTTTTTTATGACTGTGAAGTCTGGGTCTAAATTGTCCTCTTGCGGCGCTACGCCAACTATGCTTTTTATTTCTCTACACTGCTTGTTGACGCTTAATCCAGCAACTTTTAATTCGCCTGATGTTGGAAGCAGAAAGCAGTACATCATGCGGACAGTGGTCGTTTTGCCTGCGCCGTTGGGTCCTAAGAAGCCTACGCATTCGCCCTTGTACACTTTGAAGTCTATGTGATCTACCGCTGTGAAATCATCAAATTTCTTTGTTAACTGCTGCGCCTCGATTAGAACTTCTTGAGAACCCATAAATAATCGAAAATATTGTCACGGCGAGTAACTTAAAACTAACTCTTCCAGTATTTCTGCCGCTTTGACTCATACAATTGACCCTTAGTGCTTAGGTGCTTTAGGGTCTACCTGTTTATGGCAAATCCTTGAACATCAGCTTTGCCTTTGTCTTGTTTCTTTTTTAGCTTAAAAGGCATTTTCATTTTCATTCATCATTGCGCGCGTTGTAGAAATTGATTAATGACTTGGAAAAAGTCTTGAAATAACATGCCCTATTTGGCAGAAGGTTCTTATGCGTAGTCGCAGATATGTGTTGCTGGTGATTTCATGGTAACTCGTAAGTTCACAGTTCTTCTTGAACCTGCCGAGGAAGGCGGTTTCATAGTTAAATGTTTAGAGCTTCCAGTTGCCACTCAGGGCGAAACAAAGGAAGAAGCCCTCAAAAACGTAAAGGAAGCTATAGAAGGTTACTTAGAAGTTAAAACTAAGCTTTTAGGTCGGAAAGTCAAGGGTGAAAAGGCTGAAGTAGTTGTCGAAGCTCCCTCTGCTCTCGTGGCGTGAAGTTGTTAAAGCCCTCACAAAAGCCGCTTTCGAGTAGCTCGGCAAAAAGGAAGCCACATAATCATTGTAAAAGACGAAATAGCAGTGCCCATTCCAAAACATAAAGAAATAAAACGGGGATTACTTATTGAAATTATTTCAGAAGCCGGGTTGACAAAAGAGGAATTCTTGGAGTTAACAAAATAATGCAGCGAGTTCACCATCTCCAGTAATTCACTTAAAGACGTATAAAAGAGAGTTTAGGGGAAGCTTCTTTGTTCTGCTGTCGAGTTTAGCTGGATTTGAGAATAAGAGGGGGAAGGTTAGTTTGCCAGTATTTCTTTCTCTTGTGGAGAAATCACGATTAACTCGACGTTGTCTTGCTTTGTGGCGTTTTGTTAATCGGTCGCGCATACGATATTTTTTTATTTGTTCATACTAATATTACGAGTTTTATGATAACGCAAGATTTCTTTTTTAGAGTTAAATTTAAGCATGCAAAAATCGTTGATAATGACCTTCTTGACGATAAAGGACTTGTCACCGCGTCTTTAGATGAACGTGGAAAAGTCGTTGGATTAGTGATTATGGAAGCTTCAAAGTTTACTAAACAATGCAAAAATTAAGCGTATCACCTGACGACGAGTTCCTGTTCGGCAAAAAACACGAAACCATGAGCACTGCACTGCAGAAAACTGGGTAAGCAGAACGCATGGTGCCCGCGTCCCAAGAAGGGAGCTAGAACTTAGACTAAAGTTTTCCATTCCAGCCTTTTATCTGACTTTCATAATTACGTCTGTAACCTTCCAATAAAGTTTACTCGTTGAACCGCCATTTCTTCGTAACTATCGCCACTGCAGGAAGACCCTCCAAAACGTACCTTTGCGCTCTATGGGAGCCTTTGTGAATTAGGACTGGACCTTTCATCCTGCGACATTCACAGACGATTTGTTCGGCTCTAAGTTCATCTCCCACTTCTTTTCCAATCAACTTACTTTTCCCTCCTCCCACAGTTTTTTCAAAACTTTAACTGTAAGATCCAAGTCAAGCCTGAGGTCATTGGCGATATCAAAAGTTTCAGCCTCTTTGTGCTCATTCAAGTAAGCGAGAATCTCTGTTCTAGCTTGCTGCACGCTGACGTTTTCTCTTATCTCAATAACTTTCAAGCCGCCAACTTCCTGAACATACTTTTCAGTTGCCGCTCTAATGAAAGCGCTCCTAGACTTTGCCCCTGCGCGTTTCGCCGCTTCATCAATATTTTGGAGTTCACGTTTAGGGAAGCGTACGGGGACGATTGTTTCTTTTTCTACGACTTTCTGCATCATCATCAACTTTATACGAATAATACATGTAATACAAATTTAAAGCTTACCATAAGCAGGCGCTTTTTCATAATTCGCCATGTTTGCCGTTTAAAGGTTTAAAGGCAAATTTGTGGTATGCATTAATTGGCGGTTGCCTGTGAAAATTACTTTTTGGCTCCTAGACATTAACCCCAAAATCGATAATGCCAGTGACACAGCTGAATTGTGGCTTTGGGGAATTGATGCAAACGGAAACCGAGTGCTCGTTATTGACAGAAACTTTACTGCTTACTTTTACGCTGCGATCAAAGAAGGATTTGACCCGTCATCAACTGCACGAGAAATCATGAGCGCTTACCCGTCATCAGTAGTGAAAGCGGAAGTTGCTGAGCGCAGGTTCTTCGGCAAACCTGTGCAGGCAATAAAAGTTTACTGTAAGGTTGCAACTGAAACAGAGAAGCTTGCAAAGCAGCTTCGAGGGCTCGAAGGGGTCAAAGATTGCCTCGAAGATGATATTCGCATCTCAATGCGGTACCTAATTGACAATAACGTGGCTCCGTGCACGTGGCATGAAATAGAGGCTGAGGAAGAAGAAAACAAATTAGGCGTAAGAGTGGACAAGCTTTATGCTGCAAAATCCATTCCAAAACAGCTTGAAAACGTTGACAAGCCACAGCTCAAAACGCTCAGTTTCTCAATGATCAGCTACAGCCGCGAAGGCTCACCTAAACCAGACAGAAACCCAGTGGTAATAATATCCACTGTTGCTAGCACTGGTGAAGAAAAGCAGTTTGTGGCAGGCGGCGACAAAAATGATAAGCCTATCCTTCAACACTTTGTTGAGTACGTTTGCAGGTTTGACCCTGATATCATCGTTAGCTTCGGCGCTAACACGCAAGATTGGGATTACCTGATAAAAAGAAGCCTTAGGCTTGAAAGAACGTTTGATGTTGACAGGGGAAGAAAGGAGCCGCATACCAGCATTTACGGTCACGTGTCGTTTACGGGCATGGCTAACGTGGACCTTGCTGATTTTATGGATGTTTTTCCCGAAGTGAAGGTTAAGACACTTTCCAACTTAGCCAACTACTTAGGCGTAATGAAAAACCGATCAGGCAACGAAATTGAGGATGTTGAATTCGCCGATTACTGGGATGATCCGCAGAAAAGAGAAGCACTTAAACAATTCAGCCTAAACAACGCTCGCAAAATCCAGGGCTCAGCAACGTTGCTGCTTGATTTCGCCATGCAACTCTCAAGTTTAGTTAGCCTGCCACTGGACCATGTTATGACTGCCGCGGTGGGCTTTAGGGTAGAGTGGTTTCTTATTAAGCAAACACGCAAACTCGGCGAACTCATCCCCAGACGGGTAGAGCAGCCTTATCGACCTTACGTTGGGGGGTTAGTGCTTAACCCAAAACCTGGATTGCACGATAACATTGCGGTTTTAGATTTCAAGTCAATGTACCCCAACATCATGATACGATACAACCTGTCGCCGGACACCTACGTTGCGCCCGATGAGCCTGAACCGCCTGGCGGAGTTTACGAAGCGCCCGAGGTAAAGCATCGATTCCGCAAAGCACCGCCCGGATTCTACAAGGAAGCATTAACGTTCCTAATAGAGGTAAGAAGCAAAATACGCTTAGAAATGAAGACTTTAAGCTCCAGCACTGTTGAATACAGCATCTTGGATGCAAGGCAAAAAGCTGTAAAAATCATAACAAACGCTGCCTACGGGTACGCTGGCTGGGTCGGCGCAAGATGGTACATTAAACCAGTTGCTGAAGCAGCTTCCGCTTGGGGTAGACACACCATTTTAAGCGCTACCCGTTTAGCTGAAGATAAAGGCTTAAGGATTATTTACGGTGACACTGACAGCCTCTTCTTAACCAACGACGAAAAGAAACTCCTTGAACTCAAAGCTGAGATTAAAGAGAATTTAGGCTTAGAAGTAGAAGTCGGCGAGGTCTACAAACGCATTTTCTTCACAGAAGCAAAAAAACGGTATGCGGGGCTTCGACTTGACGGCACCTTGGACATCGTGGGGTTAGAAGTGATTCGCGGAGATTGGGCAGAAGTCGCTAAAAAAGTGCAAGAACACGTTCTAGAAATAATTCTAAAGGAGCAGTCGCCTGAGAAGGCAATTGACTACGTGCGCACCGTGATAGAAGAGCTAAAGCAAAGGAAAATCCCGTTCCGTGACCTAATAATTTGGAAAACACTAACAAAACCGCCGGAACAGTACGCTATTAAAGCGCCACATGTAGAAGCGGCAAAAATGCTAAGAGAAAAGGGCTGGCGCCTAACAGGCGGCGACAAAGTAGGCTTCGTCATACTATCAGGTAAAGGACGATTCTACAGCCGCGTGAAACCTTACGTTTTCGCCAAGTACGATGAAGTAGACGTTGACTACTACGTAACCAATCAAGTGGTTCCTGCAGCGGCAAGAATACTGGGCTTTTTCGGCGTAACAGAAAAAGAACTGATAAGTAAAAAGAAAGAAAGTGGAGAAAGCAGAAGCCTGACGGATTACCTTTAAGCTTCAACGATTGCGTCTTGGAAAGTTACCAATTCAACGTTTAAGACTGGCTTTACTGCTTCTGAAATTCGCGACGCAACTATGCGTCTAATGTTTTTCTCGCCTGCGATATCAACGATTCTCTGCGTGATGATGCCGTCGAAAACTACTGTGTCAACGCCGCTTATTTGCTGGAGTTTTTCTGCTAATTGGCTTACTGGCAAACGCTCAATTAACTCGAACTTGTCAGTTAGCAAGACTGCTTCAAGTGTGCCCAACAATGCTTTTGCGGCGTTGCTTACAGGTTCTGGAACTTCAACTTTGATGTGCTGCGGCTCAGGCTTTTTAGGAGGTTTACCGGCTGCCTCGGCGATTGGAACCTTATTTTCTATGGCTTCAGTGATTTCTTTGCAGTTGCATTCCTCGATTTCTTTGCCTCTTGGAGCACGACCGACAAACTTGACATTTGTAACTTGCTGTAACTCTTTCAGTATCAGGTCGCCGCCGCGGTCGCCGTCAAGCAAGGCAGTTGCTGTTTTCTCTTTAGTGAGCTTCTTTATTGATTCAGGAACTTTGGCGCCTTCAAGGGCAACAGTATTGAAAATTCCGCAGCGCATTAGATTAATTATGTCAGCGCGTCCTTCAACGACAATGATTTCTTTTGCGCTTTCCAATCCTGGACCAGCAGGCAGTTCCTCTGGACCGTACTTTTCGACTTTGCCGATTTTCATGGTATCGGAGATTTCTTTGTAAACTTCATCTACGCTTGGCATTGACTCAATAGTCCATTTATGCAGGATTTCTTTTGCTCGGTCAATGATTATTTTCCTGCGTGCTTCGCGAATGTCTTCGATTTTTTCCAAGCTAACTTTAGCTGAGCATGGACCGACACGGTTGATGCTTTCTATGCTTGCGGCAATCAACGCCGTTGAAACCCTATCTAGGCTGGTTGGGATTGTTATTAAACCGGTGGTTTTGTCATTTTTTGAGTGTAGGTCAATTTCGATTCTTCCGATACGGCCTGTTTTCTGTAGTTCTCTTAAGTCAAGTTCAGGTCCAAAAAGTCCTTCTGTTTGACCAAAAACAGCGCCTATTACATCAGGTTTTTCTACTACGCCTTCAATTTCAAATTTTGCATGTATAACGTACTTTATCGTAAATGTTTGGGATGTCCCCGTAAATATGCACTTCCTATTTGTAAGTTTATTTGATTATGAAAATCACATTAAAGCGAGTGTTTCCCGCAATGATGAGATTTTTTAATTCTTTATTAGTTTGATACAATTTAGGCGCATTCTATTTAATATAACTTGTTGTTTGTGGCTATGTATCCCGCGCTCACTTCCCTTTTTTCTTTTTTTGGAGCCTTCCCTCATGGTTAACGCTGAAAGGGTTAAGCGTTAAGAAATGGGTGTCCTCAAAAAAAACAAATATATAATTTAGCGCTTGCTGAGCCTCGTTAAGGATATGTCCAATTTGGATACATTGTTTTTATTGAAATAACTTATTTATTAAGAAACACGATACTCATACGATTGAACTCAACAACCCAAAGGAGGGTTAAAAAAACAAAATGAACTTTAGAAAATTTAAGAAAAACGCAAAAGCCCTAAGCCCCGTAATCGCAACAATCATATTAATAGCCGTCACCGTCGCAGTCAGCGTCGTCGTAGCCGCATGGATGGGAGCACTAACCATTGGATTCATGAGCAGCACAGAACAAACATCAATAATAAACGTGCAATTTGTAGGTACTAATGAAGTCGTCGCTACTGTTCAAAATTCTGGAACAGGTAGTGTAACAATAGCAAGTGCAACGATAGATGGATACTCCGCTACCGTGGCAGCCTATGCACCGTCAACAACTTTGACTATCGCTAAAGGTAGTTCAGGAACCGTTAGTATTACTGTCATCGGCGCTCAAACTTTCTCTGATGGTGCGCAGTACCAATTCAGCTTACTAACTGCCAAAGGTCATACGCTCACCTACACTGCAACATACAATGCCAACCCATCGCTTTAAAACCAACAATCTTGGTTTGAAATCGGGGTAAAACGCGCGCTTTAATAGTACCTGTGGTTTCCTGATTCAGAGATAAGTTGCACTCTTCAAAACGCGAAACAGGGCTCGCCTTTCTCTCTCCTTTTTTGTTTTTTAGCCTAAAATTTTTCAAGCGCATCATGGAGCCCACATTTCTCCAGGAGCTTAGCTTTAAGTAGACTACTCCATAGAAAACGCTTCTGGCGCCTTCATTCCCCTTTGACATCAAGCTGGCGCGCTGTAACCGTATTTCCCGTTGTATTTGGTTATTAATTTCATCAATCCTTGCAGTGAATTCGGATTTTATTGGAATACTATGTATGATTCCATTGTGGATTCTTTCAGGCATCAATAATACCGCTATACGTATTAGGCTATATCCTAGCTGGAAGACAAAAACAAACAAATAATGGTCTGATAACTATCACCCGCTCGCGTTACTGTCCATATATGGAGGAGAGCACTTGAAATTGAACGGAGAATCGAGGGTCAATATGGATTTATTTCAAGCTGTGGAAAGGAGAAGAACCGTCAGGGAATTTCAGTCTAAGCCTGTTGATGAAGAAAAACTTATGAAAGTTCTCGCGGCAGGATTGAAGGCTCCAACGCATAATCACCTCAGAGAATGGGAATTCATCCTTTTGAAGGATTTTGAACAAAGAGAGAAAGTTGTGGCAGCAGCCCAAGGCAAGGATTTTTCCGAGGAAGAAGTGGAAAAGGCAACCAGCAAAATGGAAGAATGGGAAAAGCCAGCATATTTAGCTGCTCTGCCTGTCCAGAAAAGGATGATGCTGACCTCACCAGAACTGCTTATCGTCTGCTTCAGAATGAGAAAACCGTTCAAAGAATGCAAGACGCTCTATGACCTGAACAATCTTGCTTCCGTTTGGGCATGCATAGAGAATATCCTTTTGGCGATGGCTGCGGAAGGATTGTACGGGGTTACCTTCATAACGAAAGATACTGAACCATTGAAGAAGATGCTGAATATGCCAGGTGACTATGAAGTGGCAGCTTTGATACCGATAGGATACCCAAAAGATTACTTTGTGAAGCAGAGACCAATATCACTGCAAGAGAAACTTCATTATGATAGATGGTAGCCAATTAGAATTTGAACAACATTGCGCGCTTTGGCTCTTTGATAGAATTAGACGAAAGTTATATTTCAAGTTTTAATAAACTGAATCTGCAGTTATTGCTAATTAACAACGAAAAAGTTTTGTTTGGCGAACCAGCATTGTTAACCTAATGCGGCAAATTAAAATTATTCAGGAAGAGCGAGAGGAAAAGAGGCCATGGCGCATTTTTGGT
The DNA here is from genome assembly GCA_963842865.1 of Candidatus Bathyarchaeota archaeon. Classification (GTDB taxonomy): domain Archaea; phylum Thermoproteota; class Bathyarchaeia; order Bathyarchaeales; family Bathycorpusculaceae; genus Bathycorpusculum. Next base: position 59,782 of record CAWJIN010000021.1, on the reverse strand, counting down.
TAACGGATGATTCGCCAAACGGGCTGCGCGGGTTTTTCATACGCATACATATCAATCTCAGGAGAAAATAAAAGAGTATGTTGTTGCATCATGGAGCCCACATTTCAGGAGCTTAGCAGCTTTAACCCGGAATGTCATACAACACGCTCGGCGCTCTTCAATTTTGCAGGAGGAATTTGCTAGCTAAATTGATACCCTACCCTCCTCTTTTTAAGCGTAGTTTTACCAGCTAAAAAGTAGACCTCTCCCCTTTTGTAAGTTTAACCCTTCATCTTATATATAATACCAGCAAAAGGTAAATACTACACACGGCGACTGCCATGAGCTTACGGTTAAACCCTGAATACGAAAAACTGCTGCCAAAAATGTCTGAAGAAGAATTCTTCGAGCTTAAAGCATCCATACAGACAGAAGGGCAACATTACCCGATAATAGTGAACGAGGACTTGGAAGTTTTAGATGGACACCACAGGTACCGCGCATGCATCGAACTGGGGATTGAACCTGATTTTGAAGTGCGCAAGTTTGAAGATAAACTGCTTGAAAAAAAATTCGTAATTGAAGTAAACCTTAGGCGTCGCCACCTAAACAATTTTCAACTCGTAGAGTTAGCATTGCCACTGCTTGAGATTGAAAAAGCACTTGCAAAGAAACGGCAGGCAAAGGGCGGCAAAAACGGGCGAAACCAGCAGTTAGGGTTAGCGTCAGATGACGCTGAGCCCGAATTTAAAGCTAAGGCAACTGAATTAGTAGCCAAGAAAGCGGGTGTTTCAACCCGAACCTTTGAAAGAGGAAAAAAAATCCTGGAGAAAGCAAGTGAAGATGACAAGCAAAAGCTACGCGAAGGAAAAGCAAGCATAGCCAAAGTTTACAGCGAAATCGCATCGAGCGGAAACACGCAAATGAAAAAAGACATCGCTGAGCAACCAGTTCTAAAGCAAGAGAGTCCTCGTGAGGTGCAGAATAAAGCGGAATTGTTAACGCTTTTGGAGCGTATGCTTAAGCAAGAATTATTTTGTCCTTCATGTGGGAACTCAATGTTCGAATGCAGCAAATGCCATAAAACGCTGCAAGCATTATTGCAGTCCAAAAACTCCGAGAACGCTTCAGTTTAAGATTAAGAGGCAAAAAATACAGCTTTACAGAGGAAAATGGTTCAGAAAAGAAAGCTGAAGTCAAAACTACTTCAACGTAACGACGTAATCCTTCACTTTTTGAGAGGCATTAGGCATCAATGGTTGGCCATGCCCGCTGAGCAAAATGTCAAAATCAAACGTTGATATTTTCCTAATTGAATCCTTTTCTTTAACCATGTCCAACGTGAACTGTTTAGGCGAACCCGTAATCTTGCCATTCATAAACCTAATCGCGTCTCCGGCAAACATAACTTTTCTTTCAGCATCTAGCAATGAAATGCTTCCTTCAGAATGCCCAGGAGTATGAATAACAATCAACCTGCCAACTTTGTCATTGTCTTTCAGAAGCAAATCAAGCTCAACAGGCGCAGCCTTAAAAACTGAGCTAAGAGCCCTAAACATTAAATTCTTGGGTTTCGGCGGCGCTTTCTTTCCAGCAACGTAATCCGCATCAAGTTCATGAACCGCGACCTTCGCATTTGTTAGTTCCTTCATTTTCTTGGCGCTTCCAGCATGGTCTATGTGAAAATGAGTTAACACTATAGTTGAGACATCTGTTGGCTTGCGACCTAAACCTTCGATATACCTTGTTATTTTTTTGTCGCTTCGAGGTAAACCTGTATCAATTAAAATTAATTTGTCTCCATCTTCGACAAGGTACACATTGGCATTAACTCCGTCCACTTGATGGATTCCTTCAACAATTTTCACACCAAACACTCCAAACACAAAATAAATTACTTAGGCTTAAAAATGTATCACAAATAAGCGATTGATTGCTAGTGTTCCTCTACGCCTTTCTTTTGCATTCAACCGCAAACAAAAGGGTCACCTCAGCATGCGCACAAGGTTATTTAAATTGAGTTATTCATTATCAAACAAGACCTAAAGCAATGAGGGGCTTGAGGAACCATGAGTTCAAATGCGAACAAACTCAGGTGTCAAGCAAGCAAAATTAAAACTACAAAGACTTGGGGGAAATGAACGAAAGATAATTCTCGATTTCTAGAATTAATTATGGTTATTTCTTGTCTTCTAGTTTTTGCTTGCTGCTTTTGCTCTGGGGTGCATGCACAGACAGCGGATGCATCTGGTTTTAGCCATATGCAAAGTGCCTTATTGCCTGTCGTTTCGGGATTAACGGTGCCGTTATCGCCGCTTCCTGCTGCAACGTACGATGAACAACTTGGAATGACATTTACCCAAAATTTTACAAGCCTCGTTTACAACGTCACTGCAGTGCCTCAAGCCGACTCAGACGGCTATGGACCAGCGTATCTTCTGGACGGATTATCAAACGATGGTTACTGGTATCAAGCGGGCTTATCATATAACTGGCCGTATACGAGCGGAGGGTACAATCCGGGCTTTAACTTTAACTACGAAGTTTTTAATTCAGCGGGAAAATCCGTTTATCCAGCTAACGGCGGTGGACTAAAATCATTCTCAGGAGGCACAGTCAATTCAGGTGATTTAATTCTTCTAAATCTTTACTTCACTGACGGTATTGTCTATATGTCCGCCAAAGACTGGAACACGGGAGCAGTTGCCACTGCAGATTATGCAGATAGCCAAACTAACTCTTTTACTGGTTCTCCTTCATCTCCAAGTAACAACGGATTCTTCTCTGGGCTTATGACTGAATGGTACCACGCAAACCCATTCACTGGAGACGAAACACAAGTCACTTATTCCAATTTTACTTCTGGTCTTTCATCCGCCTGGATGTGGATGGATGAATGGGAACCAAGTAACACTACTTGGTCAGGAGCATGGAGTACCTCAACTCAAATAACTTACTCTTCGAACCCAACTCAGCTTCAATCTCTCGCTTCTCATGGAGCTACTGAATATAGCAGTGCCTACCAGTTCATCACAGGCTCAATTGTCCAACAAATGACGTCTATAACGTTGCTTCCTGCTGGCGGGTCAACCCCTCTTTCGGCCACGAACGAGTTTGCGGTTTCGTTTACTTTAGATAGTCAGCCACAGGTTAGTTATGCCCAAATTGGTACGCTGACATTTATTGCTGATAACGGCACTAACGTGGTGATATCTGGGGTCTCCACCGGCTCGTCCTCATCTGAAGAATGGGTGTTGAATTCGCAGGGCACTAACGTAACTGTACCTGCGGGATCCACTACGGACTTCTATTACTATGATATCCTCAGTCAACAAGTTGCTTATGCTGTATCTGGGGGTGGAAACCCTGCTAGTCCAACATTGACCTACGTCACGGCTCCTTCTGCTGCATCTGCGCAATTCAGCCAAACGACTGATACTATTTCCTTATCCCAACTTTCTCAACAAACAATAATGGTTCTGAGAGGGACATCAGCCACCGTTAGTAATAATATCTTGGGCATTTCGCAAGACCAATGGGCTACTCCAACATCATCTTGGAGCATATCTCAGGTGAATCAAATTTCTAGTCCCATAATTTATTACCACCAGTATCAAGTCACAGCGAGTTATTCAACCTCAGACGGTTCAGCACCGTCATCTAGCCTCATACTGTCAGGAACACAATGCGGATCCAGTTACCAACTGCTTCTCACCACCACAAGTCAGATAGCATGGCTAGATGCAGATACGCCTTGGTCCACGCCCACCATTGTGACAGCTAGGTTAGAAAATGAACAGTGGAGTTCTTCTGCAGGTACTTCTGGAGTCATAGCAGGGGGAATTACAATAAACCCAAGCTATGTTCACCAATACTATTTAGCAATAATTTCAACCTATGGTACGCCTTCAGGTAGCGGCTGGTATAATAGTGGGGCTACTGCTTATGCTGGTCTTTCGTCTGGGACCATCTCTGGCGGAACAGGCACCCAATACATGTTTAATAGTTGGACTGGCGGCGCTTCTGGCAGTAACTATGTGCAAAGCAACGGCATAACCATGAATGCACCTATAACAGCAACGGCGTCATGGATTACTCAGTATTATTTGACGGTTAATTCTGCGTATGGTACGCCTGCAGGTCAAGGGTGGTACAATTCAGGCGCCTCTGAAAGTTTCAATATATCTTCTCCTGTAGGCAGCGCAGGGGTTCGATACGTGTTTTCCAGCTGGTCAGGTTCAGGTTCAGGTTCTTATAGTGGAAGTTCAGCGTCGTCCTCTGTAACAATGGATGCTCCAATTAATGAAACTGCAAGTTGGATTACTCAGTATTATTTGACGGTTAATTCTGCGTATGGTACGCCTTCTGGCAGCGGTTGGTATAATGCTGGAGCAGATATAACGTTCTCTGTAAACTCAACTGTACCAGAATCCATTATTATGCAGCACGTATGTACGGGTTGGACGGGAACAGGAAGCGCCCCCGCAACTGGGACAAACGCAAGTTTACATTTCACGATAAACCAACCTTCAAGCATCACTTTGAACTGGCAAAGCCAATTTATATCGTCAACGGTTTTACTAATGACGGGGGCTCCCTTGGTAACGGCAATAATCGGATTATCAATCTATCTGCTTAGGAATAGCCAAAAGTTCAGGAAGCAGAAATGATGCTTAGAGCCTACCTTTTGGTTACACGAGCGGCTTTTCCAACATCGCACGCTCAAGAAGAAACAACCGCACTCGATTTGATTATTATCAAGCTAAAAAAGCACAGTTTCTTTGATTCTGTTCGATTAAGGTACATACCTTTATTTTCTGATTCACTAGTTGCTAATAGATAGTCCCGTAAAAAGCTTTGATAACTAACAGTCTTGTAAACATGCTTTCCTGTCCCTATCAACCGCTTACTTGGAAATAAACAGCGATTGCCGCTTAGACTTTATTAAAGGAATTTAGGGGACTAAGCACTAATTATATACCAAAGAACCCAACATGAGTTTTTTATCCGCTAAACCATTTTATGTACCATTTGAAGTTCTCGCATGTATCTTTTGAAGGACATGCTAAACAGGGAAACTCATCTCCAACTTCCTCAATTAAATCGATGATCTTTTTCGTAGTATCCCCATCAAGTCCTAAAAGCTCAACACGTTTCCTAAATTCGTCTGTCAACTTTGGCACTCTCTTAAATCAGTTAAGAGGAAGCAATAAAAAGTACACATGTTTGCCCTATTCCTGCATGATTCTTTGTAGATTCCTAACTGCCCATGTTTCTACGTAGTTCTTCACATCAGTGTCTGAAATTTCTCTTGTACCATCAGAGTCGATAATTGCCATTTTTATGGAACCACCTACATCCCCGTCAATCTGCATGGTATCATAAATCGACTGAGCAACGAGCTTGCAGAGTTCTAGGAGACTCATATCCTCTCTGTAATCTCTACCGAAAAAGAAGTAGGCAATTAACGGTTTTCCCTTCAACGCAAAAGGTTTGCACAACCCAAGTCTGAATCCATCAAAGTTACGCAGATTATAAATCAAAGGAATTGGAATCTTATTTTTAAATTTAATTCCACAAACAAGAAATCCAAATGAAATCCATGAGTCTGGGTGTTTTGGTACATTGGCTATTGCTCGTTCTTCATTTTGGCAGAATTTGCAAAAATCCTCAGCGATTGAAGTTACGTCCTGTAATTTCGGGTTTATTTGGTCTTTGTATTTCTCTACAAGTTGGTTTCCTGCCTCAGAAGCACCGTACATTAGAATAGATGTGTAATTTGTAATTTGTATGATTTTTCTACAAATATTAATCTCAGCTCGTCCGCTTCCAACATCCACAACGCCTCTGCTATCAGCTCCAAGTATTACAAAATCCTTGCCAGGTGCAGCTATAACCAGTGTCATTGGATAATCTCCTTTTTGCTAGTCTTTATCCATTCGTCTAGAATTAACAGGATAAGTTTTTCAGGAGAAACATTATTTTTCTGACCTTCTGCCTTAAGATAACTGTAGATTTCTTCCTTTAGAGGAATTATGGCTAAATTCACTTTTTCTATTCTGTCTTTCCCTTCTGTAACTCTTTTTTTAAAGTTATCTAATGGCTCTTTGGGGTACTTCTTCGCATATTGAATGAGGTCTCTTGCATCATGAGCCGACAATCCTACCACCGCTCTTGCCACTTCCACTCGTCGCTCGTTGCCATTTATTCTCGCAATTCTCTGTGCAACATCGAACAAAATCTTATCATCTTTTATGAGTTCCTTCACTTCATCTGGAAGAGCCGTCAATTTGAGAAGAGCCCTTATTAATTCATAGGAAACACCTATCTTATCAGCTACTTTCTTAGCTGACCCATAGTAGTCTCTCAGTTGTTTGCAATCTTGAGCGATGTCAAACCAATTATCTTGCTTCTTCTTAGCTCCCTTAAGATTAAGATACAACCTAGCCAGCATCTTCTCTTCATCTATCTCGTTCATCTTGTTTCACTTTCCAAAAAGTCATCTATTATGCCCCTTACTAGCGTTACTGTATCCATTTTCCTATCTTTTGCGATTCTTAGCCAATAGATCATTGGTTTCGCGATCTAAAGGTATCACAAGTTCAATGGTCAACTGAGGTATTTTTGCTTCCTTAACAATTTCTTCCGCTGAGGTTTCGGGTCTTTTTCTTCCGATAGTTAAGGCTCTTTCCCATTCAGATTTCGTCATTTTTGTCATGTACTGTGCTACTCTTATTATTTTCTCAGTGTTAGGCCAAAAAGCAGTAGTAACTCTATAAGCAACACTAGCACTCAACTTTTCAGGTACAAGCTTACGAACTTCTTCTGGAATGAGTCTATATGATAGATATTTTGTAACCGTTTGAGGTGAAATCCCAAGCGTTTTGGCTATTTCTTCTATCCTCGCTAATGGTTCTCCAGTGGAACTTTCAAAAAGCTCATCACAAACCTGAATCGTATCGTCATATGGCAGAGACTTCCTGTGGATATTCTCGCCAAAGGAAACGACTTTTTCAGTGGTTAAACCTACAGAATCTATTATAATTGAAGGTATTTTTTCTTTTTTTAGTTCCTGAAATGCGAGAAAGCGTCTTTGACCTACGACGAGTTTGTATTTATTTCCTTCTTGGATTAAGACAATTGGTTGAATCAGACCCAGTTTTTGAATACTTGCTTTCAACTCTTCTAGACCGCTTTTTTGCCTAGTTCTGCGAACATTGCCCTCCCCAATTATAATAGAAGAAAGAGGAACTTCCGTATAGTTTTTAATCTTGATTTCTTCCAACTTCTCCATATTTTCAGTCCTCAGGTTTCATGATCTTTGCACCATTTCATTACAAGTTCTCTGTAATCCTCTGCGGAAATCTCACTTTTCTCTTTTTTCCTTTTGAGTTCTTCGACATAGTCACTGAAAGCTTTTTTGACGTCTTCTTTCATTTTAGCTTCGTTGGCAATCTGACTCAGTTGGTTCATGTCCCTTATGTCATGAACCAGTACAAAATGCTTTAATATATCCTTGAATCTTTTGCCGCAGATTGGGCATTTTTTATTATCCACAGAGATCAAACTAGAGTTTATTTCAGTTACCATATAAATCATTCTAAATTATGCATTCGCTACTGCAGAGTCTTTTAACGTAAACATCTGGTAATGGTTCACCGTTTTCTAGTTTTTCTTGAAGGGTTCCGAGTGTCCATTTCATTAACCTTTGTTTTGGATAATGCTTTGAGTTTTCCTCAAGCTCTTTTGCTTTCAAGAATAGTTCTCTATGTTTTTCATAAATTTCAGTCCATCGAGAAAGCGAATTAAATGGACAAAAGAAGCAACCGCTTCTCACTGGCATTGGGAAATCAAAGTCTGCAACGCATATTATATCCGTACAATCGTGTCGTGTCAATTTGTTTTCAACGAGGGGGAAAAGATTTTTCACATATGAAACTCCACTTTCCTTCATTCTGTCGCGCTCTTCATAGGCTATGCCAAGGTATTGATTAACAGGTACACCGAAAGAACGGTAATGTGCGTATATTGGAGTGATTTTGTAGTCTCTAGTTGACCAACGCCAAATCTGAGAAGGTATTACTTTTCGCCGTTTACAGGTATCATATAATGTTCCATTTTTTGACCGAACAATTGTAAGGGGAACGCCATGCTTACTCAAATAAGAATCAACAATTTTTAGGTGGGTATATGTTTCAGGAACTTCTCCACCAGTATCAGCAAAAATAACTTCATCCAAAGGATAGTTGTTGTCAACTAGAAAAACAAGAAGAGCGGTGGAGTTAAGCCCTGCACCAAAACTCAGAATATATTTTTCGTTATTTGCCTTACGGTTACTGACAGGCATCCTGCAACTCCTGCATATGCAGGATTATAATGCCTGTCCTGCAATAAAAGATTTATTGTTTCCTCTAACGCACTACAGTTCGCAAACGAAGTGTTGTTTTACCTATTTCATGTTAAATTATGCTGTGAAGAGGAAGAGGATATTTTCTTTTTGAGCTTGTTTTCCCATTCACTGTATTTAAGCTGTCCTTTTTCTTCAAGTACTTCAACTAAGGATGTAATCATAGAATCGTGAACGTCTAACTCTCCAGCTATTTGATCTGTTGAAACATTCTCTTTCTTAGGTTTCAGAATATATCCTCTTTCAGTCAAGTAAGATAGAACTACATTCCGTATGACTTCTGAATCGTTTCTTTCATTGTTTATAAGCACAAATAATATAGCACTACACATAGCAAGAGTACTGCGTGAAGTAACATATGCAAAGGTCTTATTCACGATTGCTCGGGGTCGTTGGAAAACCGAATACGGGAAAATCCACGTTTTTTAGCGCAGCAACTTTGGTGGCGGCAGAAATAGCCAATTATCCTTTCACCACAATTAAGCCTAACAGGGGAGTCGGCTACGTACGCACACCTTGCGTCCATGAAGAATTCAAAGTGAACGACAATCCTAAAAACTCGCTGTGCCTAGATGGTGTAAGGCTTGTTCCTGTAGAATTAATCGACATTGCAGGCATTGTTCCAGGCGCTTGGGAAGGACGCGGCTTAGGAAACCAGTTCCTAGACGAAATACGCAGAGCAGACGCGCTCATCCACGTAGTTGATGCTTCAGGCGGAACAGATTGTGAAGGAAAAGTGTGTAAACTGGGCGAGCATGACCCGCTTGAGGACGTAAAGTTTCTTGAACATGAAATAACCATGTGGATGGCTTCTATACTTAAAAAGGATTGGACAAAAATCGCGAGAACAGCTGAATCAGACAAAAAAGGCATCTTTGGCTCCCTTGAAGAGCGACTTAGTGGTTTAGGAATAAAACGCAGCCACATTTTTGAAGCAACAAAACGAACTGGCTTGAACGCTGATAAACCAACCAACTGGAGTGACGATAACTTCTTAAAATTCGTTGATGTTCTAAGGCAAATTTCAAAGCCAATGCTGATAGCTGCAAACAAAATTGACCTGCCAACCGCTCAAGCGAATGTAGAGCGCATGAAGGAACTTGATTACATGGTTATTCCATGTTCGGCAGAGGCTGAACTTGTACTCAGGCGTGCCGCTGAAAAACAATTAATCGATTATAAACCTGGCGACTGCGACTTTAAGATAAAGCAGCCAGAAAAACTATCCCAAGGCCAGATTAAGGCTTTAGAAGTTGTACGTGAAAAAGTGCTCCAAAAAAAAGGGTCAACAGGCATCCAAGAAGCCATAAACACGGCTTACTTTAAACTTCTCAACATGATAACCGTTTATCCCGTGGAAGATTTAGAGCACCTCTCTGACCATAACGGCAGAGTCTTGCCAGACGCTTACCTCATTCCCAAAGGAACAACCGCGCATCAGTTCGCTTACTTAATCCACACGGAACTTGGAGAAAGCTTCATTTACGCCATCGATGCTCGGGACAAAAGAAGAATCGGCGAAGACGCCATCCTCAAAGACAGAGACGTTATCTCAATAGTTAGCGCAAAAAAACGTGCTTGACCGATTTCTAGGCGCCATGGCGGCGCCTGCGTTGCTGGTAAGTTCGAATGGCACGAAGAAGGTCAATAAAGCGAAAATCTGGCCAATAAACATCCAAAAACACCAGTTCGCTATATGCAGATTGCCAAAGTAGAAACCCGCTCATTCTTTCTTCACCTGAAGTTCGAATAATCAAGTCAGGCTCCTGCTTAGTCATGTGGGAAGTGTACAGATATTTCTCAAACAAACTTTCGTTAATATCCTCTAGTTCTACCTTGCCATCCTTAACTTGTCCCGCAATAATCTTAGTAGCATCTAAAATTTCGGCTCTTCCGCCGTAAGCGAAAGCAAAATTCAAAAATATATTATCATAATGTGCCGTGGCATTCTCCACATCAACGATTGCTTGCCGTAAGCCTTCTGGAAGAAGATTAGTTCTACCAATCACTTTTACATGAACCTTGTTTTTATAAATACGCTCATCAGTTAACAATTTACGGAATTTTTCTTCAGAAATCCTCATGATCTCCTGTATTTCCTGAGAGGCTCGGCTGAAATTTTCAGTCGAAAAAGCGTACAGCGTTATGAACTTGACGTTAAATTTCAAACACCAATCTAAAAGATGCTCAACCGTTTCTGCGCCCTGCATGTGCCCCAGCCATGGGTTAAGATCATTTTCTGTAGCCCAACGCCTATTTCCATCTAAAATTATGGCGATATGCTCAGGTTTTACTCCGTCTTTAACCTGCTGCCATAGCCAGTTTTCATATATCCTGTATGCGCCAATGTAGGTAAGCATTTTTTTAAGCACTAAATGTAACCTCGCATGTTAAACAATTCTTAAAGGGTTTTTCTTTTCAACTTGCTTTATAGCTAGAACCTTGACTGTTTCAATTAAATCTTGCGCCAATTCCAGATTAAAATGCTGGAAAAAATTTTATTCTGATTCTGGGTTTTTATCGGGTTTTTTAAAGAAGTCTTTAGTTGACTTGTTGACAATAAAAATCAATAAGACAGAAGCAATGCCGATTAGAATACCTACTACTATTGTGAAGAGGAAATTTGAAAAAATTGGGTCGTTAAGGCTTCCTATCGGTCCTCCACCTGTGTTGTATGGGTTGTAGATTATGTTTGCTGTTGCGTCAAGGATCCAACGAGACCATGCAACTAAAACTATCAAAGCGGCATTACGTAGTAATCTTGAGTCTCTTTCAAAGTATAAACGTAGACTTCGCCCAAAAAGAACAATGATTATGCCTATCACCAAAAGGTCCATGAGACCTTCGATAAAGAACGTGGTTATTTTTGGGGCTATGGCAAGCCATCCAGCGTAACTACTGGGAAACGGTGCGACATTGATATTGACGTTTGCTATTCCAAGGTAAATGCTGACGGCGATGCACAAGATTCCGGCGAAAATCGTGTAGTTTGAGATTTGTATCGGAATAGGCGGCGGCGAATATTCTTTTACCCACGTATAGAGGTCTTTAGCTGACTTGTCAACGCCAAAGCCCTTGATAAGTAAGAAACCGCCTAGAACAATTACAATGGCGATTCCGTAATAGTCAATGGCGCCTGGGTAAACGAAATTGTTGATTGCCCAAAGAACACCGAAAATAAAAACTAGTAATCCAGGCAAACCTAACGCTATTCGCGCGTACCTTGGATTATCTACTAGTAACCGCAGGTATTTTGTGAAGACTGCAGCAGTCTCTTCGATTGATTCACTATGCTTTATTACAATCCGTCTTACTGACGAAACCGGTACTCTGGATTCAACAAGAGGTAAAATTGCCTCGTCAGAATAACCATCGCTAACCAAAATCACTTCGTTTGCACTAAAAGTATCTAATAAATTATTTAATTCGGCAACCATTTTTCTGTCAGCGCTAACGCCGCCCAGCTCAGAACCCGATATCGTAGCAACCTCAAAAATTTCCTGCGGCTGCTTTTCGTTTTGTAACCTGTCATAAAGCCGGACAGCTTCAAACATGGCGTTTGCATCAGGTTCTTCAGGGTCTTTTAGGGCTAAGGAAACTGCGCCGTCTAAGTTTGCGGTTCTTCCAAGTAGAGGCGTTTTTGTTCCTGTCTTTACTTCGATATCGCCATCTCGATCGACGCATAGAATTAGGATACGCTTTTGCGTTTGTTCTTGCGTTTCCTTTTTAGCCATCTACATCTCTATTCCCTTAATACTGCCACCTAACTTTAATCTTGTGTTTGTTCATCATCTTCAGCGTCATCGCCCATGACAAGCTGAAACTCATTCCAACTTAATTTTTCGCCCTTCTGCAGCTTATCCCTCGCCTCAGCTCCAAGCTTCTCTTTAATAGCCTGCTGTTTTTCTTTGACAATTTGCTGTTTTTCTTTATCAGCGTGCTCTTTTTCTTTAAAAGCCTGCTGAGCCGCCATTCTCCTTGCTTTATCTTCCTCTCTCATGGCAGCTCTCAAACCTCGTAATTGCCCAGTCAATTCTGCGATTTTCACTTGAAAAAGAAGAATTTCCTCCTTCGTTTTAATGTAAGCTTGATGTAGGCCATCGGCTTGAGCTTTGCTTACTTTCGCGGCGTTTACTTTTTCAATCATTTGTGAATGTATTTCTTGGCTTTTCTTAGCTAAATCAGTTAATTCCTTATGAAAGATGTCGGCTTGGGCTTCAATGGTTTGGCGTTGGGTTATTAAGTCCTTGATTTTTTTGTATTTAAGGTCTATTTTTTTGTAACTGCTAAGTAGGATTTCAAGCTGCTTGACGTTCTCAATTAGCCCCTTTTCCTCCTGCAAATCAAGAGAAGTTGTCTGAATCTTCCATTCAATTGCGTCAAGCTCTTCTTGCAAGTCCTGCTGCCTCTCACGTGGTAGTTTCTTTTTGAGTTCAGAGATTTTTTCTTTTAGGGCATTTATTTCCTCGGCGATTGGTGCAGTTTTAGCTCTGATGTCGTCTCTTTGCTGTTTTAGCAGCTTCACTTTTTCATTTATGCTGTCGCGCTCAGTTTTCAACTCGTCAATTTCTTGACGGGTTTTTTTTACTTGGTCGTTTAGCTGGTTTCTCTGTTCGATATATTTTATGATTTGAGCGTCTGCAGTATTAGCTTGCTCTCTTAGTTTTTCAATTTGCTGATTTATGTCTTCTATTTTAATGGGTTTTTGTTGCTCTGACATGTGCGTGAGCCTCTAGTGCTGTTTATGCTAATGAGCATTGTTGTGTAGCATTTAGCATTTATAATTATTTTCTGTACAAAATATGTAGTTTAACATGGTAAACAGCTGCCTTCAGATTATAATTTTTAAATATAGGCTGGCACAATGGGTTTGGTGAGATGGTAGAGTAATGACGTTTAATTACGAAGACCTACTGAAGAGGGCGTGCGCTCAGATGCCGGAAGTTTCCACAAAGCGTGAGCGCTTGGAACTGCCAAAACTGGTGGTTAACACGGTTGGTATGCGAACGATTATTTCTAATTTCAAGGAAGTGGCTGATGCTTTGGATCGTGATCCTCAGCATATTTTAAAGTTCTTGACTCGGGAAATGGCTACCGCAGCGACCTTTCAAGATTCAAGAGCGATCTTTCAAGGAAAATTTCGACGCGAAAGTTTCGAACGCTTATTACAGCGGTATTTAGATAGTTACGTGGTTTGCCCCATTTGCAAGCGTCCGGACACCAGAATTGTTAAGGAAAAACGATTATCTTTTCTGGTATGCAACGCTTGCGGTGCAAAATCATCTATTAAACAGTTGTAGGCGACTTAAAATTGGAAGTCTACCTAAACCTCAAGAAGGCGGGCAGAAACGTGCTATTAGCTGTTTGCGACTGTGAATTGCTCGGCAAAACGCTTCGGGAAGGCAAAATTGTCTTTCATATTAAAGAAGAGTTTTACAATGGCCGAAAAGCGACTGTTGAAGAAGCCATAGGAATGATTGATAATTCAACCATAGTGAACCTTGTAGGCAAATGCTGTGTTGAAAAAGCCATAGCAGAGGGCTATGTTCATCCTGAAGCGGTTCTGAACATAGAAGGCATACCTCATGCTCAGATAGTAAAACTTTAACCATGCTCGAAAGAAGCTCTATTCCATACAAACCTGATGGCAAATTATTTATCCATAACCATTAATGGTACTTGCAATCAAGAAAGTGACCTTAATTTGAGTTGCTCCTATAAATCTAAATGCAAATCTCCTTGCTCACGTTTGCCATATAATTGTGGTTTAGCATTTTTTTTGGATCAAATGTCTGACCAGCGCCAAAAATTTTTGGGAAACGCAAAAGACTTGCATCATATTAGTGACCTTGAAACGACTTACCTGACTGCATGGAACAATAACGCAAGATCAAGGGGAAAAGGACCTGCTATAGGGAAAGCTTTTGAAAATTGGATTACGAATCAACTCAAAACAAATAAAAAAATTGTTCAAAAGGGTAAAGTTCCATTCATATTTGGTAATTTCCCAGTTGATGCTGCGATACCATCTCTCAAAAGTCCCGTAACAATTTTAGAGATTAAGTTAAACGCCGATATACAAGATTCACTTATGTTCGAAGGGTTCATAAATAATTTGAATAATCCCAATACTAAAATCGGGTTAGTAACACTTTACGATTTTGGAACTTTTTATTTACCTAAGTCGTCTTCTGTTAAGAAAATCCTGAGTGCTACAAAATTAAAATATCCAAATTTTGACTTTTTCCATATTGAAAACGGTTGGTCAAGTGAAATAACAAGACTCATAAATTTTTGTTAGAAACTCGCGTGAGCTAACATGATAGCAAATTGTTGATTTTGAAGTATACTCAAACTACGTTATTTTAAACAAACTTATTCAAGGTCATACTTTCTCTATTATCAACCTGAGAACTGTTACCAATTGGCGTTTGTTTTACATAGCTGTCGCGAGGCATGTAAAGTGTACCACTTCTAATCATCTCTTGAATTGTCTGCTTAGTAATTTCAAATTCATAACCACTATTTTGAACAAACCGTACTAACAAAGGCAACTGAATTTCAGTATTGCCATTTTTCCTGAAGAACGTCTCAACTAGCTTCATGATTCTTAATTGAGGTGTTGAATAGGAAGAACAACCAGAATATTCTCTAACAATACTCCACTTAAGATTCTGTGGTTGGCTCTTAATCTGATTGAAAATTCGCAGAAATTTAACAGCAACTTCAGGCACATCGCTGATTTTAACCAGTACTTCATTATTATAGTAGAACCCATTGCCTGTTCCATTAGCAGATCCGAATATTATGTCTTTGGAATCGACGATATAGAATTTTGCATGTAACCAAGGTGCACAAATTATATCGGTTTTCCATTTGCCTTCGATTTCGAGTGTCTGAGCGGCACAAAAAGTTTTGTCATTTTCCTGAGGTATTTTCGTTACTACATTAACGCTTACATCTGGGGATACTGTCCTCATCATAAGGCTAACAAATCCTTTATCAAACCATGGAACACATATTGAAAGGGTATCCTTGGCTCTGCTAAACTGGTCTCTTACCAGTTTTTCTATAGCGAATGATGAGTCTAAAGAAGACACAACATCCAATTTTGAGGCATCAAATCTCTCTGTTATAGAGCAGACGTTAGGTTCCATATGTAAGCATCTTCACTTTTTCAGTTATGGGGAAAAGATATATATGCATTATGCGCATAGACAAGCGCGAGGATATGCATATATGCGTCTTACAGATATATCTCGTGAACATGCCGCCTCGGCAGAAAGACAGCGCCAGGAACTACTCAGGAAATTTGCTTTAGTCCGTCTCGGTAGCAGTAAGGATAGCCCATTTTTAGTTTTAAAGGAAGGTAGCGAATCTAAGATTTTAAAATCTCTTCTGAAGATAGGTTGCGCGAATATATACAGACTTTCGAGAGTTTCAAAAGATGCGGGGCAATATTCCACCATTCTGAGAGCTCTCAGAAGACTGGAACGGAAAAGATTGGTTCGGGTTAACGATACAATCAACAGACAAAGAAAACAGAAGATATATAGTTTAACTTTATTGGGGGAATTGATTGCGTCTCTTGCCAAGGGCGGATGGAAGTTGGCTGCTGAGCAACTCGCGACTCACTCTTCAAGGTTTCGAGAAGCAGTAATCGCTCATCATTCATTCGACCCTTATTACTACTGGCCACAAACTCGAGATATAATTGAAATCTTGAGACGGCTCCCAAAATACAAAAATGTAGAGCCTAACATCGAAGAACTTGTAATAACGCACGAAAGGGGATGGATTGAGGACCGCATTGAACAAAATCTTTACGACCCTCAGGAGAGAACTAAAGTCTTTTTGGAAGTTAGGAAGTTATCGCACGTTGATTGGATTAGACCTATTGTAATTTCTTTTATTGAAGACATCGTCGGGGAAGAGAAAGAGTGGGTGAATAAACTTGTAGATTTCAAAGAAGCATTAGTTTCTGACCAGAAAAATGCCAAGCTCTCACAATTTCCGTTCAATATGAATGAATAGATGCGAATAGCTATTAGCATATTTATCAGAAGCACATTCATGCAATTAGAGGTTTCAGTGCACGCGCGACCTCTGCTAAAATCAAAGAACCAAAAATAGTTTCACGTAGGCTGCTTACCTCTTAAAGGGTATTTTGACTTGAACAGAAGGGGAAAAACGAATTAAACATAGGGTGAAAATCGGATAGTTGATCAAAGATTAATGTTCAATGCAGGACGAATGTATTTCTTCTCTATCACTGGAGAAGTTAATAGTGGTTGAATCTGAGACGGCTCCAAGTGATCAACTCTTTTCAGCTTTAAGTAATATTCCTTGGCTAAGCAACAATAGTTGTGACGTACAATCTTTGAAAGGAAAATAGGATTGCCTGTTTTTTTCCATGCGTCCCAAAACGATGGGATTTCTTCATTGAATAGAGGGTCATTCAATAAGTTATAATGATCCAGTAGCTTTTCATTCAATAACGCACCATATGTGGATTCTCTTTCTAATGCTTGGAGTTCTTCGGCTATGTTTTTGCCACAGAAGCCTTCTTCGCATTTTTTGTTAAAGGCAAACCAAGGCTCTGAGAAATTTGGCATTTGATCGGTAACCCAGTTTTTGAAGTTTTTTTCAGTTGAGTCTAATCGCTGAAATATGGTAAAGCCATTTTTGGAGAGAAAGCCAACTGTAAAAAGTTCTCCTTGAGTGGCATCGTAATGAGTTGATTCGATGTCGATTATTGCCCCTTGTATTGGAAATCTCCAATAAATCTCTATTTTCTTCATTTCAGTACCTTAACCAGTTCTCTTCAAGTCAGCAGATACCTTCTAAACTATGGTCCCGTTCTAATTAAACAACTTGCTTGTTTTTTGAGATCAACAATTTTCTTGCCTATTCTTTCGGAGAACGGATATTTGGGCAAAAGATACTTCTCGATGTATTCTCGACCATAGTGGGATATTCGTCTCTCGTATCTCTTTCTGTATATACCTTCCTCTAGTGATTCAACAGGCTCAAAACGGGTATAAATCATCCCCATTTCTGAAAGCAGATCTAAGTCTTGAGCTAGTGTAACGCTAAAGAAATCAGGGTACCCTTTTTCCCGAAAAACATCATACCCTTCATCTTCACAGACATCTGTGAAAGTTCTAGTCAAACTACACAATTCTTTGTACGGAAACTGTTTTCTTGTAAGCATGCCATCATATATTACAGAAAATAGCGCTTGAAATCTAGTATCTCCTTCAAAGAACAAACGTTCAGACCCGGGAATGTAATACAGTAACAATAATATTAGGTCTGATCCGACGTAGTTCTCGTTTTTAACAGCCCTTCCCCGGGCAACATTACAAAAAGCATTGACATATTCCCCTAAGGTTTCATTATTTATTCTCTTTAACGTATGATAAGAATAAATTGTTAAGCTAAGTCTTTCTGTGGTTTCAGCTAAAAGACTTCTCATCAACGGCGACAGGTCGAAAAGATACTTAAAAGATCCATTATTCATTTTTACAATAATGTTCATCTCTATTTTCTTGGGAGAAACTATATCAAAATAGATTGTTTTTCTTTTGAAAGAATCTAGTTTCATCAATAATTCTTTAAAACGGTTGAGTAAATTCGTGTGAGGCGACAAGCACTGAAATACATAAAGACTATAGCGAGAAGAAGGTGAAAAACTTACAAGAGGATAACTTTGATTAACATCGGGAGTCACTCCCCGGAGTACTCTTCTAATCAAGTTGTTCGAGACGTATCTATTTGGTTTTTTGTCTTGTGCATCAGTAAATTCTCTAATCCTTTCTAAGGCATTTCCATCTAACGAAGAAAATCTGTCATTGGAAGCTGCAATTGCCGTAAACTTCAATTTTTGAAATGGATGTTCAAGAAATGTTATGAGATCATGGTCAACCCATTGAAAATGAAGCGCATCCAAAATTAGTTTCTTTACGTCTCCCTGATTCTCTTGAATTATAGATTCAAATATCGAATCATAAGCGCTTCTAATCGCTTTTATTAAAAGTTGAATAGCTGCGCAATTCCTATTGTTAACGTGAATGGTTGTTGTCAAGTAGAATTTTGATGTTAAGAGACCTTCTATCGCACTCCTATTTTCTTCTTCAAAAGAAACATTTCTTTCTCCATGGTTATTTTCGCTCAAAGTAATTCCATCTTCTAAAGAAGAAAGATCAACCCTACCAAAGGGAAGCCCACAAAAATAGCTGTCTCTTGCAACATAATCAATCTTATCAGCATCGACAGGACCTGCGATTAGGCTGTCAAGATAAGTTTGGCTTTTTCCAACTGAGAGCTTGCTTACGAATTTATAATCAATTCCTGAGTCTTTACACAGTTCTTTTATTTCTTCACTCTGTCTGATAATTCGCTGAGTGAACGCTTCATGATCATAGTCTTCTCTTAAATCTGGGAGGTAATCAGGGTTCTTTCTGAAGAATTCCTCAGTAACGTGAGAAAAGGGCGAATGACCTAAATCATGAAGCAACGCAGCTAATCTTATCGCTTGCATGTTATCATCAAAAAGTTTGTCACCCGTTTTCTTTTGCAATGCTTCAGCTAGTTTGTTAGCTACAAACATCGTTCCCAAAGAATGCTCAAAACGCGTATGATTGGCTCCTGGGAATACTAGGCACGCTAAGCCCATTTGTTTGATCCATCGCATTCTTGTAACAGGTAACGTTTTCAAAATGGACAATTCTAGCGACGTTAATTGTATCAAACCATATAGCGGATCTCGAACAGCAGCTTTGAACTCGAGCATGATTGTTCTATTCATCATAGTACTTTTTTCTTTATCAGTCTTTTCACTAGCAAGCTACTAGAACCAATTTTGGCATTTTTTTTCCTTAAAGAAAACCAAAAGCTTAGTTTTACAACAACCTTAAAATAATTTTCAAATAAATATTAAGTTCAAGTGTACATGAATGACTATCATCAATAGATTTAGGTGTAGTTGATTGAATAGTGTTAATAAAAAAAGTATAGTTAACTATTCCTATAATTTAATTAATGATGGTTCATACATGTACTTCAAAACCGTCTGAGTCCTTCAAGATGCAAGCTAACTCAAAGATAACTATCTCTAAACGTGTTATCGTTCTTCTCCTTGTAGCTTTGCTTGCGCTGTCAGCATTTAACACTTACATGATTTTGGAGCGATCCAGCAGCCCTGCTAATTCTGGTGCTTTAAGTTACGATTTTGTTGTTTCCCAAAACGGCAATCATTATCAATTAAAAAACATGTTAACTGGTTCCACAACAAGCGTATCGGGGAGTGCTTCATCTGCTATTAATAGAGCGTTCGTTCAGGGAAATTCCGTTTACCTTAACCCTGGAACTTACACTTTAAGCGGGGACGTTTTGGTTTCCAATAAAATTAACGCTCAAATCGTCGGTGACGGAGCAACCATAATTGGCAATGGACACAAAATAATCATTTACGGAGACAACTACACCACTTCACAATACGCAACCATTTCAGGCTTAACAATAATAAACGGAACCATTACAATAGAAAACTCGTTTGGAACAACCATTTCCAACATGATTTTCGAAAATACCTCAATTGGCATCGAATTGGCTAATACAAGGTCTTGGAGTGAAGACACAAAAATTGAAGATTGCAGTTTCATAAATGCCACTGAAGGCATAGCTTTCCGAACGCCCGTTGGCAACGCTACAGGTTCCTATGCCAGTTCACAAATCACCAGTTGCTTCTTCAACATTAGAGACAATTCCGTCGGCATCAACGTTGAACCGTTAGCTCAGTTTTCAGATAGTCAACTGCAAGATGTCCGAATGTGGATGGGTCAAGATGGAGTAGTTAATCAAACTGGACTTTTAGATGACGGTTCAATGGACCAAACTTTGCTGCTTGGCGTAGTGTTCGAATCCTTCACTGATATACCGAATGACATGTTCGCGATGGATCTTGGACAAACATGTATTTATGCCCCAACTCTCGACGGCGGCGTCAGCTTTTTAGGCAATTGGACAGCCAGCATTCATAACCCCTATGGCATATGGATTTCTGGAGTCGGCAGCGCTTTTGAAAGAGAAAACGTCAATGTTCCAGTAGGCGTAAATAGCCAGTATGGAGCTAACGTGACTATCCAAGCGCTTCCGCTTAAAATTTTCACTTTCGAGCCTAAAATTCAAGTTGACGGCAGCTTCCCAAATAACGAGACCGTAACCGTCAGAATCCGCTTGGAATACGCGGACAACGTAATCTCAAACGGCGTTACTCAAACCTTTACCAGCAACGGAGCAGTATGGTTAAGTAACGACCAAATGATGCAACTGTATCCCTCGCAAGACATAATTTTGGGCGTTGTGATTGATGCCCAATCAAGCGCCAGCTCCACAAACGCAGTTGTTACAGTTAGCGGCTACGGCACAGACGGATAAATCTGCTACTTCAAAAAGTTAGATTTCGAATTTTTCGATTATTCTATTTTCTTTTTCGCCTGTGATTTCAGCTATAACGTGGAAGAATTGTTCGAGTCCAGAACTGTTGATCCTTGGTTTTAGTAGCTCGTCGATTTGGAATATTCCTGCTGAGTTTGACATTTTTATTTTTATGACGATTGGTTTGCCTGTTTCGGCTACCTCTACTTCTACCTTTTCGATGGATAACGCTGAGACGGCGTGGATGTCCACTTTTCCAGCTTGGAACGGGATTCGGGCTCTTCCTGCTTCCATGTCCAATGCGTCAGCAATGCTGACTATGCCTGCTTCTTTAGTTAATATCCTGTTGCGTGGTAGTTCATTGCTGCCCGGTTCACCACCATGGGTTACGATTGCGTGGAGGATTTCCGAGGTCATTATTGCTATTTGTTCTTCATTGTAAGTTGGCGGTAAACATCTCTCTAAAAATTCTAACGATAAAAACGCACTGTACATTTCATGGTTGTACCTTTGGACAATCATGCCTAAATCGTGGAAGATTGAGCCTAAAACAACAACAACTTCAGCATCATCATTTTGCATCCCATAATTTTCCACTATACTCGGTGTTATGAGTTTTTTCTCGACAAGAATCCGCAGAAGTTTCAACGCGAGATTCGCGACAATTTTAACGTGCGTTGGACCATGATCGGTGTAGCCCATGCGCTCTATCGCCATAACGTTGGCGCATTTCCAGTAGGTTTGCAGTTTCTTGTCTTCTTTTATTCTTTCCATAACCTGCTTTAATTTAACGTTGTTTCGATATGGGATGTTAAAGTGGTAGGACACTTGACGGTTACTCCTGCAATGATAATTCCATTTGAGATTTAAAAACTTACATTAAACCTCCCGAGAGGGAGCCCATGCAAACACACAAGATTTGCAAGCTTTGATAACCAAAGCGTAGAAAAGAGTGCCAACTAGTGTTTATATCTCGCAAAATCTTTCTGTTTTACTGGGTCTTCATTATGTATCCTCGACCTTTTGATTATTTTTCGCCGAAGAATCTAGCCGAAGCCTTAGAACTTCTTCAAACCTTAGGCGCTGAGACGAAAATTTTGGCGGGCGATCAGAGTCTGATACCTTCTATGAAGCTGAGAATTCTTTCTCTTAAAAACGTGGTGGATATAACGGGTATTAAAGAGCTCAATTACATCCGCAAAGAAGAAAACATGCTTAAAATCATCCAATCCAAAAGAAAACATGCCGAAATCATCCAATCCAAAAGAAAACAGCAAGAATAAAGCGATTCTAAAGAAACTAGCTGCCAGTTTTTATTAAGCCACTGATCCGCGCATAGTCTTCAGGAGTGTCAATGTCCATGATAGTCCACTGGGGCGCCTCAATCGTAAACAGCCGATCAGCGTATCTATGAACAATTTCACGGATAGTTTGAGAGCTTTTAAGGTTCAGTATTTCTGCGAAGAGTTGCCTATGAAAAAGCAGGGGGTGCCCCTTCTTCCCTTTATGAATCGGACTCACAATCAACGCTTTACCTTGACTGTTCTCCATCTGCTGCACAATTAACTTCAAAATGTTCGGGTCAAAAATGGGTTCATCTCCAAGAACCAAAAACGCCGCATCCACGTGAGGCAGCATTTGCAGTCCCTTTTGAAAAGAAGAAGTCATCCCTTGCTCGTAATCCTTATTTACCGCTATCTTTAGCGTGCGCAGCCTTGGCTTTATAGCTTCAATTACCCGCTCAGGCTTATGCCCTAACACAATTACCTGCTCATTTATACCTGCAGCTGCCACTGCATCCAAAATGTTATCTATGAGCGCTTTCCCGTTCAAGCTCAAAAAAAGCTTGTTCTGCCCCATTCTTTCCGATTTGCCAGCCGCTAACACAACAGACCCAACAATCATCAACCAGCACCAAGCTAATTCAAACGGAAGTTAACTGGTATTCTAGTTGGGTGAGAATAATAAATGGTTTTTGAAAAGCATACTAAAGGCGGGGTAGGGTATCAATTTAGCAACTGAATTTCTCTAGCAAAATTGAAAGTGCAGTGGGTTTGCTAGAGGAAAATACGTTAAAAAAAAAATTATAGTGCCCTGCTGATTGTAAGAATCAGATTTTTCGTGTCAAATCTGTATAATTCAATGAACACGCTTTTAAGCACGAAAACAATTATTTCCAAACATCTGAAACAGAGGTTTACTGTTTGGGAAAGAAAAAAGTGTTAAGCGAAGGCGCAATCGGCGAGTTAGTCTATCCCAGGCAAGGCGAAGTTTTAGGTGTAGTTGTGAAACTGCTTGGTTTTGACCGAATTATGGTTAAGTGTCAGGACGGCGCCGAACGTTTATGCCGAATCCGAGGCAAAATGAAAAGGCGCGTGTGGATTCGCGAAGGTGACATCGTTATTGTTTCACCTTGGGAGTTTCAAACTGACAAACGCGGCGATGTTGTCTGGCGTTACACGCATTCACAAGCTGATACGCTACGGCGCAAGGGCATTTTAACCCTTTAATCTGCAAGTTTTTTTTCAATTTTGCTAAATTTTAGCTTTTTTTCAATAATATCTTCGTAAGTGCACCTTTTGGCAACCATAATGACCCAGAACGTTCTCGTCTTATACAGTGCCATCTAGAAGCCATCTGCCGAGCGGTTTGTAGGTGATTGCGCCTTTGATTCCAAACCATTCGTGCATTTCCTCTTTGTCCTCGCGTAAGGTTAGCACTGTCAGTTTGCTACATTTGAGCTCCTTTCCAGCTTTTAGCAACGCCCGAACCTCTCTTTCCCGTGTTTTCTCGTTCTCCAGTGAATAGCAAGCTTGAATTAGCTCCATGACTTCGGTTCCTCTTCTGACCATAAAATCGACCTCCTCCCCTTGTTGGTTTCTCCAATAATAAAGTTCAAGTTTTTTCTCTATCTCCTTCCTCTTCAAGTGTACTGCAACACAGTTCTCGAAAAGTCTGCCGTAGTTCGGGCTTGCTTGGAATGCTTTTGCAGCAATCATCCCGTTGTCATAGCAGTACATCTTCCTGTTCTGGCCTATTTGCTTAGTCTTGTACGAAAACCTGCTTAATGTGAACATGAGATAAGCTTCCTCTAAAAATCCACAGTACTTCTGAGCTGTTATGCTGCTTTTTATGCCCACGGCGTTAGCCAGAGAAAGATAAGAAAATTCTGATGCCAAGTTGGAGAGCAGGAAGATAGCCAACCGCTCTATATCCGGTCCCTTCCTGAGGTTATGGCGCTTGATTATGTCCTTGTATATGATGGAATCGAATAGTATGGCAAGGTATTGGCTTGCGTCCAGCTTTTTCATCACTGTTTCAGGGTAGCCGCCGTACTGCATGTAGTTGAGCAAGAGAGCCTCCTTTTCTTGTGTGGTCAACTTGTCCAACTCAGCATTTTTAGCCTTGAGGTACTCTTTGAAGGAAAAGGTAAGCACTGTTGTGGGTATGTGCCTACCTGTCAAGTGTGTTGAAAGTTCCTTGCTTAACAGCCTAGAGTTGCTTCCAGTCACTACTATGTTGTAGCCCTCGCGTTGAAGCCTATTGACAAACAGTTCCCATCTCGGTAAGTTTTGAATCTCGTCAAAAAACAGGATTTTTGGGCTTCCAAATACTTGCGCCACCTCCGATATTAGGTCGTCATAGTTTTCCAGTTTGACTAAATCTTCATTGTCAAAGTTCGCGTACCCGAAGTTTTCTGAGTGCTTAAGCGTGTTTACAACAAAAAAGGATTTCCCCGCCCTTCGCGGACCCATCACTACCTTTATTAGATTATGCTCCAGCGAAAATGGTTCAATGTCTCTCTCAACATAAACCTCGCTGAGAGCTCTTTCAAGTTCAGCCTTCTGAGTTAGAACGACGTCTCTTAACATAATAACTATTATAATAAAATAAAGTATATAAAAATTTTTATTACACTTAAAATAATTAATAAGCTTCGATTGGTTTTAATATCCCTGAAGCATTTAGGCATGGTTGAACATTATGTCTAGAAAAGCTCAAGAACGCCTTGCGCATACCGAAAGAAGAGTGGAACGAAGAGACAAAATGCTTATCCACGACATGACAAAGGAGCGTGCCACTGTGGAGGAGGTTTTTGACCAAACCACGCGCATGGTTGTTTTTGACTTGCTCAACAGCGGCGTTCTCTATGAGCTCAATGGAGTTGTAAGTTCAGGCAAAGAAGCGCGTGTTTACTGGGGTACTGACAAGGAAGGCAAGGATTTAGCGGTAAAAATTTACTTAACTTCTTCTGCTGAGTTCAAGAAGGGCATGCTCAAATACATTGAAGGCGATCCACGCTTCCAAAACATCAAACGTGACACACGGTCGCTGATTGCCCTCTGGGCACAGAAAGAGTTTCGCAATTTAAAGGAAGCTACGGACGCAAAGGTTCCTGTTCCCAAACCCATCGCTGTCAAAAGCAACGTGGTAGTCATGGAGTTCATCGGGAAGGACGGTGTTAGCGCCCCATCGCTGAAAGAGCAGCCGCCAGCCAACCCAGAGCGAACCTACCGCTTACTAGTTACTTACGTGAAGCGCCTGTACCGAAAAGCCAAACTCGTACATGGTGACTTAAGCGAATACAATATTATGATGTGGAAGGGCAAGATAGTAATTTTTGACATGTCCCAGTCAGTTTCAATTCAGCACCCCATGGCTGACTTCATGCTGACAAGGGATTTAACGAATTTGAATAGGTTCTTTAGTCGGTTAAATGTTAAGGTTTATTCTGTTGAAAAATTTCATAAGATGGTGGTTGGTTAAAAATGGCTGGTTTAGACACGTTTGTTAGGATTCCGAAAGAGCGCGTTGGAATACTTATTGGTCCTGAAGGTAAAGTGAAGCAGCACATAGAAGAGAAACTTCAGGTGAAGCTTGACGTTGACAGCGACGGAAACGCCGCTATTGTGCTCTCAGAAAAAGCAACTGACCCATCCTTGCTTTTAAAAGCCAAAGATGTTGTAACAGCTATCGGCAGAGGCTTTACACCTGAAGTAACATTCCGCCTGATACGCAACGAGGACGAAATCTTTGACTTGATAGATTTGCGCGTGATTTTTGGGCGTTCGGAATCTGACATTAAACGTATAAAGGGCAGAATCATCGGCGCCGACGGTAAAACAAGAAAGCTAATTGAAGAGTTAACTGAAGCTGACATGGTTGTTTATGGTCACACGGTTGGACTTATAGGCAGTTTCGAACAGGTGGATACTGCACATAACGCGGTGCAAATGATTATTGAGGGTTGCCAGCACCACACGGTGTACAATTATTTGCAGAAGAAAAGGACGGAGCTTAAAAAGCAGAAGCTTGAGCTATGGGAGAAGCCACCAGAAAAAAGATAATTTTTCTATTAACACGCCGCGCCACGCTCAAGGACAGCAAACCCAGAAGCGTGAAACCATTTTACATCAATTATTTAACCCGCCCGTGCGCACTAACATGGCGTGAGCGCCCACCGCTTTTAACACTGCTCATACCCTCGTGCTAATTCTACGAGAAGTTTATAACTACCGAAGAGGTAGCGCCTGTGACCGTGATTTCTCCATTCGAGTAGCTCCAGCCATTTCCATTGGAAGCTAGTGCGCCGTCAATGTCTACTGATGCAGGTAATTTCTTCACAGAAAAAGTTTGTTTTCCTCTCCCGCTAACCGTGTAGCTTATGCCGCTCTTCGGGTCATAGTTCCTTATCACTATGTTTGCGCCAATTGCAGTTACTGTAAAATGCGAAGCAACTCCGTTCAAAGTCAAATTGTTAAAAGTAAGCGCGTCACCGTACTGGCTGAAACCGTTCAAGGTTATTGAATTGTTGAAGCTTACACTGTTGCGGTTTGCCCCCAAAAAAGTAGTATTAGCCGCAATGCTGACGGTTGAAGATGAATAAGCAGTCAGGTTCGTTGAAAAACTGAATTGATCCTTATAATCAGTTAGATATTGGGGGGTTCCATAGTTTTGATAGGTGTAAACATTTACAATTGGTTTTGCTGGGTCGCTCATGTTGAAATCGTAAATTCGCGCGGTCGCCGAACCCGTTTGATTGTCCACTTCTTGCCTGTTGAAGAAGATTTCTTCTCTGTTCCCTACTCTTTTGTGGTATGCTGTTCCTCCAGTATTAGTACAGTGCCCATTTAGCGTCATAAACACGTTGGGATATTTATCTAGTAGTTTTTCAAAGCTGGTAGCCCACGCGGCATCGGGAGGATAATAGGGCAAGCCATACCCGCCAACTCCATTAAGAAAATTATGTGTTGCCACAATCACGTTTACGTTTGGATTACATTTAAGAAGCGTCTGCATCCAATTTAAAACGGTTTGGTTAGCATCATACTCGATGTTAATAACCATAAAATGGTAACTGCCATAAGTAAATTGTACAGCTGTATCTTTGCCGTCGTTAATGTCCGCTACCCAGTAAGGCTGCTGCCTCATAGCTGTGACGTTAAAAGCAGGATAGTTTTCCCCTGACCACCCTGCGTTCGGACTCCCAGCGCCGAGAGTTTTGCTATAAAATGTATCGTGGTTTCCAGCGTCCCAACAGTAAGGAATGCCGTTATTGTAAAGCTGCATCATGGCGTTGTTGGCGTTGACCCAATCATGAGTAGCGTTGGCGTTCTGCACTATGTCACCTGTGTGAATAACCATTGTAAGATTCAAAGCGCCGCTATTATCCACTATCCAACTGGTTAACCCATTAAATAAGGCTGGGGCAGAATCACTCAAATATTGAGTATCCGTAATCTGAACTACGCTAAATCCGTTAAGCGTGTGCTCTAAAGTTCCTGTCTCTTTTAGCGAAGGAAACTGGTTTTGCGCGCTTGCTATTTCACCGTTCAGGTTTGTTATTGTAGTGTTCAATGAATTAATTTCTGATTTATCTGATGCTAGTTGTTTCTGAAGACTGGATACGGTGGATAGTGTTGATGTGTAACTAGCCACGAATACACTCATGATAATTAATAGCGCGATGCAAAATACTCCGATTTCCAAGGCAACTTTTCTGCTTACAACTTTCTTTTCACTCACAGACTCCGCTTTCCTTTCTGTAGACCTTTTACGGATAGATAACACGGCATCCGATTTCTTTTTAAATTTTTGCTAAGAGTGCGCGAGAAAGAATTAACCTGAGTAGGTAGGCTCTTAGAAGGTAAATACGAACTTTATTAATATCATTTTTACCTTCACACACTCAAGATCCTCATCATCCGCTATGTCTTCGGGGCCAGAGTCGTCATCGCCCACCCAAAACAAAAAACAACCTAAAGGCTTCTTAAGGTTTGTGACCTTTCTGCTGGAACCGGAGTTATTTTCGTTTTGCAGAGTACATAATAAGAAGTGCAATTCCTGCAACAATTAGAATGACAGGATACGCCACATAAAGGAAAACATGGGAAAATCCAAATGCAACAATAAACAACAATATGAGAAGACCCGCGATTAAGAAAACAGTTCCTTCGATCAGCCAGTCCGTGTGCCTACCAGTACGATGCATAGCCCCTTTATGTTTTGGAGCAAATTAAAATTTTATGGAAAAATTTTTCCGTGTTATTGATAAATACACCACAACAAACTTAACAGTATAAGGCCAAGGATATTTAGTGCCAACCTATCAATGCGCCGTATTGCGAATATACTTCTTTAACTAATTCGCCTGCTTTTGGGTTGTTCCAGTCGTGCATCCACTCAGAAACCAAACTCTCAAGCGTAATTGGAACCACACCCACCTGAAGCATCCTCTTAATTCCGTATTTATGCGCTTCAGGGGTTGAATCTCCTGCTGCATCCATTAACCCATAAACTTCATACCCTTCCTTGATGGCGTGAATGGCGGTGTACGCGAAGCACATGCTTGTCCAAAGCCCCGAAACAACAATCTTCTTCCTATCTGTCTTTTTGAATGCATTCCAAGTGTTCTCGTCTTCAAAGGCGTCAAAGCTCGGCACTTTTCTTGCATAAACCATTTGGTTTGGAAACAACTCAGTAACTTCTTGGAGAAAGTCTCCATTAAGCTTAGGGTTAATGGTTGATAAGACAACCGGGATTCCAAGTATTTTGGCGGCTTTTGCAGCGCATATGGCGGCATTCTTAATTATTGTTTTATCACCAGACGTGATGCCTTTTAACATTGAAGGTTGATAGTCAACCAAAACGAGAGTGCTGTTCTTATCGGTTAACAATTCTAGTTTTCCATCTTTTGAAGAAATCATTTAAAAAACTCACCATTCTCAATAAATTGATAACAAGATATAAAACTTCCGCCAACCTCCAGAACGCGCCGTGGCTTAGCCTTCTGAACTTCCTCAGCCAAAATTTTCCCTTTATGCGGTCCGACGATTGGCAGAAATTCCTTTTCAGCTGCCTTCTTTTCACTTAATACTTGGTCGGCGCTGCTTAAGAGAGGTTTTTCTGTTATCATAGGGGCACCTTGATTTTATCAATAAAACGATGCTGTAGCTTGGCAATTTTCGGGGCAATGACGGCTTGACAATAAGGTTCTTTCGGGTGTTTCTTGTAGTAGTCTTTATGGTATGTTTCAGCTTTATAAAACACTTTCAGAGGCTCAACGCTGGTAACGATGGGTTTATCCCAAATGACCTCTTTTTCGAGTTCATTAATCAGTTTTTCAGCCGTGGCTTTCTGCTCTGGGCTATGATAGAAAATGGCTGACCTGTACTGCGTTCCAATGTCCGCTCCTTGGCGATTCAGCGAAGTGGGGTCATGCATTGTGAAGAAAATTTCGAGGACTTCTTTGTAACTGATTACTTTTGGATCAAAATATATCTGCGCCGCCTCAGCGTGCCCAGTTGTGCCTGTAGAAACCTGTTCGTACGATGGATTGGATACTGTGCCGCCAGTGTAGCCCGGTTCGATTCGCTCTACGCCTTTTATGATGCTGAATGCGGCTTCGGTGCACCAGAAGCAGCCGGCGGCAAGTGTTGCAACCTCCAAATTTTTGTTATCGTTAGGCTGTTGGCTCGTGTTTCATCCTTCCCCTAAAAACCAAACTTGATACTCTAATAATGCTGGGTAGCTTTAAACTTAATTGTTCGTGGCTGTCAAGACACAACAACTAAATTTCAGCTACTGATCCAATGAGGTATCTTCAGGAATTCCAACCTCTTTATGGGTCCGATTATTCTTAAGAAAATGCTCCAGCTGCCTTAGGTGCGTTCTTTGGTACTTGTTGACTGATATCCCAGTACTCGGCTATGCTTTCCAATCTCTCGCCCATAAAAAAAATTGAGCTATTAACAATATTAAAATGTGTTGCAAGCCATGAGAGCTAAAATGTTTAAATCTATGTACTTGCATACATAATATTATGTACATAGAACCTTTATCTAAAACTTCGGTTGAGATTCTCGTTCATTTAACCTCAAGAATTCGCGAAAGCTTTACTGTACGTCAAATTGCTGACGCGATAGGAAAAGACTATAAAATCTCTCATGTAATGACCATGCGGCTAGCAGAACAACACTACATCATAGCGGAGAAGAAACCTCCAGTTACATACTGCAAACTGAACTTAAAGGGCAATTCTTCCCTTCTTGCTTACATAGAGGGGGTCAGAGCGGGTCGGTTCTTTGCGAAGAACCGCGACTTGGAAATCCTCATAAACGATATCTTATCCAAATTTGATTCGCCATTCTTTAGCTTAATAATCTTCGGCTCTTATGTAAAGGAGACGGCGTCAAAAAAATCGGATCTGGATGTTCTTTTTATTATTCCCGATAGAACCTTGGAGAAAGAAGTATCATCTGCCGTCGGGTCTATTGAGCACATTAGCCCTATTGGTTTTCACGATGTAGTCCTAACTAGCGGCGAATTCGCTGACCTTTTAAAGCAGAAAACGGCTAACGTTGCTTGGGAAGCAGTGGATAATAGGATTGTTCCCTATGGAGCCGAAGCGCTCTTCAAAATGCTGGAGGCAGTTTTATGATAGATAAGGAAAAGTCGATGAAGCGAAAAGAAACGTTAAACAATATGTTGACGATGGGTTGTTGAAGCTTAATGACAAAGACTCACCCCGATTTGTCAGCTTCTTCATGGCGAATGCTGAATCTTCTCTGCGTACAGCGTCTGTTTTGCAGCAAATATCTGATGAAGATTCGCTGAAAGAAACGTTGAAGGTTGGATCAGATTTTGAGTCTTTAGAAGCATCCAGTTTTGAACGGAGGGCAGGCTTGAGCACACAGATACCCTAAAGACAAAAGCGAAGTAAATACATATAAAACAGCAAAATCCATTTTACTGCCTAAAGTGTTAGCTGATTAGCAAGAATTCCCGGTGAGACTGCATTCATGGAAAAAGAAAAACCCGATAAGGCGCTAAGCAAGATCAAGGTTACTCCGTTGGCGGCGGAAAGCTTCGGTGTCCGCTCCATGTGCACATTAGTAGAAACACCCGATGTGACGGTGCTTTTGGATGCTGGAGTATCGCTTTGCCCGTACCGTTTCAGTTTGCCGCCTCACCCCATTGAATTCCAAACCATCGCTAGGCTACGCAAACGCATTGCGGAAGCTGCAGACAGGGCTGAGGTGGTAACGATTAGCCACTACCACTTTGACCACCACACGCCGTCATACGAGGATTGGGTAGTTAACTGGACAGAAGCAAACGAAACCGCACGCCAAATCTACCAGGACAAAACCGTGTTAATGAAGAATCCGAAAGAAAAAATCAATGCAAGCCAGAGACAGCGCGCTTGGCTTTTCCAAAAAACAGGAGGCAAATACGCCAAAAAACTGGAATCAGCCGACGGAAAAACATTCACTTATGGTCAGACGGCGCTGCGTTTTTCTGAACCTGTCGCTCACGGCTCTGAAGATTCAATGCTGGGCTGGGTTACCATGGCGGTTGTGGAGCATAAGGGTGAGCGGTTCATGTTTGCTCCGGACGTTCAAGGACCAATGTCCAATCATACGCTTGAGCTGATTAAGAAAGCGGAGCCAACTGTGATCATGCTGGGTGGACCACCGTTTTATCTTGGCGGCTTCCGAGTTGAGGCAGCTCAGCTGGAGCAAGGATTGCGAAATCTGGAAAGCATTGTCCAGACGGCGCCTTTGGTTATTCTTGAGCACCACGCGTTAAGAGATGAATCATGGAAGCAAAAAATAGAAAAAGTTTACCAGCAAGCTTCTAGGGCTGGGCATAGCGTTATGACGGCTGCAGAGTACTTGGGCAACGAGAACGTGTTCTTAGAATCCAAGCGTAAGCAGCTTTATCGTGACTTCCCGCCTTCCGCAGAGTTTAAGCAGTGGATGAAGACGTTAAGCAACAAAAAAATCGCTAAACCCCCCTTGTGATATGGCTGGAAAGTGGAAGGGTAAATAAACAAGTAAACAAAATTATCACAGAATAAATTCAGGTTAACGATGAAGAGCTTTGTTTGACTTTAGCTTAGCCGCCCTTACTGCTTCATTTCTGCTTATTGTTTTGGCGGAAATGGGCGATAAAACCCAGTTTTTAGCCATGTCTTTTGCCACACGATACAACGCCTTCAAGGTGCTTTTTGCAATTTTCTTGGCGACAATAGCTAATTTTTCAATCACAGTAGCTATAGGTCAACTTCTAACTACAGTCGTGCCTATAGATATAATCTCGTTGGCAGCTTCACTTTCCTTCATAGGCTTTGGACTGTGGACTCTGAGAGACGAAAAACCGAAAAGTGAAGATAAAAAAGCCTCACGGTTCGGAGTGGTCGGAACCGTATTTGTAGCGTTTTTTATCGGCGAGTTTGGAGATAAAACTCAGCTCACAACAATTAGTTTGGCAGCTGAATACCAAAATGCAGTAAGCGTTTTGATTGGAGCAACCTTGGGCATGTTGGTGGCAGACGGAATCGGAATTGTCGCGGGCGTTGTTTTAGGTAAACATATTCCACAGAGAACAATTAAGTGGGTTTCAGCAACAATATTTCTAATATTCGGGTTAGTCGGCGTCTATGAGGTTCTTCCGTCTAAGATTGGTTTAGCTTACACAGCATTAACTTTAATGTCGCTAATTGTTTTCTCCATCTTGGCAATTATTTTTATAACCCGAAAAGGAGACCAAGCGAAAAATTATGCGAAGCTGAAACATGCAAGCGGAAACACGCCTAATCATGCTTAAAAAAATAAACACGCCTAATCATGGTTAAAAAACTTTAATGCTTAGTTCAAATACTTCAATTTTGAGGTTTTCCTCTTGAATAAAAATCATACAGTTATAGCTGAATTCAGCATAATACCCATTGGCCAAGCTGGAAGCAGTGTTGGTCGTTATGTGGCAACTGCAGTCAGTGCTTTAAAGAATGTGAACGGCTTAGATTTTGAAGTAACGCCCATGGGAACCATCCTCGCGGCAAAAGATCTCGACACAATCTTTGAAGCTGTCCGCCGAGCGCATGAAGCCATCATCGCCACGGGAATCAAAAGAGTGTCTTCAACTCTAAGAATAGATGATCGAAGAGATAAGGCGCGCACGATGAACGATAAGGTAAAAGCAGTTCAAGATTATATGAAAAAATTAGACATTTAGCCTGGCACGTAGCAATCTAAATTTTCAAAATGGGAAATTCGGAAGAAAAGAAAAGAAAAAGGTTGCTTTGATTTATGTGATTGTTAGTTTCTTGGTTTCTTTAGGCTCCTTCTTAGGCAAGACAACCTCGAGTATACCGTTGTTTAAGCTTGCTTTCGCGTCATCCGACTTTATCTTCTCAGGCAAATCAATTCTTCTGTAAAACGTTTGTGCCATTCTCTCGCGGCGAACATAGTTTTTCTGTTTTTCTTCTTCCGCTCGGCTCTTTTTCGCATGAATCAGCACTGATTCTTCGCCGACTTCGATGTTCACATCTTCCTTGCTGAAGCCGGGTAAATCCACAGTTACGCAGAAATCTTTACCTCGATCCTCCACGTCAACGGATGGCATCATCATCGGTTTAAAGGGCATCATTGGAAAGCCATATCTTCCGCGCATCCACTGCCTCCATCTCGGCGGCATACCCCAGAAATCATCGAGCCGCTCCCACATCCTGTCGAAGTCGCGCTGATAAGGAGCTATGCCTTCTTCTGTTTCCTTCTTTACCTGTCCAGCTTTTTTCTCTTTGCCTCCATAGTAATAGTACATTTTCTTTTTTTCTTCAGACAAAAATTTTTCACCTCACTTTAACCGAGTTCTTCAGTTCGGTATTAACATTGTGGCTTGGATCAAGCTGGCATCATCTCAAGGTAGCTAGAATAAAATATCGAGAAAGCTGCTTTCACAGATAGTATTATTGTTAAGTGTACTCTCGAAAGGTAAAATCGCACCTGAGGCATCGGAAAAACTGAGTTGAAGATTCATCTAATCCTCTGGTTTGTACTTGCCAAACATTAGCCGTGTTATTCTCACATCTGGGACAGTCGATTCGTACAGTTGGCAGGATACTAAGTTGTTCTTCTTTTCCTATGACAGCCACAAACTGCTTCGGGTTATGCTCTATGATTCTACTGTTGACCATGACTTTATTGTTTAATTCTTGCTTTTTAAATTCACATTTAATGCATGCTAGCATTACTAAAGCTTGTTTTCCCGAATTTACTTTTTTAGGTACAAGGCGAGAACCACATTCCGCGCAAAACTCCATGGGTGTCATCTCCTTTTTAAAAAAAGTTTTGTTGGCAAATGATGAATTAACTTGGCGCAAGCGTAAAAGGGTTTGTTCGGAAGAGAGAGGGGAACATAACTTTGTCGCTTGTGTTTCAGTTAACCGTTCATTTGCCAAACGCTTTTGGATTTATTGAATCCGATGCGTTTAACTTATCAGTGCAGGTTGAGCCATAAATAATGATGTGATTGTATCGGCACTACAACAAGCTAATCCCACGGTATTCTTTCCGCTGCCATAAAAATACATTTCCAAGTATTAACGCATGGCTAAGTGCTAAAATAAGTGGGCTAAAGTCTTGCAGAACATGCATTACTGTCGACTTTTTGTTTTTCTGGATTTTGCCATTGCCAAGGCTTTCTTCAGATCCAGGGATGTATTAATTTTGAAGAAAAATCGAAAATCCGGGTCCAACTGCTCTAAAACAAGGGTCGATAGGTAGCGTACCCCATGCATTTTACTTACCATTGCTTCCACTTCAAGCTCACCGCTTGCTAACGCTTCTTTAGCCGCTTCCAACACTTGCCCTGTATGGTAAACTGCATGCAAGGGTTCAATTTGGCGGCTTGGCCATCTTGGAATAACCGCTGACTTGCCAATGCATAACTCAAAGAGCAAAGACACCACGTCTCTGGAAACAAACGGCGCATCAAACGGCAAAAGCAGCGAATATTTGCCTTGAGCAGCCTCAAAACCAGCTAAAGCCCCTGATAAAGGATCTTTCGACTCGTCAGTATTGATGGCAAATTGAACATTAGGTGATGAGACCGTTTTAGCGTATAGGTCTGCCTGTTCCTTTGAGCTGGTAACCACTAATACTTCGCCGACAATGCCCTTTACAGCGTCAACTACGTGGTTTAACAAGGGTTTATTGTCCACTTTCAAAAGCCCCCTGTCTTCACTGAATTTGCTTTGGGAACCCTCAGCTATAATAATTGCAGATCTATCCAAACAGGTGACGTCTCCACCCTTAAATTATAAAACAAGTTAAAAAACATACGGAGCACCCACAACTAAAACTTAAAAGAGGCTTCGCGGCTGAAATTTCCAGCAGGACGTGGTTCAAAAATCTGTCTGTCAACTTTATTTTTGGCTTTTAGCTAATGTCTCGTATTCGAGGGGTCTTATGATCTTGATGTGTTTGATTTTTTTCCAGTCTTTAACGTCTTCAGTTATTATTGTATCCAAGCCTTTTCTTCGCATGCATGCGGCGTGTATTGAATCGTACCTAACATGTGATTCAACCAGTATGCTTGCTGCGTCTTGGAGGATCCGCTCGTCAAGTTGTATCATGCTTATCGGTAACGAGAAGAACGCAGCGACTGCGATTGCTGCTTTTTCTGGATCTATCTGTGCTAGAGATCCTAGAATCTCTATGGGAACTAGAAAACTGCAGTGTGCTTCAATCTTCTCGTTCTGGATGTCGTCGATTATTTGCTTACATGATTTGCCGTAAACTGGATGTGCCAAAGCAGAGTAGTCAAAAATGTTGGTGTCTACGTAATAACTCAATCTGTGGCTTCCTTCTGCTTTTCGCAGTGCAGTTTCTTGTGCTCGGAAGTATGGTTCTCTTTCCAGGATTCTTCAACAAGCTTGGTTGCATCTATGTTGAGAGGCTTGCCGAAAAGGTTCCAGAGTGCATCGGAGGGATTGGAAAGACGTTTAGGGGATTCCATTATTATGCGTTTGTTTTCAGACTTTACAATGAGTTTGTCGCCAATTTTAACGCCGAGCTTAGAGCGAACGCTTTCAGGTATAGTAACTTGATACTTTCGAGTCACTTTTACCTCTTCATCCAAGTAAAATTCACCATGACCAGTAGGACTAGCGTAGTACTTAAAACTTTCCAAACAAATATAGACTACCCCACAAGTAAATTTTGTTTAGCGCTTGACTTGCACTCAAGAGGTCGGGGGTTCAAATACTCCCATACTAACCCCCTAAATAAGAAGAAACAAATCTTAGACCCTCCTCAAAATCCTTTAAGTGCTTTTCAAAAAGACTTTGTATTTCTGCTTCTTTGATCTCGGGATTAACACGACGACCAACTAATGACTCTGGCACTGGCATGTAAAGCAGCTACAAACTCGGCACCGCCCGGCGTCGGCGCCATCATTCTCTAACAGTAATTGCATTGCAAAAACTAAAATCAAAAAATAGAGAAGAAGGCGGACTAGTTTACTTCGTTATTTTCAATCTTTCTAGCCATTTCAGCAATTATCTTTGTGAAGGGATGGTCAGGTTTATCTTGAACAAATATCAAGTTGCCTTCAGCTCTTAGGATTTCGCAAAAACAAGGCACGACTCCCAGCATAGGCACGTGATAAACCGCTTGTACTTTGTTGCTCATTTCGGCTTTCTTAGCTGTGTCTGATGAATCAAGCACTTTGTTTAGCACCAGCCCCGTTTTTTTCTCAAACAAGTTATACAGCTCCTGCAGCATTCGTTTTGTTCCGTCCACATCTGACCTATCAACCGTCGTTGCCACAACCACGAAGTCAGCGGCGACGATAGCGTTTATTGAGGAATACTGTAACCCTGGGCTTGTATCAAAGAATATGTAATCAAACTCTTGACCCTTAAGCAATGTTTCCTTAAGCGCAAGCAGCCTTCCTAAAGCGCGCATCTCCCATTTTCTATCCTTTGCAGACATATCACGGATTGCTTCAGTGGCAGGGTTTGCTAAGCCAGCGAAAAACTTGCCGTTTCCAGGAATCCTGCTGCTTAAATCTATAAGAACGTTCTCGGCTTCACAGGTACCGTTCAAGTAATCGTTAAAATAGTATTCGGCGTTTTCACATTTCAAAATCGAGAACAGACTGGGTGCTCGAAAATCAAGATCAAAGATGCAAACTTTCTTGCCGTTTTTAGCTAAAGTTGCCGCTAAGTTTACTGAAAGAAGCGTTTTTCCCGTTCCGCCTTTATATGAATGCACAGCGATTATTTTGCTCATAACAATTCAACCCTGCGTTTCCCTATCAATGTAAAAATAGGCTTTTCTTCCCTTACGCTCCTTCTTAAGGTAACCCATAATCACAAGTTGATTAAGATATGCACTTTCCACGGCTCTGGCTCGACTTGTTTGACCAGAAATTTCTTCAGCAGTCGCCCTTACACATCTGCAAATTGCCATAGCTGTTTTCCGCAGGTGATCCGGCATAGAAAGAAGCGTCATAACATCTAAAGAGGCATCAGGCAACGTTACAGCTGGCCTTTGGCTGTCAACACTGTTCTTCTGAATCTCAATTATTACCTCCATCTTCTGATTTAGTCTCTCAAGACTTTCCTCAATTCTTTCAAATATCGTAACCGGTTTCTTAGCCAACATTCCGTCCTTAATAATAGTCCCTCCAGAGTGCTTTGCACATACACGATTGGTAGTTTAATCCAGAATTTATTTATTAAGTCTTGCGAAACTTCAGTACTTATTTCAAATAACTAAATTACAACATCAACATTTAATAAAATCAGCGTTAAACGGCGAAACGAATATTGTAGAGTAAAATGTTAATTTGTTTTTAGTGAAAATGAGGGAGTGGGGGTTTTAGTAGGGGATTGCGACTTGGTTTCGTGTTTCCTCTACTATGGGCAAGACTTGCTTTAGTTCTTTGAAGTATTTTAAAACTGTTATGCCGCGTTGTGTAACGG
The DNA here is from genome assembly GCA_963842865.1 of Candidatus Bathyarchaeota archaeon. Lineage (GTDB taxonomy): Archaea > Thermoproteota > Bathyarchaeia > Bathyarchaeales > Bathycorpusculaceae > Bathycorpusculum. Next base: position 21,680 of record CAWJIN010000021.1, on the reverse strand, counting down.
CGTAAACTACGCGTTGTTTTCCTGCGGTGCGTTCTTCGACAAGGCCTTGTTTTATGAGGAAGTCAAGGTACTCTTTGAGGACGCTGCAGTTAACGTTTGCTTTATACATGACGTGGGTTAGTTTCAGCGGTCCTCTGTGAGCCAGAACCGAAAGGATGTCAACATACATTTCTAGTTTTGAACGACGCACTTTTTACTCCTCTTTTTTATCAAATTCCAGTTTTTAATATAAATCATTTATGTATTACTAATCAATGTTTTCGTCCATGCACGCAGCTAATTATCGCCTTTTCTGCTTACTCGGTTTAACACATTTAATCTATTTTCGAAGGCTGTGACCATGTCATCTAGCAATATTTCACGCAACTCTGTCGGCAATTGACCGATTTTCTCTTGGAAAACATTCTCTAGCTTAGCTTCTAGTTCTTTCCTATCTTTTTCTGCAATTTGTTTCATACACTTTCCTCCAGATTCCAATTTCAATGGAACACACATTAGCGAACGCTATTTAACTAACTTATGAAAGCAACCTATGAATCTAAAATAAATACCTAAAAACAGAACTGCTCCGTGCTTTTTGCATACCTTTATGCACCGAACTGCGAGTTTTCTCATTTAACTGGACTGTTTAGCTTAAGTATGCCATTTTTACGGTTAGGTTCTATTGCAAAAGCTAATGAATAAGAGCAAAACAAATTATTCTCTACACTCTAACATCTACGAATTAAATCATGATTTTAAGCAAGAGTTTCACTGCTTTTTCGGGTGTATCCCAGCTATTCCCTAAAAGTCTTGTGAGGAGCTTTAATTTTATGCGATAATTGCCATATCATTTGGTTTTGTTTGAGATCCATAAATCAATAAAGACCCTTTATCTTCTTTCAAAAGCATCCCATGTTTACTCACAATTGATTGCACGTTTGTGAGACTTTTGACATCGAGAGATACGTTTAATCGAAGATCAAAGTCTTCTTTGGAACGGCTGCTAGGCATTAGCGATATGCTACTTATGAAAATGTCTGGCACACACACACATATCTCACTGAAAAGCCGGGCTGCCTCGCGCCTTCTCATTAGCCTGCCTCGCAAATTGTGTTCTAATGTTACTTAAGCTTAAGAGAATTACCATCAACCTCAAGTAAAAAATGGCAGACAAGCGCCCTCCAAAATGCATCGTTTTTGACACAATTTCCGTGCCAAGATTGTTCAGGGACAAATTAACGTGGATACCGTACAATATTATTATAAATCTGCATAACTCAAGCGATTGTATTCTGGCTATTCAACAAAAAAAAGTCTAACTGGTCTGCTGATTCTAATACCCAAAAAATGGTCCTTGTCCAAGTTGAAATTAGCGGCTTGCCAAAACCTTTGAGCATGTCCCAGAAAAGTACAACGATGCAATCGTAGGCTTGTCATAGCCCAATAGGAATCTACATAATAGTTACTGCTTAGGGCATGTGATAATGCGGCCGGAGCGGATGGCGTTGCAGACTAAGCGGGCTGAGCAGATGGAGAAGATGGCTGCGTTGCGGAAGGTGCAGGTAATTTTATTTGTTTTTGGAGTGGCGGGGAGATTTTTCGGTGGTAGATTCTGGCGGCTACGCAAAGTCCTGCGGTGACTACTGCAAACCAGTACGCCCATAGGAAAGTCGCAGAAACGGCTACGCTGATGATCGCGTTTGATGTTAACGCTTGGGGTACTTGGAGGTTACTTGAACCCATTAGAGGAATGTAGAGGCCGACTGCTTTTTGCGCCACAAAAGTTACGACGAACAGCAAAACTGTGAAAATCACTACCAGCACTAGAGGTGTTTTGTATGCGAATCCTAAGAGGCGCTTGGCGTAGGGTTTCAGGGGGGATGCCGCGTAGATTAGCATGATTATGCCGCTAGCGATCAGCGAGAGAGAGCAGGCCATGGTTATGGCCCATATCAATGGCACCGTGATGCCGCTGTAGCCAGGTAAGCTGACGTTAATGTTTAAAGGAGAAAGGTTGAGTTTGACAAGTCCATTGCCGATGCTGAGTTGCCACCAAGGTACGAATAAAGAAACTGCTGCCAAAATAAGGGCGGCGATGCCACCCGCGATTCCAAGCAAGTTGATTTTGCGTTCCATTCATATTCACCTGTTCAATTTAAGGTGTAATCTCCATTGTTGCCGAGGAAGGTTGAGTCATCTGTACCGTAATGCCGCTTATATCAACAGTCAGATTTTCCAAGTTGACGTTTATACTTGTGGCTATAGGGTTTTGAGTTTGGAAGGCACTTTCAGCGCTCGGCGCCCAAGTAAAGACGAGGTCTACGGTAACCGTCTGCGCGGCACCCATGTTGACGAAGCCGACGAATGCAATGGTCCCCAACGGGGTATTGCCGTTTCCTGAGTTGTTATTGTTGTTATTCCCATTGTTGTTATTGTTGCTGTTCCCATTGTTATTCCCATTGTTATTCCCATTGTTATTCCCATTGTTGTTATTGTTGTTGTTCCCATTGTTGTTGTTATTGTTGTTACTGCCAGTCGTGACGGTGGCGTTCAGAGAGTACAATGTCACACTGAAATTAAATGGATTCGTGAGTTGGATTGCAAAGGTGTTTGTGGGCGAAGCGCTGGAGACTGTTATGTCGCCTGAAATGAAGTTGCTGTTTCCTGAACCGCTATTGCTTGAACCGAGCGATCCAATTATCTGTTTTATCTGCGAAGGGACAATCATCTGGACGGGATTGTTTCGGTAAGTTATTCCGACAACTGCAAACGGCGTCAATAATGTGAGGACGCTGACTAAAACCAATATAATCCTGACCTTCTGCATGTCTACATGTACCCCCCCCGTTACGCATATGCATAAATATTATTTAAAAGGGTTATGAATTGTCTGTAAACGTTTTCTAGAAAACTTTATGGTCGTTTGCAGCGTCAAATTCAACCTTTATCAGTAGCTAAATTCTTTTGACGCAAGGGGAGATAAAGAAGATGGCAAAAAAACGAAAGAACCCCGTTCGATTTCTTCCAGACGATAATGAAGCGTATTCATCGAATCCCGCATAAAGTTTCCCATTATCCTTGTTTCGATGGATTCTGAAAATAGCAACTTCGGAATAGTGATCCTTAAAATTTTTTCTCATAATCCTTGCTGTTTTGACCTTCAATAAACTTCTTTGTCTTAAACTCTCCTTAATCCTCTTTTAGTTCCTAGTCAATTTCTATTATAGAAATGTCTTCATCGGCAGAGTGGGAACGGGAAGTTTCTCAGGGGCTTTTCTCTTTGTAGTTTTTTCTGTAAGTTTAATCTGTTGGTAAATACTTTTTCAAAAGTTTTAATGAAGCTACTCCAAAAATGCGGCTTCAACGTTTCGGAAAACTGTAACGGCGTTACGGAATTCTGTAACGGTCAACAAAGCCCGAATCAAGCTGTTTTAAGGGAATTATGGTGCGGTCGCCGAGATTTGAACCCGGGTCGTCAGCGTGGCAGGCTGATGTCCTAGACCAAACTAGACTACGACCGCATATACATGAAATCGGCTGGTCTAGCGACCAGTGTCGATAGTTCACGTTCACGTCTTTATTTAGCTTTTCTGTAATAGCTGGCGCCGAGCTGAGCCAACTCATTTTCAAAGGTTAGCAGCCGGATGCTCGCTTAGCGATAAATCTGCTCATAACGATTAATAACCTTCAACAAAACCTCATCGGGCTTAACATCGCTCTGCAGAACAGGCTGCCAAATTGCACGAGCTTCAAAATCATTGTAGACACCACGTTTAGAGCATGCGTTTTTCTGGCTTAATTCCTTCACAATCTCCGCTTGAGAGAAGCCTAATCCTTCAAGCTTTAACAATTCTAAGCGTCTAGAGACCGTTTCCAGCTTTGCCTATCCCCTCAAATTGCAACTTTTCTTCAATCCTAATCGCGTCTGAGCCTGATTGAAATTCTTCTTTTAGACAACACCCACAGCGTAATTCAGATAGCACGCTGATTAAGACAACACAAAACAAGACAACGATTGCTATATTGGATTAATAAGAAATAAGTTTTTTGGCATAGCGTTAGTTTACTTTTATGAAACACCTCATTCTATTTCCTAAAATTACATTATAGGAAATGAGGGAAGAGAACTTATAATAGAAAGATGTAATTTGAATTATTGCTTGGTTCTGAATAGAGAAGCAGCTGAAAACATCGGGAGAGCAGACAAAGCCGTCTCACCAACCTACTTCAACACTTAATAAACGATCAGGGCAGCGCGCTAATTTGAACAAATGCACAGTTAATTCGGTTTTTTGTCTCATTTTTTGGAAAGTTAGCTCTTAAAACGATGCTTTCTTGAACAAATAGATAGTCTTTTAAACAGCTAGTGGCAAATATCTATTCAGGAAGAAATGGCTGAAAGAAAGTAACCCGAGGAATCTTGGATGAAAGTTCAAGAACCAATACATTGGAACAACTTTACTGTTCCAGAGTTAAAGGAGATTCTGAAACATTGTAGAGCATTAGAGAGACTTGGTATTGCCCAAGATGAAGAAATGATGGTCTCTATTGAAAGAGACATTACCTTGCGAGAGAAGAAATTAAGCGCGCTGCGCTATGTGCCCTTTGAATCGAAACCCACAAAAATAAAACAACAAACAGTAAAACAAATCCACGGCAAAACAAACAAAAAACAACAACCACAAGACTACGTATTAGCACAAAATGTCTAACAGTTGGACTTATAGAAACAAAATAAGCGCGTGCGTGCGTACGTGCGTGAAAGTCATGGAGAACAACAGGAGTTTATATAAATGAAAAATTTTAAAGACGCCACATGGAAAGAAAATGTAACAAAATTAATTCACGAAATACAAGAACAAGAAATCAAATTCATCAGACTTCAATTCACAGACATAAACGGCATGTTAAAGAATTTAGCCGTAAGCTCAAAAAACATTGAAGCAATATCTGAAAACGGCCAATCTTTCGACGGGTCCTCTATAACAGGCTATAGGCCTATTGAAGAATCAGACATGGTGCTATACCCAGACCCGACAACCTTCGCGGTTTTGCCATGGCGACCAAAAGAAAAATCTTCAGCTAGGCTACTCTGCGATATTTACACTCCACAAAACAAGCGTTTTGAAGGGGATCCACGGTACGTTCTTGAAAGAGTCATTGAAAAAGCGTCCGAAGCAGGCTACACGTTCATTTGTGCTCCAGAACTAGAATTTTTTATAGTTAAAGAGAGCGAAACTGGAGGCTTGCCAACACCAATAGACATGGCAGGCTACTTTGATTTTCATCCTGGCGACTTAACAGATGATTTGAGACGGGAAATAGCTGATACCGCTGAAGCCTTCGGCATAGAAATAGAAATTTCCCACCATGAAGTTGCATTGGGACAAAACGAAATCGATTTCAAATTTGATGAGGCATTAAAAACGGCTGATAGGACCATTACTATGAAGATGTGCGGAAAAGTAGTTGGTGCACGAAACGGTTACGTCACCACGTACATGCCTAAACCTTTCTCTGGCATAAATGGTTCAGGAATGCATACTCACCAAAGCCTATGGAACAAAACTGTAACACAAAACCTTTTTTACGCAGATGATGAAAAGAACGGTTACTTATCAGACTTAGCAAGAAGCTTCATCGGTGGACAATTAGCTCACGGACGTAAAATGTGTGCAATTCTTGATTCATGGCCAAACAGTTTCAAACGATTAGTCCCAGGCTTCGAAGCACCCGTGTATCTTGCTTGGGCGCACAAAAACCGCTCGCCGCTTATTCGTGTGCCAAACTTTGGCGGAAGGAAAAACGCTGCAAGATGTGAAATCCGCTGTCCAGATGGAGCAGGAAATCCATATCTGCAGTTTGCAGTGCTTCTAGCGACTGGTTTGGATGGTATCAAAAACAGGATTGACCCAGGCGACCCAGTGGAATTAAACGTTTACCAGATGACTTATGAGGAACGCAAAGAACGAAACATCGTTTCCCTGCCAGAATCACTAAAAGAAGCACTTGACGAGCTGGAAACGAGCGATTTAATGCATGAAACACTCGGCGAAACCGCATTCGTAAACTTCCTAAGTGAAAAACGCAAAGAATGGGACCTCTACCGCACGCAAGTAACCGACTGGGAAGTCAACCGCTACCTCAAACGACTCTAAACCAAAGAAGGCTTATTGTCCCCTCTTTGTTTTTACTCTTAATTTTTTCAGCTATTTCTTTAATCGGAAAAGTAGTTTGGTCTCGCTTTGCCAGGCGCGCATAAGTGGTCAGGAATTTCTTTGGCGATAGGCATGAAGACGAGGAGTTCCGAGACGGTTTTCGCGATAGGCGGAGTCATTACTTTCCCGTTGCTGTTCTTGAGTCCGGCGTTGTTCCCAATTAGTTTCCTGCCCAAATGGGTGGGAGATGTGTCAATGTTTAACCCTGTAAGCTACTGCGTTACCGCCACCCGAGCGCTGATGATCAACGGCTACACATGGAGCACGATACTTCCAGCCTGGGGCGTAATCGGCCTAGTCGCCCTCATTACCATGAGCGCTACACTGTACCAGTTTAGGAAAGTAGTCAGCTAAAACTTAAAATCGCTTAAGGGTAAATGTGCGCATCCACATCAAAGGACTTGGCTAACCGCTTAATTTTTACTTCAATCAATTCTTGAGTCCGGCGTTGTTCCCAATTAGTTTCCTGCCCAAATGGGTGGGAGATGTGTCAATGTTTAACCCTGTAAGCTACTGCGTTACCGCCACCCGAGCGCTGATGATCAGCGATTATACCTGGGGCACGATACTGCCTGCCTGAGGCGTAATCGGGCTAGTTGCCGTTGAATTAGTGCTCGTTTGGTTGTGGAACAATCCTCCACTCATTCTTATATAGCGCTCAAACTTAACTAGCCTTAACTGGAGAGAAACATTTTAGCGATTACTCTCCGCCCAAAAAAGTGAACTACTCGCCCCTTCCGGGGCGAGCATCCACGTTTAGGCTCTGTTGATGTATTCTTCTATTTTCCAGCTGGGCACAGCACCCGCAGTTCTCACAGCATACCCCTCAGACCACAAATGTCCACCCCAAAGCCGCAGCTTAAGCTCAGCAAACTCCTCAAACAACAACTTGGCTGAAACACACTTGAAAACGCTCACCATCATGGGAATAGACGCCTTCGGCGGAGCAGAAACAAACAAATGCACATGGTCGCCGTCATGAACTCTAACAGCAAGTAGCTGATAGCCATGATTTTCGCCAATCATTTTAAGTACTTCCACCAACCTAACCTCAACTGAGCCTACCAAAACCTTGCGTCGGTATTTAGTGGCCCAGATAAGGTGGTAGTTGGCTTGGAAAGCACACGTCCTAGACTTCTCCAGGTCTCTCACCTCCTTATCTAACGGTGACAGACCCTATCGACATGTAGAATTAATAGAACTACGCATTCATCCTGCCGCTACCGCGGCAGGTATTCTGCTAGGTTTTTTATAAAGGAGCAAAAAATTTTTAGCGCGTTGTTTCTTCGAAATCAGGCCGCCGACTCCGCTTCTAAATTCTTACACACATAGTTGACTACACGGCAATGGTGGCAGGAGACGAGATTGATTCTTGGAACGTTAGTGTTTCAGGTAGCTAGCGCGCGCAAAAAATAAAGTAAAGTGAGAAGAGAAAGCAAAATGAAATCTGAAGTTTGTATTATCGGTTTAGGCAACATTGGCTTGGCCGTTGCAAAACACGTCAAAAAATACTACCCTAAAATGGTTGGGTACGACATAAGCCAGAAAGCAATAGATAGAGCCCAAAATCTTGGAATAACAGCTTTTTCGGATCATCTGCCACTAGCAGACATCTATGTTGTTGCAGTTAACACCTGGTTTAGAAACGGCCAACCAGACATGACTTGTGTCGCAAGTTGCTGTTCAAAAATTGCTTTAGTCAACCCCTGTACGTTAGTTACAATAGAATCTACGCTTTCAGTTGGCACAGCAAGAAAATTTGCTGACCTCTACAATTTGAAGTATGTTGTTGTTTGTCCTCATCGCTGGTGGGAAGAAGATGAAGTCAACCACGGCGTTGCCCAACTCAGAGTTATAGGCGCTTTAAATGAGGGAAGCATGAAGAAAGCATTGGGCTTCTACACTTCAATAAAAGTGCCACTTCACAAGCTATCATCTCTCGAACACGCTGAAATTGTAAAGATTGTCGAAAACACGGATCGTTATCTCAAAATCGCTTATGCTGAACAGTTAAAGCTGATCTGCGATAAAAACGGGTTAAACTTCGCGGAAGTTCGTGACGCTGCCAATACTAAATGGAACGTGGAAATTCCCGAAGCAAGAGACGGCATAGGAAAAGAATGCTTGCCCAAAGACATCCAGTACCTCAGAAGCTTGGACCCAACAAATATTCTGCTTAATGCAGCCATTGAACTTGACGAATGCTATCGTCATAACTTGTTGGTTCTTTGCCCTCAAATCAAAGAAAGGTAAGGTGTTAATCATTGATGTTGAAGACCACCCAAGAAATTCGGGCGCTGGTAACTGATGCTAAACTTAATTTTGCAGTCGTAGAGAACCAAGCATTAAACAACTATCTCCCAAAAATATTCAATACTTGCCCATTTACAGAAGAAGTCTGTACTGGAAAACAATGCATCGAATGTGCCGTATCTAAAAGCCGCGAAACAAAGGCACTCAAGAGAAAGTGATTAAATTGTTTAAATTGCCTGTGACCACGAAGTTTATACTTGTAACAATTATAGTTCTGACGTCATTTATGGTTCTTTTACTGCTTCATGTTCAGGGTTACGCGACAACATTCTTTTGGATTTACAGTATATTGATGACCTCTTTTATACTCACAGTTCATGTTATCACTAGAAGCTACAAACCAGTTCCTGATTTGGGCTATAGACCTACTGTTTCTATAATTGTTCCCTCAAAAAATGAGGAAGATGTTATAGGACGGACTGTCAACTCCATACTTGCAAGCGATTACCCGCAAGACAAAATTGAAATCGTTGTTGTCAACGACGGAAGTACAGATAAAACCGCAGATGTAGTGAGAAGCATAAATTCACCAAGAGTTACTATGCTAGATTTCAAAGTGAATCGGGGAAAACGTTGGGCTTTTGCTTCTGGTGTAGATGCATCAAAAAATGAAATTGTAATTTGTATAGACAGCGACACTCTTGTAGACGAACAAGCTATTAAACTTCTTGTTCAACCCTTTATAGATAAAGAAGTTGTTAGCGTTTGTGGTCACGGAAAAGCAGCAAATGAAGCCACAAATATTCTTACAAAACTTCAACATTTCTGGTATCAAGATATGTTCAGACTTATCAAAGGCATGGAATCCCAACTAGGCGCAGTATCCTGTTGCTCAGGAATTTTAGCAGCTTATCGACGAGAATCAATACTACCAGTTATGTCACGATGGCTTAACGAGAAATTCTTTGGAAGACCAATTCTGATTGGCGATGATAGACAACTCACTAACCTTGTACTATGGAAGGGACTAAGCACAGCACTTTCAGATGAAACACGCAAAGCGAAGGTAGTTTACCAATCTAACTCGATAGCTATGACGTTTGTACCAGATAGACCAAAGCAGTTTTTTAAACAACAGCTTCGATGGAAAAGGGCGTGGGTTCACGGTTCACTTCTTGCAGGACGTTTTATGTGGAAAAAGAAATTTCCTATCCCGTTAATATTTTACATGTATCAATTTCTAACCTACGCCAGTCCAGTAATAATCATTACAGCAATAATAGTCACGCCGTTAAATGGAAACGTAATGGCAACATCGTTGTTTTTAGTCGGAACGTTCTACGTTGCATTACTTCAAGGATTAAGCCTTTGGTCATTTGGTTATAATGTAAAAGCTATCCTCTACAGAATCTTATTCGTGCCATTGTCTTTCTTTATGTCGATGACGGTATTGCTGTATGCATGGTCAACACCTTGGAAGGGTGGATGGGTAACAAGGAGCGAAAAAAATGCAAAAAAACAAGTCGCATAATTTTGTTGTCAGCAAAAAAATTGCAGCGGTTGTGATAATACTAATTATTTTCCCGATAACTTTTTCTTCTGCATATTCCTATTGGCAAAATATTCCTCCGAGAGCTAATGAAGAAGCGAATATGGAGTATATTTATCAGCCATATTTTCCAACTCAAGGACAAAAAGTTGTATGTATAGTTTTTGATGACGGATGGCAAAGTCAATACGTTAATGCACTGCCTATCCTTAACGAGTACGGTTTCAAGGCTACATTCGGAATAATTACTGGATACGTAGACGATAAAAATCCTAGATATATGAGCTGGAGCGAGATCGTGAATCTTGCTGATGATGGACAAGACATAGTTAGTCACACTTATAACCATGAAAATCTTGCGTTCATGAGTAATTCTTCAATTAATTATGAACTCAGCAAAAGCAAACAAGATTTGGAAAATCATGGAATAAACGCGCCAATATTTGTATATCCTTATGGTGGTGGCGCAGGCAACGCAACAGTTGAAAGCTTTGTAGCAAAATATTATCTTTCCGCAAGAGGTATTGAAAGTACTACAGTAATGGGTATACCTTTAAATTTGACTCAACCCTTTGATAGATTTTCGCTTCCAGCTTATGCAATCGAAAATACAACCACTTTATCTTACTTTACGTCGTTTGTAAATAAAGCTAGTAACTCAACAGTAATCATAATCTATTATCATAAAATTGATAACGAAGATGTTGACACGGCAACAACACCGCAGGTGTTTGCTTCAGAAATGCAATACCTCTATGATAACAACTTTACAGTGATGACGATGAAAGATTTATTTCTAAAACCAGTGACTTAAGAAAAATGTTAAAAAAGCACAAAAAAATTGCAGCGATTGCTATAACACTAATTATTTTCTCGATAACTTTTGCTTCGGTATATTCCTATTGGCAAAATATTCTGCCAAAAGCTAACGCGAGCGCGCTACTACAAGGAGCAACAGGAGCAAACGCCAACCAACCCGTCGGTCCATATTCTTATTTAATCGGGCAATGGAGCAACGGCACCTACTACGCCCAAAATGGCACAACAGGTTTAATCTCTTGGTCCTCACCAGATGCAACAGCCCTCATAAACACAGCTATATCTAACTTATCATCTAACGGCAAAATAATTATTGCACCAGGAAACTATGTTCTAGATAACCTAACGGCAATCACGGATGCGGCAACTCCGAACATCATTATTCAAGGCGAAGACAACCCTATTTTAATCTCTCCAAATGGTTTTAATAACAACGTTTTCAGTATTTTGGCTTCAAATGTCACCATAAAAGGCTTCACTGTAGAATCCACGGGACAAAACAGCTATTTTCTCAATGCAGGAATAAACATTGAACCTTCAGCACTAAACTGTTCGGTGCAACAAAACACCATTGTAGGCGCAACAACAGGTATAATGGTTTGTGGAAACTACACTAATGTTTTCAATAACGTAATTCAAAATTCTCTCAAAGACTGTATAACTATCGGCGGTGGAAACTACTCAAACACAAATTCGCTTGGTGGACAAGGAATCAGCATCATAGATAACTTTGTGAAAACATCAAGTATCTATAACGGAATCTCACAAGTAGCAACCATAAACTGTATAGTGTCAGAAAACACCGTTATCAACCCACACGCAAACGGGTATGCATTAGAAAATCTCGGGTATGGACCATGTTTTAACGATACTCTTTCAAATAATCAAGTATCTGAACCTCAAACAGGCAGTGGCATCATAATTTACTCAGCCGTCAACAATATACCCTCAGCAATTAACTGCCAATTTATAGGGAACCAAATTTCAAATACACCCGAACACGGAGTTTGCATCTACAGTGGGTCTGATGTGCAATTTACAAGTACCCAGATTAGCTCAGTATCCCAATATGGCGTTTACATAAGAGGCAACATCACAGGCTTTCAGTTTACAGGACTAAAACATAAATAGTGCAAGAGATGGAATTGCCTTATTAAAGGGAACCAAAATCCAATTTGGTAATATCTTCATAAATAATACTTCTAACATCGGCATTTACACAGTCAACGGAACAGACATAAACTTCAACGGCTACACTGTTAATTTGGCTGGCTCAAACAGCGTTTACATCGATAACCCAAGCGTATCTGAAACTTTCTCCAATGGCCTCATAACTAACAACTTAGGCAACTCCTCCATATATGAAACAGGCACAAACACAGCTAACATCGATTTTGAAACAACATCAATCAGTAATACCCTTAGTGGCGACACAAGTGCAGAATTTCTGGCAGGAAATAACATTTACTATCGAAACGGCTTTATCATAAACCAAGCAGGAACTTCGCCAGAGATAATCTTCGGGGGGACTGTTGCAAACTGGAAGTGTGACGGAAACACACTAATGAGTGGCACAGGCACAGGAATCTATATATCAACCTCTGGAAATGTTGGAAGCATCTCAAATAACATTCTTTCAACAACCACAGGCTATGTCCACGCTGTTTGGTTAGCTGGAAGCGGCGGTGACATACTCATACAAAACAACCAAATCGCGTTCTCAGGCACTTCCTCAGTAGCGATTTACAATCAAGGAACAAACACAGGAACAAACTATGATACCATAACAAACAATGACCTGCGCCTCTCAACGGTAAGCATCACTGACCAAAACCAAAATTACACAAAAATATTAAATAACGCTGGATACAATCCTAAAGGACTAATTAGCAACCCGATTTCTGGAAGGGGAGGCTCATACATCGTTGACTCAGGAACCGCGTCAACGTGGGTAAGCGGCACTACTTACACAAACAGCGAATCCCCAAAAATATTGTATATTTATGGCGGTACAGTTTCAACGATTAAAGTAGATGGGTCAACGATTGCTACAGCAACAACATCTACACCGGTAACAGTAAATTTAGGGTACGGCGACACTTTCAGCGTTACTTTCTCATCAGCGCCAACAATCCAAGTCTTTGGTCAGTGATTTGTTCTCTTTAAATAATTCACAAAGAAAAAGTGAGAAAGAATGAAAGATAAAAGTGTCGTAATCGTTTGCGAAAATTTTTTTGGCTTTGCTTATTTCAAGCCCCGTTTACGCATCTATAATCGTGCCAAATCAACGGGTAAATTTAGGATATGAGAACGGTACCTATGCGGTTTTGCCAAGCGGAACATACAGCAACATATACAAGAATAAATAATCCTTGGTATGTTGATGGCTCTATTTATGCCGCAACAGCTACATTAATACCAACATCGTCCCCTCAACCGTTCGCGTCAGCGCGCTACTGAGAGCATGGACTGAGTTCATGTTTCTTTAACTCAGGAGTTCAAAGCTGTGGATATTGTAGCGTAATCATTAGGAACAGCTGTAGCAGTTTCCCAATAGAACATTCCATAGCCAAGTCCCACAAGATACTTCATGTCTGATAACCATTGAGTTTCTTTTAATCTAGATTCCTCTGGAACAGTGAAACCGTACACCATGTTTTGAGGATGCTGTACTAAAGCTGCATCTGAAGAAACCAGCCTTTCAAAAGCGGATAAGGTAGCGTAGTTTGTGCTGCTTGGGTAAAGCATATCCATCAATTTGTTGCATACTGGTTCAAGCAATGTTGGATTTGTTGATGAATCTTGCCATCTAGCCCAACAAACATAAACTTGTAATCCTGCAGAATTGGCTCTTGTAGTCAGTTCACTTACAAAATTAGCATAGGCAGCCCTATTGAAATCGCCATTAGTTTGACATTCAAAATCAACTACTATGCCATCATAACTGTATTGATGTGCAGCTGAAATAGTATTAGTTATTAAAGTTTGCCAAATTGAAGGTGTATTTATGATTGTTGGATATGGATCAGGATTTGATGGTGAACCACCTAAACAAACAAAACACGGATCTCCATGAGCATGAGAAGCTGCTACGATAGCAGCATAATTTATTGCACTACTGCCAACGTCATAATAAATTGCACCATTTGTTTCTGGAATCAAATGAAAGACACACAGCCAATTTATTACACTCCAGTCTATTGAACTAAATCCATCATTCGCACCATCCCAAGTTGGAATAAAAATTCCAGAAAACTCGTTTGAACTAACAGGTGTTGGAGTCGGTTTCGGAGTTGGTGTTGCTGTAGGAGTCGGGGTAGGCGTTGGGGTGGGTTTTGGATGTTTAGACATCAGATTTGTGTTAGTAGCGGCTGTAACTGTTCCACTATAGAAAACTACAAAAGCTGAACTTATCATTAATAAAATTGTAAAATAAATTAATATTTGTTTTATACCAAGTTTGTTTTTCATTTTTTTAACCTTCCTAAAGATTTTTCTGTGTTCTTTTCTAATTTTTTCTTTATTTTATCGTAAATTTTGCTTATTGATGAAGTATCAAACATTTATCAACGACGATCAGAGCTGGTAGCAGTTCTCTAAAAGTGTAATGGCGATAGAGTTTTCTCAGGTTCAGGATATTTTCATATCCTTAATTTTGAGTACGCTACTATTAGTTAATCGTGTGAACCATTTTATAGCTTTTTTGTCAAGTCAGCCTTCTAACGTTACTCTTATCTCTGTAGAAGTTGCATACTTGTTTGCCAGTGGATGGTGTGAGACTGGCTCCCGACATCAGAGGAGCCGTCATTAAGCTTGTTAAGAAAGGCTTGGCAGTTACCGCATCGCAGAACTTTTCGACACTACCCGGCAAACAGTCCATAGATGGCTCAACCGAGCCAGACATGTAGGCAGAGAATACTTCAAAGACAAACCCCCGAAAGCCAAAACAAGCCAAAATAACTCAAGAGGTTGAACTTTCAATTTTGAAGTTAAGAACCACGTTCAAATGGGAAACCGCACGCATACAACAAGGCCTTTATGATTGCTCGGCTTCATTTTGGATTCTGTGCACTGCCACATCCAGCCCTTTTAGCGATCTCGAAAACTCAGCCATAATGTTACCGATAGTTTCCTGCACAAAATTGTTCAAAGGCAACTTGTTTCCATCGATATACACTTCTGTTTCAAAACTATGATTCGTTAAAAACCATGAAGTTTGAACACTTTGGTTCCCAATATTTAAATCTAAGTATATTCCTTTTATTGGGAACTAGCTCGGGGTAGTATGGGAGAACAAAGAGCTGTACTAGAGAGTATATTCGATAATCAGGCTGATTGCACTTATTTTTGGATAGCCAACGATCTGCCAATCAACTATGTTGGTTGTTTGCACAGTTTTAATACAAATAAGCTTATATATGTTCATAAGCCGCATTTGGCTATAACAAGTAAAATTTATCTTTACCCTTGAGGCCGCTTTAATGTTTAAAGACAAAATCATTAACGGAGAGGCACCGCATGATTATTGAAGCCCTCATCGCCTTTATATTAATATTCATATCAACACTTGCAATTTACACTTTAGGCAAAAGGTCAGCGCCTAAAACCACCATGAGCGAAAACGAGCAAGCATCATACGCTTGTGGGGAAAAAGCGTCATTCCCAGGGCTAAAAATCAACGTTTCCTTATACAAGTACCTAATTTACTTCATAATTTTCGACTCATCCGTACTTGTACTCGCTTTTGCCTCTATCGCATTAGCAGGCACAAACACGCTTCTCTTAATCCTCTATCTTGGCATTATCCTTGCCGCAGGCTTGATTCTTTTAGAAGGAGGTAAAGACTAATGCCGAACACAGTGACATGGGCACGAGTAAAATCACCTTGGGTTCTACATTTTAACTCAGGAGCCTGCAACGGTTGCGACATCGAAATAGTCGCCTTGCTAACGCCAAAGTATGATGTTGAACGCTTCGGCATAAAACTCGAACCCTCACCAAGACACGCCGACGTCCTACTAGTAACAGGCTGCGTCACACAACAATGCGCAGAACGACTAAAACGAGTCTACGACCAAATGCCACAACCCAAATTCGTCGTAGCCATCGGCGCCTGCGCATGCAGCGGCGGCGTTTTCGCAGGAAATTATAACGTGGTAGGCGGCGTAGACAAAATTCTCCCAGTTAACGCTTACATACCCGGATGTCCACCGCGTCCAGAAGCAATCATAGATGGAGTAGTAAAGCTTCTAAACGCCTTAGATCAGCCTAAACCAAAGAAGCAACCGAAACAAGAAAAACAGCCCCAGCTTCCTAAAGAAGAAGCAAAACCAGTTGTTGCTCAACCCGAAGTGGTTGTGGCTTCGCCAGAAGCTAAACCAGCAATAGAGGAGGCAAAAGCAGATGCCAAACAGTAAAATAGATATAATAAGCGTGATTGAATCTAAACTTAAAGATAAAGTCCAAATTCAACTAGGCCAACTTGGCACAGCCGCCATAAACACCAGCAATGGCTTACACAGAGACGTGCTCAAAGCAATGGTGGAGGCAGACGAAAAAACCGCAATCTCAGCCATTACCGGTTTAGACCTTGGAGCAAACATAGGCGTACTATACCATATTCGAACTTCAAACGCGTTCCTAACCATACGAGCAGAAGTGCCAAAGGACAACCCCAAAATTCAAACAGTAATCGACATTATTCCCGGCGCCGTATTTCATGAGTTGGAAGTGTCTGACCTCTTAGGTGTAGTCTTCGAAGGGAACAGGCTCCCAGGGCACTTTGTTTTATCAGAATATTGGCCTGAGGGCGTTTACCCATTAAGGAAAGATGTTAATGCAAGCGAAATAAAACTTAACCCGCCGCCTTCTGAAGAAGAAAAACAACCGGAACATGGCAGAGTCGTAAAAATCATTATTGGTCCACAGCACCCTGCACTACTGGAGCCAGAAAAATTCGCCGTAACAGTTGATGGAGAAACTGTAACTAAAGTTGAACCCAGAATCGGCTACGTGCACAGGGGCATAGAAAAAGCAGCTGAATCACGCACTTACCTGCAAGATGTTTACTTGGTTGAGCGAATCTGCGGCATATGTAACGCCTGCCATGCTTGTGGCTTCGTTGAAGGCGTTGAAAAAATATTAAAAACTGAGGTTCCGCCAAGAGCCAAGTACCTGCGAGTAATAGCTTTAGAGCTCAACAGGCTGCATAGCCACTTGCTAACTTTGGGTCATGCTGGATTAGAAATCGGTTATGAAACGCTATTCCAGTATTTCTGGAGAGACCGAGAGCCAATCATGGATCTAATCGAGTTAACCAGCGGTAACCGTGTTTACGCGTCACTCATGACTATAGGCGGCGTAAGACGAGACCTAAAAGACACTGACATTCCCAAAATCAAGACGACCTTGGAGGATCTGAGGAAGAAGCTGCCGTTCTACAGGCAAATCTACGAAAACGAACCTTCAATAAAGGCTCGTATGAAAAACGTAGGCGTACTCAAAAGAGAAGATGCAATAAAACTGTGCGTTGTTGGTCCAGTAGCCCGAGGATCAGGCTATGACATTGACGTACGCAAAGATGATCCTTATGAAGCGTATGGCGAGATTCCTTTCAAAGAAATAGTTTACACTGAGGGCGATACTTGGGCAAGAATGAATGTTCGTATGGATGAAGTTGAAGAAAGCATCAACATAATCGAGTATGCACTTGACCATCTGCCAACAGGGCCATTCCGAGTTGAGGTCGCCGAGAATTGTGCCTGCAGGTGAAGCTGTTAACCGTGTTGAAGCTCCAAGAGGCGAGCTATTCTACTACGTTAAAAGCAACGGCACAGCTTTCCCAGAACGCGTTAAAGTGCGCACTCCAACATTCGCTAACATCCCAGTCATTCCTCAAAACAGCAATAGGCGAAAACATAGCTGACGTTCCTCCGAACTTTGTTAGCTTAGACCCATGCTTCTCATGCACAGACAGATGACAATCAATGATTGACTTCGACTTAATCCTCCGAATACTAATCTTCCCTGGCTTCACATTCATACTTACTGTTAACTTTATTCTGCGATTGGGTTGAGCGAAAACTTGAAGCACGCTTACAAAACCGCGTTGGACCCATGGTTGCAGGACCAGGTGGAATTCTTCAGCCATTAGCAGACTTCATAAAGCTGTTAACAAAAGAAGACATTGAACCAAGAGATGCTAAAAAAACCGTTTTCAAGTTTGCGCCCCTTGTAGCTTTCACAATTATGGTTTTCGCAATATGTTTCTTGCCTATTGATGGTGCAAGCGTACTTTCCACAACCGGGTTTAACGGTGACTTAATTGTTATTTTGACATTCTCAACAATTGCTAGTTTTCTATTGTTCCTTTCAGGATGGGCATCATGCAATCCTTATGGCACTATTAGCTCAGCAAGAGTGTTAACCCAGTTCCTAGGTTATGATATACCGCTTTTCATTCTTGCGTTAACACCTGCATTTATCGCTGGAAGCTTAAGCATATTCGTCATAGCCTCAAGCCAGACAATTCCATACATACTTTTGGCGCCATGGGCTTTCGTGCTGTTCATAATAGCTATGCAGGCGGAACTGGAAAAAGACCCCTTTGACGTTCCCGATGCAGAAAGCGAATTGGTCGGCGGATTAGAAACCGAATACACAGGCGCCAAATTAGCCTTCCTTCACTTGACACGTGACGTGCAAATTGTTTTCGGAGCAGCCTTAGTGGTTGAATTGTTCCTTGGCGGACCATATGGGCCAGTATTCTTTGGGTTGCCGGCGTTCTGGTATTCCTTGTGGTTTGTACTTAAGCTGTTGGCGGTTGTAATAGTTACTGAATATATAACAACTCTTTTTGCAAGATTGCGCATAGACCAGGTGTTGTCAGCTAACTGGAGGATAATCTTACCCGCAGCAATATTGTCGCTGATGCTAACTGTTGCATTGGTAACATGGGTTTATCCGTTGGTGTAAAAAAATGGCGAAGACAAAACAAAGAAATCACGTATATCTCCAATGTGGAAAAGAACCGTTTCGCATATCTTCACTAAACCAGCCACAACAAAGTATCCATTTGTGAAACCTAAGCTTCCCGATGATTTCCGAGGTAAGCCAGATTACACTATTAAATCATGCAACATGATTGATCTTAGCGGGACAAAAGGCGAGTTAGGTTTTGATGTAAAGTCACTTGTTAATACAAATTGTACTGTATGCGCTCGAGATTGCCCAGCAAATGCAATTGAAATAGTTGAAGTTGACGGCAAAAAACGCCCACAATTTGATCTTAACAAATGCATTTTCTGTAATCAATGTGTTGAAAGCTGCCCCAGAAATGCAATAAAAGGCTCAGATGACTACGAGTTAGCCACAACCGATAAAGCGCTCATTAGTTATAAAGCCTCAACCAAACGCTAAGGAAGGTGCAAAACAATGATCCTTGAAATCCTCTCAATAGGCTTAATAATTTCCGCTTGCTTGGCACTGTTTCTTGACGAAGTTGTTTATTCCGTTGCTGCTTTATCAGGAACTTTTCTTTTCACAGCATTACTTTACTTTGTAAACGGCGCGGTTTATGCAGCTATTTTCCAGTTCGTCGTCGGTGTAGGCACATTAGCCATCCTGTTCTTATCAGGAGAAATGTTAAGTGATAAATCTACAAAGAAAACTTCACCTAAAAAACCGTCGCCTTGATTGGTGCAGGCGTAGTTTTATCATTACCTGCGATCTTTCTTTCAGTTTCCGGTTCAACAGGAACATATTCCAATGCTTCTTTTGGTGATGCCTTATGGAACTTAAGCGGCGTAGACGTTATTTTACAAGCTCTTAGTTATTTTGACGGTGGCATTAGGAATTGCTATTATTTTGTATGAGCGGAGGAACGGTGGGAAATAATGGACTTTGTTATACTATCACTTGTAATGCTGGCAATCGGCATCTATGGCTTGCTAACTAATCGGCAACTCCTGAAAGTCTTCATTTCAATAGAGCTAATCGCTACCGCCGCAACTTTGAATTTTGTGATGCTTGCTTCTTCCACGGGTCAAGGTTTAGGACAAGCATTTCTGATTTTGGCGTTTTCAACAGATACCGCCGTTAGCGCAGTAATTCTTGGCGTTGCTTGTTATTGTAACGAAAAAGTATGGAACAAGTAACATCAATGAAATACTAAAAATGCAGGAAAAAAGCGAAAGTGAGGCTGAACAATAATGACGTTTGATAGATATTTCTGCATGGCTTGTTTGGATATTTCCGCTTATTGCATGCCTGTTCGTTCCATTAGTCGCAAAAAAAGGCGATAAAATTCGAAACTACTTTGTCATTGCAGTTGCAGCAGTTACCGCAGCCTTTGCGTTTTCACTTGTACCAGGCGTCTTTTTCGGCAATGGGCAAGCGACAGAATCGACAATTGCTTGGATTCCAGGCATCAACGCTGGAGTATACATTGATCCGCTGTCGCGTATTGTTCACGTGCCTTGTTGCCTTCTTCGGGTTAATCATCGCCGTTTACTCTTGGGGTTACATGAAAGGCGAAGAAGGATTAACACGATACTACTTCCTAATTCTGCTTTTCATCGGCTCAATGATTGGCCTTGTAATCTCAGATAACATGCTTCAAATGTTTATTTTCTGGGAAATGGTGGGCTTATGCTCTTACGCGTTAATTGCTTTCTGGTATAAACGTCCAGAATCAATTAATGCAGGCAATAAAGTTTTCATCATGACCCGCATCGGCGACATATCCCTGCTTGCAGCCATAGGCATACTTTACGCAGGTCCACTCGTTGGAGGACAAGCCATCGGCTCATTCAGCTTCCAGCGACATAATAGCAGCCCTTACAGCAGGCTGCAACCGCTGGAACCTTGAATACAGGACTTTTAGTTACGGTCTTCTTCTTGGTTTTAGGCGGCGCCATCGCAAAGTCCGCTCAGCTCCCATTGTTCACTTGGCTCTACAGCGCAATGGAAGCACCAACCTCAGTCAGCGCCCTGCTTCACGCTGCCACAATGGTTAAAGCAGGTATCTATCTTCTTGCAAGATTCATACTCATAGCCTCAGTAGCAACTCCCTTAATTATTGCTCTTCAACCGCTCTGGTTCCCAACAGTCGCTTGGATAGGCGTCTTAACAGCACTTGTCGGCGCCACGCTGGCTATAACCACAACCGACATCAAAGGAGTTCTCGCATACTCAACTGTTAGCCAAATCGGCTTCATGATGGCTGGCTTAGGCACAGCTGTTGCAGGCGCAGCATCCGTCGGCTGGTTCGCCAGTTTATTCCACATGGTAAGCCACGCTTTCTTCGAAGGTCTCGGATTCCTCTTTGCAGGAGGCATCATCCATGCAATTGGCACACGAGACATGCGGTTGATGGGCGGCTTAAGAAAAGCCATGCCAGTAACCTTCATTTTGATGGGTATAATGGTTATAACTACAAGCGGTTTGCCGCCGTTTGCCGCATTCTTCAGCAAAGGCTTAATCATCACAAGCGTAACCGGCTTAGGAACTACGCAGGTCTGATACAGGCAATTCTGCTTTATGCCACAGCAGCAATCACGTTTGCCTACTGTAATACGGATGTTCAGCTTAGTTTTCATGGGTAAAGAATCAGAACACTTAGAGAAGCAACATCCGCATGAAGCTCCAAAAGTCATGCTGATCCCAGCAGCAATACTTGCAGGCTTATGCGTTGTTTGGGGCTTATCGATGCCTGTAGTCGCGAACTTTATGCATTTAAACAACCTTGGGCATCTCGATCCTTGGTTCATTCACTGATATGGAAACACCAATCTTCCTGGCGATTCTTGTTCCGACTGGTTTGCTTGTGTACTGGGCTTACTACAAGAACGCTATGAGCA
>CAWJIN010000020.1:0-13064 GCA_963842865.1 Candidatus Bathyarchaeota archaeon | reverse complement strand
AGAAGCAATAGTCGTAATTCAAACTGAAGACGAAATTGCAGCTGTAAATTCTGCTTCAGGCGCTTGCTTAGCAGGTGCAAGAGCAGCAACAAGCACATCAGGACCAGGATTTTCTCTTATGGCTGAAGGCTTAGGATGGGCAGGAAATAACGAAGTACCCCTGGTAATAACATACTACCAGCGAGGTGGCCCCTCAACTGGCCAGCCAACTCGGCATTGCCAGCAAGATTTACGCTTTGCCATGCATGCAGCACACGGAGAATT
This sequence comes from Candidatus Bathyarchaeota archaeon, assembly GCA_963842865.1. Classification (GTDB taxonomy): domain Archaea; phylum Thermoproteota; class Bathyarchaeia; order Bathyarchaeales; family Bathycorpusculaceae; genus Bathycorpusculum. Next base: position 12,800 of record CAWJIN010000020.1, on the reverse strand, counting down.
CGCAAGAATAATCCTTGCGTCTGGGGACATTAAGGAATGCTTCTTTGACGCTGCAGAAGTATTTAACTTAGCAGAGAAATACCAAGTACCCGTTATCCATTTGCTTGATAAAGCCATGGCTAACTGCTCACAAACATACCCTGTCTTTGACTATGCTAGTGTCAAGATTGACCGCGGCGAAATAGTTGGCGAGAAAGAGCTTGAAGGCAAAGAGTACAAGCGCTTCAAATTTACAGAAACAGGAGTTTCTCCCAGAGCTTTTTTGGGAACCAAAAACGCCGTTCAATGGTATACTGGCGATGAGCATAATGAGAGTGGCAACATAAACGAGGAATCCATTATTCGAAGAAGAATGATGGAAAAAAGAGTGGGCAAGCTAGATTTAGTTGATAAGGAAGTGCCATTGGAAATGAAGGCTAACTTTTTTGGAGATAAAGACTCAGAGAACATAGTGGTCAGTTGGGGTTCACCTAAAGGCGCCATAATCGAAGCGTTAAACCAGCTAAAAGATGAAGGCTTAAGCTTAGGCTACCTTCAAGTGCGAATGATACATCCGCTTCCCTCTGCCTACATAAAACAAATGCTTCAAGGCAAAAAACGCATAATAGACATAGAAGACAACATGACTGCTCAGCTCGGGGGCATAATTACTCAGTATACAAGCATCAAACCCAACTTTTACGTCCTCAAATACACCGGCAGACCAATGATGACAACCGAAGTTTACCAAGCAATCAAATCTATTTTAACAGATAAAGCGCCAGAAAGGCAGGTGTTAATGCTTGGCAATTAAACCATCAGACTACAAAACCAACGTCTACGTCGACTGGTGCCCAGGCTGCGGAGATTTTGGCATTTTGAGTGCATTGCAGATGGCGCTGGCTGAGCTTGAACTGGAGCCTCATAAAGTGGTGGTGGTTTCAGGCATAGGCAATTCGGGAAAAACCCCGCACTTCATAAGGGCTAACGGTGTTCACACGCTGCATGGACGGCTGTTGCCGTTTGCGATGGGGATAAAGATTGCGAATCCAGACTTGGAGGTAATTGGCGTAGGTGGGGACGGGGATGGTCTCGGTATAGGCGCGGGACATTTTGTTAACGCTGGACGAAGAAACATTGACATGACCTATCTGCTATACAATAATGGAGTTTACGGCTTAACTAAGGGGCAGGCTTCTCCGACGCTTCAGCTGGGGTTGCAAACTAAGTCGCTTCCTAAACCTAACATTAATCAAGCCATTAACCCAGTTGCATTGGCAATTACTTCAGGCTACACGTTCGTGGCTCGATCATACACTTTTGATGTGATGCATTTGAAGAACATGATAAAGCAGGGAATCCAGCATAAGGGATTAGCATTGATCGATTGCTTGCAGCCTTGCCCCACGTACAACGATATTAACACTAAAGAATGGTACGGCGGAGAAGACAGAAAAGACCCCACAACAGGCAAGCCACAATCCAGACTCTATAAACTTGAAGATATGGGTTTTGACCCTGTTGTGCATGAATGCAGCGAAGACTTCAAAAAGAAAGTTGCGGGCATGGAAAAGGCGCAGGAGTGGGGTGACAAAATCCCTATTGGCGTCTTCTACAAGAACGAGTTAGAACCAACTTTTCAAGACCGCTTAACCGAGCGAATACCGTTTTACATGCAAAACCCGCCTGCTAAGCAACAGCTTAAAGACGAAAACAGCATGGCTACGGTTGATTTAAGCGAGTTTCTGAATGACTTGAAAACAAGCTAAAAAGTAGTTGCCTCATAAAAGAGGCGTAAGAAGCCTTTCCTTTCTCATTTCCTTAAGTGTTATTTACTGCATATAAAGCGCTATTTCCACAATCGATATATGTCCCACAAAAAAGTGCTTTGCTACGGCTTTCTTTCTGCTTCGTCGGAACAGTAACATTTGGCCCCCCGTATTTTGCACCTTATTTTTTTGGAGTTAGCCAAGCTGGACTAGAAATAAACAGGGATGAGCGTTTATTTTAATTGTATTTTTGCACAAGCCTTAACCAAACTAGTATTTACGCGATAATGGGTTTTTTTGGGGAAAAAAGGCTTTTCTGGATTATTTTATTTTGCCTTTTTTGTTTATTTTCTATGGAACTATTGTTGTCTTTATAGGTTATATTTCAAGTTTAATGTGGAATCAACTTATATATGCGCTAAATGTAGTGTATAGGATTAGTCTGTTGACACTACAGATAAAGCAAAGCATGAGCATGTTAAAACTATTAAGGAGGGATAAAAAATGGCTGATGTGAAAATCGTGCTGGTTGGCATTTTTGGAGTCATTGGTTTAGCTTTGCTTTTAGCCTTTTCGTCCTCTGAAATGGGAAACAACGGATTAGCCGCAGTCTTCATACTTTTTGCAGTTCTTGTTGTTGCGTTGCTTTTTGCTGGTGGAAAAGGAAGTAATTAGATAGTTTTTCTCGGGAAAACAGGCGATAACAAATTTTAAATCTGCATAGCGTATAAACCCAATCAAAATTTTTCTAACTTTTATTTTACCAAAGTGACAAAGCGACAAGTTTTATTTAAGCCAACGATTAATTAATACCGACCAAAATTGGCATATTTCGGTTAAAAAGCATTCTAATGTCGGGGTTTGTTTAGGAGTTAGCCTTCACAATTTTCGGTTAATATACTCATCCTTACATTTCTTTCGCACCTACTAAGATAGAAGATAACTATGGGGTTGTATATGCATTTTTGATTGCATCTTTTGCACAAGCCTTAACTTAACTATTATTTACGTAAAAATCGGTTTTTTCACCAAACAAGGGCTTTCTCGCATTTTTTTATTTAGACTTTTTTGTTTATTTTTCATGTTATTGGTTTTGGACCTATACCTTTATTGCAAAAATAATGTAAAAAGCTTTATATCTTTGCACTGCGCATAGTGCATTTCCATGCTTGTTGACACTACACAAAAAGCAAGCCATGGACATGTTTAGTATATGAGATGTCCTTACTGCGGCTCTGAAAATTCTAAAACTTTGGAAACGCGTGATTCGCCAGAAAACACTACCCGCAGACGAAGGGAATGCGTCAACTGTGGAAAACGCTTCACGACCTACGAATATGTGGAAACCGTAGAGCTTATGGTGAGAAAAAAAGACGGCAGGCTTGAACGCTTCGACGTTAACAAGATAATCCGTGGTTTGCAGAAAGCATGTGAGAAAAGGCCTGTAGCCATGAGCCAAATCAACGAGTTAGCAGGACAAGTGAGGCAGGACGTTATGCTTAAAGGCACTGAGGAAGTCTCATCCCAAGAAATCGGGGATTTAATCATGAAGTACCTAAAAAAAGTCGACCGCATAGCATACATTCGGTTTGCTTCAGTTTACAAGAAGTTTGAAGAGCCTGAGGACTTCAGGCGGTTACTCCTTGAGGTGAAAAAATGAAGTTTGTATTAAAACGTGATAGTAAATTAGAACCCTTCGACCAAGAGCGTATAACTAACGCTATTTGGAAAGCCGCAAAAGCATGCGGTGGAACAGACAAAGCGCTAGCAAAACGCTTAAGCGACGAAGTAGTGGCTGAACTGCAAAAAACTTACGGCGACGACGGAGTCCCAACAGTTGAGGAAATCCAAGATGTCGTTGAAAAACGCTTGATTGAAAATGGGCATGCACAGACGGCGAAGGCGTACATTCTCTATAGGAAACAGCATACTGACATGCGTGAGTTAGCAGCATTGCTGAGCTCCTCAGACATGGTGGACCAGTACCTTGAGGTTGAGGACTGGCGGGTTAAAGAAAACAGCAACATGAGCTATTCCCTGCAGGGATTGAACAATTATCTATCATCCACTGTGATAGCTAAGTACTGGATATCAAGGATTTACCCCCAAAATATTGCTGATGCACACTTTTCAGGCGACATGCATATTCACGATTTAGGCGTATTAGGAGCATACTGTGTCGGCTGGGACGTAAGCGAGCTACTGCTTGCAGGATTCGGAGGCGTTCCAGGTAAAATTGAGAGCAAACCAGCAAAACATTTCCGGACAGCATTGGGTCAGGTTGTGAACTTCTTCTATACGTTGCAGGGTGAAGCAGCAGGAGCGCAAGCGTTTAGCAACTTTGATACTTACCTTGCTCCATTCATAAGATATGATAAACTGACACAGAAGGACGTTGAACAGGCGCTTCAGGAATTCTTCTTTAACATGAACGTGCCGACCCGAGTGGGTTTCCAGACACCGTTTACCAATTTAACCCTAGATTTGACTGTGCCCGACTTCATGAAGAACGAGGCGGTTCTTTTCAATGGAAGGGTAACCCAAGACACATACGGCGACATGACTAAGGAAATGGAAATGTTCAATTTAGCCTTCGCTGAAGTCATGCGGCAAGGCGATTCGAAAGGCAGAGTTTTCACTTTCCCGATTCCCACGTACAACATAACTAAAGATTTCAATTGGGATTCACCTGTAGCCCAAGCCCTCTTCGAGGTAACTGCTAAGTATGGTGTACCGTACTTCTCGAACTTTGTTAACAGTGACATGAAACCTGAAGATGTACGCAGTATGTGCTGCCGCCTAAGAATAGACAAACGCGAGTTACGCAAGCGGGGCGGCGGATTCTTCGGCGCCAACCCATTAACAGGCAGCATAGGCGTTGTTACCTTGAACATTCCAAGAATCGGCTACTTATCCAAGGATGAGGACGAATTCTTTGAGCGTTTAGAAAACCTGATGGAAGTTGCAAAATCAAGTTTGGAAATTAAGCGTAAAGTGCTTGAAGCGTTTACAGATAATGGTTTATACCCGTATTCGAGGCGTTACCTGCGTCATGTGAAAGAAGGCTATGGCAAGTATTGGAAGAATCACTTTTCCACCATAGGCATAGTGGGCGTGAATGAAACAATCATAAACTTGCTAGGGCAAAATATTGCGTCGCGCGATGGACAAGCTTTCGCCGTTAAAATATTAGCTTTCATGCGGAACCGTTTAGCAGATTATCAAGAGGAAACAGGCAGCATCTACAATCTCGAAGCAACCCCTGCTGAAGGTACATCTTACAGGCTTGCCCGCATAGACAAACGCCGATACAAAGACATCACATTCGCTAACCAAAAACAAGTAACCGCAGACCATGCAGAACCATTCTACACGAATTCTTCCCAGCTACCTGTTGACTTTGCCGGCGACCTCTTCGAAGCGCTGGAGCATCAGGAAACTTTGCAGACGCTCTACACTGGAGGCACCGTGTTTCACATTTTCCTTGGTGAGAGGCTTAACTCTTGGAAAGCTGCCGCTGAATTAATCAAAAAAGTAGCTTGGAACTCAAAGCTGCCCTATTTCACGTTGACGCCGACTTTCAGTGTTTGCCCAACCCACGGCTACACAAGCGGCGAACACAAGCAATGCCCAAGCTGCGGAGCAAACTGCGAAGTCTACTCACGAGTAGTCGGCTACCTAAGACCAGTTGACCAATGGAACGATGGAAAACAAGCAGAATTCGCAATACGAAAAACCTTCGATCGATCAACCATAATGACTCCAGCACCCTTAACAGCTTAAGAGGAAACGTAAAAATGAAGTTTAGTGGATTACAAAAAACAAGCCTTCTCGACTACCCCGATAAAGTAGCCAGCGTGCTCTTCACTCCAGGCTGCAACCTGCGTTGCCCGTTCTGCCATAACTGGCGCATAGCAGTAAATCCGCAGCCGCCGTTTCTGCAGGAAACCGCTGCATTAGAAATCTTGGAAAGCCGCAAAAAATACGTTGACGCTGTTGTGGTGACTGGCGGAGAACCATGCATGCATAAGGAGTTGCCGAAATTCCTCGCTAAACTTAAGGAACGCGGTTTTATGGTTAAATTGGACACGAACGGTTTCTATCCAGAAGTGCTTGAGGAATGCCTTGGCAGCGTAGATTACGTAGCTATGGACGTAAAAACCTGCAGGGAAAAATACAAGTTGCTTGGCGCTGAAGATACAGCGGGGCTTATGAGAACCATGGAAATCCTAAAAACGGGCAAGGTACCCTATGAGTTCAGAACAACCATGGTGCCAGAAATAGTCACTGCCCAAGACGCCACATGCATTGGCGAACTCGTAAAAGGCTCAAAAAACCATGCACTTCAACAATTCATTCCGCAGGATACACTAGATAAGAGATTCCAAACTCTCAAGCCTTACACACCAGAAACAATCAACGACTTCGCAGAAATAATACGCAGATACACAGAAAACGTTTTGCTTCGAATCTAAATTTAAGAAACCAGCTCTTCTTCTTTTTTATTAACCTGAACTTTCTTTGGGTTTCTTTTTCACGGGTAGAGTTCTAGTTCGAAGTCTTGAAAAGCGTTAAAGTGTTTTTGATTGAATGTGTATAGTTTTGCTCCGTTGTTAATTGTTATGGCTGCAGTTATTGCGTAGTTCTGCATCTGAGTCGAGGATTATCAATTTCTTTTTCATCTTTTAGAGTAAAGTTCTGAAAGCATCATTTCTTTGTCTGTGAATTCAACTTTGCCTCTAAGCTTCTTTACCGTTTCCGCAGTTGATGTGCACTCAACCAGCCTGTTAAATAACTCGTTAAAGCTCTCGTCTTTTCCCTTAATGGCTAGCAGTTTCCCATAGACTTCGTCTCTAATAGTGATAGTTTTCACCATAACGAACCACAAACTAAACACATGTTTAAACATACTTTTAAATCACAAAAATCAGAAAATACCCGCCATAAAATTTTAGTCTACCAAAGCCCATTATTAGGGATCCTAACTCGAAATCGCCGCTCCTTATAGACTTCCTTAACAAGGATGTAGTCATTCCTCTCAAACGTGATCGCACCAAAAAATTCATCGGTCAGAAAATATGAAAACCTTTAACGTGGAAAGGGGCATGTATCTAACAAATCCAGCCCTTTAAGCTCTGTATATTTAGGCTAGATTTAGACTATTCTTGTTTTCTTTTACTCGTTTATGTACGCTATAACGCTAAGTCCTATAGTTATGAGTATGAGGATGAAGTATAGGGTTCCGCTTATCATAAGCGAATTTCTGTAAAACGGTTCTGCTATGAGAATATGGGTTGAAGGGATTGGAATGTCATAAGCAGCTGAAAAAATAATGTAGAAGATCGTTCCTAACGCTTGGGTCAAGAATAGAACCAAGTTTACTTGTTTATTGGTCAATGTATAGCGTTTCTTACTGATTTTATTTGCATCTTTATTTTGTGTGGACGCGGTGAAGAGGAAGCATAAGCCGACGAATGGAAGGGTCACGCCCCACAAGTCTAGGTAGCCATGGCCCAGGAACCAAGCATACCAAACTCCCCATCCTCCGACGGATCCAAAGTAAAGCCACAAAAGAAAAATAAAGATCAGGTACATTCCTAATGCTGTGATGATTAGGCCTGCCTTTTTCAGGTCAATTTTGCCCAGAGAGAAGCTTGCTTTATGGATGGATTTTCTCGAAAAATAGCCAGCGTATAGAGTGAGCAGAAATAGCCCGACTGTTGTTAGGATGAAGCTCAACATGTTTATTGGGTACTGGATGATGTAGTTTAGTCCTTTTCCCACTACTGCGGCTATCCATTCGCCCGCGTTGTTGAGCCAGAAAACCAAAAGGTAAACGGTACCCGAGATCAACCCCCATTTTATCTGGTTTGAAACAGGTTTGTTTGGGTTCAATTCAAAAAATAATTTGGCCAGCACAACTGGAAGCACTGTTGCCTCAACCAATAAAGGCACGGTGACTTGGACTACTCTCACGATTGTAAGGTGGGGGGCACCTGGGAGAGCGTCTGCAATAAGGGAGGACCAGAAGGACAAGAAATAGCCCATTTCGAAGATTAAGATAATTCTGAGGGTCATGTATGCTTCTGGTTTTGAAAGGTCTCTTCTTACAACGTAGAAGAGAATAGCGATTATTGCAATGAGGCTTGCCGCAACTAAGAGCCCGCTTCCCATAACTGCCGGTATATCCTCCATCTCCAAACGACCCGTGACGTGGCGATTAAAAATGCCTAAGAGGTTGTTGTAAACCATGTAGCCAAACCAAGAGAGGGCAACAAGCAACATCCCAATTCTAAATGGCATATCCGTCGTCTTGGTTTGTGTCATTTTAGTCCACCTGTTAAGAATATGGAGCTATTCTCTCTATTATTTCATTATATAAGATTTTGTTCTCTTAGGAACGGTATCTGGCGGGAAAATCTTCCGCAAACGAAAATAAGGTGTTTGCCATGAATGTATCGGAATAAAACAAAGAATAGCGAAAACGCGCAGAAGCGGCCGAAGTCACGGAAAAGCATGGAAAAGTGGCCGAGGTGAGGTAGCTTGGTAGCCTAGAGGCCTGTGGAGCCTTTTGCCAGGGTTCAAATCCCTGCCTCGGCCCTCCTCAAATTTGATCCACACAAGTGCAGGGGTCGCCGAGCATGGTCAAAGGCGTAGAACTGCTCTCCCACAAGAGGGCAGTATGTCAGCTTCAGGAGCCTATCCTGTAGAGGTTCGTGGGTTCAAATCCCACCCCCTGCACCTATACAAGTAACTTTGGCAGCCAGTTCGGGATGTTTTCGTTCCTTGCTAAGTTGAGTAGAGAAGACTTAAGTCTAAGGGTCTTTAGTAAGCAAACATGGAATTGGAGAAGGTATAGCTAACCCAAAATACTAATACAGAAAGAAACATAAATGCTCTACCAGTATGTCAACTAAAAAAAAACAAGCATTAAAAGTTAAAGCGCTTTTATGGGAAAAGGGACAGAGAGCCTTAGAATTGGCTAAACAAACGATCAAACAAGAAAAAATGCCAAGCGAACCCATCCAACAGGCATTAGAGTATTTCATAGACTCTTGGAATGACGTTGTGCATCCTGCTTCGCTTGCACTTTCATGTGAGGCTGTTGGAGGAAAAGCTGAGGAAACCACACAAATAGGCGTTGCCTTCGTACTACTTGCAGGAGGAGCAGATATCCATGACGATATTATTGATGAATCCACATTTAAGTATTCAAAGAAAACAATCTTGGGCAAATTCGGCAAGGACATCGCTATTCTGGCTGGTGACACCCTTTTATTTAAAGGCCTTTATGTTCTTCATGAGGCATGCGAAGCTCTACCAATGAACCAGAAGCGATTAGTGCTAGAATTAACAATGCAAGCGTTTTTTGGAATTAGCAGTGCAGAAGCAAAGGAAAGCAATCTAAAAGCATCTGGTTCAATTGTGGCGGAAGAATACCTTAGCATGATTAAGACAAAAGCAGCTGTGGCTGAAGCTACCATGCGTATCGGAGCAATTATAGGCGGGGGTTCACTGGAAGAAATTGAAGCATTAGCGAGTTTTGGTAAAACGTTTGGTACCTTGCTCACTATAAGAGATGAATTCATAGATCTTTTTGAATTAAATGAGATTAAGAACAGAGCTAAAAGGGAATGGCTACCGTTGCCAATTCTATATACATTTAAAGATACAGCGAAGAAAGATGAAATCTTAAGCCTGCTTAAAGGTGATCCGATAACGAAGAAGGCCGTTGAGCGTACGCTTGAAATAGTTATTGCTTCTAAAGAAACCCAGGAATTGAAATGCGAAATGTATTCAATGATAGAAGAAGAAAACCAGCGGTTATCGTTAATTAAAAAGAATCAAGATAAATTCAAATTAATGCTAAAAGCTATGGTTGCGGATCTTTATAATTTATCATAGGAAATGGATAAATATGAAAAGAAATAAGGGTTTATAGTTGTTTTAAGCCCAACCCAATCTTATTGGTCTAAGTGGTTTTTTTGCCTTCATCTTTTCTCCCTGTATATCTGTTGTACAGATCTACTTAAGAATCTTGCGGTTAAAAATGGAGTGTGGATTTAGTTTTAGAATGCAAAAAACTTATCTTCCAACTTACGACAGAAGAATAGAAAATACTAATGGTAAACAAGACGCTAAAGGCTCAATTTAATTTTCTAAATACCAGTTCAGTAGTGAATATAATTTTGGTAAGTAACGCTTTTGTATGGTATTTCTTTGCTGTTACTATCTTGAAGGGGGCTACGGCAAATTTTCAATCAAATTCTATAGTATTGCAAATTTGGAGTGTACATTTTTCTTCGATAGCCATTTCTGCAATAATAGGTGCCGCTTTAACAAGTAAACTGCATAATAGGGTAAAATTTCTTATTTTCTGGATGATTTTAGGAATTTTATCATCATCTGTCACACTATTATTAGATATGGCTTATCTCCCAAATGTCCTGGTGATTGCTTCCCTGCTGGGTTTTTCACTTGGAATAGGTATGCCTTGCTGCATGGGTTATTTCACTGAGAGCATAAAAATCGAAAGCCGAGGACGTGTAGGAGGAGTAATAATGTTACTCAGCGGGCTTGGGATGGTTATTCTTGGGATGGTTTCTGAAGGAAACTCTAGCTTTCAAGGGTTAATCCTTACCGTTTGGAGAATAATCGGTTTACTATTTTTCTTATTACTACAAAGCAATGTAAAAAATTTGGCAAAAAGTGTTACGCCATCTTATAGGTCACTATTTAATTCCTCTTTTTTGCTTTATCTTATTCCATGGATTATGTTTTCACTAATAGCCTATCTAACTATACCAATACAATCAAAATATATTGGAAATGCAGAAATTAATTATTTAACGCTGTTGAATAACGCTTTTATCGGCATTTTTGCTATTGTAGGAGGTTTCTTAACGGATGCTCTAGGACGTAAACGCATGTCTATTATTGGATTTTCGTTAATGGGCACAGCTTATGCTGTTTTAGGGCTATTTTACTACATTAGTTTTAGCTGGTATTTTTATACAATTATTAATGGCGTAGCTTGGGGTATTTTTTATGTAATATTTGTTGTTACTATATGGGGCGATCTTAGTCAGGGTAAATCTAGCGATAAATACTATGCTGTTGGCGTTCTGCCCTTTTTTGTTTCTTATTTTATCCAATTGACCATTGGAAGTAATTTAGGTAATCTTATCCCAACCGCAGAGATTTTTTCGTTCAGCGCTTTCTTTTTGTTCTTGGCTGTTTTGCCTTTGGTTTATGCGCCTGAGACTTTGCCTGAGAAAATCATGAAAGAAAGAGAACTGAAGGGTTATGTCGAAAAAGCCCTTAAGCAGGTGCAGAAGGAGGCTGGCAAAAGCCAGAGAAAAGATTCAGGCAAAGCTGAAAAAGAAAACAAGAATGGAAAAGACGAAGCTGAAGAGACCCCTGAAGATGAGGAAGCTCGGAAGTTAGCGGAAAAATACTATTAAGCCAGCACCGTACACAATTAAGACATGTTCTTCCACGTGATCCTCACCACTGAATGCAACTTGCAGTGCAAGTACTGCTTCGGCGAATCTTTGGATGATTTTGACGAGGATTTCGGCGACATCGAAGTTGATTATGATTTGCCCAGAAAAATTAACTATAACGTGGAGTTGCTGGATAAGTTCTGTCGGAAAGACCCTGATTGCGTCTTAACCTTTTACGGTGGTGAACCCTTGCTTTGCGCCGATAAAATCAAGCAGGTAATGGACGGGGTGAAGGCTAGGCTTTTTATGATTCAGACAAACGGGCTGCTGCTTGATAAGTTGGAGCCAGAATACGTTAACCGTTTCCACACTATTCTTGTCTCTATAGATGGTGCAGAAGCTTTAACTGATTATTACAGGGGAAACGGCACTTTCCGCAAAGTCGTAAATAATCTCAAATTAATCAAGCAAAACGGTTTTAGAGGAGAATTAATTGCTAGGATGACAATCATGGAGCAAACGGATATCTACAAGCAAGTCCGATGGCTCTTAGAGAACGATGAATTTTCTTTTTCCTCGGTACATTGGCAATTGAACGCTGGTTTTTGGGGAAACGATTACCAAAGGCGCAACTTTGAACAGTGGACAGAGACAAGCTATATTCCCGGGATAAAAAAGCTTGCAAGGTTCTGGGTAGACCAGATGGAGGAGAAGGGCGTTGTTTTGAAGCTTTACCCTTTGCTAGGCATCGCCGATTCGCTTTTGCATGAAGAGAAAAATTGCTGTATGCGCTGCGGTGGAGGCTGGATAAACTATGCCATTCAAACTGACGGTTACATTATTCCTTGCCCAACAATGTGGGGGATGAAAAAGTATTATTTAGGCCACATAAGCAATGCTGATCCACGTAAAATAAAGCAAATTCTTGTTGACCAGCCGCCGTGTGCAAACTGCTCGATTCTGAATGTTTGCGGTGGAAGATGCTTATATGCAAATGTGACTAAGCGCTGGACTGATGAAGCTTACGGTAAAGTCTGCCACACGGTTGCAGAACTCGTGGAAGCTGTAAAAACTGAGTTCCCACGGATTCAGCGATTAATCAGCGAACGAAAAATAAGCTTGAAAGATTTCGATTTCATGAAGTACAACGGCTGCGAAATCATCCCTTGAGTATTGGAATAATCCGTTGTCTTTTTTGTCATTATTTTCGCTTCCTAAAGAGTTTGTGGCTTCTACTTCAGCGTGATATTCGAAGCAGTTCCCAGACATGGCAGAAAAAGAATTGCGAAAAAAATTAGGAAAATAGTCCATCAATCAATGGTTATTAATCTAATTAGACGGGCTTGAATGAAGGTTCTTTTGGTTTGACTAGTAATTCTTTTGGGATGTCAACAGCTCTAACAACGTTTTGCGCGTTAATTAGATATATGGGGGTTCCATCTGCGGGATTGTGCTTCTTGAGTCGTTTTATACCCATTAGAATAAGCTTTACTTTGAGAGCAGTTCCATCTTTAAGTTTGTAAATATTCCACTTTTCTTCTACTTCTTCGAAATCGACATTTTCTGCTTGAGCTATATCTTCTGGAGAAAAGGGACTCGCTGCAGC
>CAWJIN010000019.1:0-31466 GCA_963842865.1 Candidatus Bathyarchaeota archaeon | reverse complement strand
GCAGGCTTTTGGCTTTGCCTATGTATAGGATTTCGCCTTGCTCGTTCTTGAATAGGTAAACTCCCGGGTTTGTTGGCATATCTTGGCTTTTGAAGTCCGAGGGACATGTTATTTGGATCATGCAGACTGTTTCACTGCCAAACTAATTTCTTCTTGCGGACGGTTAAGTATTTTCTTCAAAAACATACCCGTATAAGACGCAGCCTTTTGCGCGACTTCCTCGGGCGTTCCCTGCGCCAGCACTTCGCCACCAGCAGCCCCGCCTTCAGGACCCAAATCAACCAAGTAATCGCAGCTTTTAATCACGTCTAAGTTATGTTCGATGATGTAGACGGTGTTGCCGTTGTCAACAAGCCGATTTAACACTTTAATCAACCGTTTAATATCATCAAAATGCAGACCCGTGGTTGGTTCGTCAAGCATGTAAATGACGTGCCCAGACTTGTTTTTGCTAAGTTCTCGGGTGATTTTGATGCGTTGGCTTTCTCCGCCTGACAAGGTGGTTGAGCTTTGCCCAAGTTTAATGTATCCCAATCCAACGTCTAAGAGCGTGGTTAGTTTTCGTGAGATTCTTGGGGTGTTCTCAAAGAATTTTGCCGCTTCCTCCACAGTCATATCCAATACTTCAGCAATGTTCTTGCCCTTATAGAGAACGCTTAAGGTTTCCTTGTTGTACCGTTTGCCTTTGCAGTCGCTACATTGCACGTAAACGGCAGGCAAGAAGTTCATTTCTATGCGCAGAACGCCGTCGCCTTGGCAGGTTTCACATCTGCCGCCTTTCACGTTGAAACTGAATCGTCCTTCCTTGTAACCGCGTGCCTTTGCCTCTTTGGTTGAAGCGAAAATGCGCCTAATCTCATCAAAAAGTTTCGTGTAAGTTGCAGGGTTGCTTCTCGGTGTTCTGCCAATTGGATCTTGGTCGATAACTATAACATTCCTGACTATGTTTGGAACATCAATCGATTCGTGTTTACCGACTTTGTCAACCCGTTCCCCGAACATTTGCCGCAACACAGGAATAACAGTCAAATTCATCAGCGTACTTTTGCCCGAACCAGAAACACCAGTAACTCCACACAATACACCTAACGGCAGCTGTAAGGTGAGGTGTTTGAGGTTGTTTTCTTCTGCTCCTTTAACGGTGATGCAGCCAACAGGTTTTCGCCTTATCGCGGGCACTTCAATTTTTAATTCTCCGGAAAGGTATTTGCCTGTGAGGCTTCGCTTATTCGCCATGATTTCAGCTGGCGAGCCCTCTGCGACAACGTGTCCTCCATGGACTCCTGCGCCAGGTCCCATATCAACAATGCAGTCTGCATTGCGTATTGTTTCCTCATCGTGCTCTACTACGATCAGCGTATTACCTAAATCGCGTAAACGGTGAAGTGTGCTTATGAGTTTAGCATTGTCCCTTTGATGTAAGCCAATGCTGGGTTCATCAAGAATGTAGAGTACACCCATCAAGTTGCTACCAATTTGTGTAGCCAAACGAATCCTTTGCGCTTCGCCGCTAGAGAGCGTTCTTGCTGCACGGGAAAGCGAAAGGTAGCTCAAACCAACATTCTTAAGAAAACCCAAGCGCTCGTTGATTTCCTTTAACACCTGCTTAGCAATGGCTAATTCTTTCTCGTTCAGCTGGACCGGCAGATTGCTAAAGAATTCAACTGCTTCTTCAATTGAAAGGTCAGTTACATCGATTATGCTTTTGTCCAGTATTTTTACGGCAAGCACTACTGGCTGCAATTTTTTCCCTTTGCAGGCGTTGCAGGGTCTAGAGGTCATGAACTTTTCAATGTCTTCTTTCCGCCATTCACTTTCAGTTTGACGATAAAGCCTTGCTGTTTGTGGGATTATGCCTTCCCAACCTTCACGCATCCACATGTTTGCCCCATTCGACCAGCGACCGTTCAAGGGTTCTTTGTCACCGTACAAAAGCACATGCAGTTGCTGTTCCGTAAAATCCTTTATCGGAGTAAAAACGTCAAATCCATGTTTTTTGCCCACCGTCGCAAGCTGCTGAGCCCGCCAGCTAAGATCCATACTGCCGTAAACAGCTAATGCTCCATCCATAATGGAGAGATTCTTATCTGGAATCACTAGGTCTTCAGAGATTTCTGTGATTTCCCCTAAGCCGTGACAGCTTGGACAAGCACCAAACGGCGAGTTAAACGAGAACATGCGCGGCTCAAGGCTTTCAAACACTATTTCTGGATGGTTAGGGCAGGCTCCAAAAGTGCTGAACAATGTTTCATCTTCAAAGCGTTCAAGCTCCTTCTTCTTTTCCTCGTCAGCTTTTTTGGCGTCGATGACTATCATGGTTCCTTTGCCGACTTGAAGCGCCTGCTCCACAGCTTCAGAAATACGTGAGCGTTCCTCATCGACCATTTTTACCGTGTCAATAACCGCTTCAATCCAGTGCTTCTCATAACGCACAAGCTTAACTTCTTCTTTGATTGAATCTGAATCGTAAATTTTTTGGTCAACCCGGATTTTGGTGTAGCCTTGTTTTTTGAGGTCGTCAAAAACTTGCTCGTGTGTTCCCTTTATGCCCCTAATTATTGGCGCTAGGAAAGTGAGCGTTTTTTCTTTCTCAGCCATAATTAAGCTGGTTATGTTTTCGGGGCTTTGGGGATGAATTGAGCTGCCGCATTTTGGACAATGATGCGTACCAACACGTGCGTAAAGCAGCCTGAGGTAATCGTATATTTCGGTAACTGTGCCAACGGTTGAACGGGGGTTTTTGCTGGTGCTTCTCTGTTCGATGGAGATTGCTGGAGATAACCCTTCAATCGAGTCAACGTCAGGCTTATCCATTAAACCGAGAAATTGTCTGGCGTAAGCGGAGAGGCTTTCAACATATCTCCTTTGGCCTTCAGCATAAATAGTATCGAAGGCAAGGGTGGATTTTCCTGAGCCTGAGATCCCAGTAATCACTATAAACTTGTTCCTTGGCAAATCTACATCTATATTTTTGAGGTTGTGTTCCCTTGCGCCTCTGATTGAAATGGTATCTCTCATAACGTAAACCAGTTCCCTACTCCGCTTCTGTAAATTGTAACCAATTTAATCATGAAAGATTTCAACCTTTTGTCCTAAACACTCAGTTTTTTGGTTTAAAGTTCGCTTTCCATCTTCCTAGACAACGCCCTATTCAACTCCGCAATAGCATCCCTAAGCTCAATAGCTCGCTCGAACTCCAGTTTCTCTGCCGCCTCCCTCATTTGCGCATCAAACTCAACCAACTGGCGCTTTATGTCTGATTTTGCCAGGTGTTTGGTGCCTTTAATTGTGCCCTCTTTCAAAGAGACACTCTTCACTATGGTCTTCGCCGTGATGTGATGGATTTGGTTGAAGCGTCTCTGGAAGGAGCGCCTGTGCTTGGTGATTTCCATGGCTCGCTTAATTGACGCTGTTTCCACGTCAGCGTAGAGAATGACTCTGCCGTTGACGTTTCTCGATGCTCGCCCGATGGTTTGGATGAGGCTTCGCTCATCTCGCAGAAAACCTTCTTTATCAGCATCTAAAATGAAAATTGTCGCAACCTCAGGAATATCTAAGCCTTCTCTCAGCAGGTTAATTCCGACCAAAATGTCGAATTCGCCGACTCGCAGTTGCCGCACCAGTTCTATTCGGTCTAAGCTTTCGATTTCCGAATGCATGTACCTGACGCGGAAGCCTTCCTTAACAAGGTAATCCGCAAGGTCTTCAGCCATCCGCTTTGTCAGCGTTGTAATTAAGATACGGTCGCCTCGCTCAATGGTTTTCTTTGCTTCCGCCATTAAATGCTGCATCTGCCCAGCTATGGGGTGAAGTTCAACTTCAGGGTCCAAAAGACCAGTTGGTCGAGTGATTAATTCCACTGGTGGACCACTTTTCTCCAGTTCGTATTCGGCTGGAGTTGCGGAGACAAAGAGGGTCTTGCCCATTTTCCGTTCAAACTCTTCAAACTTTAATGGCCTATTATCGAGCGCACTGGGGAGTCTGAAGCCGAAGTCTACCAGGTTCTTTTTTCTTGAGTAGTCACCGTTGTACATGGCGCGTGATTGAGGAATAGTTTGGTGGCTCTCGTCAATAATCAGAAGATAATCCTTAGGGAAATAGTCCATCAGGGTGAAGGGTGGTTCTCCAGCGTTGCGTCCGTCAAAGTGTCTGCTGTAATTTTCCATACCCGCACAGAAGCCGACTTCCCTTATCATTTCCAAATCGTAGTTTGTCCGTTGTTTGAGTCGTTGAGCCTCAAGCGGAGCAAGATCGGGCAGTCTCTCTTCTAATTCTTGTTTAATCGCCTCAAGGGCAAGTGCATGTTTCTCCTCAGGTACCACGTACTGCCGTGCAGGGTAAAGAGTAAGCTTATCAAGCGATCCTTTAACGTCTCCCGTTAACAGGTGGGCTTCTTTGATTTTGCTAATTTCGTTTCCTGCAAGCTCAATGCGAATAATATCATTCTCGTAGGAGGGCACAACATCCAACACGTCGCCTCGCACACGGAACCTGCCTGGCTCAAGCACCATGTCATTCCGCTCGTACTGCATATCTACCAGCGCATGGATGAGTTGCTGCCTTGTAGATTGCTTTCCAACCTCTAATTCGACCGCCATGCTTTTGAAGTCGGCAGGGTTTCCAAGGCTGTAAATGCAGCTTATGCTGGCAACTATTATGGTGTCGTTTCGGCTTACGATGCTGGAAACAGCGTGCATGCGCATTTTTTCTATCTGCTCATTAACCGTTGAGTCTTTCTCAATGTACATGTCTTGCGCTGGCAAATACGATTCAGGCTGATAATAATCATAAAAAGAAATAAAGTACTCCACCCGGTTATGCGGAAAAAGCTCTTTTAATTCACCATAAAGCTGCGCAGCCAAAATCTTGTTATGTGCAATGATGAGCGTTGGTTTTTGGAGTCTATTAATTACGTTGGCCATCACAAAAGTTTTTCCGCTTCCAGTTATGCCTAAGATGGTTTGTTTTTCTTTTTTGGAGAAGTTTTTCACTAACTGTTCTACTGCGGCTTCCTGCCCTGGCGAAGTTTGATATGGCGCGATAAGTTGGAACTGCATGTTGCTTCTCCACAAGTAACGAGAAATGTTCCAATGAAGATATGAATTAATAAGTTTTTTCTAAAAAGTTAACTATTTCATTCTGTTATTGTTTGCTCAAGATATTAACCTGTATTACCAAGAATACGACGTTTATCCAACGGCTAATTTTCCGAATTTCCCAACGTTAAGCTGGATTTCACCCTTAAAGCTGGTGACGTAGCCGTTGTCAATTTTAATGTTGTCGCCAACGTTAACTTGGTCAATCTGCTCATTCCATAACGTCAGCTTTACACTGCCTGTCTCGTCTGCAACCACAGCGTCAACGATCTTGTAAGTCTCATCCTTAAAACGTGATTTGACTTCTCTGGGGTCGCCTTTTTCGACAACTTTTGCTTCAACGCTGACCCGTTTCATTCCATTCTGCAAATCTTTGATTGCCGTCAAATTAAGTCACCTAAACTGTGAATTCCCTGCTGAGGGTTCACTTGCAAAAGTAGCCTTCAATCATATAAATCTTGCCTAGCTACGATACTGCTAACTTATTTGTCATGGGAGCGACCTAAAATGGTTTGCTCTCTTTTTGGGCTTTTGGCAAAATCTAAATACCAAAAACCAACAATCAATGCTTATGATGTCTACGGAAGAGGTAGAGAAACTACAACAAAAAAGCGAATATCAAATCAGAGTATTCGCTTTAACACTCATAGGTGTAGCTTTAAATTCGGTTCTAGCAATTCCCGCTTATCAAGCAATTTTCTTTTTTCTATATTCAAGCACTTCAGTACCTCCAGCATTAACAGTGTATCTCGTTGCAAGCATTATACTCACATTGATTTATTGCTGGGCTGCATCGATAGTAACTTCGCCGAAGAGACTAATCAATCCCTTATATGTCCAGATTGCGAGTGCAGCGGTAGTTACACTATTTATTTCAGTTGCGAACGCACATATTTTTGCGTCAGTGAATTTGCTTTTCAGCTTTTTAACTGCAATTGTTATCACTTTTCTAATTGCCATCGTTTTCTTCTTCACTTTTGGCATTCTTCAATTAATAATTGTAAGGTGGCTAGTGGGATTGACTGGAACGATTGATGATTTAGATAGAAAGACTTACTTGATTGGCGCTGATTTTAAAACCATTTCAGGTATTTTACTTAGTGATTCTTTTATGGACACGTGGAATTTAGAAAAAAGAAAAATAGGTACAGAATTACTTGAAATCTATACGTCATATTCTGCTTCATGGCAAATCAAGCTTGTTTTAGGAAAAATAGCCGAAGAACCAAACAAATCCATCTTGGCTACCGTTGCATTTGAAAAAAGATTTTATTCAATTTTCAATTCGAGTGAAGTTTCAGATTGCAGAGATGACATGGTCAGGCGACTTGAGTTTATAATAGGAAAAGATAAAATTAAGCCCACAAACTTCAATAATACACCTTCAAGTGTCGCTTTAACATTTTCGCTAAACGTTACAAAAACCAAAACCATTGTTGGAAGAGCTGAACTGGGAGAAATACCGAGTTTTTACCGTAATATTCTTGTTTTAATGAGCGTTATAACTGCCGTAGTCTGTATCTTATTTGGCTTTGGCATCATTCCTCTTGACTTTTTCGCCACTGCAATAATTATGATAATCATAGCATTAGTGATTGAACTTGGTCCTCGGTTAAAAGAAGTTATGGATGCTAAGAAGGTTAATCAATAATCATCAATAACCTTATATTTCAGCTAAAACTCAGCAAAGTTTTCGGGAGCTTGGATAATTGGTCAAAGAGCACATATTTTTCGCTAAGCTTTTCTTAGAAAAGATTAGAAGCTTTATCAAATCTGAAGGAATGATGATAGAGAGATTACCTAAATGGATAAAATCGGCTAATGTGAGGATTGCCAAAATAAACGATAGTACAGTCTTCCTTTTTGAGGAGTCTCTTGTTAACCATGATGTATTCACCTTTTATGGTGGAGTCAAGTCCGATATTCAACTTTTCTTAGAGCTTCCAAGAGAAATCCCAAAGAATGCCGTTTTTACAATTCCTGTCGGAAAAGGTTTGATCGTTATTTCTGGAGAATATGGTGCAAACAAAAAGGTAGTGTTCAATGTATCAACAGATACAGATGCACTATTTAATGCGGGATACGTTCCATATCATTCGCCAATTGCAATTCTTAATATTTTCTTGAATCTCATACAGGGAGACGATGTTTTAGCCGCTCGGTTTATTCCTTTTGCAGTTTATGTTCATGACTTAGATTTAGCAGACTTTGAGAAGTTTTGGGAAAAATGTACTCCCCATCTTCAAAAGGTTTTACAATATATTTACACTTCAGCAGAGGGAGACTACTATGAAACCCCAACCGAGCATAAAAAGGACATATTGATTTACAAAGAAAAATCCGTTATCGTCTTTGGAAAAGACAGCGATCCAAAAAATTTGACCGAAATGATTCGTGTTAGAGATTATTTAAAAACAAAAAATTATGAAGCATATTTGTTAAGAGAATTACCCGAACATCCTTTAATGTCTAACGAAGAAAAAGCAAAACTTTGGGCATTAGCATCAAGATTTTGTGTTATGATTGACCGAGAGCCTTCAGGTCACATTGCGGAATATGTTTACCTAAAAGGTGAGAGAGTAATCATGGCATTTTTGCGACCTAAAGGTAAAGGTTCAACGTACATGATTGGTGACGATAGCATTGTTGAGATAAATTATATAAAAATATTTGAATTTGAAATTTCCCCTTTACAAACCTTGGATGATGCGGTTGCTTGGGCAGAAGAGTTTATAGGAAAAAAAATTGAAGCATTAAGGGATGCTTACCCATGGAGATAATTATGACAAATAAGTTAGCAGTATCCCTAGCTACATCCTGCATTGGCTGCTAGGAAGAAAAAAACTGGGTGAATTGAGGTTTAGACGTATTAGTGCTGGTTTAAACAAGGAACACCAGAAAAAGCAAGAGCAATAACGTAATTGCTATGCTGACAGCGGAAATCACTACCCTCTTTACCATTGAAAACTCTGGTTTCAACGTTCCAACGATTATTGTACATAAGGCACCTAACCAAACGTACGCAACGACGAACATTGCTGAAGTCACAAATCTGAGAGCCGCAGTCGCCGAGTTAATGCTATTGAAAATGGCTTGAGACTGCGCGGATAAGGCACTTACTGCCGTTGGAGGGTAAAATATTGCTCCAAAATTGTTCAAGCTCACGCCGACCGATATGTCAAAGGGATAGTAAAGCGGGGGCAAAGTAGCTGCCGCAACAAGATTTACTAATGCTCGAATAACCAGTACGAACAAAGCAAAAGCTAAAGCGACGAACAGAGGCTTCCAAACTATGCTGGTTTTTAGCGCTTTAAAGAACAGGTAAATGAACACTGTTATTAGAAACCAGCTTAAAATGAACTGCAGGGAGAACGTCTCCAAAAACTCCAGAATGATGCCAGTACTATTGGATTGGATGGGCGTTTGGTATTGGCCTCGGAAGAATAAGGCGCCGATGAGAACATTTATGTTAGAACCGGCTGGGTAGGTAAGGGTTAATTGTAGAGCTGTCAAATTACCCCATAAAGGTGAACCATTACTTTTCCAACCTTGGGCACTTGGTCCAACAGGGATTGTTAAATTATTCCAAAGACCGATTTCTCCCGTGTTTGATAAAGCAGAAGTTAAGTCATATTGGTAAAAGTTTGAGTCGCCAACTGAGTACAGAGTTAAAGTTGCACTTTGAGGCGCTACTGTAGGCTGCACCTGCTTTATTGTCATTGAAAGGTTCTGGAAGCCTGAGGGGACGCTACAGTCCACGCTGGAAACGGCGCTTTCGCCACTGTCGATTAAAGCTGTTGTCATGTTCAAAGTTGCTGTCGCCATGACGTTCGTGTTTGTAGCATTCATTTCCAAGCTGCTGTTTCCAAATAAACTATAGTAGGCTCCAAGCGCCACTGCATAAACGCTGTAGTTGTATGGGTCATTGTAATTGTTGCTTAAGGCTAAGTTTGAGGTACTGCTCCAATAAGTCACGTTAAGAAACGCAGGTAACTGATTAACGGCAGGCGACGTGTTCTCAGTGTAGGTTTTCGAAAACTGAACATACTCGTAACCTATTTGTAGACCTATGAAAAGAAGCAGAATTATTATTGCGCCCAAGTATTTTGGATTCTCAATTATTTTCTTGAACGCTTTCACAGGCGCATAAACAACTTGCAGTATGTCATCGAGAATCAATCTGTTGGCTCCGTCGCTATGTGAGATTCACAAGTGATTTATTAAGTATTTGTTACATCCCAAGTTTAAGCCGACGATAAGTCGTGTAATCCACATACTCTATAAACGGGTTTTCAGCCTGGAATTTAACATTAATTTTTTGGCGCTTCCGCTTATCAACAAGTTGGCTTGTAGTTCTAAGCAAATACGCGTCGCTTCCCGCACCTGAACCGTAACTTGTAACTAAGATGCGCTCTTCGGGTTTTGCAATGTCTAATACTGCTGCTAAACCCACAAGCGAGCAACCGGAATAAGTGTTGCCGAACTTGTTAATTTGAATCGAAGGCAAATACTGCTCATCCCTAAAACCAAGCTCCTTTGCGATTCTAACTGGAAACTGAGGGTTAGGCTGATGCACCACAAAATAGTTCAAATCACTTGCCTTCAGGTTAAAGTGTTCCATAAGCTTACGCGTTGCTTTGCGGACATGTTTGAAATAGGCTGGGTCACCAGTGAATCGTCCGCCATGCATCGGGAAAGGTTCACCGTCTCTGCGCCAAAAATCGGGCGTGTCAGACGTGCATGAGTACCATCCTTCAACTTCTGCGATAACATCATGTTTTCCGAAAATAAACGCGGCTCCGCCGTACCCAACAAACGTATCCAGTTCGCCGCCAATGCAGCCTCTGGGCGCTGCTTGAGCGTTATCTGCGCCAATAACCA
Organism: Candidatus Bathyarchaeota archaeon; assembly: GCA_963842865.1. Taxonomy (GTDB): domain Archaea; phylum Thermoproteota; class Bathyarchaeia; order Bathyarchaeales; family Bathycorpusculaceae; genus Bathycorpusculum. Next base: position 21,489 of record CAWJIN010000019.1, on the reverse strand, counting down.
TAGCATATTTTATGCCTGACCGTGGGTAGCTAACAAGGGAAGCTGCATCTTTAAACATGCTTGTAGCCGCCTTACAAGCAAACTCCGTGTCCACTGCGTCAACGCCTTGAATATCACCGTCTTCTTCGCCAAGTTTGAGCACTTGAGCTACCTTTGAGGCGATCGGCTTAACTGCGTACGGGTTGGATTCTGAGCCAACATAAACTTTGCCAACCAGCCTGCTGTCAACGCCTGAATGAATCAGCGCTAGTTTTCCAGCCTCTACTGAGGCTGTTGCCGAGTCTTCGTCGATGAAGGGAACTGCGCGTTCGAGTCCGCTTTCCTTTATTCGAAACCTTGAAGTGTAAACGCCGTAACCTACCACCCCGGGAATGTCGTATTCTTTGTTTGGCGCTAATACATTGTACTCTTGATGCGGATAGTACTCGTCGGCTAACGTGAAAGCCAAAGAGATTGTTGGAATCAAATCGCTTTTGTCGACTGAATAGCGCCTTCTAAAACGCGGAACCACTTCTCTTCCCTCAAAGCTTGAAAAATCAACATCGTCATCATCAGTTATCAACTGGTCAGTTAGCCTTCCTGGAACACGGATTTTACCGTCATGAAAAGAAATAATTCCATAAACGAAGCTGGAGAGTTTCATGAACTTGTTTGTAGGCTCATTGATGAAAGTGCATAATTCAAGTTTGCCTTTATCATAAAACAGGTCGATGTTATCCATTTTTCCGTAGCTTTTTCTGCCACAGTTGCTACAGTAATATCTCACTTCAAAATATTCTTTGCCGCAACTTTGACAGCGGCTTGCGCGTAACCTGTCACCTAAATAAGAAACCCGCCGCTCTATCGGTTCACTGCTCAATCTTTCTTCTCTCCTAGAATACTAACGTAAGCTTTAGTTCCAAAGCCCTCAAACTCTAACACACAACCACTCTTAGGTGAACCATTACCAACATTAACCTGACGTTCACCTGCTTCACCTTTCAACTGCCGGTAAATCTCAAAAATTTGTGCCCCGCCAGTGGCGCCTAACGGGTTTCCATCCGCCTTCAACCCGCCATCCGTATTAACGAAAAGCTGCCTTCCGTTTATTTCATAGAAGTTTTTGTTGTTTTGGTAGCTTTCATATATGTTCTTCCAAGCTGTTCCCGGCTCACAGAAGCCTAAATCTTCGAGAGAAACGAGCTCCATCATGGTTGACTGGTCGTTTACTTCGATAACCTGCAGGTCAGACAAAGCGGTTTTAGCCATTTGAGAAGCCCTCTTCATTGCAAGTTCAGCCGCGACAAAATGGGACAGGTCTTCTCTTGCTGAATAATCCAGGTAATCAGTAGCTGAAGTGCAGCCCAAAACGTAAACTGGATTGGCACTCAACTTTTTGGCAACTGCCTCGCTTGCAAGAATCAAGGCTGATGCGCCGTCAGAAATTGGGGCAAAATCATAGAGCCCCAAGGATTTATGCGCTTCTTTCCGCGCGTTTAAGACTTGGTCAACAGTGATTTTTCTTTGGAACTGAGCATACTTGTTTTGGGTTGCGTTCGCATGGTTTTTAACTGACACCTGAGCTAGGGCGATGTTGAGTTTGTCAAGGTTTTTGCCGGTTATGTTGTGCTTTTTTATGTAAGCTCTCAGCATAAGCTCATGATTTGCTTCCGGAGTTCCACCTGCATAGTAGCTCCACGGGTCTTCCAAAAGCATGAGGTCATCACGTATTTTGTCCCAGCGGTCAGTCATTTTTTCTATGCCGCCGACTAGGACCGTGCTGTAAACTCCAGCCTGAATTGCGTGACAAGCGGTTAACAATGCTGCGCTGAAAGAGCGGGTTACTTCCATAGGCACGTGAAGTTCTGTGAGTTCTGAGAGAAAGCCTTCTTCTAAGCCTAGTTTATTTGTGATTGGGAGAAAACAATCTGACATGTAACAGGCTTCTAGGTCCTTGCGCTCTACGTTGCATTCGTTTGAAGCGGCAAGCCAAGCTTCCTCAATTAGTTTTTCTGGTTCTTTGCCGTAATGCTCTCCAAACTTGGTTCTGCCAACAGCAACTATGGCTGGGCGATTTTGCATAATTATGTTCTTCCCTTTTTGAATAGCAATTATCCTTTTCTGAAAAGACTATTAAGGGTTTGCCATATTTACCACGAAATAAGAAATTAACTAATATAAGCATTAATGAAATATTTCATCAGGGGTTTTACGTGGGAAGAGTAAAGGAAGCATTTACTGGTCTTCAAGAGAGAATTGACGCGGTTTTCTATAAGTGCGAGTATCTGAAAGAATGTGATAAAGTTACACCACAATGTTGGCATGGAGGAAACAGTTACTGTGGTGAATACAAAAAGAGAAGCAGCAAGAAGCATGAGAAAGGTTAAGCTTGGGCGTTAGAGACTCCATGGTTAATCTCGGTTAAGGTTAACTGGCGCTTTAAGGTTTTAACTAGGTTCAGCAAGTTTCTGCTTAACTCAACTGGATAAACAGGCGCACCCGTTAACGCCTTATACTCCTCTGGAAATTTAGACAGATTCTCTGCAGCAGTGATTCGAATGTTGTCAAGCGACGGAAGCTTGTAGATTAATTTGCCCTTTTCCATGACTTTAACAAGCAACGGTTCCCCCTGCACCTTCTCATCAGCCAAGGCAATGGTGTCTTTTTCAAAATTTCCTGCCGCGTCCATGAAACGGTAAACTTGTTTTCGTCCTGGCAAGGTGATTTTGTCCTTGCTTAACTTCATTATAGGCGAGAAGCTGCCGTCAGCTGCCATGGTTTCACAGAGTTTGTAAATTACATCTAAATAAGGTCTATCCGCTGAAGTACCCATTTTAGTCCCTACTCCAAACGAGTCTATTCGTGCGCCTTTGCTTAGCAGTTCTTCTATTTTGAATTCATCCAAGTCGCCGCTCGCAAAAATCTTCACATAATCCAAGCCTTGGTCGTCAAGGATTTTCCTGACTTTTTTGCTGATTTGCGCCAAATCGCCGCTGTCCAAGCGGACACCACCAAGCCTAAAACCCTTAGTCTCAAGCTCTTTAGCTACAACTGCGGCTTTTTCGGCGCCTGAAATGTCATCGTAAGTGTCTATGAGAAGCGTTGATTTATTTGGGAAAGTTTTGGCGAAAGCTCGGAACGCATCAATCTCTTTTGGGTAAGACATGATAAAGGAGTGCGCCATGGTTCCGAAAACTGGAATGTCATAGGCTTGCCCTGCTAAAACGTTACTGGTGCCTTGGCACCCAGCGATGTAGCTGCTTCGCGCCACTTTCATTCCAGCGTCAACGCCGGGTTCTCTTCGCAGGCCGAACTCAATTACGGATTTTCCCTTAGCCGCATGTACTACCCGAGAGGCTTTTGTTGCTATCATAGTTTGCAGGTTAACAGTATTAAGCAAAAAAGTCTCAACTAACTGAGCCTCAATTATTGGCGCTGTAACGCGGATTAAGGGTTCATTTGGAAAAGCGATTGCGCCCTCTGGAACAGCCCAAACATCACCTGTAAACCTGAAACCGCGCAAATAATCAAGAAAATCCTCTTTGAACCCCTGTTTTTTCAGGTAAGCCAGATGCTCGCCTGTGAATTTGATGCTTTGCAGGTACTGCAGAGCTTCTTCTAGTCCTGCGAATAAGAAGTAGGAACGGTTTTCAGGCAGCCGCCGAATGAACAAGTCAAAGGTAGCTGGCTCAAAGTTTTTGTTGTCAAAGTAGCTTGCGCACATCGTTAACTCATAAAAATCAGTGAATAAGCTCATGTTTTCCTCTTTGAGGTAACCGAGAAAAGCTTTCATGCGCTAATAATTGAATGCGAAAAGATTTAATGCTTTCTAACCGATTGGCAAAGTTTTAATTCGCGTTTGTTATACATGTCTAATTATGATAACCAAGTCAAAAGTAAAGCGTTGGGGAAATTCGCTGGGTGTAGTCTTGCCCAAAACGCTCGTCGAGGAAGAAGGGCTCAAGGAAGGAGAAGAAGTTGAGGTAACAGTGAGAAAAGTCTCTGATGTGCGTACTCTTCGGGGAAAATATCCTTTTAAAGACTTGCAGAAGGAGAAAGATGAAATGAAACGCGGTTGGGAACGTGCAGAGAGCTAAAAGGTTTTTCTACGACAGCTATGCTGTTCTATCCTACCTCAGCGACAACCCGAAATACAGGCCCTATTTTGAGCAAAATGATGGCTTTCTGACCAAGCTAAATTTGATAGAAATATATTATCGCACTCTTGAAGTTCACGGGGCTCAAGCCGCATCCGATGTAGTCAAAGTATTTGCCAAATATCTTTCAGACTTTGACATCTCAGATATTGAAGGCTCAATGAAACTCAGGTTGAAGCTTAAGAAAGCTGGCTTTGACATATCTTATGCTGATGCCATAGGATACTATCTTGCGTTAAAGTCTAACGTGAAGTTTCTGACGGGTGACAAATGGTTCAAAGGATTAGAAGGAGTTGAATTTGTCGTTTAATCCTAATCAGTTTTTTACGCCTTCCGGAAGATATTTCAATTACATCATAACAGGTGACCATTGGAAGCCTAGCATTTCCTGTAATAGCAATCGCGTTTAACAATCTTTATCTATAAACGTGTACGCATACACAAGTATGGGCACTAAGACTATTTCAATAACGGAAGAGGCGTATGACGCATTGCTTCGTGAGAAAGCAAACAAAGAAAGCTTTACAGACACTATTCTGCGCATAACAAAGAAATCAGGCAAAATAGCTGATTGCTTTGGAACCTGGAAGATGACAGACAAAGAAGAGGAAGCAATTCGCATTGAACTCTCTAAAGGGTGGCATTTAATTCAAGAGCGAACATCTAATGAGATGCCTCGATACTGACTTTCTTGTTGCCATTTTAATCCTGTAAATCCCTTTTTTGTTGCGAATACTTTTTGTCTATCTAACCCGCATAAATAGCCGTAAGTGAAGTGTGTGCCGTTAATTTCAAGGTTTGACCCATGGCGTTCTGGGCTGTGTACTTGTCCGCCGAAGCTTACGTTTAACCCTTATACTGGATGCGACCACCAATGCATCTACTGCTACGCTTCCAGTTACATTCCGAACTTCAGCGAGTGCAGACCCAAAAAAGACCTGCTTGCAGTCTTGAAGCGGGAAGCGGCAAAACTCAACGGCGAAACAGTTTCAATAGCTAACTCATCTGACCCATACCCGTGTGCCGAAGCGTCCGCTGGCTTGACAAGACGGTGCCTTGAAATTTTGGCAGAAAGCAACTGCAAAATACAAATCATAACTAAAAGCGATATTGTGGTAAGGGACGATGACTTACTAAGCAAGGTTCCGTCAACTGTAGCGTTAACCATAACCACAGACGATGATAACATAGCTAAACTCATCGAGCCACACGCACCCTTGCCGTCTCAACGACTTAAAGCGGCGCAGGACTTAATCAAAAAAGGAATACCCGTCTCAGTGCGAATAGACCCAATCATACCCTCCGTAAACGACCAACCGCGAAAACTCATCTCGAAACTAGCAAGCATAGGCGTCAAACATTTAACATGCTCAACCTACAAGGCTAAACCAGACAATTGGATGCGACTCGCACAAGCCATGCCTAAAGTAGCGGAGAATCTGAAACCTCTCTATTTTCAGCAGGGCGAAAAAATCGGCGGCAACACGCTCCTGCCAAAAGAATTCAGGCTTAGGCTTCTAAAAAGCGTTCGTGACTTGGCGGTTGCGAATAATATGAAGTTTGGTGTTTGCAGGGAAGGTTTACCCGAGTTGAACACAGCATCGTGTGATGGGTCTTGGCTTATGCCTAAGGATAAGGGAAAGTGATTGGATGCAAAATCGTGTCGTTATGCTGGTTGATTTCGACTATTTCTTTGCGCAATGCGAGGAGCTACGTAACCCAACCCTGAAAGACAAGCCAGTTGTCGTTGGCGTTTATTCAGGACGCACAGAGGAAAGCGGAGCTGTAAGCACCAGCAACTACATTGCTAGAAAATACAGCGTTAAATCTGGCATGCCCCTCTTCCTTGCTAAACGGAAACTTGAAGGCACAGATGCAGTTTTTCTGCCAGTTGACCACGAGTACTACGACCAAATAAGCAACAGGATAATGCAGATTCTCCGCGGCTACGCAAGCAGTCTGGAGCAAGTCAGCGTTGATGAAGCTTATTTGGATGTTACAGAGCAAGTTCAAGGCAGCTTCGAGAAAGCAAAAGATTCCGCTCAAAAAATGAAAAATGAAGTCACCAAACAGGTCGGCATTTCTTTCTCCGTGGGAGTTGGACCCAACAAGCTTGTCTCTAAAATTGCTTGTGACAGCCAAAAACCAAACGGATTAACAATTGTCAAACCCGAAGAAACCAAGGCTTTTTTGGCGCCGTTGCCCGTGGACAGCCTCTTAGGTGTCGGAAAAAAAACCTCTGCAAGAATGGATTCCTTAGGCATAAAAACAGTCGGCGACTTAGCAAATTATGACGTGCAAAAACTCATAGCCATTTGGGGCAAAATTCTCGGTGTCTATTTCCATAATGCCGCTAACGCGGTTGATAATGAACCTGTTCAAGAGCAAGGAGAAGCCGAATCCATAAGCAGAATCGGCACATTAAAGCAGGATACAAAGGATTTGGCGTTTATTCTGCAGAAAACAGACGAATTAACAGACGATATCTCCAAGGAACTAGCGGATAAGAACTTGAGCTTTAAGCAAGTTGCAATTTACGTGGTCCTGACTGATTTAAGCAGTAAAAGCAGGTCAATAACGCTTGAGCAGCCAGCAAAAGACGCAGAAACAATCAGGAAAAACGTAAAAGAACTATTAGGAAAATTCCTAAGCGAAACCCAGCTTGAAATTCGAAGAGTCGGCGTTAAAGTCTCAGGCTTCAGCAGAGAAGAACCGCAGCAAAAACAGCTGACAAGCTTTTTCCAAACAAACTAAATAGTAAAGCAAACTTTTTTTCCCTGTAAACACATTTTAAGTTGGGTCAAAATTTTGTCTTATGAAGAACAAAAGAAAAGAAAGTTGCCGCCTGACCAAGTCGCTACAGACCACCTTTTACGTTGGGGCATTGACCATCCAGGCATAACCTCAACTAACCCACAGATCAAACTTGAAACCTACACCCTAACAATCGACGGCGAAGTAGAAAATCCAGTGAAACTAAGCTGGAATGACTTCATGAAGTTACCCAAAACCGTCTCAATCAGCGATTTTCATTGCGTTGAGGGCTGGAGCGTTCGAGATTGCAAATGGGAAGGCGTCCACATTCGTGAAATTGAGAAGCTTGTTAAACCTAAAGATGTTGCTAAAAGTGTAACTTTTGAATGCGCCGACTCGTATACCACTTCGCTTTTCCGAGAGGAGCTTTATGGTGACGATGTACTTTTAGCTTACAAGCTTAATGACAAAGTATTGGAGGAGGGGTTGGGTTTTCCAGTTCGCCTCATAGTTCCAAACAAGTACGCATATAAAAGCGCCTTGTGGGTGGTGCATTTACGGTTTACTCGTAACAAAGAGTTAGGCTTCTGGGAACGACGCGGATACAGTGACAAGGCGGATGTATGGAAGAATCAGCGTTTTAATTATTGAAAAGCAAGAACTTAATTGTTTTTAACCCTATAGATAAATTGGCTTCCTTACATATACGTAACCAAATGTTAAAATGAGTACCTATGTTCGAAAAAGATGGCATAAGAAAACTACTAAGTGAAAATTACCCCATTTTAAGTATTCTAATCGGAATCATGCTCGTTTCACTTTCAATAGGACCCTATCAAAATGGGGATACGATATGGGAATATGAAGCTGCAACTGGAGTAATCAAGTGGGGCATGCCCTACGTGATAAGTTGGGGCAACATGGTGAACCAGCCGCCATTAGGCTTCTACATTGAAGCACTGTTCCTCAAAATCTTCGGCGCATCAACCGGCACGGGCGTAACTTTAGTAACGTTGTTTGGGCTTGGATCCATTGTCTTGGTGTATAAAATTGGCAAGGAATTGTACGGCAAATCAACAGGGTTGTTTGCAGCTGCGCTGTTTGCTTTAACTCCATGGGAGCTTGTTCTTTTAAGAAGCTTCCTCATTGACGCGCAGTGCCTATTCTTGAGCCTGCTTTGCCTATTAATAGGAATCATTGCTATTCGCAAAGGTTCGTTTAAGCTTTTTATGGTGACCGGGGTTCTTTTTGCCGCTGCTTTTTTGACAAAGTTATTTGCCGTTTTTATGTTGATTCCACTGCTGTTGTTCTATGTTTATTATCGACCTAAGAATCTAAGACATAGATTTAGCTGGGTTGGAGCGTTTTTCTTACCTGTGTTAATATCTTCTTTTCTGTGGTACCAAGTAATTTCAGGGCAAGGGGTGATTTCTATTTTTTATCAGAGCGATCTTGTGAGCCATAGTTCCAGCGGGGTTGCTCCTTCATTCTTTTTTGTCGGCACTTTTCTTGTAAATTATGGGTTAGGATGGTTTTTCATAGGTGCAGCAATTTTATCCTTGCTCGTTTGCTTAATGTACAGGAAATTTCGAAAATTACTTGCTTTTGATTTAATTTGCTTGGCAACCATATTATCTGTTGTAAGCGTCAACACTTTTTTGGGGGCTGTTCTTAATCTTAATGCGCCTTATCTTAACGCCGTTAAGTATGATTACCAGTCCTTGCCTTTCTTCAGTTTGTTAGCAGCATCATTGGTTGGCAAATCCCTTTCACTGTTTAATTCTTTAAAATCAAGGGGAAAACTAAACAAGCTGCTCTTCCTTTTTGTCGCTTTAGGCGGGCTGGGCTTAGTGGCGGCATCAATATTTTACAACATGGTTTATGTGCATCAATTTTCCACATGGGGTTATTTGGTGTTCGAAGTGGAGATGGGCAAAAACGCGGGTTATTCTCTTACTAACCTCAATCCAATTGGCAAAAACAGTCTTCTAATTGGTATTCAATATTTGGGGTTCACACTTCTGTTCTCTGGACTTTTATGGGCAAGTAGGCACAAACTTTATGATTTCTTTAACAACTTGTTCAAACCGATGCGCCTCTGGATTGAAGCAAAAAATGCTCTTACCCGTGCAAGATAAAAAGCCAATCTTAAATACCTTAGCCAAACATTCCATTCATAAAAGCAAAGTAGGCTAAACTATGGACTTCACTGAAGCTAAACTTGGAAGAATCTTCATACTCAGACTGCATCAGGGGGAGCATATCCATGAAGTTATAGAAAAACTCGCTTCCCAAAAACAAGTTTCCAGCGCATTATGCTTCTTTGTAGGCGGTGCAGAAGACAAAAGCAGGGTAGTCGTTGGACCAAAAGATGGAAAAGCGCTTCCTCCTGAACCGATGGTTGCGCTTTTGAGGGGTGTGCATGAAGCCTGCGGTGTAGGAACAATCTTCACTGACGAGCAAGGAGAACCGAAACTGCATATGCATGCAAGCTTTGGAAGAAATGACACTGCCGTTACCGGGTGCGTGCGCATGGGAGTTGACGTATGGCAAATCGGCGAAGTAGTCATTCTGGAACTGACTGGTTCTTCAGCTAAAAGAGCCAAAAACAAGGATACGGGTTTTGAATTTTTAGAAATCGGCTAAGCGTCAGGTTTATTATGAAACAGGGAGTTCGTTCATGGCTGTGTCAGGTAAGACGGTGAAAGACGTTTACGATGCCATGGTAACTGCATATTGCATGGTGAGGATAAGAAGCAAGGTGCCAAAGCCGCCTTAGAAATCCATGAACGGAACCTTTTGTTCATCAAAGAAACAAAGAAAATCTTAGTCAACTTGACGCCACTCCTGCATGCCCACACAAGTCCAAATAACGCAAATGCAAACCCCAAATACTGAAGATACATTAGAAAGCTGTATTTGCCTACTGGCGAGGAATTAAAAAAAGAATAACCAACATTAACATTGCTTTCCACTCTTAAAAGCAAAAAATTTAACGTGGAAAATGCATGCGCAAAATACATATTGAAAAGTATCGCCGCAACCAGCAAAATCACCCCTGTAAGAGCGGTCGAAAAAAAGAATACCTTGTTTAGTTTCATCTTTAATTTTGCTGATTTAAACAATGTGAGGCTTTTGCCCGCTAAAGACGCCGCAAGCAAACTGAAGAAAGGCAAGGACTGATACTCATACTTGATGGCGCCAATATAAGGTCCATTAAGGTTCAAACCTACACCCAAAATAAAATCCACACCCAAAATAGTCACTATTGACGCCAGACAAATCAAATCAAAAACAAATATTTTCGAAAAGGTTTTCCTAAATGAGAAACAAATAAGCAACGAAAAAGCAACCGCAAGTATAAAGAAAAAACCCAGACCAAAATTATCTAGGAAAGTGCCAACAAAAAAAGGAGAAGGAACGATGCCCGCTGGATTTAAAACGCTGAAGTCGCTATTATGGAAAATGTAAAGTAGCCCTTTCCCTAAAACAACTTGATACCATAAGAAATCAAACAATAGCGCAGGAAAGGAAAAAGCCGCCAACTGACTAAATACACGTCTTGGATTCTTCGGTCGATAATAAAGGTAGAACAATAACAGCGGGACAAGAATGAAGACTGCGAATAACTTTGTCAAAAGAGCAGTTGCGAAAAAAACGCCCGAAAGCACACAAAGCTTAACTGAACCTTTGCGAATAGCCAAAACTCCAACGAATAAGCAAAGCAGGCTCAAGAATAGGCACTGCGCGTCAATGAGGAAGCTTCTTGAAAGAACAAGTTCCCACGGAGTTAAAGCAAAGAGCGCAGCTGCAAATAACCCTGTTGATTTGCCGTACAATTCCTTGCCAATTTTATATATTAGGACGGCAGATCCAAGCCCAAACAATGTTACTAAAACTGTGCCCGTGGAGATTGATGAGCCGAAAATTTTGAGGAACCCTGCTTCAATGTAGAAGCCTAGTGGTGGCTGGTTCACCATGTTACCGAAACTGTTCACGTAGGGGATTCCCCATTTAATTACCCCTGACGCTGCTTGATATTCAAATTGCGCATCCCAGTTCTGATAAGGACCTATCGAAAAAGAAACTAGCAAAGTCCCAATTAGAATGCTTAACAAGGAGCAATTTTCATTAACCAGTTTTCTTAGGCTAACCTTGTCAAGCATACTTACACCTTTTCTCACCATTCAAACATGAGGTGATTGAAACTTCGATTGTCTTGATAGCTTCTTTTCTAACTTTTAAGTCTTAGCAAGGTTTGAAAATAAAATTTTCAGTATTAATATTGATGGCTCTTTTCCAAAGCGATTCGACCAGTGAAGTTTAAAAACGAAAATTCTTCTGGGGTCAGAACCAAACGTGGCTTCAGGTGAGATTTTGGAAAAATTGCAGGTGGCTCAGGAATATTTAGCGCAGTAAGCTACAATTTCGAATTCCTAGAAGTTGAAGGCTAACCTAAGAAAGTCAGGATGAAGATTCTACGGGGGTCAGTGCCAAAAGTAGGGATCAGACCCTGTTTAATGAGATTATTCATCATAGCATTGCCTGAAAGATATTGGAATTTGCCAGATTGATAGAGCATCTCAAAAACGCCCATCGCGGTAAGCGTCGTGTTGAAGTAGGGTACGTCGCCGCCGAACTCATAAGTAAATACGTACTTCACATTGTTTTGCGCACATTCCTGCACAAACTCAGTTATGTTGAAAACAGGCGTGTAAGCATCCACAGGTTCCGCTGGATATTGGATAACTAAGTTATTCTTGCCCTGTGCATTAAGGTAAAACTGAACCATGCCGCTGCTGAACAGGTTCTGGGGGCACATAACCATAATCGACTCATTCGCAGCAAGGTGAGCAGCCGCGTAATCTGTTGCTTCCTGAATAGGGATGTGGATTTGGTCTGCAGCAACCCAACTGTAAGCATCGCTGACACTGTAAGTTGTGCCCACCAAAGTGAAGATTACAAGAAGGCCAGCGGCAACCTGCACTAACCGTTTCTTGCTGACGCTCAGATGAGGTAGTTTCCAGGTTTTCTGTGCTTTGTCCAATGCAGATATAATCAAGCTTGCGCCGGCTATGGCTAGCACGGGGAAGACTGGTATCAGGTAGCGCCACTGCCTGTTCGGTATGGCGGTGAAGAAGATGTAGACCACGACGAACCAGATGAGCAGGTACTTGTCTTCGGCTTTTCGCCGCACCGCCAGCCAACCTAAACCCGCCAGCCCCACAACATACAGGAGGAACGAAATGGGGTGCACATTCGTGTATGGCTCCGTTATCTCTATGAAATAGAAAATCGACAGTCGGATCCAACTGGGCAGCGGGTCAAACCACGCGGGGAATCTGTCAAGTCCAGTACTGTAGAGTGTCTTGTCAGGGTTACCTATGTTCATGGCGTATAGCCACTGGTTCAGCAATCCAGCTGAATACAACCCGTAAAACAGCAAAGACAGAGGCACCGCCACAGCCACAACCGTTAGGGCTAAGCGGGGGACAGTGCGAAACTTCTGCTTCAAGTAGTCCCTGCCCAAAAACGCCAAGGCCACAACCGCTATGACAGCCATAATCACCGTCTGATATTTCGTCGCCACGCCTAAAGCAAACGTTACAATGGTCAACGTCAAGAACTTGTTTTTGTGTTCTTTGAGCCACAGAAAAAAGAACAGCGTTGAAACCGTGAAGAAAAACACCAGCATCGGATCAATCATAGCCATTCGGCTAAGCCAAACGTAACCTGGCATAACTGCTAGCATGATGCTGGCAAGCAAACCCGTTTTCGCCCCATAAATGCGATAAGCAAACTCGAACACAGCGTACACGGAAAGCAGTGAGAACACCACGGACACAAGTCTGCCCGTGAACAAGCTCACGCCGCCTACGGCAAAGAAACCCGCCGTAAATATGTCGTACATGGGTGGGTAGAAAGAGTTCCAAGAAATATACTGCTGGAAGTTGCCCCGTAGCAGCATTAAGCCGCCGTTCAGGTTGGTTACTTCATCCCATTGTGGGGACATGTATGCGAGGTTAATGAGCAGAAAGGCGACGTAGACCAGAACAAAGATCAAGAAGGCTATTCGCCACTTGTTTAAGCCACCCTTAAACCACTTTAACAGCGAATTTAGATTCAATCCATCCCTCTCAGCGAAGAGTCCAAGCAGATTAAACGATCACCGTTTATATCGTGAGAGCCCTACCTCGTCTTATGATGAAGATGCATAGCTCAAGTTCCCTTTCCCATCCCTTATTCGAGAACTTGGATTTAACTCTTCTTTTCTCCTTAATCTGGAAAATATCCTCTACGCTATTGATGGCAATGGCTTTGAGTTTTACGCAGAACTTTTATTCAAATGTAAAAGAATGGGTTACCGAATAAAAGAGATGCCGGTAACATGGAGTTATAAGCAAGATTCAAAGCTTAACCTCTTTAAGGACACATTAAAGATGGGAAAGGTGTTCGCAAATTATGGGTGAAAGCTTACATAGTCACGCGGAATTCTTAGAAAGAATTGAAGAATCCGATTTTTGGATCAAAGTAAAAGTAAAGCTTATCTTGGATTTGGTTGAAGGCAAAAAAGTTTTAGATGTCGGTTGCGGTTCCGGCCTCTTATCTAAAACCTTGCTTGATAACGGTTACGAAGTGGTGGCAATCGATAATGATTGGAGAGCGGTTGAGATTGCAAAAAAGAAAGGGGTCATAGGGTTTGTTGCTGACATAAATGATTGGACAACCGATGAAAAATTTGACTGCGTAATTCTCGGCGACGTACTTGAACATATCAACGATGATAAATCAACCATGAGAAAAGTTCACGCCATGCTAAAATCAAACGGTTGCATCGTAGTGAATGTGCCTTCGTACCAATTTTTGTTTGGAAAACATGACGTCGCTTTGGGGCATAAACGACGATACTCCAATGATGAGCTTAAAAATAAACTGGAAGATTCAGGCTTTAAAATTGAATATCTAAGACACTGGAATTTGTTAACTCTGCCAATTGCTATCGTAACAAAAATTTCTAAAAAGGATTATCCGCATGAAAGAGTTTCAAACATAACCCTTCTATCCAAGCTTCTTGAAAGAATGCTTTTAGCAGAATCAAAGTCAAATTATTTGTTTGGGCTTTCTATTTTATGCAAGGCAAGAAAATAAGTCGTTTTTCCTGATTCTGTCGATTCTATGCCTATAGAAACTTAAAGCTAAGAGGGTAGGGGTATGCATTTTGTTTAGTCATTCTCACAGGAAAAAGAGAGCCTCTTTGGACGGGTAATCCTCAAACGAGCCTTTCGAGGTAAATGATTTTAAAATTGCGTTAAGGAAAGATTCTTCTTTTTATCAGTTTGTATCGCCTTTCTAAGTTCAACGTTAATGGTACCTGTTGCCCGAAAGGCTGACATTTCCCGTTTACAATTGCTTTAGCTATCGCGTCAACGTTTGGTTCACACTCAATAACTGTGTAGCCGTAACCGATTGTTGGACCGTAATGCGCGTCGGTTCCGCCTACGCAGGGAAGATTAAGCTTCTGCGCTATTTCTCCTGCCTTTTTCCTGCAGCGGTTAAACGGAAAGGCCGAAGCATTGAGGGTTTCCACAGCGTCAAATTTTGCATCCGCAACATGGCTATTTAAGCTGCCTTTAAACCAAGCATAGGGGTGAACTGCAATAGCTATCCCGCCCGCCTTATGGATTCGGTCAACTGTTTCCCTTGCGCTTAAGCCTCTTGGAATTAAATCTTGAATGTTTAGGGCAACTATGTGGCCGTCTGCGCTTGAAACCTCCATGCCTGGAATAACAAGGAAGTCTGTTTCTTTAGCTATTTTGTAGCTTCCTTCAATCTGGTTGTGATCTGTAACAGCAACAGCAGTCAAGCCGCGTTTTTTTGCGTAAAAGACGAGCTCTTTTGGAGTTATTAATGAATCCTCAGAGTAGTTTGAGTGCACATGAAGGTCCGCACTGATTCGATTCGACATGTAATCCCTCTGTTCCAGATGTTTTTTATTTATATTAATTCAACGCTTGAATGTATCTATGCGGGTCACTTGAGGCATGAAAGAAACTCATGTTCGGTCTTCACTTGTACTTCTGTTATTTTCTTAAAATCCGCGTCATCGCTTAGTATTATTGTATCGTTGTAAAATGCAGTTGCCGAAATGAGGGAGTCTGCTATAGGAATACTATATTTACCTTTAAATTCGCCCGCTTTAATTGCTATTTTTTCGTCTATCTCAAGCTTTTTGAGGTAGGTAGCGTACTTTAGCTCTTCAACTCTTGCCTTAGCTAAGTCTCCTCTTTTTTCATGCAAATATTTGTAATAAATTTCTGTTAAAGTGACTACGCATATCGCTGCTTCTATCTCTCCGTTTTCAATACGTAAAAGTATTTTTTGAATTGCTTCCCAGCCAACCTCTTTCGCAAAGAGTTTAATGAGCGGCTTGGTATCAAGCAGTAGTTTATGCTTCCCTGATTCGCTTGTCAAATTCTTCTGTCCACTCCTTCCGCATAGCCTTTAATTCCTCAGAGGGTTTTCTGTTTGCAAATAACTCTTTGTCGACACCAGCTAGCTTGGATAGTTTGGGAACAGGAACCAACCTGATGGTGTTATCTTCGCTGACAACCAAGAGCTTTTCGCCCTTGGCTATCTTCAGCCGTTTTCTTAGTTTTGAAGGAAGAGTAACCTGCCCTTTTGATGAAACTGTTACCGTTTCCACATCAGTCAAATAAACTTTCACCTTACCAATTAATGTGCCGCCTTACATTTATAATATTGTCGGATAACTGCCTTTGTAGCTTACAAGTATTTCCACTAAATGAGTTATAAACGAAAAAGAACCTTCTGCTTTCTGCTTATTTTGGCTGGCTTGCCAGTTTAGCTCGAATCTGAGCTAGCTGTTCATCTAGTTTTGCTTCGTCAGTTTCGATTTTGTGGAATAATGGTTTTGGTTTAGCTATTTTATGCCCAGGCTCAAGCGGTTTTAATGCTTCATTCCAGTTGCTTTTGTTGACGCTTCCTGGGAGGTTGAGTGTTTGCCAAAGCTGATCCGCCGTTTCTGGGATGAAAGGCGCTGAAACGACCGTGATAGCTTTCACTGCTTGGGCGGCGACGTAGAATATGGTCGCTGCTTTTTCCTTGTCAGTTTTCATCAGGTTCCAGGGTTCCTTCTCGTTGAGGTACTGGTTTCCAATGCGGCTTATTGCGATTAGCGTATTGGCGGCAGACTGAAGCCATGAGCTTTCGATTTCTTGGGCTGCAACTTGCACTTTCGCTTTGATTGCCTGCAACACAGCTTCGTCGCTGCTGTCCAGTTTAGTGGGGTTTGGAATTTCGCCGTCAAATTTTGAAGCAATAAAGCTTAAGGTTCGGTGAATAAAGTTGCCGAAGGTGTCGTTTAAGTCAGCGTTGATTTTGTCGATGAAAGCGTTCCATGTGAAGTTGGTGTCTTTGCTTTCTGGTCTTGTGGCGATTAAAAAGAAGCGCCAGTAATCCACTGGAAACATCTCGAGCGCTTCGTCTATCCAGATGCCGACGCGTTGGCTTTTTGAGGCTTTTTCGCCTTTGAACTGGAGGAATTCGGTGGCGGAAACGTTCCATGGCAGGTTATAGCCTTCACCTGAAGCCAACAGTAAAGCAGGCAGAATTATAGTGTGGAATGGAATGTTGTCTTTGCCGACGAAATATAGCGTTTTGGCTTGCTTGTTAAACCAGTATTCACGCCATTTTTCTGGCTGCCCCATGCGTTGGCATTGCTCAATGGTTGCTGAAACGTAGCCTAAAACGGCGTCGACCCAAACGTAGATTGTTTTGCCTTCTGCGCCCTTGAAAGGTGCTGGGATGCCCCATTCAACATCGCGGGTGACGGCTCTTGGTTTTAAGCCTTCTTTTATCCAGTTTAAGCTGAAGTTTTTAACGTTGATAGAAAGTTGCTGGTTATTCTGCAAGTACTGGGTTAACGGTTCAGCAAGTTTGGATAGGTCAATGTACCAATGACGCGTTGTTTTCACTGTTGGCGTGTTTTTGCAGATTACACAGTACGGCTCGATTAGCATGGTTGGCTCCAAAAGCCTGCCGCACATGTCGCATTGGTCTCCGCGGGCTTTTTCGCAACCGCAATACGGGCATTTGCCCTCCACAAACCGGTCAGGCAAGAAACGCTGGTCATGCTCACAGTAGAGCATCTGTGTATCCTGCTCGAAAATGTAACCGTTTTTTTGGATTTCCAGCAAGATTTTCTGAACAAATTCTTTGTGCACTGGGCTTTCAGTGGTGGTGTAATTGTCAAAGGAAGCGTTCCATCTGCGAAAAAGTTCGGCTACGCGGGTGTGGTTTCGGTCAGTTAACGCTTTAGGCGTAATGCCTTGCTTTATCGCTTCAACCTCGATGGGCGTGCCATGTGTGTCTGAGCCGCTCACCATCAACACGTCGTCGCCGCGTAACCTGTAGTATCGGGCTGTAACGTCGGCTGATAAGACTGAGCCGACAAGGTTCCCGAGGTGGGGTGTGACGTTGATGTATGGCCAAGCGGATGTAACTAGAACTTTTTCAGGCAAATGTATCTCCAACAAACCGTTTAGTGCCGCCCTTATTAAAATTACTAGGCTTATGATGAGCAAAAGCTGAGGAAAAAACATCAAGTATGCCCCCCCATACCTAGTATGGGTACCCATACCTCACAGATGAGGAATTAAGAAAACTTAAATTCCATAAGCCTAAGAACTCATAATTAAGATCCTACGATACATAAAGCTTGGCGAGCACGACCTAAAAGGTTAATCGCATTATATCTGCATACAATATTACTTTTAATGAACAAATGAGGTAACAGCACAAAAAAATCAAAGAATTGGTAATGCTTAAATTTTAAGTTGCACTACCCGTAGCTTGAGGTTTCACGCAGTTGCCTTACTGCCGAATATGCGGAACCAAGCTGGAAGAAAACGCGCGGTTCTGCCATAAATGCGGGACACCAGTTGCCACTTCCACTCCTGCACCTCCGCCAGCAAGGCCAATGGAGAAAAACCCGTTTCTGGTACCAGTCATTATTTTGATAGCCGTAGTGGTCGTGGCAGTAATTGTAAGCGTTTTCATTTTTTCGGCGTTTTACTCCGGGAATATTAACCAATCAAACAAATCAAACCAAACAAACTTTAACCAGTTAAGCTTCAATTTTCATGGTGGAATGGCAAAAGTAAACGTTATAGCCCAAAACTTGATAGGCAAAACCATCCTTATCACTACTTCCACAACAGGATTACAGCATACTAACCATCAACCGGTCCCAGCATAAGAAATTAAGCGTAAACATTTTAAATGCAAGCTCTTCAACTTTAGTGTATAAGAAGTGATTTCTTTGACTGAACAAAAAAAGGTAACCATGCAAGAACTTGAAGAAAATAACGGAAAAAATGGTAAACCAGCCTACTTCGCCTATAAAGGAAAAGTCTACGATGTCTCGGAAAGCGGCTTTTGGCTTGATGGAGACCACTTGGGAATGCATCAAGCGGGCAAAGACTTAACTGAAGAATTAGAGATGGCTCCGCATAAGGAAGAAAATTTTCAGAGAGTTAAACTGGTAGGTGAATTAGTCTAAGCATTAAGCGGCACTAATGAAAAAGCACCTATAAATGCCCATATCTTGAGGATATCGATTTTTAGTGGTTCTGAACATTTCGTTGGCTAAGTGTTACTTATGTGAACTGCGCAATCACGAATAGCATCGAAGACTGGAAGGAATGCTTTCCCTTTCTCAGTTAAAGAGTACTCAACCCTTGGAGGGACTTCAGGGTAAACAACTCTTTTTATGATTTTGTTGTTTTCTAATTCTCTGAGGTGCTTTGTAATGGTTTTTGAGTTAACGTCACCCATGCTTTTTTGGAGTTCAGTAAATCTTAGTGTTTGATCTTTGAGGTTCCAGATAATAAACAGGTTCCATTTGCTTCCTACAATTTCCACCACAGTTTTAAACTGTAAATGCGCCTTATTTTCAGATTCCACATGAATTCACTCTTTAGTTACTTATTGGCAATAGCATTACTAATAGTCTACAATATTACAGTAATCACTCTGATCCATTAAAGTATTGCTGCGGCATTAATGTAAAAACAAACAGAGGAATAGATGTTCATTATGAGTACAAATATCTATTATTTTTCGGGAACTGGAAATTCCTTGGTCGTAGCAAAGGATATTGCAGAAAAAACCCGTGGAAAACTAATATCCATACCTTCCGTCATGAATAAAGACAGAATAGAAACTGATGCCAATGTGATCGGCGTTGTTTTTCCCGTTCATGGAATTTTCCGCATTCCATCTATAGTTGAGAGATTTGTTGGGAAGCTGGATGGCATTAGTTCAAAGTACATTTTTGCGGTCATCACATATGGGAGCATGGCTGGTGGGGCTGTCAAAAGTTTTCGCAAAGTGGTCGAATCTCGCGGCGGCAAGCTTTCAGCGGGTTTCGCAATACACATGCCGATGAACAACATCACCATTCCCTTCATGTACAGTGGGGCGGTTGGAGATAAAGAACAAAAGTTGTTCGCAGACTCGCGGAAAAAAAGCGATTTTATTTATGAATACCTGAGCACTCGGAAAGAAGACAAATTTGAAACCACCAACAAGTTGCTCGTTTCTTTGTTTTATCCGATTGACAAAATATTTGCGAAATGGAGAATTGAAAGCAAATACAATAAACTTACAAACTCTAATCTAAACAAAGATGACCTTTGACCTTTGATGGATGTCGGCTTCCATTTTGATGAGAAATGCGACGGTTGCGGAGTTTGCTCAAGAGTTTGCCCCGTGAATAACATAAAAATGGTCGACAATGCGCCTTCATGGCAGCATCACTGCGAACGTTGCCTCGCATGCCTGCAGTGGTGTCCGAAAGAGGCAATCCAATTTGAAAAAATAACATTAGGCAAGAAAAGGTATCATCATCCAGATGTAGAGATTTCGGATATAATGAGGCAAAATTAGCACGAAACTCTCCTATTGAGAAATAAATTGAAGTACAGAATCAATCCTGCGCAAATTATTCATTATATTTTTTTCATCTTTAACCCTTAATGACTCACGCATCTTGTATGCCCATGGATTGTTTCGTATAGGCCGTCAAAAACAGTTTTCACGTCTAAATCGTTATTCATGCCGTTCTCGAAGACAGAAACGATAGCACCATTCACCCTCTCCGTCTCTGTCTGATTGGGATTGTCTGGTTTTTGCTTTTGTAACTCTTTAACCATGCTTTTGAAGGAATCCAGTTTTCGACTTGTTTCAGCCAACTTTTCAAAGGTAAAGTTTAGTTTTTCCCTGTAGGGTCCATATGTGAGAAAGAACCTTAAATGTTCGCCGCTAAAACCTTTCTCTAAGATGTCGCCTGTGCAAATCACGTTACCTGTGCTTTTAGACATTTTTTTGCCGTTCACGAAAAGGTGACCGCCGTGAAGCCAGTAACGCGAGAACTCTTTGCCGCTAACGGCTTCTGCAATGGCAAGCGTATAATCGTGATGCCTGACCAAATTGTCGATTCCGCCGCAAGCAACATCAATCGTGAAGCCAAGATGTTTGGTTACTATGGCTGCGTCTTGAATATTCCACGCTGGCCTGCCACTGCCAATCGGCGCCGCATAACAAACTGCGTCTTGTTTGCAGTCATCCCAAATAATAAAATCACCCATGTTCCAGGGTGTGCCAGGGTACGTGTCCTTGTGGAAGCGGCGTTTCTTTTTCGGCCACTTACTCATGTCCAAATGCGCAAGTTTTCCAAAGCCTTTGAATTTTAATGGGTCAAAATAAACGTTTTTTGCACCCTTGTACGTGTACCAGTACGCGTAGCCTTTCTCTAACAGCTGAGCGATTAATTTTGCCGCTTGGTCCACCGCTGAAGAAGCCCTTATGGCGTAGTCTGGCGTTTTGATTTTCAGGAGTTTGAAGTCTTGGAAGAAGACGGCTTCGTTTTTTCTTGTCAGTTCTTCAATGGTGAGATTTTCTTTTTTTGCCTCTGCTATGGCTTTGTCTTCCACATCAGTTAACGTAATCAAGCGCTTAACGCTTGTAACCTAAGTATTCCATGTATCGTTGAAGTATGTCTTCAAAGAGGAAAGTGCGATAGTTTCCTATGTGAGGTTGCTGATACGTTGATGGACCGCAAGTGTACATTTTAACCTGCATGTCTTCAGCGGGTTTGAATGGCTCGATTTTTCGTGTAAGGGTATTGTATAAATTCAGCAATCAGCCGGCTTCTCCACTTAAGCGGTGCCTTGCTGCTCTTTTTCCAGTTCCTTTAGTGTGTTTTTTGCTTCTTCCACATGCCGTTGAGTTTGGGTTTGGGAATTGAAAATGTGCCTGACAACGCCTTGCTTATCAATTATGTAGGTGACTCGTCCGGGAAGTATGCCCATAGATGAGGGGACACCGTACAGTTTGCGCACCTTGTTACCCTCGTCGCTTAGCAGTATGAAGGGTAAGCCATAATGAGTTGCAAAAGACTTATGGGACTCCACACTTTGTCCACTTATGCCGAGTACTTCAGCACCCAAATTTGTTAGTTCTTCGTAGCTATCTCTGAAACTGCAGGCTTCTCTTGTGCAGCCGGGCGTTTCATCTT
>CAWJIN010000018.1:0-116888 GCA_963842865.1 Candidatus Bathyarchaeota archaeon | reverse complement strand
AGTTTTGCTTTAAATAAAGCCTTTAGTTAAGTTTAAACTCTGCCACTGAATTATAGGTAGAGCACCTATCTGGGAGTCGAAGGGGAAAAGGGGGATGGTAAATCAGCCACCGCATCGTGCACACGGCGTAAAAGTGCTCAAAGCCGTTTCTTCACCTCTCAGACTGCAAATACTAAACTTACTATTTGACAAAAGCGCTCTCTCATACACTGAATTAATGAACCAGTTAAAAATGAATCCCAGCCGAGACGCCGGCAGATTTGCCTACCACCTAAAATTCCTGTTAAAAACAGACTTGGTTGAAGCAGATGTTGAAGCAAAAAAATACTATCTAACTGACCTTGGCAAAATGGTTCTAGACGTAGCTGACCGCATCGAGAAGAAAGCATTTAAACCCAGAGGAATGCTTGTCCGCACATCGCATTTAACAGTGGAAGAGTTTGATGCAAACAAAATAGCCAATTCGCTTATAAAAGAAGCAAAAGTCCCAGCTGAATTAGCGCAGAAAGCGGCTAAAGAAGCTGAAAAACGTCTAGTTAAATCAAAAACAAAATTCCTCACAGCATCCCTAATCAGGGAAATTGTTAATGGCATTTTGGTTGAGAAGGGCTATGAAGAATACCGCCATAAACTCACAAGAGTCGGCATGCCCGTACACGAGGTAACGACTTCATTAGAATCAAAGGACGACCCCGCTGACTCAGCAACGTTACTTACAAAAGCAGGCCAAACCGTCCTTGGCGAGTACACTTTGCTCAACATTTTCCCAAGAGACATAGCTGACGCTCACCTCTCAGGCGCCATCCACATTGACAACTTAGGCACATGGATACTAAAACCAGACGAGATCAGCCATGACCTGAGATTTTTCTTCCAAAACGGCCTCAAACTGGATAATCCACTGCAAATTTCAATGGAGCCTCCGAGTAACTTTGAATCAGCGTTGGCAGTTGCCTTCAACGTTCTCTTGCATGCCAGCAAAGAAACAAATCGAACTCAAACGTGCGATTACTTCAACGTTTTTCTCGCTCCCTTTGCAAAAGGCGCTGAAACAGCAAGAATAAAGGAAAACCTGCGTTTATTCGTTTTAAACCTAAACCAGCATGCCAACACAACGTTCGGGCTTGAGCTTTCAATTCCAAAATTAATCTCAGAAAAAGAAGCGATCGGTCCTCAAGGAAAAATATGCGGCAAATACGGTGACTTCACCCAAGAAAGCCAACTGTTAGCTTCACTTATCGTTGAAGTCTTCACGGAAGAGAGTTCTCAGAAGCCACTGCTCAACCCCAACATAATAATAAAAATTAACAAAGACGCCTTAACAGATGAAAACACAAAAGCAGTTCTCCTCAAAGTCCACCAGTTGGCGGCGGAAAAAGGAACACCCTACTTTGCCAACACAACAAAGAAGGAAGCAGAAAACACAGTTTTTTCCGCTTCGGGAGTTAAACTTGTACCTGACTTTACTGGAGACTGGGAAACCGACACCCTTCGTACAGGCTGTCTTGGTTGTGTAACAATTAATTTGCCAAGAATCACTCAAGAAAGCGAGAAGGATAAAAGCAAGTTTTTCGATTTAGTGAGGGAACGTTTTGAACTTGCCGCACGAACTTTAGGAATAAAAAACAATGCTCTCAAGCAATTCGGAAAAAACTCATTACCTTTCCTGCTAAAAGAAGCCAATGGAGACACATATTTCAGGCTAGAAAATTGTTCACGGATAATAAATTTAGCTGGGTTCAAAGAAGCCGTAGAAGCTTTCACTGAAAAAAGCATAAACTCGGAAGAAAGCCGCAAGTTTGCCGAGGAAACTATTCAGAACATTTTGGCTTTCAAGCAGAAAATCGGTAGGAGACATGGAAAACGCTTGTACCCTGTAATACTTAGCAATTCTGAAGCCTCAGAAAGGCTCGCTCAATTAGATATCGAGAAATACGGGGTAGCCAAAGTAAAATTCTCAGGAACACGAGAAAGACCTTATTACTCAACTTCAAAAAGGTTCCAGGTTAAAGCCGGCGAAACCCTCAGCATACAACCTGAAATGCTGGAGACAACGCAAAAAATGAAGGGGCTAAACGCTGGCGGCACCTTAGGCATTATAGAGTTGTGGGCCGCTGAGTTTAAGCCTGAAGCACTAATGGATTTGACCAGAAGCTTAATTGAAAATCAATCCTTGGAATTCTTCACCTACAATCGAATAATTAGCCTCTGCGATAACTGTAAAAAAAGCTGGTTGGGAACACTGCATAAATGCCCATCATGCGGCTCCATGAGCAATCTGGCAACGTTCGACCGCTTCACTTCTACATGAAACCTTATTTGACGGCGCCAAGCACCAGCGACAAAAGCGCCATTCGCACTACAACGCCATTCCAGACCTGCTGGAAATAACGCGCCTGCGGAGTACTGTCAACTTCAGCGGCAATTTCATCCACTCGCGGAAGCGGATGCAGAATAATCATGTCTTTCTTTGCGTTTTTCAAAGTTTTCAAGTCAATTCTATAGGCACCTTTAACTTTGGCGTACTCCGATGCGTCAGGAAAACGTTCCCTCTGTATCCGCGTAACATATAAGACGTCAATTTGCGGCATTATGGTTTCCAAGTTGGCGTCTTCAGTTACTGGAATCGTGTTTTTTATTGTTTGAAGCACATCCTTTCGCATGCGGAGAGTTTCAGGAGAGACCAGATACAGCTCTATGTTGTAGAGTGCAAGTGCATAGGCAAGCGAGTGAACGGTTCGCCCGTACCGTAAATCACCGATTAAGGCAACTTTTAACCCGTCTATCTTGCCTTTTTCTTTGCGCATAGTATATAGGTCAATGAACGCTTGCGTCGGATGCTCCTCTGCGCCGGTGCCACTGTTTATTATCGGAACCTTAGAAAACTCCGCAGCCAATTTAGCGGCACCTTCTAAACTGTGCCTAAGTGCTATTGCATCAGCATAGTTCTCGACAGTGCGCACTGTATCCGCCAAGTTTTCGCCTTTCTTGACCGATGCAATTTCAGCATCCGCGAAGCCAATGTAGGACCCGCCCAGTTTTAGCATTGCTGTTTCAAAGCTTAAACGCGTACGAGTGCTAGGCTCAAAAAACAGTGTAGCAAGAATTTTTCCCTTAAGCATATCTGAACCTTTTGAAGCTAGAGGCTCCATGGACCGGCTGACGTCAAGGATGTAGTCGATTTCCTGGCGGGAAAAATCTTCAATGGATATAATATCTCTTCCCTGGAACTCCATTTTAAGGGCACCTAAAAACAAGAAGCCGTTAACTGCTAAATAACACTTTGGATGCTTACCGCTCGCTTTTTTTTCTTTGCAAGTTAGTGCTTATATGCTTTTGTTGTTGCCTAGCGACTGCCACACATTTTTAATAATGAGAATAAGGCAATAATAATTCAAATTAGAATTTTGAAGGAATTCTGATGGAAGCAATTTTGGAAAAAGTGTCTAAACGACAAAAAACCCAAGAACTTTTTAATTCGCAAGGATATATGCCCCGAGTATATGAAGTTAGGTCACCATGCCAGTGGCTAGAACACTGTTATGACGGCAAATGCCCAGCATTCACAAAAGTTAACGGAAACTTTTACTGCGCACGCGCCAAACAAATCCACAGCTAACACTGCTTTCATTATAAACATTAAACCGCGGTTAGCATTAGCTTTTCAACGCTGCTATCGCTTCTTTAACCACGGCAACTGACTTACCAAAGCGCTCTTTTGTCTGATTAGACAATTCAAGCTCAATTATCTTTTCAACCCCACTTTTCCCAAGAACAACGGGCACACCAATTGAAACGTCTGAAAAACCATATTCGGCATCAAGGCATGTGGACACGCTCATAACTCGATTTCTTCCCGTGAGAATTGCATCAGCTGTAATAGCAATTACGGCGCCGGGGCATAGATTGTTGAGCCTTTGAGTTTGATAACGTCAGAACCTGATGTTACTGTTAAATGAATTATTTTTGCCAGCGCCGATTATAGCTATCAGGGGTAATTACCTACTGTTTGATACATAATTGATATACACTCTTTTCAATTCTAATGAGTTATTCTAGCCTTTAATGTGCTTCGCAGAATAAAAAGAAACTTTTTAAAATGTCCTCCTTTTTTAGATCATAAATTTTGGTTAGTCCCCTTCTCTTTACGGCGTAAAGTAGGTAACATTTGCTTGTATATTCACTGCTTGATTAATCGGAGAGAAGGTATTGTCAAGCACAAGATAGTAAGTTCCACTTGCATCAAGGTTAGAACTAATTGAAGAGGTTGTGGTTTGTGAACTTTGGTAGAGCGCACCGAAGTAAGCTCCAGTTTCATAATTGTCAAAGTTGGTGCTGTCAAAAATGTAAACTATGATGCCGCTGCCACTGCCACCCTGTACTGTAAACGCTCCTGATACATGAATGCTTGATGCATTTGGCGGAATAGTGAACCGGTAATCTACATAAGCACCAGCGTCAACGTTGGTTGCCGCGTTCACTATCTGATTCGTATGTGCTCTAGGAGGCGGGGAGGGTTTTTTGCTCAAAACCATAACTGCGCCTATGCTGCCAACAACAATAAATATGATCAGAACCCATGCCAGAATTTTTGTTAATTGAATATCTGGTCCCCCTTTTAAATTAAGCCTAATTTAGTTTAAACCAACTTCATAGTTCTCTCGGCAATATAAAACTTAGCATAATTAGCCAGTGAAAAGGAAAAGAAACAAAGCTTAGCAAAATACTATGAGTAACGATGGAACTATTGCGTGAGTGTTAGCTCTATAAGCTTTCTTTTTCCATAGTGCTTAAGATTTAAGTCAGCCACTTCAGGAACCGGATTTAAGTAAGAAAATGGTGATTTACTTTACTATTATGACTGAGCAAGGTGCCAAATGTGCCACTTTCTCGCTTATACTGCCCAAAAAAAATTCTTCCATCTTACCTAATCCTCTATGCCCAATAACAATAGCATCAAAACAGCCCTCCTTAGCAGTATTAACAATTTCAAGGGCAGGATCCCCTTCTTTTAACATCGACGAAACCGCCAAGTTAGGCTTAACTGCGTTCGCACGAGCAACGCTTCTGTTTAAAATTTCGTCATGAATCTTCCTTAAATCCCTACCAAGTATAGCCGTTTTGCCACCTGAATAAGCAATCGATTCTTCAGAAACTGCGTCCATTACCAGCGACTCGGAAACATTCAAAATCATTATAGACGCATTAAATTTTTCAGCTAAATCTAAAGCGAAATCTAATGCTCTATCGGAATTTTCAGATCCATCAACAGCCACTAAAATATTCCTAATCACCATAATTATCATCTCTCAAAGATAATTCTTAAAACACCCTTAAGCTTTTCCTCAAACCCAAAACATTAACTCAAAGAACGGATAATTTATTTGAGCTTTCAAATGTCAGATTGTTTTTTCGCCGACTTTCTTTAAACAATATAAAGGTAAAGTGCATTTAATACCTAAAGAGGCATGTGGGGGTTCACCAATAAATAAGCATATTCAAATTCTAATAGCCATGCTTATTATTGTAACAATAGTTTTACCAGCGTTCAATTTTCCTAGCGCCAAAGCCCAAGCAACCAAAGACCAATCTTCATGGACCACAATGGCGCCAATGCTAACAGCGCGAGGTGGACTCGGCGTTGCAACTGTTAATGGAGAAATCTATGCTATCGGAGGCTTGAGTGGTAATTCACCGGTTAACGTTAACGAAATGTATGACCCCGCCACAAACGTGTGGACAAGTGAAACGCCTATGCCGACAGCTAGAAGCGGTTGTGCCATCGCTGTTTACGATAACGAAATATACGTTATAGGCGGAACAGTCGGCAGTAACGAGTATGTTGGAAACAACGAAATGTACGACCCTGGAACGAATACTTGGAGAACAGAAGCTTCGATGCCCACTCCTAGAGCTTACTTAAGCGCAAGTGTAGTGAACGGTAAAATCTACTTAATCGGCGGCGAAGGATATTCCAGCATAAGCCCTTATAGTAGTGAAACTAATGTGAACGAGGTTTACGATCCAGCTACCAACACATGGACAACAGGAACACCGATTCCAACGGCTGTTTATGGTTACGCATCGACCGTGATAGATGGCAAAATTCACATTATTGGCGGTTCACAAATTTCAATCATACAAGGAAGCGGCATTTATGTTGATTCAAACCAAGTATACGATCCTCAAAATGATACGTGGAGTTTAGGTGCAAACTTGCCTTCTGTAGTTGCTTATGGGGCTGCTGCGGCCACTGAAGGCTTCATGGCTCCTTCATTGCTATATGTTATCGGCGGATATTTTTTGAATTCTTATAGCAGTAACGTTCAAGTTTATAATCCAAGCAACAACTCTTGGAGTACTGGCGTTCCGATGCCTACAGCTCGGGCATACCTAGGCGTTGCTGTTGTAAACGACGTTTTATACGCAATTGGGGGATTTGATGGACAAAACTGGCTAAACACAGTTGAGGAGTACACGCCTATTGGTTATGGAACTGCTCCACCGATAATTCAAATTACCTCTCCTGAAAACCAAACTTACAAGAAAGTAACCTTAACTTTTACCGTTAACAGAGCCACCGAATGGATGGGTTACAGTTTAGATAACCAAGCAAACGTAACCATAAACGGAGAAACACAATTATTTAACCTATCACAAGGAGCGCACAACATAATACTCTATGCTAACGATAGCCTCGGCAACATGGGTTATTCTAACAAAGTTTTCTTTTCTGTAGATACAATTCCGCCGAACATCGTGATTATGCTTCCTCAAAACCAAACTTATAGCTCCACAGACATCCAACTAACTTTCACAGTGAATAAGACCGTCACATGGTTAGCTTACAGTTTAGATGGACAACAAAATGTAACCATAATCGGAAACGTAACTTTACCTGCGTTATCTAATGGTTCGCACCGTTTAACCGTTTACGCAACGGATGAAGTAGGTAATACGGGTTCAAAAACGGTTTACTTTAACATAGCGCCTTTTCCAACAATTACGGTTGTAGGAGTCGCAGCCACAATAACGATAGCTGTGGCGTCAGGATACATTCTTTTTGAACGCAGAAAACCAAGTAACAAAAAAGAAGAAGCAGACATCCTTCCTAAAGGTTAGAATTATTTCGCCAAAGAAAAATTTCAGGAAAAAAGTTATTCATGAGTTAGTCTTGAAATAATTTCAATCAAGGCTCCAAGAATTACCAGTAAACCACCGATTCCGCCTGCGATTAGTTCTAATATTAAGAGTACAATTGCCCAACCGAGGTGCCTAACGTATTTTGCGCCTATTATGCATATTATTCCAATTATTAACCCTACTAAGCCATTAGCTAATGCTCCAACAGCACTTATTGGTGAGAAAGCAAAAAAAGGTTTCGAAAAATTGGATTTTGGAAAAATCCTTTACCTGCGTTTGGACCCCCCTAAGTTAAGAGATTCAAATTGTTAAGTTTTCGTTCTTGCGTTGGTAAGCAACAAATAATTTCCTTTTTTTAAGGAGAAAATTTAATTAAACAAAACCCAACCTTTTCCAAAGAAGGCTAGAATAATGACCTACGAAATTGATTACGCTGCGGGCGAACGAGCAGGCTGTTCCTCAAAACTGGTAATCGCAGAGCGAGTCACCATTTACGTGAAACTATTTTCCTCTGAACCAACAAGATTTTTCTCTGGAGACCAAAAAGGCGTTATCCAAAAAGAAATCACGAAAGCTGAGTTGGACGTATGGCTTAACATCTTAGCAGATAATGAAGCAGAGGTTTTAGAAGTTCAAAAGAAGCTTACTTTAGGAAAAAAATACTAGACGGTTAAACATCTTTCCATCTTGTCTTCTTATAGGCAACAAACAAGATTATGGCACACACCGCCGAAAGGACTATCCAATCAAAAATTATCAGGCTGACTGGAATTTTGAGGTAGCCTGTTGCTGACTGCATAATTTCCGCTACATATGTTGTCGGCGAAAGGTAAGCGATATACCTGTATACCGCAGGAACATAGGTTATCGGGTAATATACTGGCGGCAACGTAGTAAACAAAAGTGAGAGCAGCCTGGAGAACGCATAGCTTTGAACCACATCATTTGAGAAAGTGGATAGCATGAACCCTAAAGCTACTGAGATAGCGAACATCAGCAATAGTGCAATGGATAAGATTGCTATTTGAAGAAGCGAATGCTGCAAATAAATTCCAGCGAGTGCAATAAGGATAGCTAAAGAAGGGATTGAGTAAACTATTTCCGCAAGAGTCATTCCCGCCATGTATAGGCTTGCACTTGTCGGCGAGCTTACAATCATATCTTGAAGTTTGAAGTCATTTTTTAAGTGGGAAAGGTCTGATTGTAGTGAAATTCCGCTTGAAAAGAAAGTCATTATCAATCCGCCTTCAATTGCGGTTCCAAAAAGACTGCCATGGGATACGAAGGTGATTACAATCAGAATCGAAAACGGCGCGATAACGGCACTTAGCAAAACGATAGGGTAGTTTATCATTTCATAAACGGCATTCACCAGAACTCCTGCTAGAATTTGGCTAAGTTTACTGCGCTTCAGTTATTCGTCCCTCGCTTTTTGTTCAACAAGGTAAAAGAAAATATCATCCAAAGTGACTGGTGTAATAGAGAACTTTACTCCTTGGTCGGCGAAGGCTCTGGCTAAGCTGAAGGCTTCATCTTCATTGGTCATTATCTGTGTGACGCCGCTTTTGTCTGTGGTTACTTCGCCATCTTTCAACTGCGGAACCTGCACTTTAGGTGGCAGTTTGATGCTGTACTGGTATCTTGCGGTTTTTCTCAGCTCTGAAAGAGTGCCAAATGAAATTAATTTGCCGTCTTTAAGAATCCCTATCTTATCTGCAAGTTGCTCTGCCTCTTCAAGATAATGAGTTGTAAGAAAAATAAACCGCTCTTTTCCAAGCGCCCTGAGAATTTCCCATAGCTCTCGCCTTGAGATTGGGTCCAAGCCAGTTGTGGGTTCATCAAGAAAAATAACGTCTGCTTCTGAGGCGGTTACCGTGGCGAGGAGAACCTTTCTTTTTGTGCCACCTGAGAGGCGGCTAGTCAATACATTAGCGTATTGTTCTAAACCAAGCTTTGCAAGCGCCTCATCGGCAAGCCTCTTTGCGTCATTGTAGCTGTAGCCTCGCCAAAGAAGATATGAAAAAACAGTTTGTTTAGATGTCATCCACCTTATCGTTCTCGCTTCCTGCGGGACAATCGCAATTTTCTCCCGTAACTCATTTTCCTGCGTTATTACGTCAAGACCATTAATGCTTACGCTTCCAGCAGTAGGTTGAAGCTCCGTGGCGAGGATTCTGATAAGCGTTGTTTTTCCAGCGCCATTTCTGCCGATTAAACCGAAAATACCGTTGGTTTCCACTGTAAAAGTGACGTTTTCAAGAGCTTTTCTGTGGTCCTCGTAAACCTTTGTCAACCCGTTACATTCAAGCTTGCCCATGGACAGTACTACCTGAAAATATGACAATATGGCTTCTGTATATTTTAATTTGCTTCTGTAATTTTAAAACGCATCAATTTTACAGGCGGGGTAGGGTATCAATTTTGTTGATGAATTTCACTAGCTAAATTGAAGTAACCGAACGGATGCAGTTGCAGACTAAGCTTGATTACATTTATATTAAAATTCTGAGATACTGAAAAGTGAAGAGGACGATGAATAACATGACTGTTCATTTAATCCCTTGGGATACTAAACGTAATCTAATGATGGAGGCAAATCGCCTCTATGATGAAGCAGGAACCTTCAATTGCATACAAAAAGGCGACCTTGTAGCCGTTAAATTGCATGTAGGCGAGTTAGGAAACCCGTATTACGTGCAACCATTCTTCGTCCACGACATAATCCGCAGGGTTAAGGAGGCAGGCGGAAAACCATTCCTCACAGACTCCAACACTTACTATCACGCGCAACGGAACAATGCCTACGACCACATGATTACAGCGTTAATGAACGGATTTAACATGGCGCCGTTTATTGTGGCAGATGGGCTTAAAAGCGAAAATTACCGAACAGTTCCCACCAAGGGCATACTAAAAAAAATAGAGGTGTCAGGCGCTATCGCGGAAGCTGACGCAATGATTGTTGTCTCGCATGATAAGGGTCATGAACTCAGCGGTTTCGGCGGCGCCATAAAAAACCTCGGCATGGGCTGCGCACCAAGAGCGGGCAAGCTTCGGCAGCATAGAACAGTAGGCTTAGAAATAGACACATCCAAATGCATCGGCTGCGGCAAATGCAAAGAAATATGCGAAATGAACCTGCCTGAAATTATCGAAGGAAAAGCAAGAAACACCTCGGCACTCTGCATGCGTTGCCCAATGTGCAAAAATGGTTGCCCCATGGAAGCCATAAGCTTCACCCATCAGGAAAATATCTGCAGGGCGCTCGCTTCAGCCGCTTACGGGGTACTCTCCACCTTTAACCCGAATAAAGTGTCATACGTGAGCTTTGCAAAGGACATCACTCCAAACTGCGACTGTTTGCCTAATCCAGGCGAAGTCACGATGAAGGACATAGGCATCTTTGCCTCTGACTCACCAGTTTCAATTGACGGCGCATTCCTAGAAATGATTGATTATAAAGTGTTCAATGAAGCGTCTCATGTAGATTGCATGTTACAGGTTCAAGAAGCAAAAGACATCGGCATTAAGGGCGAAGTGAAACCAAAGATAATCCAAATAAGTTAACCGCCCGCTAAATTTTCTTTTTATCGTTGTTTTTTGGTGCTTGTGCTTCTTTCTGTCTTCTTTTAACTAAGTAAACAGCAACCACAATTACGATTGCAACTACGGCTGCTATGATTAAGTAGCGTGAGATGCCAGCAACCTGCGTCCAGTTCTTTCCCAAGAACCAGCCTGTATAAACCAAAATTACATTCCATGATAGGCAGCCTGCAGTGGTATAAGCTATGAATTTGGACAGTGGCATTTTTGCTGCTCCTGCAGGGAACGAAAATGTTGTTCTGAATCCTGGTATTAGACGGCTTACAAATACGGTGAGAGCGCCATTCTTCTTAAACCATTTTCCAGCAACTTCAAGCTGGTCTGTGGATAAGAGAACTCTACCTAAAAGTTTGTGTTCAGCAAGGGATTGAACACCTTTCAGTCCGATGTAGTAATCAATCAGTGCCCCCGCTAAGCCTGCAACTGTAGCAAGTGTTATTGTTATCCAAACATTAAGCTGCCCCATGGAAGCTAAGTAGCCTGCGAATGGAAGAATTACCTCGCTTGGGATAGGCAGGGAGCTTGATTCAAGCAGCATCAAAACAAAGATGCCAGTGTAACCCCAAGCATGCACTGTTGTAGTTACACCACGCGTTATAGAAAGAATGAGACTGATAATTGGCTCGCTTGTAATCGGGCCTCCTTGGATAACGACGTCCTCCAAAAAATCAAGCACAAAATAAACAACAACTATGATAGCGAATGCTGCAACAATCAATTGCGGCGCTTTTCTTCTCAGCCATTCAAGATTTTGGTTAGAGACCATAGGCATCGTTTTTTAGTTTAATCACTTATCTTCAATTTATTTCAGTCTATACCAATATGTAGCTTTGCCTTAACGTAACATAAGTTTGCTTGCTTATTTTTTTACAATAGAAAAAAGATTTGCTGGATTACAGCAACCCTTTGGTGAAAGCCTGTGTTCTGTTTAGTTGAATTCTTTTCTTTCGAAAAGTATCAAGCCCACGATTGCGGTGATGACGAAGTAAATGCCCATGATTGCGAGTCCTTCTGGTATTGAAGCGTAGAATGTGGTGGTTGTAGTGGGCTGGCCTCTGAAACCGACGCCTGTAGTTGTAGTTTTATGTGGTGGGTAAGGCGACATTAGAACACTTCCTATTATGTTTGCGCCGTAGTTAATGAGAAACCATGGTTCGATTTTAACAAGGAGTACAATTAGTTCGTTGAGAAGTGTAAAGACAAACAAGAAAAGGATAGCGGTTACGAGGATGGACATTGAACTGCTTTTGAATAAAGAGCTGAAAAAGAACGTAAATCCGAGAACCGCAACCAGATAGAACAGCGCGAAAAGGAATGACTCACCAAATTGATAGGGTACACTTGAGAAGTAATACAGACCATTTCCTACTGTGACCACCGTAAAAATGCCCAGCATGACAGCAGATGCGATGAAAGCTGCTAACCATTTTCCTACGTATATGGATGAACGTCTGATTGGGTTTGGAACACCGAAATATCCTGTTTTGTTTTGGAATTCGCCTGATATTGCGTCGCCGCCGAAGAAAATTGCTGAAAGCACAACCACAAAGGTGACGCTAGTTCCCCACCAGCTATTGTAGAATGATAGGTTGGATATAAGAAAGGTATCCGGACGGTAGTATCCCACAAGGACGGTAAGAAGGACGCTTATCAATGCTGTTATGATCAGCATTATGAAGAACCTGCGGCCCCTTAGGTAGTCGAGAAGTGCGTACTTCATGATTGTGCCCACTTGGGCGATGCTAGATGGTACTTCATTTTTTGTTTCTAAGATTGTTTGGGTCATATTTATCACAAAGTAGCTGTTATGAGTTTAAGGTATGCTTCTTCAAGTTCAGATGATGCAGGTTTATAGCTGATTACGCCAATATTTAGTCTAACGATGTCGTTAAGCAGGCGTTCTTGCACGTCTAAGCCTCCGTTGAAACTTATCTTGAGGTTTTTGTCGTCTATTTTTTCTGCGTTAATCACGCCTGGAAAACCAGCAATAGTTTTGACTACGATTTTGTTGTCGACTGGACGCACCAACCCAACTTCTACAACGTTGTTTCCGCCTGAGAATTTGGAGGTAACGTTAGCAATGGTGTCGTAAACGATTAGTTTGCCATGGTCTATCATGGCGACTTCATCACATACATCGGAAACTTCGCTGAGAAGATGCGAACTCATGAAAATCAATCTCTTCTTGCCTTTAAGTGATTTGACGATGTCCCTGACTTCGCTCATTCCTCTAGGATCAAGTCCGTTGGTGGGCTCGTCTAGAAGAAGGATACGTGGGTCACTGAGAAGCGCAGAGGCGATGCAAATTCTCTGTTTCATTCCTTTGGAGAACTTGCCAATTCTCTTATCGATCCATTCGTCCATATGGACTTCGAGGACGGCTTCTTCTATTCTCTTTTTAATCTCTGTTGCTGGTACTCCTCTGAGTTCAGCAATCATCGTCAGAGCTTCGCGGGGCGTTAGTGAAGGGTAAATTTCCGGCGTCTCAATTAACGCAGCGACGGATGCCAGTGCTGCTTTCTTATGAGTATGAACGTTTATACCGTTTATCAGAGCTTCTCCAGAAGAAGCACGAATCAAGTCCGTGAACATTTTGAGCGTGGTTGTTTTTCCTGCCCCGTTTGGACCCAGGAAACCGACGCATTTTGCGCCCTCTATTTTGAGGTTCAATTCCGAAACGGCTGTAAAGGAACCGTATTGTTTTGAAAGCTTGACCGCTTCGATCGTGGGAACATCGTTGAAGGGCATACCGTCATCTCCCGAGCAAACATGTCTTCCTAGCTTATAAAGCGAACCCCCTTCGAATGAGTAAGAAATACATTTATCTTCCCTGCAAAGTAAATTGAAGTAATAGGAGAGATAGTTTTGGAATCAGGCTACATGAAGATTGCTGAAAAATCAGAGATCCCAATTGGAAAAATGAAAAAAGTTGCATCCCAAGGCAAAGAGGTTTTGATAGCAAACGTTAACGGAAGCTTCTATGCAATAGGCAATAAATGTACTCATGCAGGCGGAGACCTTTCACAAGGCACATTGGAAGGCAACATTGTCACTTGCCCAAAGCACAAATCAAAATTCGATGTCACAACAGGCAAAGTCATTTCACCTCCGAAAATGGGGCTATTCCACCCTAAGATACAAGACGAACAATCTTACATCGTGAAAATCGAAAATGATGACATATTAATCAAAACACAGTAAGATTTTCAGAATCTAGCAAGGCTATTCTATGTCTGATTGCCCTTTGGAGTTTTCGCAGGTTTTTAATCATTCCACGAATCTCCTCGCCTTTTTCTCTGAGAACTTTGATTGAATCCTCTGGCCTTCCCGTTCTCGCCTCAAGAAACATAGAGAAAAGGCTCGGTGCTCTCGGCGTTTGACCAGGCTGCAGATTTACTTCTAATACTCCTGTCAGGTATTCTCTGAACAAGTTGTGCATGCTATCAGCCAACTGGCTTTCTTTAGTTAAAGCGCGCTTAAGAATCATAATGCCTGTGTCGGTGATTTTGTATATTTTTCGTTTTCTTTGCTTTTGAGTATCCCACTCGCCATGTATGTATTTTGATTCCTCTAAATCTTGAAGGATGCGATATATGCCACCGCTGGTAAACCTCAAGGTGCCCTTGGTTTTCTCTTTGACTTCCTTCATTATTTCATAGCCATGATAAGGCTTCTTACTCAGCAACGTGAGTACTACGATTCGAATGTAGCCCTTTCTCATCTCCTTGAGCCAGTTAGCCGCAGTCTCTTCTTCCATTTCTACATCCTTCATTTTAGTTATAAGTCCAAGTAATATTTATATGCTATTCAAACATATTCCATTGAAACATATACTACGCGCGTTTGGTGATGCTCATGGAAAACAAAAAGCTGGAGAAATCTATCTGAGGGTTTTGCAGAGGTCGATAATGTTTGTTTAGCGTGACGAATGTGTCTGTGCGGTTGACTGAAGAGTTATGGGCGCGTAGTTGTGGAGGTTGACGTCATATGGTTGAGTATAAGTGGGTCGCTCTCTCCAACACCACTCTCGGCACTCTGATGGCCTCGATAGACGGCACGATAGTGCTGATTGCTCTCCCAGCCATATTCCGCGGGATACAGTTGAATCCGCTGACCTCCTTCCCATATCTCCTCTGGATTCTCTTCGGTTACTTGATCGTCACCGCGACCCTTTTGGTATCATTCGGGCGACTTTCGGACATATACGGAAGGGTCAGGCTTTACAACATGGGGTTCGCAATATTCGCTTTCGGTTCTATCCTCCTCTTCCTCACCCCGAATACCGGGAGCCTTGGCGCGCTGGAACTGATTTTCTTTCGAATAATACAGGCGGTCGGGGCCGCCTTTCTGTTCTCTAACAGTGCCGCGATAATAACGGATGCCTTTCCTGCGAATGAGCGAGGCAAGGCCCTCGGCATAAACCAGGTTGCAGCTCTGGCAGGCTCGTTCATAGGCCTCGTCCTGGGCGGTACCCTCGCGACGATAGACTGGAGGCTCGTCTTCTTGGTCAGCGTCCCAGTGAGTACCTTTGGCGCAGCATGGTCCTACTGGAAGTTGAAGGAGTTGGGTACTGTAAGCAGGGGAGAGAAGATAGATGTCTGGGGCAACATCACCTTCGCCGCTGGCCTGACTGTGCTTCTGATCTCTCTCACGTATGGGCTGCTTCCTTACGGCTCGGCAACGATGGGTTGGTCCGACCCTTACGTAATCGTTGGTTTGATATCAGGAGTTGCGCTACTCGTGGCGTTTCCCTTCGTGGAAAGATGGGTGAAGTACCCCATGTTCAGGCTCAGCTTGTTCAGGATTCGAACTTTCTCCGCCGGGATATTCGCTGGTTTTCTTGCTTCAATAGCGAGGGGCGGGGTGATGATCATGCTCAGTATACTGCTACAGGGGATCTGGCTCCCGCTGCATGGGATTAGTTACACCGATACGCCCTTCTGGGCTGGAATTTACCTGCTTCCCCTCTCCGCTGGGTTCGTAACCATGGGGCCAATTAGTGGAGCCCTATCGGACAAGTACGGCGCGAGGGGTCTGGCGACACTTGGCATGATGATTACCTGCGGAACATTTCTTGGTCTGGCAACCCTTCCTACAACTTCGATTACCTCGAGTTTGCGGTGCTGATATATGTACAGGGTTTCGGGATGGGGATGTTCGCCTCGCCCAACACAGCGTCGATAATGAACTCGGTTCCGCCAGAGAACAGGGGAGTGGCTTCTGGAATGAGAACCACGATGCAGAATACGGGGATGGTGGCTAGCATCGCTGCGTTCTTCGCAGTCATCGTGTTTTCGCTTTCGCACAGCCTTCCAGCAGCATTCGCTTCCTCTTTAACAGCGGCAGGCGCGCCCCAGCTGATTCACTACTTCATATCACTCTCACCAACTGAATCGCTCTTCTCCGCCTTCTTGGGCTACAATCCTATCGCGTCAATCATAGCCCAACTGCCGCACAGCATTGCAGCAACACTGAGCAGCCAGGCACTCAGCACCCTGACTGGGTTGCACTGGTTCCCAAGCGCGATTGCCCCGTCCTTCATGTCTTCTTTGCAAAGCGCATTCTACGTGAGTGCCGGGCTAGCAGGCGCTGCAGCCATCGCGTCTCTTCTCAGGGGAAAGAGGTATATTCACGACGCCGCGCTCGGAGAAGCCCAAGCAAAGGTACAGATGTCTTCAGGCAAAGCCTCGGAGATGAATTCTACAGTCAAGACCGACGCGTAAGCCCCAGTAGAAGCATCGGAAGGACGAAGAACAAAGCGAAAGAGACACTGGAAAGATGACAAAGTTGAGAAACAAGACAAACCCTGACTTTTTCGAACTTTTCAGTAAGCTTCATATGGTTTTAAAGCAGCATCTTGGCCATTCTAATAGATGTTACCGTTGTCATCCTTTTCTTTGTGCGCACGCGCTTGGGTTCAGTGAAGGGGGGAAGTTTCTAACTTTGATCTAAACTTGCGAAAATAGCCCTCTTGAGAGAGTTTTCAGCAAGTTTAGCATATGTACTCATACCCTTTTGGGGTAAGCCCGATCCGACCCAGTCCTGTTACGAAGTGAATCGCTTGTTCGCGATTTCTTATGATTTTCTGCACGTGGCTGATGCCATTGGACTCTTTTTGGTAGAAGACCTTCATGAATCTTCTTCCGCAAATTAATTGATTATAGGTTCTTATACGCCTGCAGACTTGATTGCTCCAAACCTGTAAGATTTAAACGTCTCGGGGTAATCCCTGAACCAGAAAACTCCTCTATATACAAAAAGAACAGTTCCAGGCTGCTTCTCGCTAAAGCACCACATACGAATTAGACTGGTTTATATTAATTTGGTGGGGCCGGCCGGATTTGAACCGACGACCTTTACCCAAGAACAGCGCAAAGCCGTTCCTTACGGGTTTCTCTAGACACGCTCCAGAACTTCGTCATTCCTCTGGGCGAGGTCAGCAAACCCGTTGCTTGCTTCTGGAGCCCGTCGTCATACCTGTCTAGACTACGACCCCACTTCAGGCTCGAGGCAATTAAGTGAACCTGCAACAATAAAAATATATACGTTTTTTCAAAGAAGCTTGCTTTAAGAGTTGGCGTTCTCTGGAACAAACCGTCTTAGCCTTTGCAGTGAATGCAGTTTTTCTTTGTCGCCGATTTTCGCTGATCGCACTGATTGTTTGAGGATTTGGATTGACTCGTCCATTGCTTTGCGGTCAACTGGGAAGGGAACGCCGTCTTTGCCGCCGTATGCAAAGCTGAATTTCACTGGGTCTTCCCAACTTGGCTTCTCTCCATAAACCAG
Organism: Candidatus Bathyarchaeota archaeon; assembly: GCA_963842865.1. GTDB lineage: Archaea > Thermoproteota > Bathyarchaeia > Bathyarchaeales > Bathycorpusculaceae > Bathycorpusculum. The sequence goes on along the minus strand of CAWJIN010000018.1, from coordinate 99,356 downwards.
TTCGGCTACGAGAGCTAAACCGCGTACAGTTGCTGGTCCAACGCCTTTTACGCTTGAGTTCCTCATAATTGTTCGGTTGGAACTCGTAGACTCTGCTGAGCGTGCCCCAGTTTATGTTGCGGGGCATGTTGAGGGTGTTTAGGGTTTGTTGCCATGGGTCATCTGTTTTGGGAAGCCAATCTTGCAACGATTTTTGGTTTAGCGGTTTTGCCGTGGACTGGATAAGGTTCATGAGTTTACGGGTCGGTTCCTTTGCTAAATCGACAGAGGCTTTCCTGGCGGCTTCGCTGTCTTTTGCCACCATGTTCAAGGCTCTTTCCCGTTTTACGTTGCCGACAATCGCGTTGTGGGGTTCAACAACAAAGTCAGTTACGTTATCGGATAGCCAATGGTAACGTCTTGCTGTTCGGTCTTCTGCGCTCATGCCCTGCTGGATTACTGCCCATTGCTCATCTTTAGTTATTAAGAAGGCGTGGTGATAGAGTTGGTATCCTGCTTGGATGGCTGTGTTGTCTACTTTTGCAGCCATTTTGCTGTTGTAGGTGAGCGTTTTGATTGTTTCTTCGGAAAAACCAAACTTTTCGCCAGCCAAAGCGATGTCGCTTGGCGTTTTCTTTGAGGTTCTGCCTTTTCCTCCGCAAACAGCGATGCCGTGCTCTTCCGGCGACAAGGCGCCTTTGAGGATGCCTGTGACTACTGTGGTTACTCCTGAACTGTGCCAGTCGTAGGCTAAAACGCAGCCGAACGCTTGAAACCAGTACGGATCAGATAAGCGTTGGATAAAGGTGGCTGTGCCCTGTTCCTCAATCATGATGTCTGCTATTTCCTTGGCTAACTTACGCATGCGTATTGTAAGCCATGAGGGTGCCTTTCCACCATGAAGTGGCAGGTTAGCTACGCCAGTCCTATACATCAGTTCACTCGTGCTGGATGATGAATTGCTTGGGGAATATAGATTTTTTCTTAAAACTCAGCGGTGTCTTGCTTTACTCAAATATGATAGCTATTCTGCCTTTAATTAGTTGTTGAACTCGCTGTTAAATTGTTTCAATGAACAAAATTGTTATTTGTAAGATTCAGCTATTCGTTAATGGGAGTTTTTGGCTTATCACACAAGGATGAATTAAGCATATCTGGAACTTAACAATCCTTTCAAAAAAATTAAGAAACGTTTGGCCGTCTTTTTTGTTACCACCCGTGTTTGATCGTTGATGGGGTAGTTGGATGCTTGTTTTTCTTAATTTTCTTTTGGTGCTCGAACCTGTTGATTTTGACAACGTTATTTTTCACAGCAACCCAATGCGTGCTGTTTAGATTCTTGCGATAAACAAACTTGTTGACCCATCTTGCCAATTTATAAGTCGAAACAACTTCCATTTTCTAGTTCCAAGCCTTCACGAATTATTGATGAATTTAATCCGAATTGGCTGCGCAAGAAATTCGCGAGGTTCTCTTTCTCGTCGTCCAAATCTCCCATGTCAACTTTTACAAAGCTCGGCAAGTCTTTCACTCTATTTGTATGATATAGCATTATTCTTTCTTTTAAAAGCTACTCAGATACGATTCAGAACTGACTTCTTGGAGAGTAGTTAAACCATGAATGATTGCTGCGATTGCACTGGTTTGTCCCGAAAAATATCTAGAGCAGGGCTGCCTGCAAAAATATGGAAAAAACCCCACGTTATTGCGTGATGTATAACCATGAACATGGGTGACTAGTAGCTATGCACATGCGTGACATGTAAAACAAACCCAAAACAATCCCTATTCAACACAAACAACTTAAAAACAAACCCTGAAGAGAACTAAAAAAAATAATTTAGCTGCGTTTTCCATCGCGATTAAACGCTGCTAAACGATTAGTTAATGTAACTCTACGGTTCCTGCTACTCGCAGTTTTGCGCCCTCTAAATACATCAGCACCGCTTTATCGTTTGGGCGGTAAACAAGCGGCTTATCAAGGCTTAAAGTTAAAGCTGGCTTTTTCGGTTCACCCGTGTCAGCTGTCGCGTCAACTTTAGCGGTTATGAATTGTGTCCAATGGCCAACATGCATGATCATTCCCTGCTTTATCGGAGTCTGCCAATACTTAACCAATGAAGCATGCGTTTCCAACTTGGATGCAGTCTTAATTGAGGGGTCATTTGTTAAAACCGTTCCGCGGTCTAAATCTTCTACTTCAACGTTTTTTAACGCAAGCCCAACACGGTCACCTTCGCCTGCAATGTTAAATTCGTCATCATGCTTTTGGATTGAACGGACTTGCGCTGTTTTTCCTCCTGGAAGACCGCTGAGCATCGCGTACTTCTGAACGATTCCGCTTGTAGCTACGCCTAGTATGACGACGCCTACGCCTTTAACGTTAAAGGCATGATCAACCGGCACTACTCCAATTGACTGTTGTCCAACTGGGGTTTCGGGGGATTTTTGTTTTGCTGCTTCTGCTAAGAGCTGTTCTCTTAGAAATGTTGGGTCATCTGCTGTGAATTCAAATTTTTCAAGATTTGTTCCTTTTATGAGCGGCTCGATTTTTTCTTTGGGGATGTAGTTTCTTAGGATTATGTAGCCGCTTTTGATGTCTGCGCATTGAAGCATTACTAGGCATTCGCCGAAAGCAGCATTTATCTCATCAACGACAACTATCGCCTTTTTCGATAGAGAAACAGCGTAGAACAGTGGCGCTAGCCTTTCTGGGTACCGTGTGGGTTCAATGAGGGTTACTGTGGCTTCGCCTTTTTTCAGGTTATAGAATGTTATGTCTGTGGATGTGCCTTTTTTGCCAAGGCTGTTGCCGTAATCTAAAGCGCCGAGAAGGGCGACTGTAACATTTCCCATAGTATCATTAACCTGTAAATCACGTATTGTGCCTCGCCCTAAAGATAAGCGTTATGAAACAGTACAGTTTTTTGGAAACATCGCTGGAAACCAAAAGGTTGTAACTACCTACCTTAACTGCATGTACGAAAAGTTCTTAAGGTATTGGGTATTCTTCTAAACGGCAAGAAATGGCGGAACCAACTGCCAATTCAAGGTAACGACCAGCTTCTTCAAACGAGGCGGGTCTGACCAACTGAAAAGGTTAAAATAGTCAGTTGAAGAGGTGAAAAGGTATGGAAAATATTTACGCAGCGATGCTCCTTCACAAGGCAGGAAAAGAAATAGACGAAGATTCAGTAACAAACGTTCTCAAAGCAGCAGGAATTACAGTTGACCCGATACAAGTAAAAGCATTAGTAGCATCCCTCAGCGAGGTAAACATCGACGAAGCAATTAAAGCCGCACCAGCAATGATGGCAGCCGCTCCAGTAGCAGCTCCAGCAGGCGGCGCGCCAGCAGAACAGAAAGCAGCACCAGTAGAAGACAAGAAGAAGAAAGCTGAAGAGGAAAAAGCCAAAGAAGACGCAGCGTTAGAAGGATTAGGCGCCCTATTCGGGTAAATTAGCCTCTCTCTTATTTTTAACCAATTTTTCCCCAAAAGATTATTTATCAAAATTTAAAAGATATCAAGATTTCAATTATTGTATAGGCAAACTTTGTTCTTTAGGTGCCTCGGACGGTTGGTTAACAACGGACATCTTTGCTGCTTTTCTCCTTTCGCTAAGGACCTTCCAACCTGCAACAGGTGCCCAGCCGCTAAGAATCATCAGTGTTCCAGGAAAGCCCGTAAGCTGATGCCCAAGAATTGAGGAAAGCGAAGGCAAAATCACAGAGAAAGATGCTTCCCAAAGAGCAAACGCAATGGTCATTGCTATAACAGCTTCGAGGGCGATTTTTTTACCAAATTTATTGAATGTTTGAACTGCTAGGACGCCTCCAAAAAAGAAGTCACCAAGTCCAAGCCCTACAGCTGCAAAACCGTAGATGTTAAGATATCCAGCAGAAGCTTTAATAAACGGAATATTGGGTAAGTAAACAAGAACGGGTAGACCTAAACCAGTGAAAGTGTTTGCTGCTGCAACCATTGGTCCACTAAAAACCAGAATTATATCCATTGTTGTTAAGAGTGCAGCAAAGAGTCCCACCGTCTTCCAATTGAACAGTGAGCTAAGATATAGAATTATCATGATAGCAAATGTTAATCCGAAAACATCCATAACAATAGGGAACCATACTGATGCAGTGCCACTATTGCTGATAAAGTTAAAGAACACGAACAGTAGAACGAATATTGCTGGCGGCTGGACAGCCACATACCATTTCGGCTTAGAATAAGTCTTCACCTGTTCATAGACTACAACGCCAAAACAAAAGACCGTTAAAGCGAAAAACGCAGCTACCCTGTAGATTGTATAGGCGTCTTGAAGTGGACCTAACATGCAAACCGCTCCAGCAACGGCGCTTGCGACCCCGAATCCAATGGAAAGCATCTGCGCCCTTGTTTTTGGGAGGTTAGAGAATATATATGAGAACGTGAAAAGCAGCGTAGTGTAAGATGAAAGAAAGAATATAAGAATTATATTTTGGAAGATTGCACCTGGATTAATTATTGAGACGTAAGTTATAGCTGAAATTACAATCGCCATGAAAACTACAAGAAGGATTACGTCTTTTGTCTGGAACTCTTTTTCCTCAACAGTTGACTGCAGTCTTCCTGCAACACGTTTGTTTAAAAGCATAGCAACAGTGACCACAATAAATAATGTGATCGGCATTGCAATGTCAAAGTAAAGCATAGAGAGCCAAATAATCAACCATACATTTATTTCTTTAGCTAAAAAACAAAAAAATAATCAGTCAAAATATGAAGAAGAATGAATTATTTAGTTATGAAATTGAACGTTCAAAATAGCTAATGAAGCCAAAAGCGCCTCTTCAGTCCTGACCGTCGCCGTTCCTTGCCCAGGAACCGTATTTACAATAAAATCCACCATCGCCTCAAGCTTTGCGCCTTCCTCTTTGGCGATCTCATGCAAACCACGCGATGGAGCACCAAACGCCACTAAAATATGCTGGGCGCCACTCCATTTTTTCCCGATTTGACCGGCAACATCCATGAATTTATCGCCAAGCTTTGCGGTAGCAATAGTCAAATCGAACTCTTCATCAGTTATAAGCTGTCCAAAGGGCCGCTTTTCCACGCGAACTCTGTAACCCCAGTAGAACGGAATATCATCTCGATTTGCCGTTTGAACTTCAATTCGTCCGCCAACATTGACGATTTGCAATGTTAAGCGGTCGCCGACAGCATACTGTGTTTCCCTCAAAAGCGCGGGTTGTTCAACGCCTATGTCCACGAGCAAGCCTTCTTTAGCCTTCGACAAAACCATCCCTTCACGATACTCGCCAACCTTCAAATCCCGATTGCCGCTAACAGGATGATGAGGCGTACGCAACGGAGGCAAAATTCCAGCAAACTGCAAGCGCGGCTCAATTTTGAAGAGTCTTTTGCGAAGGTACTGTGGCGTTTCTAAGTAATTTAGCAAGAGAACAATAAAATCCAAGTCCATTAACTGGTTGACTTTGGGGTTGTCTGGGTAAACTATGATTTCGTCGACCCTGAAAATCGCCGCTGCCCTTCCAATCAAGCCTATTTTTGATGTTCTCTCTCGCAAATGCGGCGTGTCAGAAATTACGGATGCTGGAATGGCGATTGCAAGCTTCTTTTTATCCATGACGGTTTTGTCCCTCAACAATTGGTTAACCATGAGTCTGCGTTGAGCTTAAAAGTAGGGAATGAGATATAAAACTGCTTATTATGAGGACTTGAAATGAAGCCAACATTTTTAGATGAACCTGAAAAAATTAAAGACGTTGATAGAAGCAACATGATTAATTTTTGTGTAAATTCTTCTAAGCTATACAGTGAAGCTACTAAATTAGCCGATAAAATCCAAGTAAAATATCCCAAACCAGACAACATTATAGTTGCAGGCATGGGCGGCTCAGGAATCGGCGGCGACCTACTGAAAGACTGGGCACGAAACAAAGCAACCGTGCCCATTGAAGTCAACCGCGAATACCAGCTCCCAGCATACGCAAGCAAAAAAAGCCTAGTGCTAATAACCAGCTACTCAGGCGACACAGAAGAATCCCTAGGCGCTTTTCTTGACGCACTAAAGCGGAAATGCATGATTTACTGCATAAGCAGCGGCGGCGCCCTGCTAGAAAACGCTGAAAGACTCAAAGTACCATACCTACGTGTTCCAGGCGGTATGCCTCCGCGTGCAGCGCTTCCCTACCTGTTCGTTCCCCTGCTATTGGTCATGGAGAAAATGGGTTTGGTTTCAGGCACGTCAGAGGAACTCTCCGAAGCCCTGACACTTCTTGAAAAAATTAGCAAGGATAACTCACCTGAGAAACCAGTTAAAGAAAACTTTTCCAAAACCTTAGCTTTAGGCATAGGGCAGACCGCTCCTGTCGTTTATGGTTTTGGTTTTTACCGCAGTGTTGCCCAGCGTTTTAAGACGCAGTTCAATGAGAACAGCAAGGTTCCTGCCAAGTGGGAGGCTTTCTCTGAGCTTAACCATAACGAGATTGTGGGTTGGGAACGAGCCGGTGAACTTGGTAAATGCTTCTCTGCAATCTTCATCAGAGACAAAGAGGAGCCAACTGAAATTCATAGCAGAATTGAGATTACAAAAGAGTTGGTGGGCAAAGCTGGCTTGGGACTGTTTGAAGTACCAGCTCAAGGCAAAAGCCCATTGGCAAAGATGCTGTCGACCATTTGCATCGGCGACTTCACAAGCATCTACTTGGCACTTCTACACGGAGTAGACCCTACACCAGTCAAAACAATAAACTACCTAAAAGATACGTTGAAAGAAAACGGCGTTAAAGAAAAGATAATAAGCGAATTAGCAAAGCTTTAGCTAACTTGAACGGTTTAAGCTATGAACTTGGCAAATTCTTCTTCTGCAACCTCAAGCGATACCATTTGGGGTGGACGTTTAAACGCGTAAGCACAAACTGGCTGCACCGCGCCATTAAGCTTCTTGTTCAACGCCAATTTCATTGCACGCACTACGTCGAAGAGTACTGAGCCAGCGTTTGGCGCGTCAACAGTTTGGAATTTGAGGTCTATCTTCATGGGTGCATTGCAGAAGTAGACGCCGCTTATCCAGAAGTAACTGTCACGCTTGTTCTGCAGGAAATCCACGTAATCCGTGGAGCCAGCTACTATCTCAGCCTTGTAAGGTATTGAAGCAGCTACTGACTCAGTTTTAATTTGGCGTTTAGCATCGCGAGTGCGGTCCATTGTGTCAACGGATTCGGTTCCTCCACCAACATCAAGCTGGTAAGTCTCATCTATCCTTACCCCATTGTCTGAAAGCAGCTTAAGCAACGTTTTATGCAAAGAAGTTGACCCAACCTGATCCACTAAGTCGTCGCCGACAAGCGGAAGCTTTGCATCAGCAAACCGTTTAGCCCACACAGCATCGCTCGCTATAAAGTTCGGCGTTGCATTGACGAAAGCGCATCCTGCCGCTAGGGCTTGTTCAGCATACCATTGCGAAGCTTTTGCAGCTCCGCTTGGAAGTAAATTAACCATTACTTCAGCGCCCGCTTCTTTGAGAACCTTAGCAGCGTTTACATCGGGCGCACTGCTGACTTGAACGATGGCTTTGGTTGATTCTCCAATCCCATCCAACAATGGACCCTTGCTAACCTTAACACTTGTTGAAGGCACATCAGACACCTTTGGAGCATTGTTTGGCTTAGCAAAAATCGCTTCTGAGAGGTCTTTTCCAACCTTGCGCTTATCAACATCAAAAGCCGCGACCACCTCAATGTCTTTTGGGCTTAAACCTGCCAAAACTGGATTGCGGAGTCCAATGTAATCTTCCGCTTTCTCAAGTTTCCCATAATATTGTATGCCTTGAATGAAGGCTGAAGCGCAGTTTCCAACGCCGATTAATGCAACTTTTACTTTAGGCATTCTATTTGCACCTTGCTTGGCTTTTCTATTTGCGATTGCATTATAAAAAGCTACGCTGTCACCAATGCTTGAACAGAACGCTCTGCACACCTGTGGAACCTTTTTTCTTTTCGCAAATCTTTAAGAAACGCTTATTAAACGACGCGGATTAAAGTTTAAAAGCCAGATGCTTTGGGCGGGTAGATCAGTCTGGCATGATCGCCACGTTGGCATCGTGGAGGTCCCGGGTTCAAATCCCGGCCCGTCCACCACCAAAAAAAGAGTAAAAGCCCTCTCTGAGTTTATCGATTTTTTTATTTATTTCTTCAGGGTTTCGTACTCTGCATCGATGCCTGCAATTTCCTCAAGTTCTGCAATGAATATCGAAGAGGAAAGGAATAGTTGGAATTCTATCGCGGAGGCGGTGGTGGCGGAGGCGGTGGTGGCGGTTTAAACCGAACATTCTCGCGTCGTTTACGGCGACCACTATTCTGTTGCTTACGAAGTAACAACAAAGCGCCAATGACAACTACAACCACTACCGCGACCACTACAGCATATATCCATCCAGGATTCGCTGTGGGATTAGATGTGACATTTGGTTTTGGTGTCGCTGTTGGCAATGGTGCTGGATTCCATGGCGAATATTCTAATGTCGTTGATTCCGCGTCTGTGCTGGTGTAGCCGCTGACTGATCCGTCATCAACTGAGCTGTCAACTTCCTTTACAAGCATGCCTGTTTGCTGATCAAAGTAGCGGTTGACACTTGTCGTGATGCCGTTCGTTGCATTATATATGTTAAAGTAGATTTGGTTTGTTACTCTGCCGTTCATAGTTAGTGTTTGGTTAATTGTAATTTCATCCGATCCTAATGGATGAATGAGATCGCCTGCAGTCAGATTAGCGGCTATAACTGCTGGCCAGGGGGAACCAACGGTACCTCCTGTTTGGATATCTACAGATCCTCTGTAGGCACTCGGCATTCCGGAATAGTAATATGTAGCTGTAAACGTTGTAATGTACGTATCGTTAGCATCGCTTATTATAACCTCAATGGATTGTGTCTGGTTGGCTGATAGCGCATCTTGTGGAATTGAAGTGTAAGCGTTGGCTGACGTCCAATAACTAGATGTAAGATAAGTGAATTCCTCGCCTGGAACGACGCCTGGAAGGAGAGTGGGTTGAGCTCTAGCTGCTTGTATGACCATTAATGATGCAAGGCAGAAAAGTAGCGTTATGACAATTAACTGCTTATTCATACATTTCCTCATGCCCCTTCATAAGAATATGTTAGGCTTTTATGCTTTTGCCCAAAACATAGAATTTTGCGTAAGCAGAAGTCTTAAGTTGTTCAAAACAATTGTGGCTTTGGGAAAAAAGACACATGGACGCGGCTAATTTAGCTCTAAGTTTGGCTAGCATAATAAATTTTACCGCCTTGATGTTAATGCTGAGAGCAGTTATAAAAAACAGAAAAATGCTACGTGGCTATAGCATTGTTGGCTCTTTCTTAACGTTCGTATCCATCGTTGGCTTCGAAGTGGCATATTACTTGCTTGGGAACATTATTGGTTTCTCTTTAGGATGGGCAACCGTTGCGTTCTGGCTCATAGCATTCATTTATAGCTTAAGGCAGAAATTGAAAGGAACAGAAAAAGAGAAGGAAATAGGTTGAGACTTAACTGGCTGGAAATTGAATTGTGAATTTTGCTCCTTTGCCCTCTTGGCTTTCAAAATTGATAGAGCCGCCGTGCGCTTCTATTACTCGTTTGCAGACGGCTAAGCCGAAGCCTTGCCCTCTTGGTTTAGTAGTGAATAAAGGCGTAAAGATTTGGGGTTTAATTTTTTCAGGTATGCCTACACCTGTGTCTTCCACGGTTACAACTGCTTTACCTTGGCTGTTAACTTCTGTGCTTATGGTTAGTTTTCCGCCGTCTGGCATGGCTTGCACCGAGTTAGTTACTAGGTTGATTAGAACCCTCTTTAGGAGTTGTGGGTCAGCTTTCACTTGAAAAGCTGTTTTCATGCACGCGTTCATGTTAATGTTTTCTGGAATGACAACGGAACCTAAGACGGCGGTAACAAGTTCCTTTAGGTTGATTGGTTGTTTATCTATTTTGACTGGGCGTACGAATGCTTGCAAGTCAGAAACAATCTTGTCCATGTAGACCGCTTGCTCTTCTATTACCTGTATGCTCTCCTGTAAATTGTTCTTGAGTTCGCTTTCAGGAAGCGGTTCAACTTCACTTCTTGCAAGATATAATTCGCCGATCACTGCTTGAAGTGGGTTTCGAAGGTCATGCCCAACCATACCAGCGGTTTGCCCAATAGCTGCTAAACGCTCAGAATCTTTAAGTTGCTTTGTTCGCTGTTCAATTATTTTTTCTAAGATTCCCGCGTGATTTAGAAGATTTTTTTGAAACTCCTTTTGCTCGGTGATGTCTCGAACAATGCACCATAAGCCTATTACTTTTCCTTTTCCGTTGGTCAACCGCCAAGTTCTAACAGACGCCGGAAAAACCGAGCCATCCTTACGCTTGCATTCTCCTTCAAAAACAATGGAGCGACCAGTTTGCAGCGTTTTATTACCGATTTTTTCTCTTTGTTCCTGCCACTTCTCAGGCAGTAACTGCTGGATGGTTATGTGTCTTAGTTCTTTTTTGGAGTAACCAAGCATTTTCGCGTAGGCTTTGTTGCAATCAATCATTCGTCCCTTCAAGTCTCTGGCCATAATTCCGTCTTGAGATGTCTCGTAGAGCATGCGGTACCTTTTTTCTGAAATAACAAGTTGCTGCTCCCATCGCTCTTGTTCCTCAAGCTCTCCTGCATTTTTCTTTTTCTGCTCAGTTATATCCATAAATACTGAAACAAAATAGGTCTTCTTTGGACTGTAAGCGTAAACTTGATACCAACTATCCTGAGGCTTACAGTAAGTTTCAAAATACTCTGGCACACCAGTGGTGGCTACCCTGCCGTAAATGCCTATCCAGTCTACAGAGCCATTTTTTATTTTGGTTTTAAACTGCGTTGCTTTCTTTCCAATTTGTTGTCTTTTAAAAAAATGAATATGATCATATGCCTGGTTACTCTCAAGGAGAATGAAGTTAACAGGCGTGCCGTCTTTGTCAAAAACCATTTTATACAAAGCTACGCCTAGAGTTAGATTGTCAAATAAAATTCGGAATTGTTGACTGCTTATTCCTAACTCTTCAAGCAAATCTCTGCTGTTATCGCCGTTATCTACGTTTTGGGAAGGAGGGATTTTTGAAGAATGCGTTAATGGGTAAGCCTGCTTATCGGGCTTTGATTGAGCAAAAACTATAGAATCGGCTATCTTATTTACCCCCATAATTATAATCAATTATATGGAGGTTAGAGAGAGTATAAAAGACTTTCCAACATCTCATATATTAATAAATAACAGACCAGTACTTTTTGTTAGCCGACCTAACAGGTCAGCATAAAATTCAAGTTTTAAGGGCATAATTTGTTTCTTTTTCAGAAATAGACTTAAAGTTGACTAGGAAATAGTATTTGCGTAGTTTGTATGCCGACGAATTTGCCGCCTGAAGCGTTGGATAAGTGGGAGGAGGTTGAAGCTGCCCATACTCCCAGAGAGAAGCTGCAAAAGATGCAGGAGTTCCTTAGTTGTGTTCCTCAGCACAAAGGCACGTTGAAGCTTCGGGGTACGATTAAGAAGAAGATGGCTATTATCCGCGCCGACTTGGAGGATAAGAAGCGAAAGGGCACAGGCAAGAGTAGCGGTGGACCGAGGCTCTTTGTTGAAAAGGAAGGTTCAGCGCAGATAGCTTTGATCGGCATGACCAACGTGGGTAAGAGTTGTCTATTGTGCGCAACAACGAATTCAAAAGTGCTTGTTACGCCTACGCCTTTCAGTACTCATGAGCCCGTGCCTGGTATAATGAGTTATTCGGATGTACAGTTCCAGATTGTTGAAGCGCCAGCTGTAATGAAGGGCAGTGCAGATGGGCGCGCAGGAGGTCATATTACGCTTGGTTTAGCAAGGAATGCTGATGGCGTGATTTTGATGGTTGATTTGTCTCATGACCCGGTTGGGCAGTTGGAGCTGGTTTTGGGCGAGTTGGAGAAAAGCCGTGTACTTGTAACTAAGCCTAGTGGAAAGGTGGATATTGACCGCCGCCATGCTGGTGCGGCGTTGCGCATTATCCTTGTCGGTAAGCTTTTGGATTGTTCAATGCAAGATGTTGAGGATTTGCTGCGCAGTTACAAGATAACCGACGCCATAGTGAAAATCAGCGGTGATGTAAGGCTCGATGATGTGGAGGACGCTATTTTTGAGACCACGACATATAAGCCGGCCGTGGTTGTGGCAAATAAGTTGGATTTGAAGGGTGCAACGGCGAATCTGCGTCATTTAAAACAGTATGTGAATGAGAAGCTGCCTGTTGTCGCCATGTCATGCGAGCAAAAAACAGGTATAGACGAGTTGGGAAAGGCGCTTTTTGATTCTTTAGGGATTATTCGGGTTTACACTAAAGAGCCCGGCATGAAAGTGCACAGTGACCACCCTTTTGCGCTTAGGCGCGGAGTAACGATTAATGATTTGGCGAAGAATATTCATAAGGAGTTTGTTTCTAATTTCTTGTTTGCAATGGTGTGGGCTAAGCGTTTGCCGTTTAGTCCTAAGAAGGTTGGTTTAGGTTTCATGCTGGAAGATGGAGATATAGTGGAAATCCACACTAGAATATAGCATTAGGTCAAAAAAAAATTTTGGTTTCAATTTAGATAGTGAGCGTGTGTCTACGCGTAATTCTTTCGGTCATAAGCATGTTTGAGGTTTTCGAGTTGGGATTAAGTGCACTAGATAGTTTATGGAATGGGAAAGCTTCTAAGTAGAACCTATGACGCTGGTATTATTCAAAATAGTTCGTCAATACAGAACTTCAAAAAGAGAGAAAAAGTGCCGCTATAGAAATTAACATGGAAAGAAAAAATTTATGGTAGCGACGGTAGCGGCGGTTCTAACTGATCAGTCTTGTGGCGTTTTCTAACCGTTCCGAACATGCTAAATCGCTTAATTAGCAACTTTTGAGCCTTCTCAGCCCCTTCCAATGCCTGCTAAAAAAACTAAAAAAGGGGGAAAGTTGTTGATTTGTTCTCGCTTTTTATGCGTGTTTTCTGAGGATTAATATGCCGACTATGGCTATTGCAATGATTATAGCGATTACTGCGATGGCTATGTACGTTATCAGGTCTGTTGTATTTGCCAGGTTTGAAGGAGGCGTAACGGTTGGTGTCGGCGTTGGTGTTGCTACTGGTGCGGCTACGGATAGTCCTGTTGATGCTGCTGAGCTGCCGTATGAGTCATCTCCTGCGTAGACTGCGCTGATAGTGTATAGTCCTGCTGCTGGTGGAGTCCATGTGGTGGTGAAGGCGCCGAAGTATCCGTTGGTTGTGACTGTGCCGATATTGTATACTGTGCCGGTTGAACTTGTCGCAGTTAACGTGACTGGAACGCCAGTTATTGTTGCATTACCCCAAATTCCGCCAATCGGTGCCTGCATGTACAGGTACTCCATCCATGTGCTCATCGACGCGTCGGATACACATGGAACGGATTGACCTGGAGCGTATTCCGGCGATGTGGTGGTAGCTGCAGACTTATCCATTACGGTGCCTTGAATCAGCACTGAGGTCCCTTGTGTTACTGTTGTTAGCGGTGCTGTGACTGCTGTGGCGCTTTGTCCCATGCCGAAGACGTACATGTATCCATCATAGGCGTTGGCAGCTACAAGATAGCCGTCTGCAATACCCTGTGGGGCATATTCACCTGTTACGTTCCATATTTCTTGGCCTGTTATAGCGTTTACGCAGCATAGTGACCAGCCCCTAGTTAGAGGTTCCGTTGGTGTGTGTTCAGTTGTGGCCGCGTAGACCATTCCGTCGGCAATTCGTATGGCGGTGTTGAATGACGTGTTGCCGCTGTATGGTGTTTCAAACGGTAGTGATGGAGCTATGAAATGCCATGCTATGTCGCCGTTTGTCCAGTTGAACGCGTAGATGCCATCATAAGATGGTCGATAAATTAGGCCGTAAGCTGATTGTGAGCCATAGTCTCCGAAGGCAGATGTGCCCCAGGGATAATTCATTGCTGGGCTAGTCCAAGCAATGGTGCCTGTCATGAGATTCCATGCTTCCCAGAAACCCCCGTTCTGCATCAGCACAGCGACTAAGCCATGATCTGCAACTACGGTACCTGCATAACATACGTTGGTGGTCGTCGTGTTCCATAGCATTTGTCCTGTGGTAAGACTATATCCAGTCAATATTTCCCCGAGGACATTAGAAGTTTCAGGGCTTGGGCTTATGGCAACCATGTTAACTGCTACTCCTGCTTGGAAGTCTGTTGTCGATGGTATGCTGCTTAGTGGCCATGTTATGTTGCTTACTATTCTGTCAGCGAAGTTGGTGTCAAATCCTGCAATAGTCCAGTTGATTAAATAGTGCAGACCACTAACAGTCTGCACGCTTAAGGCGAATGGATCAGCAACAAGAGTGCCGCTTGAGATTCCCGACGGGAGAGTGGTATTTAGTATTGTTTCTCCGGTAGCTGGATCGACCTTTACGAGTAAGCCACCGCTTATTGAAACAAGCTCTGCACCAGCGCCCAGGCTATCCGAAGCTCCACCAGGTGTTTCTTCAGTGCCTGTAGTGTACCCAATGTATATGGTAGGCGGGAAATTGTAAATGCTAAGCGTTATTGAACTCGGAAATGGGTTTGGAATTTGCCAGTAAACCTGTCCGGTTTGTAGGTTATAGCATTCTAAGAGTTGGGTGTTGCCTACTTGTATTTGTTGGTATGCTCTTCCATCGTATATTGCTAATGGGAGCCAGCCGTTTAACTCCCAACTATTATAGCAGCCATCTGAAAGAGCTACTGAGGTTTGGCCTGTGGTGCCTCCCATGAGACCTCCGAGTGCTGTTTGCATCCTGTAAACGATGTGAGCACTGGTAGGTCCTTGGACGTATGGAATAAAATTGTATGTACTTGTGACGTATGGATTTGTATCCGCTGGCCAATATGGGCCACCGCCTTCTTGACCGACAGCTGGGAAGTTGCCTGCGATTGTCAACCACTCCCTGTTCTCGGGCGAGATGGGTCTTGTCCAGTAGTCTCCTGGACCCGGAACCGCAGATGGGGGCCAAGATGCAATCATGGCTTGTTGCACCGTGATTGTTGTTACCGGAGTTGAGGATGGCTCATAGTACATTGACATCGGAAAGCTCACGTTTTGGGTAGGCCTCCCACTTAGCATGATTGCTCCAGCGGTTTCACTGTAGTTTCCTGCCGGATAATAATCGCCTGGATAGCTAAATTGGAAGCTCCATGTGCCAACTGCATCAACGGTGTAGGTAAAATAATCTGTTCCATCTCCTTTAAAAGAATTCATCGGACCAACTGTGCTTTTGGTTCCGGCTGGGTTTGTGATTGTTACCGTGTATCCTGTGCGGTACCGTTCTACGTCAATCCCGGGTGTAGTCCATATATTAATCAGGACGGTTTGCCCAACGCCTATAGGATCAGGTGAAGCTGAAAGGAATGCCAGTGTGGGTATAGTTATTTGAGGCGTAACTCCTGATGGTAAGGGTCCACCGATTGCAGAAACGTATTGCCCAGCGGTATTATAGTACCCTTGTACAGTGGGTGTCCCCCCTGTAGCGACTACTTGAGCTTCTGCGGGTTTTGTCATTGGTGTCAAAGCCATAATAGAAGACAGTAATAATGTCATAACGAATATTGTCGCTATTTTCGAAGTTTTAATTTTGTTCATTTTTCTCATCTTCCATATTTGTCTTAGTATTTTTCTATTTTTGTCTGAGCCACGTTTTAGGGCTTTACGTATTTAAGATTTACCATTAGTAAGCGCAGATTAATACATAATTTAACTTACTTTGATTAAACAGTTTATATTGTACGTTGGACGACACAGGAAAAGCTTAACCCACAGTACGTTTAAAAACATTAGGGGAAAAACATGCCGCACAAAACAGATATCGATGAAATCGACGCGAAAATTTTAAAAACTCTCCTAAACGAGTCACGCACAAGCTTCACTGAAATTTCTAAAGACTGCAAAATCACCGTACCAGCAGTAAGAATGCGCTACAAACACCTGTGGAAAACAGGAATAATAAACGGAGAAACCATGTTAGTGAACCCACATAGTTTAGGATACAAGTATATCACACACATTGGAATTTTAACCACCAGAGGAGATGAGGGCATAGTAACAGAATTTCTAAAAAGTAAACCTTATGTCCCATCAGTACTTAGGGATTTCGGAAAATACAACCTCACCATTCAAGTAGCATTGCACAATATCGGGGAATTAAGTAAAATACAAAGAGAATTGGAAGCTCACCCACTAATCAAACACGTGGATTCATTCATTTGGGTCCACGATATAATAATAGAGCATCCGGAAAACTTAATTATCAAACCTTTCAGCAGCAAAATCGAACCTAAACATATCGCAGTTAAAGAAGCAGAGATAAAAATGGACGAGACAGATAAAAAAATAGCCAAAATACTGACGCAAAAATCCAGAACACCCTTCAGGCAAATTGCCCAGCAACTTGGTATTTCCACTAAAACCGTTATCGAAAGATACAAAAAGCTGAGAGAAAACGTGCTGACTCTTTCAACCATAACGGTTGATTTAAACAAACTTGGATATGCTGGTGGGGTTTTTGTGTTTATGAAACTTGCAAACAAAAGCATGAGACCAGAAGTAGTGACTGAACTCCTCAAAATACCAAACCTAATAGCCCTTTTTGAATACATTGGAATTTACGACTTGTTTGCACACGTGGTTCTTGAGGATTTCCAGGATTACTTCAAAATGGCAGATAGTCTCAACAGAATAGAAGATATTGACCAGTTAGATATCTTCCTAGTATCAAACTTCCCCGCATGGCCTCCAAACCTGTTCGCCTTCCTTCTCTAAGGAAAATCGACATGACTAAACCTTGTCAATTAGCCTGAGCCTATTGATCTTTCCAATCGCGGCAAAAAAACATGGATTTCAAGTAACGTTTTCGAAATCTAAAACAAAGAAGAATTGAGCAAACTAATGGTTCAACAAATTCAGCAATGGAACAAGCCAAGTAGCTCTTCAAAATGGACGGAAAGAAGAGGATTCGACTTAATAACTGACCCTAAATTCAGATTATATCCGTAAGTTATCGTCAGCTTAGCCGGTTGCTCACACATTAGGCAAAAGAAAAAGAGGATTTGCTGGTGACATCTCAACAAGGGCATGGGTCAATTCTCACCCTCGTAGCCCGTTGGCATTTGCAGTGACCACTGTCCTATAGAAAACAGGGGAACAATACCGCTATAGAACTTAACATGAAAAGAAAAAAGTTATGGCGGCGACGGTAGCTGCGGTTCTAACTGGTCAGTCTTGTGGCGTTTTCTAACCGTTCCGAACATGCTAAATCGCTTAATTAGCAACTTTTGAGCCTTCTCAGCCCCTTCCAATGCCTGCTAAAAAAATTAAAAAAAGGAGGAAAGATGTTGATTTGTTCTCGCCTTCTATGCGTGTTTTCTGAGGATTAATGCGCCGACTATGGCGATTGCAATGATTATAGCGATTCCCACAGCGACTATGTATGTCATTAGGTCTGCTTGGGTTGCCAGGTTTGAAGGAGGTGTAGCGGTTGGTGTCGGCGTTGGTGTTGCTACTGGTGCGGCTACGGATAGTCCTGTTGATGCTGCTGAGCTGCCGTATGAGTCATCTCCTGCGTAGACTGCGCTGATAGTGTATAGTCCTGCTGCTGGCGGAGTCCATGTGGTGGTGAAAGTGCCGAAGTATCCGTTGGTTGTGACTGTACCGATATTGTATACTGTGCCGGTTGAACTTGTCGCAGTTAACGTGACTGGAACGCCAGTTATTGTTGCATTACCCCAAATTCCGCCAATCGGTGCCTGCATGTACAGGTACTCCATCCATGTGCTCATCGACGCGTCGGATACGCATGGAACAGGCTGACCTGGCGCATAGTACGCTGACGTGGTAGTAGCTGGAGACTCATCCATAACGGTGCCCTGAATCAACACTGATGTCCCTTGTGGTACTGTGGTTAGTGGTGCTGTGACTGCTGTGGCGCTTTGTCCCTTCCCGAAGACGTACATGTATCCGTCATAGGCAGAGCCGGCTGTGAGATATCCAAAGGCGACGGCGCCTGGAGTCGCATATGCATCTATGCTCCATACAATCTTGCCTGTAGTAACGTTGATGGCATAGGTACAATATCCTCTAGCTAGGGGCAAAGTGGGTGTGTGCTCATTGTTGAACACGAAGAGTTTTCCGTCAGCAACTTCGCCGCCACTTTGGAAGGAATACACGCTAGTACCGTTGTCGATGTAAGGAGTTTCGAACGCAGCCGGAGTTGGCGTTTCACAATGCCATGCTATATCGCCATTTGTCCAGTTGAAAGCATAGACGCCATCGTAAGCTTCACGGAAGATGAGACCGTAGGCTGACTGCACGGCGTAAGCACCGAAGCTAGCTTGTCCCCAAGGATAGTCCATTAATTCGCTTTTCCATACTAAGTTCCCTGTTTTTAGATCCCAACAATCGTAATACCCGTCCATCATCAATACAGCGACCCTTCCGTGATCAGCAACATTGCAACCTGGGGTGTAATTGATTTCATTGACTGTTACGTTCCACAATTGTTGACCTGTCTCCAAGTTGTAACCTATGATGTTCGTTTGGAGCGGTGTTCCACTTGCGGGACTGGTAATCCCAGTCACTGTAGCTCCTAAGCCTGCATTAAAATCGATAAGGCCAGGCAGGCTGCTCATTGCATATGTCGTGTTGCTTATTATCCTTGAAGCGAAGGTGCTGCTGGTTCCTACGGTCGTCCAGTTAATTAAAGCGTAATTATTGCTGCCAAGGCTCTGTACCGCTAAAACATAGTTGTTCATGTAGTAGGTGCCTCCGCTCCCTGTCAATGGAGAGATCGAAACGTTCGTTAACACAGCGCCTGTAAACGGATCAACCTTTATCAGATATCCGCCGCTTATTGATATAAGGTCAACATTCCAGCCCGCACCGGCAGTTCCGCCGGGCACTGCTGCCTCGCCTGAAATCGTTGCATATGCGGGAGGGTATGCAACGATTGTTGGTGTGACTCCACCAGCAGATGTAGCAATGTTGTAGTATATTTGTCCAGTCTGCAAGTTGTAGCATTCAGCGTATGATGTTGGCGCGCCACCGTTGAGAGATTTTGTAACTGTCTGATAGCATCTCCCACTATAGATTACACCTGGAGTAGAGGGCGTTGGAGAACCAGGACCACTGGAGGGGGTGTATTGTCCCACTTGTCCCCCGATGAGGCCAATTTCCATTTCTTGATTTCTCCATACTATATGTGCACTGTTCGGTCCCTGAACCCACGGAATGAAGTTGTATGTGGGGCTATAGTTTGGGTTCGTGTTAGGATAGAGTTCGTCCCACGTTGTACCACCCCCAATGTACCCAGTACCAGGATAGTTACCTAAGATTGGCCACCACTCCCTATTATTAGGGGATACGGGTGGTGTCCAGTAGTCTGTTGGCAGCGGGGCAGGCGGCCAAGACAGCACTGGGGCCGTCTGTACAGTAAGTGTTTGCTCTGGAGTGGAGCTGGGCGCGTAGTAGGATGACTGAACAAAGTTGACGTATGTAGTGGTTGTCGCAGAATAGAGAGCCGAGCCAGGAGCTATACTATAGTTGCCTGGAGGGAAATAGCCGCCTGGAAAGTTGAACTGAAGTGAGTAGTTGCCAACTTGGTCGACTACGTAGCTAAACCATCCCGTCGTGTCTCCGTAGAGAGAATTCAAAACCTTTACGTCTTTTGTTCCATCGGGCTTCGTAATTGTCACTGTGTATCCAGTAAAGTAGTGGCTGACATGAAGTGGGGGTACAATCCAAAAGTTCACCAGTAAAGACTGGCCAACTCCTATGGGATTAGGTGAGAAGCTAAGGTAAGCGGTGGTATCAATAGTGACACCGGGAGTGACACCGGCTGGTAGTAGTATCGAACCGCCAGTCTGCAAATTCGTTGGTGTAACGCCGGCAGGCAGAGTTGTTTGAGCTTCAACTGGCTTATTTGCCATTAACATAACAGTAGCCATCAATAGAACTAAAATGATTGCCATTGAGTTTGTTTTCAGTTTTGTCGATAATTTATTGTTCATTCTTTCTCTCTCCTGTATTTGTCTTAGTTCTTTTCTTGTTTTTGTCTGAGCCACGTTTTAGGGCTTTACGTATTTAAGATTTACCATTAGTAAGCGCAGATTAATACATAATTTAACTTACTTTGATTAAACAGTTTATATTATACAGGGCGAAACAGGAAAGCTTAACACAGAGCCTAAATTCAACAACAAAAATGTCTCTATCCTACCCTCTTTTGCTACACAAATGGCCAAACAAAAAGCATACCCCTATTAGAAGAAAACCTAACAACTTACTTAGGCTTAACAATGTAATCTGCCTCAAAGGTTCTTGGGTTTATTTGCCTTGTCTTACCCACTTTCAACTCTGCTTTGTCGGTTAATGCTTTGAATTGGTGGGCGAAGCCTTCGACGTAGTCCAGTATACCGCAGCCGTAGCAAAAACCTCCGGAAAACGAAACCGTAAGCATTGCTGCCGAGGTGAATATGAGTTTGGCTGTGACTTCAGGGCTTCTAAATCTGTTGTAGAGAAGGATGGCTTTTCGGGCAAGCTCTTCCAGTTCCGGCTGCGGCAACATCCTCTATCGGCGCCGTTCAGAAAGGTATTCGTGAGCCGTCAAAGCCCATCTTTGAAATGCCCAACTCGTCCTTAACTTCCCGCAGCTGTGCAGCCGTGAAAACGGGGCCATCCCTGCAAACGCGGTATTTGCCGATCATGCAGCTTCCGCACAAACCAATTCCACAGCGCATTAGCCGCTCTAGGCTTGCTTCTATGGGCAGTTTGCGTTGTTCTGTTAATTCAAAGATTTTCTTGATCATGACTTCTGGACCGCAAGTGTAGATCATGTCGAATTTTTCTCTATCCAACAGGCGGCCAAGTGGCTCAGTTACTAAGCATTGCAAGCCATACGTGCCATCTTCCGTTGTTGTAATCAAACTTTTCTCATTGCAAACCCCGTTGAACTCCCGAATAAAGAGCAATTCGTCTTTGGTTTTGGCGCCCTCAACAAAGGACAACCGCTCAGTTTTAGCTGCAAGCTGCTTTGCCAAAAACAGCAAAGGCGCAGTTCCCGTTCCACCGCCCACCAAAAGGACTCTGCCTCGGCTTTCAGTGAAACTGTTACCGAAAGGTCCACGTACCCCAACGGTTTCGCCTGCCGTCATGCTGTGCAAATGTTGTGTTGCATCGCCAACCTGCTTCACCGACACGGAGACCAACCCGTTACTAGCGTCCATTACGCTCAAGGGGATTTCGTCTATGCCTGGAATCCAAAGCATCAAGAACTGCCCTGGCTTAGCTTTAGAGCATAACCTATCAGGCATAATGAAAGTTTTAACGGTTGGACTCTCAACTCTAACCTGTACGATTTCCGTTGTTCTAAGCGTGTTAGCTGCGATGAGCGAGGCCGACAATCTCTTTCACACTCCCAACATGTTTCTTTCTCAAGTAAACTTCAACCCCTTTGGTTATGGCCTGGAAAACCTCCGTATCCGCCAAAGCGATGGCACTGCCAACTTGAACCGCGGAAGCACCAGCTAAGATAAACTCCACGGCATCACGCCAATCCACTATTCCGCCACAGCCTATTATTGGTACATCAGGCAGCGCCTCGCGAATGTCATATACGCATCGTAGAGCTACGGGCTTTATGGCTGGACCGGACAAGCCGCCTTTTATGTTGCTTAAAACTGGACGCATCGTTTCAGAATCAATCGCCATTGCCTTCAGCGTATTCACGGCTGTTAAAGCGTCTGCTCCAGCCTCAACTGCTACGCGAGCTATTGCGGTTATATCTGCAACGTTTGGGGACAGCTTAACAATTACAGGTTTACTAACTGCCGCCTTCACTATTTCAACCACTTCAGCGAGGAGTTTTAGGTTTTGGCCGATTTCTACGCCAGTTTGCTTAACATGCGGACAGGAAACATTAAGCTCGACTGCATCGGCGCCCGCATCAACGGCTTTTTTGGCAACTGCCGCGTATTCCTCTGCTGAGTAACCAAACACGCTAACTATAAGCGGAATGCGCAAAATGATTTTAGAGTACTTTATTTCTTCAGCGTACAAGTCGATGCCAGGGTTCGGCAACCCCATAGCATTTATTAATCCGCTTTCTGCCTGAACCACAGTGGGGTTCGCGTAGCCGACTCTTGGTTCTATACCGATGGATTTCGTGACTACTGCTCCTGCGCCGCCCTTGGCTACTCGGTGAAGCGATTCAGCTGAGTAACCCAGTATTCCAGATGCCAAAATGGTGGGGTTTTCCAACTCCAAGCCTGCAAGGCGTGTACTTAACGGATTGCTTTCCAAACACATCACCGTTCAATATAACTAAAATTACTTTTAAAAAGATAAAGCTTCACTTAGCCAATTACTTCAACCGCCAAAAAAGGCTAAATTGCTCTTTTGAAAAGTTATAACACTTTTTATGTCTAATTTGCCACATCATTGAAGAAAACAAGTATTTTTTGTGAAAAAAGAAAATGAGGGGTTAGGCAAACTTTGAAAGCGCCTTATTTCTTCTTTTTACCCTTTTTATCTTCTTTCTTTGGAGCCTTAGCCACTCTAATAACCTCAAAGTAATAATTGACTTCAATTTGTATTTAAAATTTGCTAAAGGCTACACATTCTGACGCAACCACTGAAACGGTTCAAAAATAGGCGCTATAAGCAAAATAACCCTAAAATCAGGCGATTAATTGAGGGTTTTTCCATGCTTTTTTAGCTGGTCAGATTTTACATTTATGTGTCAATATCTAATTGTTGTTTTTGGGAGAAGATTTTATGAAGCAAAATCAACGCAAGAAAAGTTGCCCTCTGAAACCACTATTTTGTAAACATCGCTCTATCTTGAATGTACTCTTTTCCGGTTTGCAGGGCAATTTCGGCTTTTGCCAATTCGCTTCCCAAGTACGCTACGTGGTCTTCTCTTGAAACCAAACCCAATTCAATAATCTTTGAGTAGACGGCGTCAGCGGTTTTGCCCTTAATTATCTTATCCGGCTTCTCCATCTTCTCAAGAGAATAATGCAACGCCACGACGTATTCATTAATGCGGTCCACCACAATTGTGAATGAACCCAGTGCATCCAATTCTGTTAAATCCGGTTTTTCGGCTTCAATTACCTGCACGTTTTTTTCAAGCGCTTTATCATAGAGTTCTTCCCGGTTCTTTTTGTCCTTAAGTAACAGCAAGTCTAAGCCGAGGTCTTTGGGTACTGAACTGCGTTTTTTTGCCAGAAACATCATTTTAGCCGCAGCAACTTCCTCGCCTACAGTTCCTTTCGCTTTGTCACTTTTTTCGGTCGCCAACAGGATGCTTGCACCAACCTCCGATGATAAGTGCGCCAGCAGAGCGTTAACGCCAACGGAATCTGCATCCATCAATTCAGTAACATTCGAAACACCGACAAACAACGGCACATTCGGGTTTCTATTCGCGAATTGGCGAAAAGCAATAAACGACTCCAAGACATCCGACGGGTCAAGAATCAAATCCGCCAAGCACCTTGTCACGCCTAACCTCTTTGCTTTCTCAAGTATTTCCTCCATGAACTGGACGCGTTCTTCAGCTTTTTTGGGGAAACACCCTTGCCGCTGATTTGTCGGGATAACAACCACAGCAACATTAGAGACATAGGGTGCAATCGCGTCAATGTTTCCTGCATCAGCACTCAATACGAGGGCTGCGCCAGCGTGAACTGCCGCTCGAATCTCGGCTGGATCAAGCGAATCTATGCTCACAGGCACATCCACAACTTGCTTCACAAATGCAACAATACGCTTTGCATCTGAAGGGTTGGATTCGCCTGCAACCATACCAACATCGATAATGTCTGCGCCAGCCTTGACGAAGTGTTTTGCTAACCGCTGAATTGTTTCCTTATCCATTAATGGTGCATCAACGATTTCAGCCAAGACGCGCATGGGAAAGTCTTTGCCAACCGCCAAGTTCCCAATCAGCATGCTGCCAGGTTTCTTCAGCAGTTCTTCATGGTTTTGCTCTGTCTTCTCTATTTCCCGCAAGGCTTTTTTCTGAAGCTTCTCCCGCAACAAATCGCACGCAGGCACAACTGTTGAAAGCTTAACTTCTCCCAGCGAATCCAGCACCGTTGGCAAATCAGCAGCGTACCTTGGACCTTTAAAGGTCTGGACGCCAAACGCTTCTGTAATTACTGATGTGTCACCTCGGACGAGCCCGGGCACCAAAATCACGTCAAAACCCTTAACATCAACATCTTTCAGGCCTTTGGCGATGGTTTCAGGAGTTAACAGGGCAGCAACTGGAATCTTGAGGGCAACTGTTTCGGTTTTTACGCTACTTTCCTTTGAATAGCGTTTAACCGTATCCTCTGCAAGTGCACCCGTAATCAAGAGCACCCTCAAATCTTTGCCCGCTTTGTTAATTGACAAGTTTAATAGTTGCTCCCTAATTGTTTACTTTCGCGTTCAGCTTCAACGATGACGCTTGGGTGGTACATGCCTACTCCTAAGCCTCCAAACATTCGACCTAAGTCCCCCTTCAAATCTAAAATTAATCCCAACTGCAGCCTAGCTGGAGTTTTAACGTAAACCTTCAGTTTTATTCCTCCAAGAATCTATTCTTTCTATCAAATCAGCCATAACTGTAGAGTAAGATGAGTTTGGAGCTACCCGATTCACCACATCATTGCAGTTATCGATTAGTTCCAAGAGTTTGCTGACTTTTTTTTGTTTCCCTTCATCGTTTAGGAAAGCTTTCACGCGGGTTGCATGTATAATGGCTTCAAGCGTTGCGTCCATGGCGCGGCAGTGCACCTGAGGAAATTTCTTTGTCGCCTGCACTAACTTTATGGTGCACACGGCTCTCGTTTTTTCTGTGTCAATTGGCGTTATGTCGCTGACTGAAACATCAATGGTTGCATCTGCAAAACGTAGTTTAGGCGCGTTAACGGCTTTTGCTTTTTTAAACCATTCTTGAGGCAGTTTGCCGTCAATGTTTGCTTCTTTGAAGGCTGTTTTGTAAAAAACTTCTATGTTGCTTGTTAAATTTACAATCGCACACCTGTTTGCTTTAATGTTGCTGCAGGTTGTTGACGAATTGAAAAGGTTGATGATGAGATGCTGCTCGTCCTCCATGATGACCCCCATTGGCGCCGCGTCAGGTTTCCCATCCATGTTATAAGTGGAAACTATGCACTCAGCAATTACTCCTTTTAAGAAGCCTAAATCAGTTAACTTCGCCGCCAAACCAACTCACGCCACATAGAAGGTCGCAAGCATTCTTTTTCAACCGAATGTAAAATTTCACAGAGACATAATAAAAGCTTTGCCAACCTAACGTGCCAGTTGGGTTAAAAATGTTTGATGGCTGGTCTGGCTGTTGCTTCCAGAATGTCACATTAAAGCTTGATTGCGTTAGCTGCCATGAGAATCAACAGTATAGAAATAGCAATAATACCTGCAAGAAGTATTGCGGCTGTTATAAGCAATTTTTTGCTGTTGTT
The DNA here is from genome assembly GCA_963842865.1 of Candidatus Bathyarchaeota archaeon. Classification (GTDB taxonomy): domain Archaea; phylum Thermoproteota; class Bathyarchaeia; order Bathyarchaeales; family Bathycorpusculaceae; genus Bathycorpusculum. Next base: position 73,803 of record CAWJIN010000018.1, on the reverse strand, counting down.
TTTTGGTTCGCGTATTTGAACCGTCCTTTCTGGAAACTCGTCTAGCATTTGAACCGCTAAGCGGCCTCTTTCCGTTAGAGTGTAGCTTCCATCGTCCAGTTTTTCTATAAGACCGCTTAGCACTTTTAGGTGGTAATTGGATCTGCCCGTGTTTGTAACTTTTGCAAACTCCATAAGTTCGACGTAGGGCAAGGGCCCTTTATCGTTAAGGCATTTTATAATCTCTCTTCTTGTAGGGTCCTTCAGGATTTTATGAAGAGCAGAGAGTGACATTGCTCATAGATTTTTAAGTCAAAATTTCTTAATGGATAGATTCTAGCCCTAAACTAATATACCGTTTTCTCATTATGCTACCTTTAATTTCGGTGTAGCCTTTGCCAGAAAAAACATGCCCAAACCAAAGCGGCTTACCAGAGCAAATTCGAGTTTCAACAGGCACTGCTATAGTTCTTGAACTGTCAAAAGGCAAGTTAGATGCAGAGCCTACAACGGCGTACCTGATGACGTACAAGGAAGGCAAGTGCACGGCTAACTGCGGTTTCTGCCCCCAAGCCAGAGGAAGCAAAAGCAACACGGAACTGCTGTCAAGGGTTTCATGGCCAACTTTTCCAACCCTAAACGTTCTAACAGCACTTGGCACCACGATTGGGCAGCGAAAAATTAAGCGCGTTTGCATCCAAGCTCTGAATTATCCACTTGTTTTTGTGCATCTTGAAGCGCTCGTGAAGGAGATAAAGAAGCAAGCTGCGGTTCCGGTTTCGGTTTCTTGTCAACCGCTTAACGCCGTCAATATTGAGCTTTTGGCAAAGGCAGGCGTTGACAGGTTAGGCATAGCATTGGATGCGGCAACCGAAGCCTTGTTCGATAAAGTTAAGGGTAAAGGTGCAGGCAGCTCTTACGGTTGGGAAAACCAGTTCAGCCTGCTAAGTGAAGCGATAGCGGTTTTTGGAAAGGGAAACGTGAGCACTCACTTGATTGTTGGGTTAGGTGAGACAGAAAAAGAAGTAGCCCAAATAATTCAAAAATGCGTAGACATGGGTGTTCTGCCAGCGCTTTTCGCTTTCACTCCGATTCGAGGCACAAGATTGGAAAATAATTCTCCTCCGCCGCTTGAATCATACAGGCGAGTGCAGCTCAGTAGGTTCTTAATGGTTAAGGGTTCAGTAAGGTATGAGAACATGCATTTTGATGATGAGGGCAAAATAACAAGTTTCGGTATAGCAAGCCATGAGTTAAAACAGACGATTGAAGACGGGACGCCCTTTCTTACCTCCGGCTGTCCGGATTGCAATAGACCCTTTTACAATGAAAAACCAAGCGGACCAATATACAATTACCCGAGAAAAACAAGCCGAGAAGAGATAGAAAAAATAAAAAAGCAACTGAAACTCTGTTAAGTTATTAACTGATCGGCTGTTTGCTGGGAATGTTGTTTGTCTTTGGGTAATTTGGGTTTTTGTCTTGTTACCTGTTCAACTAAGCTCCAGAACTCTTCCATGGTATAGCCCTTAAGCAGCTCCTTCATGAGTTTTTTCACTTGGTAATAAATCATTTGGGCTTCGCCTTTGTCTAAACTTTCCTGCGGACCCTTAATGCGCCTGAAAAGCTCGTCCATTTGCCGTGGTGAAGCCCTTATTCCTGCTTTCTCCAAAAGCTTCTGTATGACTGTTTGCTCAGTGTTTCTTCCTACGAAAATTGTTGTTTCTCTGCCTACGATTTCAGGTGGGAAGGGCTCGAAAACTAAGGGGTGAGCCATCATTTCCTCTACATCTTCTTCTACTTCATGGGTGAAAATGTTTTCGCCAATTATGGGCTTATGAAATTGAATAGGTAAAGCGAACGCTTTTTCAGCTGATTGAGCCAGCCTGTAAATTTTTCCTAAATCAACGCCTGTGTCAATATTGTAGAGGAGCTCTAACGCTGTTACAACTTCTTCAAACGGAGCTATTCCAGCACGTTCACCAAAGCCCGCGATGCATGTGTGTACGTATGACACGCCTTCTTCCACAGCAGCCAGAGTGTTTGCAGTTGCCAACCCGAAATCGTTGTGACAGTGAATTGAAAGCGCTATTTTATTTTTCACAGAATCAGGTAAACCATCTCGAACGTGCGACATTAAATAACGCATAGAAAGCGGTCTTATGAACCCAACACTGTCAGCTATCGCTAACCTTCTCGCCCCAGCAGTGGCTGCTGCTTCAAAAACTTGTAAAATATCTTCAAGCGGGGTTCTGGTGCCATCCATAAGAACGAAGTTCACTGTTGCGCCATGCTTTTTTGCGTAATCTATGCTTTCAACTATTCTTTGTTGTGCTTGCTCTTTAGTTAATTTCAACTTATATTGCAAGTTTAAACCATTAAAGGGTGTCTCAATGGTTACTTCTTTTATACCGCATTCTAGACAGGCGCCAACACTGCTTTGGGTTGCCTCAGCCGAAGCCGTAAGCTTCACGTTTGAGAAACTTTCGTTTACGATGCGTTTAACATTGCGTTTTTCATCCTCAGACAAAGCGGGAAAACCAACGTTAATCTCAGCGACGCCTGCTTCATCCATTAACTTGGCCAGCCTAACTTGCTCAACGTAAGTTAAATAAACGGTTGGTGCTTTGATGCCTTCCCTGAAGGTTTCATCCCAAATAAACACTCGGTCGGGAAGTTTAGGCGGCAAATTCTTTCTTAAACGATTATAATTCGCAATTAGCCCTTGTGCTTCAAGCTTTTTAAATATCGTCTTTCTCATTGAGACTCAGTCCAACAATATGAAAGATAACAGTATGTTTAATTTGCAAATTCATATATAAAAGCTACATTTTTCAGATGCCATAGCCGTGTTTCAAGTGTAATCAAAAAGAATTTTTAGCCCTTTTCCAAAGCTTTTTTGCAAAGGATTTAGTTTGCCTTTTCTTGAAATAGCGTTAGTTGCAAAAGTCTTAAGTGCAAAAAAGAGAAATGTATTAGCCGTCAAGGGGAAACATAAAATGAGCAGCCTCAAAAACACAATTGAAAAAATAAAAAATTTAGAAGTGGAAAAGAAAAACCTTTTACTTGAAATTGAAGAACTCCAAAAAACAGCTGACACAAAGGCTACCGCCTTAGAAAGTGAAATTGCCGCATTGCGTGATGAAGTTAAATCGCTAAAAATTCTGATAAATGGGTCAGAACCAAGCGTAGAACGGAAGCCCAAAAAATAAATTTATTTGTAATGTGATTTAAGCGCTCGAATATGGTGTGTTGTCTGGTTAATATTAGATATATGTGATACCAATATGCAATTATAGCTTCCTCGTTGAGGAGTAATTTAGGAGAAGGAGAGCTACAGTATGAGGAGAAATCAGCTAGCAGCAGCGAACATGCTCTGCTTATCAGCAATGGTTGATATAATCCAGTTTTTGACTCATTCAGGTTCTGGAAACGTCGCTTATATCATGATACTTGACTCTCCGAATACAACCAAACAAATGAGCCCCACCTATATGGCAGGAGTCCTGGTCTAAGTCAACAAGAAACATGAGGATGAAAAAGCATTAAGAAACTGCAAGTCATAATAATTGTGCTTTTCATTTCGCTAACAATTTGTACGTTAGCTAGTTTCCAAGCTAAGGCTCAAACAGCCACCATCTGGACTGATAAAACCGACTATCACCCCGGAGAAACCGTAACCATATACGGTACAGACTTCCTGCCCAACGCTAACGTAGCCATAAACGTTACTAAGCAGTCAGACGGAACCGTTAGCAGCTTCAACGTAATCTCAGACTCAAACGGGAACTTTACGACTTCTTACCAAATAGGCAACGTGGGTGCAACCCTCTATACCGTAACAGCCACAGACGGAACAAACACAGCAACAACAACATTTACCGATAGCACCTTCGGAATTGACACCAACTGCGAAGGGTTTGGCTCAATTTCCCGTTCGCAGTCGGTCCCAATTACTACAACATCTATGACGGCGCAAGCCAACGAGCTGATAATAATCGTGATCACACAAGGCAATTTAGGCCCTCGAATATTCGAACATTTTACAATTACCGACAGTTTCAGTAGTCATCTATCGTATATGCAAAGAGGAACCACCCTAAGGAGCGGCAGAAATGGAGAAGCGATCTCTGAGTACTACGCGGTCACCAGCTCATCACAAACAGGGTCCTTCAGAATTACCGTAATACCGCATCGTTATAACCGCGAAAACATTGACGTGCAAGTTTTCGGAATCTTAGGAGCAAATACGGCGAGCCCATTTGACTCTCACTCTGGTTTGCCTTACACAGGTTATTCCAAGCGTTCGAGCATACCGACCGTGACGGGAGTATCTACATCCAACGCTAACGACATTATTTTAGGGTTGGAGGGAAACTCAGGTAGTACTGCGGAAACAGCCGGGTCGTATTTCACTGGGACTATACTGCATAACGTTAACAGTGAGGGCGATAATGTAGGGTATAAAACTGTAACTTCGACCCTTTCGAGCAGCAGTATCGCATTCGGTACCCGCGTGACCAACTGGGTTATGTACGTGGACGCGGTGAGACCAGCGCTTTCTGTTAGTGTGTCGCCTTCTTCGTGGACCATGGATATGGGTCAGGCTAAGACATTTACTGCTGCTCCTAGCGGCGGTTCAGGATCTTACACGAGATACCAGTGGTATGTGGGTGAGGTAGCTCAGATTGGTGCGACTGCGTCAACATTCAGTTATTCTCCTGCTTCCGTGGGTTCCCATTCGATTACTGTGACGGTCACTGACAGTCTGGGCGTGACTTCTCCTCAATCTACTGGGGTTACTGTTACGGTAAATTCTGCATTGGTTGCTCCGACTGCGTCTGCTTCGAAGGGTACGGTTGATCAGGGTCAAACTTCAGCTTTGAGTTCCACGGCTGTTTCGACTGGTACAAGTCCGTACACGTACCAGTGGCTTCAGAAGGCTCCTGACGCCGGTTCTTACTCGGCGATTAGTGGTGCGACTTCATCTGGCTATTCTTTTGTTACTTCTGGTTCTACGACCATTGGATCTTGGAGTTTTGAGCTTCAAGTGACTGACAGTGCTAGTACGCCGGTTGTGGTTACGTCTGCAGCGGTTTCTGTTGTGGTGAATGCTGCTCCGACCGTAAGTACGTCGCCTTCTTCTTGGACCATGGATATGGGTCAGGCTAAGACGTTTACTGCTACTGCTAGTGGCGGTTCAGGTACTTACACGAGTTACCAATGGTATGTGAATGCCATTGCTCAGTCTGGAACTGCGTCAATGATGCCTTTTACTCCTGAGTCCTCGGGTACTTATTCAATTACCGTGACGGTTACTGACAGCTTAGGTGTAACTTCGGCTCTGTCATCTGCTGCTTCGGTTACGGTGGCTGCTTCGCCGACTGTGAGCATCGCCCCTGTTGGTCCGCTTACTATGGATGCAGGTCAGGTCCAAACGTTTACGGCTACGGCCAGCGGCGGTTCAGGCACTATATCTTATCAATGGTACGTGGACGGCACAGCAGTTGGAACCAACAGTGCAAGCTATTCTTATACTGCTTCGGGAACTTCGCATACGGTTACCTGTACGGTGACGGATAGCGCGTCTACTCCGGTTACTTCTCCTGCTTCTAACGCTGTTACAATTACTGTGAGTGCTTCGCCAACTGTGAGCATCGCCCCTGTTGGTCCGCTTACTATGGATGCAAGTCAGGTTCAGGCTTTCACATCTACTCCTACTGAAGGTTCAGGTACTATTCATTATCAGTGGTATTTGGGTGGCTCTGCTGTTTCGGGCGCGACCAGTTCAACTTTCTCTTTCAGCGAGTCAGTTGGTTCGTACTCGGTTACCTGTAAGGTGACTGATAGTGCTTCTACTCCGGTTACGTCTCCTGCATCTAACGCTGTCTCGGTTACGGTGAATTCTGCATTGGTTGCTCCGACTGTGACGGCTTCTCCGACTACGGTTGATCAGGGTCAAACTTCAGCTTTGAGTTTCACTGCTGTTTCGACTGGTACAAGTCCGTACACGTACCAGTGGCTTCTGGAGGCTCCTGGCGCCGGTTCTTACTCGGCGATTAGTGGTGCGACTTCATCTGGCTATTCTTTTGCTACTTCTGGTTCTACAGCGACAGGTGTTTGGAGTTTTGAGCTTCAGGTAACTGATAGCGCGGGAGCAGTAGTCACTTCTTCTGCCGCGACGGTTACAGTGAATGCTGCTCCGACCGTTACTGTGTCACCTACTTCGTGGACTATGGATGTTGGGCAATCTGAGATATTCACAGCTACTCCTAGTGGCGGTTCAGGATCTTACACAGGTTACCAGTGGTATGTGGATGGGGCTGCTCAGAGTGGTCAGACTACGCAAACGTTTAGTTATTCTCCTGCTTCCGCAGGTTCTTATTCGATCACTGCGACGGTTACTGACAGCTCAGGAGCGACTTCGGCTCAGTCTACAGCTGCAACGATTACGGTGAATTCTGCTTTGGCTACTCCAACTGTGTCAGCTTCCAAGAGCACGGTTGATCAGGGTCAAACTTCAAGTTTGACTTCTACTACTGTGTCTACGGGTACTCCTCCTTACACGTATCAGTGGCTTCAGGAGGCCCCTGGCACTAGTTCTTACTCGGCGATTGGCGGTGCGACTTCATCTACCTATTCTTTTGCTACTACAGGTTCTACGACCATTGGTGCTTGGAGCTTTGAGCTACAAGTGACTGACGGTGCCAGTACCCCGGTTATGGTTACATCTACAGCGGCTTCTGTTACTGTGAATGCTGCTCCGACCGTTACTGTGTCACCTACTTCGTGGACTATGGATGTTGGTCAGAGTAAGACGTTTACTGCTACTCCTAGCGACGGCTCAGGTACTTACACAAGTTATCAGTGGTATGTGGGCGGGGTATCTCAGTCTGGCGCGACTGCGTCAACGTTTAGTTTTGCTCCTGCTTCCGCAGGTTCTTACTCGATCACTGCGACGACTACTGACAGCTCAGGCGCAACTTCAGCTCAGTCTACTGCTACGTCAGTTACAGTGAATTCTGCTTTGGCTACTCCAACTGTGACGCCTACTCCTGGCACGGTTGATCAGGGTCAGACTAGCAGTTTGACTTCTACTGCTGTGTCTACGGGTACTTCTTCTTACACGTATCAATGGCTTGAGAAGGCTCCTGGTGGAAGTTACGTTACGGTGGGTTCAAACTCTGGAAGTTTCAGTTTTGTTACTTCAGGTTCCACGGCTACTGGTAGTTGGAGTTTCATCCTTCAGGTGACGGATAATACGGGTGCAGCGGTGAACTCTACTGCTGTCTCGGTTGCAGTGAATGCTGCTCCGACTGTGAGTATTGTGCCGGTTGGTCCGGTTACTTTGGATGCGGGTCAAGCTCAGACTTTTACGGCTAGTGCTTCTGGCGGTACGGGAACACTGACTTATCAGTGGTACCTGAACGGTTCACCTGTTGGAGTTGACTCTAACACTTACATTTTCAGCGGGTCGGCTGGTTCATACTCGGTTACTTGCACGGTGACGGATAGTGCTTCTGTGCCGGCTTCTGCTGCTTCTAACGCGGTTTCGGTTACGGTGAACCAACTCACTATTACGGTTACTCAGGGCGCTAACGGTGTCATTGCTCCTGGAACAACCACTGTTAATTATGGCAGCAGTCAGACTTTCACCATAACGCCGAATACTGGCTACTACATTGCCTCTTTAAGTGTTGACGGCTCCCCATTGACGGCTGCGTCATCGTACACTTTCAGCAACATCCAGGCACCCCACACCATCAGCGCGACCTTTGCGATTACCTCCACAACACCGACAGTGTCTCCACCGTCACCAACACCGACAGTGTCTCCACCGTCACCAACACCGACAGTGTCTCCACCGTCACCAACACCATTGTATCTCGTGCTTGCCGCTGTCATAATCGTCGCCGCAATCACCATTTTAATCTTTTCAGTAATAGCAATCAAACGTCGAAGACGAAAACCTGACAGCACATTACCAAACCCTGAAAATAAGCACAAAAAAATAAATTTATTAGCCGCCGATGAGAAACAGGAAATAGCCAGCGTTAAGGTTACAATTGAAAAAATAAAAAATTTAGAAGCCGAGAAGAAAAACCTTTTACTTGAAATTGAAGAACTTAAAAAAATGGCTGGCGCGAAAACTGCTTTACCTGATGGGTCAAGAACAACCAAGCGTAAACCAGCTTAAAGTGGGCTAAGCGCTCGGTTAGCTTTGACATTGCCAATTCTGGCTATTGATGTTCAGGCGACAGAGGAGTTCTTTGTATAAGAGCGTTTATAGCATTAGCCAACGCGTTGCATGCTGCTTGCCTTGCGTCTATGGATGTGTCAATTTCGAGTTTTTCAAGCTCTTTATGCAAACTGTCCACTCTCTCTGTAATCTCTTGTTTCTTCTTCTCATAAATGTCATGTAGTTTCTCTTGTTCAGCAGTGAAGCTCTGCAATGCCACTTCTAACCCGTTCTTTGTAGACTTTAGGTTCTGTTTTGTTTGAGCAAGCTTTTCTGCCGCTCTTTTCCGAGCCATTACATGGAAAAACCTGATTTTAATTTCTTCCTGGCTTGCTACGTCGTCTTCTAATTCAAGGATTTCATGGGATAAGCGTTGAACGTCTGCGTTTCTTTTGAAGCTTAGTTCTCTTGTTTTTTCAGCGTATTCTTTGTCGGTTTCCACCAAAAGATGATTGTTGTCAGCTAGTTCCTTTGCTTCACCCGTGAGGTTTGTTTCTTGAAACCTTTTTTCGGCAAGTGCACCTTCAACGTCAAGAAAAATCTGGGAACGCTCCTTAACAAATTGCTCGTCCACTTTTATGGCGGGGTTTGACTCGAATTCCGAAATCATTTGGCGCAGATTCATGAGCCAATCATCGAAATATTGGCTGAAAGGTGAAAGCGCAAAAACTTGATTGCCAAACTTGCTTAAGAAGCCGAGATTTTTTTCAACAACCTCCTTTGCAGAAATTTCAGTCTCTTCTTGAAGGTAGTTGCCGCCTAACCGCTGCTTTTTCTCCTTTGCTTTCTTTTCATGCGCAGACTTTGAGTATTGCCGAGCAGCATTTCGACGTGAACCAGTTTGAGATCTAAAGCTCATAAACAAATCAAGGCACGCAAGACATATTTAAACAATGACACACGTCACGAACTGATTTTGCTTTTTGGTCTACTAAAAATGCCAGCGGCAAAATTTCAGCCATACGCTTTTTCTTGATTTGTTTTTTTCTTGATTTGATTGCTGCTTTTTTTGTCTCCTGAGGTTTACGCTTTGGAAGTGTCTTTATCGTTATGACGACTGCAACTACTACTATTATTATGATTGCTGCATAGATTAGCCATCGGTTAGAAGAATTTGTTGTATTGTTGCCTGCGGATTGCCCGGTTGGTGTTGGGCTTGAACCTGATTGTCCTGTTTGGGAGTTTCCAGAACTTGATGGGCTTCCTCCAGTTGAATATTCGGAAGCGGCAGGTGGAGTCCCCTGAAGGATTGGGCCGCCAGTGACGACTATGAGGGCATAGCTTGAGATTTGTTGAGCAGAAGTTGCTTCTGACATGTTTAAGTCAAATGCGCCTACTTTAAAAGATGAAGTTGCTGAAGGGAATAGAGTATCTATCTCCGTTGACCAGCCAGCTGAAACTGTGACGCCTGAAGAGTTGTAAAATGTTGCAACTATGTAGATGTTTTGAGCGGTTTGGCTACCGGTATTTTGAATATTGCCGCTAACCCAATAGGTGCCCTTGGCAGTTGCGGTAGTGTCAATTGATGATGAGTAACTTGTGATTTTTACATCTGGATATTGGTAACTGCTTGTCGCATTTGCCTGAAGAACTGTAAATTCAATCTTGGAGATACTTACTGATCCCCATGTTCCATCAGGAGAGTTGCTTGGAGCATTGAAGTCTATTTCAAAGGGCACTTTCTGCTGTGGAACTATATATACCACATAAGCTGGACCAGCGGCATCTGCCTGATCAGTCCCGTCTGCAGAGTACACGGAACCACCTATCGAAACAGACATCAAGGTACTAGAACCAACGTTTTGGACTTCGCCATATACAATGAGTAAATTGTCGGGATAATCAATGTGATAGCTATAATTCAAAACCTTAATGTTTTCTTGCTGAGCTGAGACGTTTGGAACTAAATTTAGCGATAAAGACAGCAAAGTTAACGCAACAACGAGGTAAATTATGCTTTTTTTCACGAAAGTATCCTCTCACCCGTATAGACTACAACAAAACACTTCGAAGTATAAAATGTTTTTTCAAAATCACACCTAAATGTAAGTAGCCGCTTTTTAGCAAAATTTCAGTATATTGTTCTACTCAAGACAAAAGTTGCAAAAATTAAGACAAGAGCCCTGATGCAACATTTCTGAGAGCCTTCCACAAGAAGCAAAAGGCAAAGCACAATTCTTAAATGCAAAAAAGCGCGATATGCTGTTTAGAAAGGGAATCTTATGACTGAAAAGTTACATCCCTATGTAGTATTTCTGCCACCTGAGAAAAAAGATAAGATACTGAGTGACATATTTGGTTCTAAAGCAGGCATTGATCTTTTAAGATTCTCTCTTAAACAGGGCATAACAAAAAACATTTATCAAAAACAGAAGAAATAGGCATAAACAAGAAGATGTTCGAAGAGACATTCAGAGAAGAAATGAAACAACCTTAATTTTTTTTATCCAAAACAAGATTTTATTGGATTGTGGGGTTTGGAGATAGTTGGGGGGGAGAAGAGAGAGCATACAAAAATATGATTTCTCCAAACCTTTCCACTCAACCCATTGTTTTGGTTTTTATTTTTTTGCCCTCCATGTTACAAGGCTTTGAAAGCCTCGAACCACCTGTTATACATCGACAACATGTCCAGTGAAACGCTTGGTTTTCGCTCTTCCAAGATTTGGCGGAAATCAGCCATCGTTAAAGATCTCGGCTTAGCCTCTCTATCCATTGCTTTGCCTGACTCGAAGAATTCTCCGATAAGGCTTAGCTGGGCAGCTTGGCAAACATCACGTATATCGCTTCCTGAGAAGCCCTCAGAAAGCCGAGCTAACTCTTGCAAGTCCACATCTGGGTCTATCTGCAGATTGCTCGAGTAAAGTTTTAGCATGCTTAATCTGGTGGAATGATCCGCTAATGGAACAAGAATTCTTTTCTGGAAGCGCCTAATAAACGCCCAATCCAAATCCCAAGGCTTATTCGTAGCGCCAATAACGTAAACGTGAAGAGCCTTGCCCTTGTCAACAATGCCGTCCATTTCCTTTAGGAATTGATTGCGGACGCGAATTTCTCCGCCAACCTCATTGGCATGCGCTCCCATCAGCGAGTCTAATTCGTCAACGAACACGATGGCGGGTTTTCCATCGCTTGAGGATTTGCGAGCTGAACCAAACAATTTAGCCACATTCTGTTCAGCTTCCCCAAGCCACTTTGACATAATGGATGCCGCATCGATCGAGTAGAAGTTAGCGTCAATCTCCGTAGCGACGGCCGCCGCCAACAGTGTTTTACCACAACCGGGTGGACCGAAAAGCAGTATGCCGCGTGGCCATCCTAACGGGAACAGATCAGGTCTTTGAACTGGATAAACAATGGCTTCTTTCACTGCTTTTTTTGCAGTTTCTAAGCCTATGACTTCATCCCAGTTTACTTTGGGTTTCTCGGTCATTATGAGTTCTTCATTTGATTTCAAGTTTCCGTTACTGTTTCCTTCCATTGTTGCTCCTCCACCTTGGCCATCATTGTTGCTTGCTTCATTCATTTCAGCTGATGAAACGGCTCCTTGCAAAGCTTTGATTCTTTCTTGGTAAGCAATTGCTCTTTGAACGTAAACTTTATTCAAACCGTATTCAGGGTAAAGCTGCACAAGTTGCAAGAGACTCTCGATTGCTTTTTGATAGAGGGTTATGGCTCTGCCTTTTTGTCCTTGCTTATCTAATCGTACAGCATCTAAAGCGTACGCTGTCGCTGCTTTTTCTAGTTCATTTGAGGCGCTCATTTCTTATTTTCTCCTATTCAGGCGATTTTAACTCAATTTTTATCTTGCCCTTTGTTCCCAAACTTTCGAGGGCACGCTCAATTTCTTCATTGGAAGTTTGCAGTTCACTTGAACAGCGGCTTAAATCTACCTCGCCATTAGTCTTGCGGACGTATTCGAGAAGCACATCTTCCAAGCAAGGTTTCTCAACCTTCAACGAGAACTCTTTAATTTCAGACTTCTTGTAGGAGAATACAGTCTTTGATGATTCCATTCCAGTTTCTTCGGAAGCTTTATGCCCAAACATCTGTGAAGAGCTAGCGGTGAGAGCAACAAGCTCCTTAATCGGCGTCTTCTCCTTCACCGGTGAACTTACAGGTGGCACTGGAAGAGTTTCAGCTATTTTTTGTTGCATGAAGCTTGTAACTTCTTTCAATATTTCTTCTCCACCCTCGGTCTTCTTGCCAACCGGAATCAAATCTTCGCCACTGGAGAGCTTTGTTGCGTGAAGCGTCTCTTGGATAGTGTAATTAACGTTATCGAGTTCTGAGCTAACATCAGGTAAGAGCTGGAATAGCTCTTGAGAAACATTTTGAAGCAACCGCAATGCAGGCTTCAAATCAGAAACAATATCGCCTAGCTCTTTTATCGTTTCAAGCCGAAGAGTCACACGTTCAATAGCTAACTGAACATTATATAGAAACTTTATAAGCTTTCGGACCTCTGCAAGCTCAGTAGCGCAAATCGTAGCCTTTTCGCGATTATTCTTTTTCAGCGCACCCATGCAAGTTTCAAAAAGTATACGGTCTCTTTCTTTTAATCGAAAACTTGCCTGCTCCAGTTTATTTTGCTGAACCCTAAGGATAGTAATAGATTTGTTTGCGACTTCACGTATAGGTGGAGGGGTTTGATTAATTAGACTTTTGATGTCTTATCCCTCCACTGAACGATATTTTCACTTTGTTTGGCTATTATTATATGCCAGCTTTACCGATCTCTTTAACGTAGACAACCACTGGAGGCTCGGGCAGTTTCTGGGCAGCGCTTACCTGTTCAGCGTAAGTTTTTGTTCTCTGTGTGGTGTCTTGTGAGTCGCCTAGCAGTACGCTTGAGACTTTGCTTTTTGTTAGCTCGAAATCAGTTTTTTCTAAAGTAGCACGTTTCAGTGTTTCTTGCAGAAGTGCGAAAGCGTTCTTGTAGTTTTCTTCGTCCACTTTGCCTATTTCATGTTCAATTTCAAGGTTAGCAATGGCATAGCTGAGCGATGATATTTCTTCCTTGCATCGTTCAATTTCTATCGCAGCTTCATCGACAATGATTTGGGCGTCCTTCTTTAGTTGAGTTAAAACGCTGGTGAAACTATTGTGAAGTTCCTGATAGAGGTCCGGTGCGATTTTTCTTTTATCATTAAGATCTTTTAGAGCCTGGTCCTTACGCCATATGAGAGGAATCTGGTCACAAAGGATAATTGCTTGGTTTTTAATTTTCGATATGAATGTGACTTCAGCACCATTAAATTTCAAGGTTTCGATGGGCTGTTTTGTGAATTGACCGTCTCCAAATTCGACGAATACAGCGTCAAATTTTCCGCTCGGTGTTAATGCGAAAGATGCAACTTTACCAATTATACGACCATACTCGTTTTTAATAGGTTTACCAATATAAAGAAAAAGATTGGAGTTAGACATGTTTGTTGTTTTCCTCCTATTTTAGAAACTCTGTGTTGATTTTTCTGTTTGTGATTCTGGGGTTGATGGCATTCCTGGGGGCAGATCGGGGAACTTGTCTTTTATCTTCTGCTCTGCAACTGTTGCTGCTTCTGTAAGAATCTTTGATGCGTCCTCGTTTACTGTGTCAAAGTTTAATGTCATTCCTGAACCTTGGCCTGCTTCGATCATGATTCCGCTTAACATGTTACCAATTTCGCCCAGTTCGCTTTCTGCTTCTGGAAACACGCTCACTAAGCCTGCTTTGACTGAACGTAGAACTCCTACGGCTGGGCCTAAGGTTGATACTACGTCGCCTAGTTCTGATACTGTTCGTAACCTTAATGTAATTTGTTCAAGTGCAAGTTTAGCATTCATTATTAACTTTGACATTTTTCGAACTTCAGCTAACTCGTTGGCGAATACATTTGCGCGTGCGCTGTCATGCTTTGCATAAGCGTCAACTATTCTGGCGAAGATTGCTTTGTCTCTTTGGCTGAATCTGTCCGTTGCTTGATCAAGCTTCTGTACTTGGAGATCAATGCGTCTGACGGCGAAGTCTAGTCGTGGCTTCAATGGCCCCGGCGGTTTTACAGCGTCTTTAATGCGGTTTGAGAATGGCTCATCTTCCCGTTTACTTTCCCACTTTTTTGCAAATCTTTCAGACAATTTTGATTACCTCTGAAGACAGAACTGCAGAGTACAATCTTATGCATTGTTAATATGATGGAGATATGCTCGTATAGCTGTACAGCTATATGTCACGTAAAAAGTTGCTTTAGGCTTTAAATGGAAGAGTTAAAGATGATGTAAGCGCTAAACCGTTTAGACAGAAACATGTAAGTTAGCCTAAAAAGAAGCGCCAAGTAATGCTAAAAACAAAAAGGTGAATTGAATGAATAGTAGATTGAAAATATTTGGTATAATAGCTATTTTAGGTTTCGTAGCAGGCATTATAGCACAAGTCACAGCGGTCTTTGTTATCCCGTGGATGATTGCAGTTTTGCCGTTGCTCGGCGGTGCGTCAAGCTTCCTGATCTCAGGATTTGCTGGTGCATGCTTAACAGTTGCGATAGTCGGCGCATGGGCGTATATGACCGGTAAAAAAGAACCCTACTAAATAAGAGCCTACTCTCCAGCCTCCTTTTCTTTATTGAACCCTTTTTTAATTGAACCCTTAAAATTCGGGAGAAATTTTAGTCGATGGACTCGGTAGCGGAAAAAGACTTCACAAGCCTCCAGCTTAAATTTCCCCGCCTTCAGCTTCATCGTACCTCGATTTCCTCATTGTCCAAACCTATAGGAAATCGGCGGAACTTATTTGCGTTTAGTTTCGTTTTCTAAATAGTTTCATGTTTTCGATTTTATCATTCTTCGTTGTTTTCGTTCATTCAAGCAATAATGAGCCTCAGTCGCAATGGAGCAAAACCTGTGGAGCATATCAAGGGTTGGCTGTGATCCCAACTTCTGATGAAGGCTACGCCACATCAGGAATGAATGCGACATTCCCAACTCCGACTCCGATGCTATCGTCAAATCCGAATCTATCTAACATCCCGACTCTTAGTATGCCTGCGGAATACATCAATTACACTGTATCTGTAGTTAACGGGAGTTTGTGGGCAACAGTTGATGAACATATACAATAAATCTTTCAGCTGAATGGGTCCCTCGAGAATTATCTTTTGTATACCCAATGCCCCCAGGAACAACAAACATTATAGTAGAACTTAACGGAGAACAACTCACTTGGAGCAACTCACGCAGTCCGTGCCTGACGCTTTACATTACACATACTTAGGTGAATGGCCTATGATACTTTTCGCGATTCAGCCAGCCTCAACTGATTTCACTCTAAAGGTACATTATCAGCACCCGATTCCGAAGGCAAACGGAACCTATCTTTTCCTGTATAACCTCAACATAAGCTCATACCTATCTGCATCATCAGATAATTCCACAGCCTACTTCAATGTTCGCATGGAAACAAACTGTTCAGACATCCACGTCTACACGGTGCCAGGCGACGGCTCACCACCCCGCGACAATACACGAACACCCGTAAACTTCACAACAAGCAACAACAACGGCGCAGAAACAGTGAACTTTACCATCACATCACATTACAACAGCTTTAATCTTTGTCCAGATTTCTTGACTAACTCGTTGACCAGAATGAATCGGACTAGAATTATGTGTTAGATATATACACGTGCGTGTTATGAGGTTTTATAAGTTCACCTATGCCAATAAAGGCTCATGCGAAAGCGAAACAGGCGAAATAGAGCAGTGACTTTCCTGATAATGCCAATAGCCATCTTTCTCTGGTGCATTGGCTGGAGCCTCTATTGGATAGGATCCAAAAAAGAAACAACAACACCAAAACCAAAATTATCAGTTAAGAAAGAGCTAATTATCTTTGTGCCGACACCAAAACAGAGTATACAACCTAAACAGAATTGCTAAGAGAACATTTGCTTGAAGAAGCAGCTTGGATCGCTTTGTGTGGGCGACTTGATCTATGTTGAATGGAGCGATGCTCGCGTTGGCAAGAGGAGCGGCAACAGAGCATCTATTGATGCGCCTGTGAAGAGCTGGGGTATTTATGTGGGTTTATTCGGCAACAAAACTAAGCATGTAGTAATTACGCAGAACAGTTTCCACTATACAGACGACCTCTTTGACTTGGATTATTCGGCTATTCCGCTTAGCTGGGCTGACACTGTACGTTTAGTCGCGCATGTACTTTTCAGCGTCGCATATTTCAGCAGAGGTTGAGCGTTGATGGCAGACCTGATTAAGCGTGCTTTGACTCGCAGGCGTTTTCAGTGTGGGCGTTTCATAGATGAGGAGCCTGATGAGACGCTTGTGTACGTGGTGAAGTTTGGCATAGGCATGACTGCGTGCCTTTCAGCGCTTGAGATTGCTAGCATGGCGTTTTGCATAGTTGGAAAATTGTAGGTTTCCAATAAGCCAGTTAGATTTACACGGGCGCATAGAGGACAATTAGCAAGGTAGAAAAAGGGCTATTTTCTAATTGACCAAGCGTTACCATTGTTCTTTATGTACAACGCAAATACTGCAAGCTTTGACACTAAGGACTCAAAAATTAGTGAGCTAGGAACAGTTTTTTTATTCGATTATGTAGAAACTCAAGTATAGCTGCATATCAGCTATTACAAGTCACCATTCAAAATGCATAACTAAACCTTTAGCCATTTCATGTTAAGGAAAAGTTGAAGTAGGCACAGGAAGAGTCATGGTTAAGAAAGAAGTTTTGTTTTGTACAACGCTCATTCTTATAGGCACTGCAGACTGGCTAACAACCATTGTAGGAATAGTCCTCTTCGGAGCAACAGAAACCAATCCCCTGCTCGCCGGATTAACACAATCAAACATGCTTATCTTCAGCGCCGTAAAACTCTCAGCAGTCATACTTACAGGACTCGTTTTCTACAAAGCCGAAACCAAAACAAAAATCAGTAACCAAGTTTCACCTTTCGCAAAAAACCTCCTAACCTCAGGATACGTCATATCACTCTTCACACTTACAGCATTAGCTGCAAATAATATAACTACAATCGCTAAAGTAGCCTGAACACCTAACTGAAAAATCTATTGCCACAGCATACGCTAGCATAATTTTTACAACCATCGCAGGTACGGTCGTTTTTGGAGGAAAAAATTTAGGGGGAGTTTTTGCCCTAGTTTGTACCGATGATGCATATTTGGATGCTAAAACTTTGAGTGTCATCTATGCTTTTGGGTTCAGTTAGGGATTTGTGCCGCCGATGTTTATGTTGACGCTGAAGCTTGTGATGTCAACTATGGTTGAGGATACAGTTAGGGTTAGGATTGCGGCTACTGATGCTCCGGGTTGGAGGTCTGTGCTTTGCTGGTTCCACGTTATGGTTATTGGCCCATCTGCGCTTGCTGGGTTCCAGCTACTTGTTGTCATGTTCAGAGTTAGTGAGAGGCCGCTGCTGGTGTTTTTGACGTAGATTGTTTGAGTGGTGGTTCCTCCTACGGTTAAGGTTCCCCAGTTTATGGAACTCAGGGAAGTGGTGCATCCGGGGTTAGAGTACACGCCTATGCCTGCTGATGTAGTCACTGTACCGGCGGAAGACATCGTTGTTGATGTGGTGATGGCTGCAAAAGAGATAAGTGTTAAAGCTATTCCGATTATGATTAATGCTACTACTACAGTTGTTATTGAGATTTTTCTTTTTAGCATGATTTTCCCCGCACAAGAAATTGTATAGTAAGTCTTAATAAACATTATTGTGTACTTGAACAACACAGATACTGAACAACACAAGCGCACATCCAGCGATTCAATCCAAAAAAAACAAAACACGCACTATTCATAACGAAGATTCGCAGGTTTTCTTGCTAACTTTTCTTGTGGAAAGAGAAAAAATTGTTTTAGTTGAGTTTTTTGGGTGTCTCATTTTGTTTCAGATTGTGAATGCAGTTGTAAATGCCATAAGCCGCCTAATACCCTAAAGGGTCTTCTGCAAAACAGCTGTACGGCTTGAATGCTACCCAAAGCTGTCTTGCCGAGAAAAATGTGAATTTAAAATTACGGGTTACGATTCTGCTTATGTTGCTAAAGCGCTCAAGTCTAAGAAAATATTGGTCACCGACGACAAGAAACTTGCTGAAGCAGCGGAAAACGCAGGTGTAAAAACCTTAACCAACAGAGACCTTACTCGCAAAAATTTTTTTTATCGCATGCTGAATAAGTCCTCTGATCCTGCCTTCAAAGACAAGTGGTGGAGCACCTTCAAACCCATCATCACACCTGACCCATACCTTATCCAGGAAAAACCCCAAAACCAATAATGAAAGATTAAGCCTAAATTATTTTTAAAGTGTTATTACTAGCAGAGTTACGACTAACCAGAATAAAGGTTACAAAAAAATTGTCGGCGATGCAAAGTGTTTTGGGCTGTGTCTTCATGGAAATTTACGAGTTTTTACGAAAAACGGCACTCCTGTATGTAAGAAAACAATTTGGAATGATTCATATAGTGATCAAGCAGAGGGTGTAAATGAGGAATTTATATAAGTTGGAAAAATTAGCAGGGCGGTTTTGTTAGCCACACCGATACTGGCTTAATTCGCTTCCCCTAAATAAAAAAGGAATTCAAATGCTCCTATAAAAAAAAGTTGAAACTATTGACAAATATGCGGCTACTGTAGAGATTGAAAGACTTTGAATTCCGCTAAATTCAGAAACATAGCTAATTTGGGAAGTTACTGATTGAATAGCATTGAATGGTGCGTGTTTTTGTTCTAGAAAACAATGTTTTTATTCTATTTTTTATCCTAGAAAGTCTAGAAAATAATGTTCTGTTTTTCTTCTGGTTTTTTATGCTAGATAGTGCTTGCTTCTATTTTGGAAATAATTGGACTAATTCAGCAACAAGTTATGAAAAGGATAACAGAAGAAGGGCAAGAGGTGAAAGACTTTTGAAGAAAGATTTTAGATGGAATAAAGGGTTTTTGTGGGTAGCAATTACGGTATTAGTCATAATTGGAATAGCTTTAACACTTATCTCTTTTGCAGCCATCACCACATCAACAACTGTTTCTTCCATCGGTACAGTGACCACGTCAGCAGGCTTAGGCGTGTATTCTAACAGCGCATGCACCACTTCCCTGAGTTCCATAAACTGGGGAACCTTAACCGTAGGAGGAACCACCACTCAAACAATCTACGTCAAAAACACCAGCAGCGGCCTCTCACTAACTCTGAACATGACAACAAGTAGCTGGAACCCAGCAAGCGCAGATGGGCCAATAACCATAACGTGGAACCAGCAAAGCACAGACCTCCAACCCGGAGCATCAGTAGAGGCAATCCTAACCCTAACTGTATCCTCAACCATAGTTGACATCACAAGCTTCAGCGTCAACATAAACATCGGCGGCACAAATCCCTAACAGAATCCAAAAGCATAGATGACACCACAAACTTCAGAGTTCAAATATGCAGTCTCATGGGGGGACAGGCGGGAGAGCATATGCTTAACTGTAAATTATAGCGGCAGGTTGCTTTGAGCGAGCATTTAACAGCGTCATAAACCAGTTTTCAAGCCTCCCCAAAGCTCACCTGCGGATCTTTTGAAAAACCAAATAACTAAAAACCAAACCTAAATTATTTTTAAAGCGTTATTAGGGCATAGTTACGACCGACCAGAAGTAAGGTTACAAAAAAATTGTAGGCTATGCGAGAGTGTTTTGGGTTGCGTCGTTATGGAAATTTACGAGTTTTTCGAAAAAACGGTACCCTGTTTGCACCAACATACTTCAACCCATAATAAAGGGACAAGGCAGTGCAGCTTTTGTCGCTGTCTGTTTTTTTGGGGTGGTCTGGCGCGCCCTTCTACTTTGGTTCTTCTTTTTTCTCTTCTTCCTTTTTCTCTTCTTCCTTTTTCTCTTCGATTTCAGTTGTCATTTCTTCGATTGGTTTTGGAGGCGGCGTCGTTGCCATTGTCCAGCCTATCCATGCGCCGATTGCTAGAATAGCGATAAATGCTATGGAAACAAGAACCAAGACTGCGTCCAGCCTGACCGTTAGTGTGTCAAGCTTGAATAATCCTGGGTCAATAGCTAAAACGGCATAACCTACAGCGACTACAACGCAGACGATAAGTATTGCTCCACCTATTCCTTGATCTTTACTAACCATTCAAGTCACCACTTTATATTTATGCTCCGTGCTCTTTCTCTCCTTAAACAAGGAAAACCGCAAAAAGCATATAAAGCATATTTCCAAAAAAGTAACATATCAAAAAACCAGATAACGAAAGATTAAACCTAAATTATCTTTCAAAGCGTCATTACTAGCAGAGTCACGACTAACCAGAAATAAAGGTTACAAAAAATTGCCGACGATGCAGCGTGTTTTGGGCTGCGCCTTTCTTGATTAAAGTTGAAAAAATTAGCAGGGCGGTTTGTTAATCGCCTTTAGATTAAGAACTTTAGCAAGAAAGCCCACGAATCTTCAATATGAATAGTGCGTGTTTTTGTTCTAGAAAACAATGTTTTTATTCTATTTTTTATCCTAGAAAGTCTAGAAAATAATGTTTTGTTTTTCTTCTGATTTTTTATTCTAGATAGTGCTTGCTTTATTTTAGAAATGAACTCCGCAAATTTTGTTAAGTTAACTTCGCAAATTTTGTTAAGTTAACTTCGCAAAAATTTGTTAAAGTTAACAATTCACGCTAATTGCTTTTACAAAAAGCTATAAAAAAGCAATCAAGCGATAAGAGGTTTCAAATTCAAGAGGAGAGAGAGAAAAATGGAAACACGCAACTTAAAGAAACATCCTGCTAATGCCCATAGTCGTCTTTCTATGGTGTATTGGCTGGAGCCTCTATTGGGTAGGGCTCAAAAAAGAAACAACAAAACCAAAATTGTCTGTTCAAAAAGAGCTAGTCATCTTTGTGCCTGCGCCCGAACAGAAATGCGCAACCAGAAATTAGATTTGAGCGATATGGGGTTTCAAAATTCAGGAAGAGAGAAAAATGAAAACACACAACTCAACGAACAGTATCTGTGATTCTCAGATACACAATAACACGGTGACAAATGAAACAAGCTATCTGCGGAGGGGATAATTATGGCAAAACTCAAACTCTCTATAACAATAGCAGTAGCGGCATTAGTCATAATTGGACTAGCCTTATCAATTACCACTTTTTCAGCCGTCACCACATCCACAACTGTGTCTTCTACTGGTACAGTGACCACGTCAGCAGGCTTAGGTGTGTATTCTAACAGCGCATGCACCACTTCCCTGAGTTCCATAAACTGGGGAACCTTAACCGCAGGAGGAACCACCACTCAAACAATCTACGTCAAAAACACCAGCAGCGGCCTCTCACTAACTCTGAACATGACAACAAGCAGCTGGAACCCAACGACCGCAAATGGACCAATAACCATAACGTGGAACCAACAAAGCACAGACCTCCAACCCGGAGCATCAGTAGCCGCAACCCTAACCCTAACTGTATCCTCAACCATAGTTGACATCACAAGCTTCAGCGTCAACATAAACATCGGCGGCACAAATCAGGTGGGGTAAGATCGTGAAAAATCATTTAATGTGTTGGAATATGTATTTGTGTAGTTCAGAGTATTTGTGTAGTTCAGACGCAAAAGGTTTATTAAATCGTAAATCTTCAGATATTTTACATTACCAAGGCGCCGAACAAACAAAACGCCAAATGACTTTCACGAGTTAACAAGCAAATGAAAAACCAAGTCTTAGCCACCCTCGCAGTCATCATCGTTTTGACAGTGCTCTCCGTAAACGTAGGTAACGCATCTCCACAAGCGTCTATCACCCTCCAATCAAGCGGAGTCATCCAACCAGCTTCAACGCCTCCACCAACATACTCCAGTCTTTCCGTATCGTCAACAATTGCGGGTGCTACGTGTACTTTTTCAAGCACTTGGACTAGTTCTGTCGGTCTTTCACAGTACATTTTCGGATGCAACATAACTGGAAGCTGGGTGAACCAAACCGCTGCAAGCTTCAAATCCACGCCTCAAACAGTCACCTACTCGGCGACTTTGCCAACTGCTGTCGGGAAAATAGTTGGTTATGAATGGTGGGCTGACGATACAAATGGTAACTGGGCTAACACTGGAATCCAATCATTAACAACCACTTCAGCTCATTCAGTGGCAGCTAATCCAAATTTTGCTTATACGCTTGCAACTAATGCAACATCAAACTACGTGCTTGCTAAAAACGGCAAAGTTTTAAGCTCAAGCACCAACCCTGTAACAGCCTTCGGAACAGCAACAACAGACGCGAACGGTGCGACCTTATACGTTGCTGCTGGCACTTATACATTTACTTCTGTTTTTTATATGGATAGTCTTGCTAATGAAGCCATAACGTTTAGTCCTAATTCTCTGATAACAATAACAAGTGCTACTACTGGTGAGGCTTTTGGATTATTTTATGATACAAACTGCACACTTATAGGACTTCAAGGAAATGGTAATGCAGTAAACATAGCGTCTCCAACCGATAATGGATTCGTAGAAATCTGGGATTGTGATGGCTGTGTTGTCACCCAAGCCAACATCACTAACTGTGCGCGTTATGGCGTCGGTACAGGTGATGATTCAGCAGGATATGTAGCTCCAACATCAACATCCCATATACCATGCGGTGTAACTAATAGTCTTATTACATTTTGCGACTGGAATGGCATAAGTTTAACAGGCGATGACTATGGCGACTACGCAATGAACAACACTGTTGCCTATTGTAGCGATGTTGGAATTACCTGTTGGGCTGCAAACGGATGTTACGTCATCGGCAATTACATTCATGATATGAACGGCACTACTGGTGCTGAATCGCCCAATCCAAGCGCCCATTACGGTATCGCAGTTGAGGATAATGATGGATACGAAACAATTGAGAATAATACCATTGTAAATTGCGGTGGTACTGCAGGTGTGCAAGGAGTTGGAATATGCATTGGCACTGGTAACGCTGTTTATTCTAACTTGATTGCATATAATAATATTACCAACTGCAATGACGGCATAGCCAGTTATCTTGCTGTTGGCGATGTAATAACTTGTAACCTAATCGCTAATTGGGGAACAGGCTACGTCTTCGGAATTAACCCAATCCAAAGCACTAATGAAATCATAACATCAAACACTTTAATTAGCAGTAGCACAAGCACGTCTTTAGGATACGCAATTTATTCTGAATCCTCTAATAATTGTTCCATCTGCGACAACACGATAACAATTCAACTTGCAGCTTCTGATAGGGGTATTGTTGTTGGTTCAAATTATAATTTGGTTTCAGGAAACAATGTTCAGGCATCAACTGGAATATACATCGCATCAGGTTGCGTTGATAGCAGAGTGTACCAGAATACTCTTGGCAAATGCACAACTCAAGTATCCAATAGCGGGACAGGAACAATTACCACTTTCAGAAGCCCAGCGATATTAACCCTTAACTGCCCAAGCTACTATGGCACCGTAAGTCCAGCGGCAGGTTCCTATTCTGAATCTACTTCAACTCAAGTAACCATCACATTAACCCCGGAGGCAGGCTACACGTCAACCTTGAATGTGGATGGTGTAAACGTTACTCTTACTGACAATGCTTACACACTTTCAATGAGTAGTGACCACACAGTTTACGCAATTTTTTCAACATCTGGGTGAGCATAATATCTCCTCACAAGGTTTTGCACGCATATTCGATAGTGATGGTAGCTTTTTCCTTCAAAAAAATAAGATGATGAACCAACAAGTCTAACATGCGTACGCGTGCAAGTGCCTTAACCGAAAATGTTCGCGAAAGCGTTCACCTTTTTTATGGATCATATTCTGAGGACAAAGCCAACAAGAGCCACCTTGTAACATAGTCACGACTGGCTAGAAAGAAATATCACAAAAACGTTTAATTGATGATATACTGTGGGAGCTTTCAAAAGTTAACTCTTGCACGCCCGCCAGAATCAATTAAAACAAGATTAGCCTGCATTCAAGCAGCAGTTGAAGACAAGTAGTCTGAAAGCTCAACCAGCAGATCCTTGGTGATTTAAGAATATTCGCTGTTGTTAGTAGCCATGTTTGGCACATCTTTCTCACGACTATAACTTGGTTAATTCAGGTTTTCTCGATTTGAAGCATCTATTTCACCTTTGTTGGCACTTCAATTAATCTCTTATTCTGAAAGATGAACGTCTCTTAGGAATTGAATATTGTAATTCAGAATCTTGCTCATCTGAAAGCGCCGCGCTATCTACATTCCAAGCGGTGTTCTTCTTAACAAAATCTTGTACCTTGTTTGAAAGAAGGAGAGGCATATTATCTGCGATGCGCTGAAGATCCATTCCCACCATTTTATCCTCAACAACATATCTATTGTTTCCTCGTCAAAACGCATTCTGATTAATCTATCAGGATTACCTGCAACTATTGAATAAGCTGGTACGTCTCTCGTTACGACGCTGGATGCTCCTATGACTGCTCCATCACCTATTTTGACGCCAGACAATATTGTTGCATTCATTCCAATCCAAACATCATTTCCAATGACGAAGTCACATTTTAGCGCGCATGCGCGCTATGAAAAGTTGAGGACTTTAATTTGCTACTTCTGCCCCATCTCAAGTTCTTTGTCCATGCTTAATCACCGTAGATCATAAAAAGAGGGCGTAACTATACTATTCCCGAGAAGCACCGAGTCAGAAACCAAACTGCGACGAATAAAGAGATTTTCCCGACAAGGATAGTTCGTCTCTGCCTTATACATTGGCCAAATGCTTTCATTTGAAGAAAGCTGAATAAAGTTCTTCAAAAAGGGAAAACAATTACTTGATACGCCATACATACCGTCTTTTCTCTTTCTATAAAGGCTTTCATGATAAAAGAAAACGCGTCCTATGCGGTCAATTTGAGAAAAATACTCAACGATAGCTTCAGGGGACATACTACTCAGCACTCTAATGCAAACAATTAAATCCGCAATCAAAGAACCTGCTCGTCTGAGCTCGAAATTTGGAAGCAAAATAAGGTCGAAATCCTCAAGCATATCCGGCGTAAGACCAGGCATGTTTTCTTGGTATGTAAGAACTCGAGCTTTAGGAAAAAGAGAACATAAGTAATATGTCTGAAGTGCAATGTTTTCGGGCAAATCGTACCCGATGTACTTTGAATTTGGGCAAGAATGCATCAGATGATGGGCAAGACCACCAAACCCACCGCCAATCTCCAAAACAACAGGATGACTTAGACTACTCAGAAGCTTGCTGAAGAAGTGAGCTTGATAATTATAAACAAAAACAGGCTCGTACAACAAGTAGTCACCAAAGCGAAAACCCCATGGATTGCCCACGCGCGGAGCATCCAGTTCGGCCATGCTGAGCTCAGGAAACGCATTCCTCCAAACGATATATTGTTCTTTCATTAGACGCCCCCTTCGTAGTTGGACTTCCCTATCAAGGCGAAAAGCCTCAAAAACATTTAAATCGCCACACCAAAGCCCTGAGACCGATGCATTTCGAAAGAAATTTCTAAAATAGCCAGAAGCCTCCGCACGGTCGTTTCTCTCCATAACATCGTAGAAATTGCCTAGTCGATTTCTAAGAAACACCTTCCACCTACCACTGGGCAAATAGGGTGAAGAAACATTATTTAGTGCTCTCTGTGCAGCATTGAAACTTGAAACAACTCTTTGAACTGTTTCATTCTCATTTTTCGGTTCAACCTCTGAGGACCCAATCCATGGACCCTTGAATCTAAGCAATTCAAACCTCGAATCTGCTGCCGATAATTTTTTTTCAATTCTCAAGGAGGATAGCGACTCATCCAGAACATTCTGAAGCCAAGAAGATTTCTTGAGAAGATCATAAACAAGCCTTTGTAAAAAGGGAGCTATGTGTCTTTTCATGTTTCGGAGCCTTGATTATTCTTGTTACATTTCTCTATTCATCATCAATCCAGTGCCAATCCAAAGGCACTTTGTCGATAAGAAGTCTAGGGACCATTTTATTTCTCTGAGAATTCATTTATAGCATTTGCTATTGTTTTGACCTCGTCCTCTCGAAGCCAAGGATCCATAGGCAGCGAGAGGATTTTGCCGCAAATGTTTTCGGTTACAGCAAGCTTTGCATTAATTCCGTATGCCTTTTGCATGTGCACAGGAATTGGATAATGAATTAGAGTCTGTACATCTTTTTGACTAAGATGTTTTTGGAGCAGATCCCTATCCTTGTGTTTAACGACATAAAGGTGATAAACGTGTTTTGCGTATTCCTTTTCGACGGGTTTTTCAACGGAGAGATTAGTCAAAAACTCATTATACAGCTTAGCGGTTTTTCTTCTTCTTTCGTTCCATTCGTCTAAGTATTGCAGTTTGATCCTCAGAATTGCTGCTTGAATTTCATCCAGTCGACTGTTTATACCAACAAGATCATGAAAATATTTGACCGACTGCCCATAATTCCTCATTTTCCTTAGTTTGTTGGCCAACTCCTCATCACTAGTGGTGATCATGCCTCCGTCGCCATAGGCACCAAGGTTCTTGGAGGGATAGAAACTGAAACATCCAACATCGCCTATGCTTCCAACCTTTCTGCCAAGATACTCTGAACCGTGAGCTTGAGCAGCATCTTCAATTACAAACAAATCATGCTTGCGAGCTAACTCAATGATAGGGTTCATGTCAACAGGATGACCGTAGAGATGTACTGGAATTATCGCCTTTGTCCTACTAGATATCTTAGCTTCAATCTGTGAAGCATCCATAACAAACGTACATGGATCAATGTCAACAAAAACTGGCTTTGCCCCGTTCCTAGTTATTGCGTCAACTGTAGGAAGAAAGGTGTGAGAAACTGTTATCACTTCATCTCCATTAGATATGCCCAAAGCCCTAACTGACAGAAAAAGTGCGTCAGAACAAGAATTTACGCCTATTCCGAATCGTGCCCCAACATAACTGGAAAACTCTTCTTCGAACTTTTGAACATTCGCTCCTAACACAAAAAAGCCACTCTTTTGAACATCATTAATGGCTTGGGAAACCTCGTTGCCTATTTCATTGAATTCTCGTCTCAGATTAACGAATTCAATCAACATTTTCACCAATTTTGCTAGTTAATAAAACAAAACCAGGTCAATCCATTAAACTTATGGTAGATATTTCAGTGTTCTGGAGAATAGCAAAGAATCCCATGCTTTCCAAAGCTCAGCGCGTTTCCGAAAAACTGCATCCGCCCTCCAGAATAAGTTATTAATAGCTTTTCTGGCCTTCGAAACGTTCCAGTAATTCTCTGTCAGAGATTCTATGTCCTTCGATATCTGGGTTGCAAATTCTGCTTGTTTTTTACGGTATAGCTCAACTCTACTTATAAGCTGCCTTCGCATGTCTTCATAATTTTCCATCAAAATCTTGAGCAAATTCAATATTTTGGCTGCTGAAACAGTATCAGTTCGGATAATGTAATCTTCAAATCCAACGCTTTGAGCAACCTCGTAACAGGGCGGTTGAAACTCGATACCGACAAAGGGAGTTCCAGCGGCAGCGCTCAAAACCAATGAGTGCACCCTTTCGCCAATGAGCAACTTGCAGCTCGCAAGCAGGTTTACTGTGGATTCAACGTTAAACCAATTATCGAAAAAACTTACTGCTTCTTGGTTTGCCACTTGTTGAACCCGCGGAGCATTTTTTCCGTTAAAAGGTACAAGTATTACCTCGTAACCTTCCGTTTTTAAGATTCTTATAATATTGGCAATTTCCCCCACAACATGCGAATCGTTCATACCCCAGAGAATTCCGTCAGATCCAAAATTAATTGCAATTCTTTTTTCAGCCTTTTCAAATGACTCGCTTGGTCTTAGCGAAAACGCAGGATCACCAATGACCTGTGAATCTATTCCCCATTTGGCTAAAGTCTGTTTTGAGATTTCTCCTCTAACACCAATATATCGGAAAGACTTCAGTCTATTTTTCCAAACTGATAGTTTTTGTTTTTGAGTAAAGACATAATCGTACCCGTAGAATGATGGATCTTTTACGCCAGCTCCAAAAACGTAGCTGTAACGAGTGGGCCTAAGACATTCCATCCAGTCTGGAATGCCAGTGCTGCCCCCCACAATTGTCACGGGACTATATTCGCTGTTAAAACCATAGAATGCGTCGGCTTGTATGGGAACAAATTTGTAGTGGTAGGAAGAGAAAATGCTAGATATTGCTTTGTAAAGAGCTTCATCTCCAAGATTGTGGTTGCCAAGCCAACCATAGTATATTAGTTGTCTGTTTTTGCTGTTCAAGGCTAAACCTTCGCATAGCTAAAAGGCTCTTTGATCAAATCATGCCCAGTTGAACGGGTTATCTTCTAGGCCTATTCCAAACTCCAAGTCAGATTGAAGCTTTGAAAGAGCTATAATCAAGCTGAAATCATGGGACAGCAATAATCCTGGCTCAAAAGGAATAGGCTTGTTCTTTTTAAGTAAATCCGACAAAGCAAAATCCCCCTCACTCAATTCTCCTAAGAGATAGCGATCATCCGCTCTTGATGGTTGCCCTACCAGATTTAAAGCATAAAACTTCCCACTAGGTGTAACTGTAAGTCTAAAATACGGAAGAGCATTTATAATTTCCTTTTTCACATATTTCAGGCCCTCAAAACTGGAATCCGCCAGAGCGCTAAGAGTATCAGCCACGCTAACATTCAACTTCCCAAATCGCCCATTGTAGCTTTCATACCTGACTCTGTCGAGAATTTCTCTCAGTTCGCTCTTCCCTGATTTGCCAAAATTAGATGTTTCCACAACTTCAACTGATCTCAGACCAAGAAAGTCTATTTTAAGCCCTTGGGCTAATTGAATCATCTTGTAGATTTCTTTATAGTTGCCAGTGTGGACGAGAAAGCTAATTCCGATTTTAACGGTAGACTTACTCTTTTCTCTAACTCTAACTAGGTTTTCAATGTTCCGGATTACACAGTCAAACTTGTCCACGCCCATTATTTCTTTATAGCTTTCTCTGTCGGATGCATTAAGGCTGACTCGTACCCTGTTAATTTTCATTATTTGACTTACAGTTTTTGAGACGTTAAGTGCAATTCCATTGGTATATAGACCAACGTTCAACTTGCGATCAGCGCCAGCCCTCAGAACTTGATTTATTGATGGCGAGAGCAATGGTTCGAGACCTCCACTTATGTCAAGGTTTCTCCCCGCAGAATCAGCGAACTCGTTAATTAACTGAACGAAGCGGGAACCTGAAATGAATGCAGGGAATTCGTAAGTTTTTCCATTCCTGTAGCAGAACTTGCAGTTAGCGTTGCATACATTACTTATGAATAGTTCCATTGTTTCACACAATGGAAACGGTGCCTTGCCTTGCAGAACAGTCGATGTGCGATCGCTGTCTTTCGTCAGCTGATTAAGTAGACTTATCAAAAAAGAGTAGGGTGAATGCTTAAAGAGCTCAATAGCCTCGCTGGAGTTTCTAATGAACGAGTAAATTTCCATTAAAGTCCGTTTTGAGATTTTGTGAGCATCTAGCAAATTCTTTGATGGAAGATAAGGTTTCAGAAAAACTGTTTTTAGAACCTCTGCATAGAGTTCTTGGTTTAAGCTGCTTGGAAGCTTCTCTGCAAATGCGTTAACTAAATCCATACTGGTCTTAGCTCCGGCTATGTTAACTATTTATTGATGATCGGTCGCTTCTGGCTAAAGAGGCTTTGTTTATAGAATACAATTCAAAAACGAGTACAATTATTAATTTCGGGTAACCTTCGATTTGTAATAGCGTAAGTTTCCGATTATTACGTTCAGAGTATTCCTTAAAACAGTTGAGCAAACTGCGTTTTTATTCGAAGCAGGTAAACGCTTTACAATCACAGAAAACCGCTAAACCGTTAATGCATTCTAGCTAGGGCAACCACTAAATAAGCAGCAGCTTCTCCCCCAAGAGGGTTGGCTCTAATTGCAGCAAAAACATTTTGACGCCCAAGTTCCTTCTCTCCAAGTTCCGCGTAAGCCCACCCCCTCCTAAATAGCAAATGTGCTTTCGATTTCTTAGATATGACAGTACCGTAATCGCTTAAGAACGCTTGACAAATGGCTACCCGGTCTTGTTTCCAAGCGAGATCATAGTTTAAAATAGTATTCTTTCCGTGGATACGATACTTCGCCAATGGTTCTTTTAGAAAACAGAATTCATGTTCCCTAGCCAAGTCTACGATAAAGCGGTAATCGCTTAAGTATTTTAGACTCTCATCAAAGCCTCTTTTGGGCAGATTCTCTTTTTTGAGAATAATACTTGAATCGAACACGAAATTGTCTGCGCAAAACAGTTCTTCGAATATGTCGCCACTTTTTTTTCTATTGATGCCGTTTACAAATTGCGTAAATGTTTGCCCGGTCGGTGCTCCGTTTTGGTCGATTATTTCCCCTTCAGACCAGACCACTAAGTCCTCGTTTGTTTTTAAAATAGCAAGTTGCTTTTCAAGTTTTGTTTCAAGCCATAAGTCGTCAGAATCCAAAAAGGCTATAAATTTCCCAAGAGCCCGTCTCACTCCATCGTTGTAGGTTTTTGATATACCCATATTTTTTTGGTGAAAAAATGAACGGACACGACTATCTTTAAGCTGATATTCCCGGATTATATTCTGAGAGTTGTCGTTTGAACAGTCGTCAATTATAATTATTTCAAAATCAGCGAAGGTTTGACTTAATACGCTGTTGATTGCTTCAGAAACGTATTTTTCGTGATTGTAAGATGGCATAATAACGCTAACCAAAACCAATTCAATCGCCTTGATCTCAAAGTGATTTTGCTTTTAATGCATCTACAACAGTTTGGAATTCTTGGTCAGTCATCAATGGGAATATTGGAATCGCCAACATTTTATCATAAAGTGCCTCAGCACAGGGAAAATCGCCTTTCTTGTATTTTGTTGTATCTTTAAAGTATGAAAAGTAATGCAGTGGAGCATTCTGAACTCCAGTTGTTATGCCTTTATTCTGCAAATACCGATACAATTCGTCTCTACTCAGAGGATAAGGCTTCTCGACGGTTATAACCATTAGTTGAAAATTGCTTTTATAAGTTGGATCATCAGGGTCGTGCAGAACATGAATTCCTTCAATATGTTGTAGCGCTTCTTTGTATTTCTTGGCGATTTCTCTACGAGATTCTGTTATTAAATCAAGTCTCTTCAATTGCTCTATTCCCATAGCAGCTTCAATTTCACTCATTCTGAAGTTGAAACCTAAATCAAGAATGTCGTAGTGCCAATCAACTATTTTCTCAGTCGGAGTCTTAGTCTGACAGTGATTTCTCACAAGAAGAGCTCTTTCTTTGACTATTTCGCTATTTGTGAGCAACATACCTCCTTCGCCAGTCGTTATGCTCTTAGTTGCGTAAAAACTGTAGCAACTGGCATCACCGAAGCATCCAACTTTTTTTCCGTCGAAAGTGGCCCCTTGACTTTGAGCGCAATCCTCCACCACTTTCACGCTGTATTTTTTTGTTAGTCGAGTTATTTCTTTCATATTACATGGAAAACCATACAAGTGAACTGGAATCACGCAGTCAATATTTGCTTCGTTTTCAAGAAGAGTTTCGAGTTTTGCTACATCGATTTCTCCGTCTTCGGCAACATCGCAGAATATCGGTTCTGCCCCAAAGAACCGAACAGCACTTGCTGTGGCAACAAATGTACTCACGGGAACCACCACGAAAGACCCCTTCCTTATTTCTAAACCATATAAGGACATATACAAAGCAGAAGTGCAGTTACTGGAGGCAACCCCAAATTTGCATGCATTATACGCTGCAAATGCTCGTTCAAACTCTATCGTCTTCGGACCCAAAGTGAGCCAGCCGGACTCAAGAACCTCTCGAATTGCATTTAGTTCCTTTTGACCTATCGTATTTTGAGGCTTATGCAGAGGGATTTTGAACAAACGGTTCAGTCTCCTTTAGTTTCTCCTTTAGTTTAGTTTAGCGCGCGATTTTTTTTGCCCAACTTTAAATCATCCATCTATCCTCAGTTGCTTTCCTGATATTCTTTTCGGCCTAACTGTCTGCTTGCTATCCATAGATATCATTCCAAGGTTTAACGCAAACGCAGGTATCTATTCGTTACCCGAGTTTTAACTTCGCTTGTAAGTTTTACTATTTTTCCCAGTTACAAACTGAACATTCAAAGTATGTAATAAGTCTTTTGTATGCATACTCAATATGTAGCGCGCTGTTAAGTCGCCAAATTTTTTTGTAAGATTCTTAGTATCTATCAAGGCAATTACCCTTTCGATTAAACGCTACTGGATGGATACGGGATAAACATTACTATGAAGAGTTAAGTTATCCCCCGCCTCAATGCGTCCCTCATTATGAATATTAGGTCCCACACACAGCCCCCTCCATACCATCAAGTTAGAACCCACACTAGTAAATTTACGCTTGTAATAAACGCTGGATATGAATTTGTATGATTCCAATTTTAAGCTGTTTAATATTGGCATAAGAATGTATTTAAAAACCTATTTTAAAAAGCTTTCAGCCTCTCTGCCTAGAGGAATAAATCGATAAATTTGACCAGTTGCTCGTCAATACTAGTTCCGAGAATTGCTCTATAGCGAGCCGCATAAGTTGGGCAGTAGTTAGAAATATGGAATTTGGGATTTATTGCTGCACTAATTCTGATTCAGAAGATGGCGTTTGACTTTTACAGGTTTTTTCCATTAAAGTGAGAGGGATTTCTAGTATTTTGGAGAATATTCCTAAACTGGAAAATATATTCCTAAGGTTTCTAATATCTTCTCGACTTATTCCCCCGAAGAGGGGTGTAATAGTCAAACAGACTCCACAAAAAAGGACGAAACCAGTCACAAGCTGAATCCAATAAGCCATGTTGAGAAAATACAAGAAGAGGAATGTGATCGCAGCTGCAATCAACGAAGCTAGAAGTATTTTTGCTGAAGATTTAATGTCTATTATGGTTTCGTATTTTTTCCTCGCCCAAAATACGGCTATCAACATACTAGGTATTCCATCGATTGCGGAGCCTATTATCATGCCGATTATTCCTAGTGTAGGGATTAGAATAAATGCAATTGGGACTCCTATGGAAATGGTTAACAAGTTTAGTTTCAGATAAAATTTTGTTTCCCCTAATGCGGTAAGGAGACTATAGATGGTTAGGCTCCCGAAAACAGCAAGCAAGTAACCTAGAATGTTAAGGCTTAAAAGGAGAGGAGCATAACTCCATTTATTTCCGTAAAGTGTGCCGATGAGTGACCGTGACAGTACAATAAGTGCCAAGGTCGCAGGAATTATCAAAATTGCCGTGTATTTTGCAGAGGAGGCATAAACTGTTTTGAGCAGTTTCCTTTCTTTTTCTGGGTTTATTTTTGAGAAAGCTGGGAACAGTACGGTTGTTATAGGAATTGTGAAGAATGCAAGTAATACCATAAAGTTTGTTGCAACTTTAAAATTGCCTATAACCGAGGTGCTGCAAAAGATAGCCATCATGAAAGAATAAAACTGAGCAAGTATTCCGGTTATAATGGAAGAAATGGCGAGAGGAACTCCATATCTTAACATTGGTTTTAGTGTTTGAAGCAGACCATTCCTGAAAGCGAATCGCGAGCTAAGTCTTCTGAATATGACAAAATATAGTAGAACCCCTGAAGTAACGCTGCCAGCTACTGATCCAAATGTTAAGCCTATCGCAGCACCAAAGGCTCCATATCCCAAATAAACCAGCAGTGGAGACAACGTGCTTTGCACTACTGCTTGACTAATCATTGTGTAACTGCTAAGCTTCATCCGTTCGAAACCTACGAAAATACTTGTGGCTGCACCTGAAAACGCACTTGACAAAATGGTAACTGATATGATGGCTATGAGAAATGCAGATTCGGGCTTTCCAAATACAGAGGAGGCTACAAAACTGGCCATCGACAGTGATATTACTGTCAACAATAGGCCAGTCGCAACTTCGAAGATCAAGCCAGTTATAACTATTCTGCGCAGGTCACCCTCTCTGCTTTCGGCTCTGCACTGGGCGCAAAACCTTGTTAAAGCTGCACCTATGCCCCAATCCTGAAAGAGTAGAAAAGTGGTAGCTGGAATTGACGCGATGGCGAACAGCCCGTAAGCTGTCGGGAGTATGAATAGACCAACAATTATCGTTCCAACTGCAAGCATTATAGTTGAAAGTGTCTTCCCCAGAAACA
Source organism: Candidatus Bathyarchaeota archaeon (assembly GCA_963842865.1). Lineage (GTDB taxonomy): Archaea > Thermoproteota > Bathyarchaeia > Bathyarchaeales > Bathycorpusculaceae > Bathycorpusculum. The sequence continues at coordinate 39,371 of CAWJIN010000018.1, read as the reverse complement.
ACTGAAAGCTTCCAACCGCGGAAGTATGACCCATTGCTGATGCTTTATCCGTGTCGTTCTCGCTCATGACGATTCCCATACAACTACATTATTTATCAAATTGCTGGCTTATGGAAAAATGTGAACAAGTTTCTTTCTTAAATTGGGCAACGTACATTCTCAAAACCAACGGACGTGATTGCGCTGTTATACGCTGATGCCTTCAGCTTTTGAAACGTGAGCTCTGTGTCTGAATCATGTAGTTTGATTTGATTTTGTTTGCATTAGCAAGTTTGCGTCCCATTCTGATAAGGCTCTTTTTGAGGTTTCCCAAGGGAAGACTGGAGTGTTTTCCCAGCCTATCGTGCAATAACAGCATGTTGTTGCTGCCTTGTTCAGTTGTTCTTTCACATCCCATCCTGTGAGGCCAGGTGTGTAGATATCTACAAATCCTGTTATGGGAACCTCCAAGCCATACTGTTTGTTAAAAACATCTAAAGTAGCAGGCACAGAACAGATGAAGATTTTTCCGTCTCGAAACATAGGAGTATAATATTTCATACGACACCTCTCAAACGCGGCTTTTGAGTCTGTGTCGCCCTTTTTGTTGTAGAAAGCATGGAAGAAAGTGACTGAGTGAGTGCGTACTTTAAGACCGTTAGCTTTTGCAAGCTGTATGAGGGCTGACTCCTTTTGTTTCATGGGTGGGTAAATCGTGATGTCAATGCCGACCGAGCAGTCTCTGCAAGCTTTCCAGAAGGATTCAGGCATTTGGGCAAGAAGAATCCCGTTGGTTGCAATTTGTATGTCTGCTTTAGGAAATGCGGATCTTGTAGCAAACAGGAATTCTTCGATCTGAGGATTAAGCAGCGGTTCTCCACCCATCAACCGTATTATGCAAATTGTCGAGAAGAGTTTTTGAAGTTGCTGCATGTCGCGCTTGTACTCGTTCAGGTCTGCGAACCGTTTTTCTGCGATTGGAGAGAAATGTCCGCAACCTTTGCAGTTCATGTTGCAGTGGTCCGCTAAGTGAAGCTCAAGGTAAGCAAGAGCAGGTTTCCGTCCCACTGCCTTCTTGGTTTTTTCGGAAACTCCATCTTTCCATTTGTTAAAGATTCGCTGTGTCATGTATAAGAACCTCTTTGGGCAGGCTAATCAAGTGAAGACTATTTGCTCGGTGCAGTCTATAAACTCTTTGTAAATAGATTTGAACATGAATTGAATTTTGCGTGGAGTCGTTGTCAAAGTGTTGGTCTCTTTGCAACGTTACAAATCTGTGGCTGGAGAGAGCTGTGCAGGTTTAGGTTGTGCCTTTCTGGTTGTTTTTCTGCTGTGCCTTATTTTTTACGGATTCAGGGTTTTTGGGCCCATGAAAGCGCGCATACTCGCCTTCCCGTTGGCAATGAAGTAGCGCGAGGCTTTTGCAGGAAAATCCGTCCTGTTGGAACAGGCTTTCGGACTGCTGCTCGCGAGGAACGGCATGGCAACGGAAGGGCTTCTTAACTTTGCAGTCAGAACGATATTGGAGTTGCCACAATTGAGGAATTAGGAATAGACTATCGCGAAGTGAGGAAAAAGGTAAAAGGAGAACGTGCGCTGTCAGATAGTGGACATATAAGCAATAACTGATACTAATCCCAAATCAGCGTGCCCTAGAAATCCTCCATTCGGTCTACATCGTTAAATGGTTTTTTCAAGCGCGCGCGCTCATATGTTAAATCAAGTATTTGCTGAAAATTCCTGTCATCCATCTCTTTCTTTGTAGCCAAATAATCTAGCGCGGCGCGCGCTAAAAAGAAAGAGGCAGGCCAGCGCGGCTGCTTGGCCCGACCAGTGGTCCAAGTTGGAATGGCGGAAGAGTGAGACTTCTTGAAATCGAAGAATTCGTTGAGCTCCTTCAGGATGATGTTGAGTCGCTGTACAATATTAGCCGCCCTGTATTCCGAAAAGAAGGCATCAGATAGTGGTGGTGATGGTGGTGATGTTAAGACCCGCCTAATGCGTTGTACGTCATAGTCCCTAGCATAACCAGCAATCTTGTAGCAGTTGAAACCAGGGTCTATATAGTCAGATAGTGCACCATTTACGCTTGAAAAAACCGCGCACCCACAAGCTAGAGCTTCCAGTGGTGGTAATCCGAAGCCTTCAGTCACCCCAACTTGTGCCCAGTGTTCACTTGAGTCATACAAATAAACTTTAGCTTGGTTGAACAGACCTGCTAGGTCTTCAATATAAGCATGTTGAACTACAACCTTGCAGCTTCGCTGTAGGGCAGGGACTAATGATTTGACTAGGTATTCTGACGATTTGCGCGCTTGAACAAGGACATCAATATCACGTTCGATCTTGCGATTATAGAACTCGCTGGAGATTTGGTTAGGCAAGTAGTAAAGGAGTGCGTGTGGTGACCGCTGTCCCCAAAAACCCATCGTATTCCGGCTAACGGCAACAATCGGAATACTGGCCGGAAGTCTAAAGCGATAGCCAGCGCTGTGAGCGTGGTAAACAATGTTACGGCTTTTCAGTTTCGAAACCAGTTCTGGAATGTCCCATCCCCAGCAGATGATAAAAATGCTGTCATCTAGGGCATTTTGTTCTAGTAGGTCTTTGAGGAATGGCTTACCTTTCTCTCGTTGTCTGTATGTTACCAACTCAGTTTTGCAAAGCTGTTTTGCCAGTTCAAAAATCCTAAGTTCAGCCCAAAGCCCACCACATGCAAATTTCTGATCAGTGCCAGGCAACACAAAGTAAAGGGTCCGCATGGAAAAAGCTCACCTCATATCATTAGGACAAAATAGCGCGCGTGACTACTTTAAGCTTACTTTGTAGGCAGTGTCACGCTCGCGCGCCCGATTGTAAATTTCTAGAAAGAATGCTACTTGAGACTCTTCAGTGAACACTTGTTCTGGCTCTGCAGTTTTTCAGGTTTCGCGCGCGCTCAAATTGCCGGGGTACGCCGCGCCTTAATACAGCAAAAAGAACAATACCGCTGCAAGCTTTATCGGTTCAAAGTGTCTAAAAAGTTTAAGAACAGATACCTAATGGCGGTTACAATTGCTGAAGCTAGAAGATTACCTGAAACTTTTTTCCAATGTTCTAGGTACAAGAACCCGCGCTGCTTCTATGAACGTGTCTATTTCATCAGAAAGCAGCAATGGAAGAACATTTGCAACGTCATTATCTTCCCAATTCCACCAAGCTATTCTCAACAATTCGTCTATTTGTTCTTTGCTAAAGCGAAATTTTATAACTTTGGCAGGGTTACCTCCTACGAATGCGTAAGGTGGCACATCCTTAATCACAAGAGCGCCCATAGCTACAACAGCTCCATTGCCGATTCTCACTCCTTCTTTAACAGTTACGTTGGATGCTATCCAAACGTCATTTTCTATGATAATTGGATTAGGTGGAATTTGAGCATAGTTAATCACGCCTTTCTGGTAAATGGGAGGCCAACTAGTTTTCCACAGATTATAGAATCCGTAGAAAGGGTACGTGGAAACCCACTCGAGGTGGCGTCTTCCAAGAAAAGTGAATTTCAATCCTGGAGCGATAGAACAGAAATTCCCTACTTTAGTCCCTCGCGCTTTCTGCAAAATAATTCGCGCATCTCCCACCATTTCTGGTTGAGGACCGTAACTGTGTCTCCCATAGGGAACATAGATTTTTTTTTCTGCTTTCTTTCCATCGTTTGTGAGCATCTGCACACGTTTCAAGGCTTTGGAAATCCACATTTTGACCACCCTTTGCAATATATCAGACCAGTTTGGAGTAAACACCTATAAGAGTTTCTTTGAAGCGAAGTTTTAACCCACTATATGAAAGCCAAAGAACATATGTACGGCAAAGAGGAGAACCGCCGCTATCGACGTATAGGAAAATACGAAGAAAAATATGGCAGTCAAGAGAAATGCGCGGCGCGCGAGGTCTTCGAGCATTCCGAACCGATTTGCGAAAGAATTCTTAGACGGAACCTAAAAATCACGCTGATGGAAGTAAAGGGAATGATAAGTGTTACGAGATCAACTCTTCGTTCTCTTGAGAAGTACGTAGCGCGCTGAGGCGGGTTTCCGTCCCACTGCCTTCTTGGTTTTTTCGGAAACTCCATCTTTCCATTTATTGAAGATTCGCTGCGTCATATAACAAACTCTTTGAGCGGGCTTATAAGGTTGGACTATTTGCGCGCGCTAGCGAGTATAAACCGTTGCATACACCTTTAAGATATGCAATAAACAACTGTGGTCTACTAAAGAGAAAAATCCTTATGTGAAGAATTAAGTCGGGCGCGAGAAAATAGAGAGAGAAAATAATGAATTGAAGGCCGCTGGAGTTCCTTTTCATAAATATAAAACGATTTCGAGTCATATAGTAATAGTAAAGCTTTAGTTCACTTGTCCCCTTCTTGTGGGCTTTATGCCAAATTCTCGCTTTTGGCACATAAACTACTTTGAAACCTGCTTTCCTTGCTTTTGTACACCATTCTGTTTCTTCGTAATAAGCAAAATAAATTTCATTCAGGAGACCTATCCGTCTAATCGTTTCTTCCTTTATCAGCAAGGCGGCACCATCGGCAAAATCAACCTCTTTAATGCAATCGAATCTCTCATCATCAATTTCATCTTTTCCAATTAAAGGTGTTATACCAGTCCGAAAATTTATTCTGCCCCCTGCGCTGACAATCCTATTGGGTTGATCGTAATAGAAAACCTTAGGACCAACTATTCCAATTTGCACATCATTCTGAGCAACGTTAACCAATTCTATTAAGAAGTTTGAATCCACAACTGTGTCGTTATTTAACAGTAGAATGTAGTTTGCCCCAGAACGAAGAGCCCAACGGATTCCCTCATTACATCCTCCTGTAAAACCAAGGTTTTTTTCCTCTTTGATCACGAAAACAAAGGAACCAAATTTTTTCTTAATAATCTCAGCATCATTGCCTTTTGAGCCATTATCGATAACGGCAACCGCATAGTTCGGATAAACAATCTTCTGAAGAGAATATAAGCATTCTAAAGTGTCTGCTAAGCCGTTCCAGTTAAGTATTATAATCGCTACCTTAGGACAACCAGTTTGCATGGAAGAACTTGTCTCCTCATAGTTTATTCGCGCGCTATAAGGCCTGTCCAATACATGTAAGATTTGCTATTCCCAAAAAAGCCAACATAATTTTCGCACACTCTCTACAAAGCAGCGCGCTAAGAAAATAATCAAACAAAGTAACGCATAATATGCGAAAAAATAACTCGGTTCCAAGTATACCACAATTGAGGTTTTTGATAGAAAAACAGATCCGCCTTCCAGAAGAAATTATTCGCCAACCGATTAACACGTGAAACTGTCCAGCAAGACGCAGGTAACGATTCCACATCCTGAATTATGCGCATAGCAAATTGCTTTTGCCTCTTCCTGTAAAAATCAACCTTCGCCTCAAGTACTTCCTTCATTTCCTCATAAGCATCAGACAAATTCCAAAAGAGACCCATAATGCGCCCTTCCGACGCCCTATCAGTCCTAATAACATACTTCTCAAACCCGACACTCTGAGCCAATTCGCGACATTTCGGCTGATATTCCAGAGCAATAAACGGCGTTCCTGCAGCCGCACTCAAACCCAAAGAATGCAACTTTTCGCCTACAACCATCTTGCAACCAGCAATAAGATCGAGAGTTGACTGGATATCAGACCAATTATCAAATAAAGTAATGCCCTCCTCGCCTGCAAACTTTTTCAAACGCTGGACATTCTGCTCCCAAAACGGTAACAAAACTAAATCATACCCTTCTCTTCGCAGGTTTCTGCAGACTTTAGCTACTTCCACGAGAAGCCGTTCCTCATTCATTCCCCAAAGAATGCCATCTGCACCAACAGCTATGGCAATCTTATCATCAGCTCTCTTAATGGAACGACTGGGGTGCAAAGAAAAAGTAACATCGCCGATAACTTCCGATTTAATTCCCCATGCTGCCAGCAAATCCCTCGAAATATCACCTCTAACACCGATACCCTTGAAAAGCTTAAGTCTGTTTATTGCGACTGAACATTTCAAAGCCTCTCGATAAACATAATTATACCCGTAAAAAAGGGGGTCTTTAACCCCAGACCCAAACACGTAATTGCACATAGTTGGCCTAATAGCTTCAAGCCATTCCGGAATACCCGTACTATCCCCAATAATTGTAACAGGACTAACACTGCTATAGTCCGCATAATTCATTGATGCAGGCACAAGAGCAAAACAACCCAACATCTCTCTGATTGCCTTATAAACCGCCTCATCACCTAAATTGCTATGGCCAAGCCAACCAACATAGTTAATTCTTCTTTTCTCTCCGTCCATAAAAACGTCAACTCGCCAAGGCAAAGGCAACTATATCTTCGACTTCAAATAACGAACGTTCCCAATCGCAACATTAAAAGCATACATAAACAGGTACTTGCGATAAAGCCTAGTAAACCGAAGCTGCTTCACCTCCTCAGAAACCTGCCCAGGCAACTTAGACGCATAAACAGTCGGTCTCGCAGAAAAAAGGAAAAAACCCACCCAGTCACAAAAGAGCGGAAAATTCAAAAGTTTCATCGTATCCTCAAAATCTTCTTCAGTCTCACCTGGAAAACCTATCATAATGTGAGTGGACAAACGAATAAATGGAAACTTGTTGTTTATTCTAAGCATGGAATCTCTCCACGACTCCGCAGTATACTCCCTACCCATCAACTTGAGTATACGATTGCTCCCCGACTCCACCTGACACCCTACAGCCTCAATCTTACCTGAAGCAAATATCTCCTCCAAACTAGGAAGCAACCTTGCTAAATCAACCGGATTCATTTGATTAAGGATCAAATTGAAATCTCTGCCCTCACCGGCAATCAACATTTTCTTCAAAAGATTAACTAGATTATCGCCAATGTCAATACCGTAAGACCCCAAGTCCCCAGACACCAAGAAAAACCGCTTATAACCGGCATCTAAACATCGTTTGAAGTCCTCAACAATTTTCTCACAAGACCTACTTTTCACTCCGCCCCATGCAGGACGCTCACTGCAATAGGTACATTTCCCAGTGCACCCTTCGGAAACCCGAATAAAACTAGAAGACGGATCAAAAAGCCACTTTCGCTGCGGTAGCCTCACTCGATCAACTTGCTGCTTGAAACGAATGAGCACATCTCTGATAGGATCAATAGGAAGCGGCTGCGCGCAAGGGTCATCCGGAATACCCAAAGTATTTTTGCGAACAACGCTGGTAGCACTTACCTCATTAATCGGCAGGTTTCCCTTCAAAAGTTTCTCGAAGTATTCCAAATCTTTTGGTCCGACTATAGGCCCATCATACACCTCTCTTAGACGCTTCGAACTAATCTTTGGTAGGCAACCCCAAACGATTAAATGTGCGTTGCTTTTTTTCTGTGCCTGCAACTTCTTAATCATTAAAATCGACTGCTTCTCTTTGGGCTCAGTTAACCCACAAGTAAAGAACACGACGAAGTCCGCCTGCGTAATATCATCTGTAACTGTAATCCCATTTTTCAAGAAAAATTGCTGCACATGCATCGACTTCAACTGACCCTCATCACAGCCGTTAGTAATCGAATACAACTTAGACATATTCCCTAACCTCTCGCCTCATAATTGAAAGCACCATTTCAGTAAACTCATCTTTGAAAAAAGATATAACAACGTTATAAAGCTTACTCCTAAACGGAACTTTGAAAACAGAAAAACGCTACTTGGCCAACTGCCTGTACTCCGTATAATGAATAGCAACAACTTTGTCCAAGAAACCCATCTTAACACCAGCTTCTCTCATCCTCCTCACCAAATTCCAATCGTCAGGCTCATTATATTTCCACGCATTAACATTATACTTCAAGAAGCGCAACTTCGAATTATACAAAATCCCCTGATGACAAATATTCTTATACTTAAGCGGCCAAATGCCACAATTAATCCATTTTCCAGGCTCTTTCTCCATCTGAACTTTACCATAAACCATTTCAAACCCGCCTTGAACAGCAAAAGACAACAACTCTTCCAAATGATGGACGGTGAACTCATCATCATCATCCAACGGCGCAATCCACTCACCCGAAGCAAGCTCAAGACCCCTATTACGAGGAATACAGCCGGCAACCATCCACCGATTGTAACCTTTCTCAGGATATTTCCCACGTACAGAAAGATTAACAAACTTCACCCTATTGTCATCGATCTTCTTTACAAGCTGCTCAGTATCATCAGTACAGTGATCCCCAACAACAATCAACTCAAAATTCTTGTAGCTCTGCGCCAAAACAGAAGGAATAGCACGCTCAATCAAAAGCCTACTCCGATTATAAGTGGGAATAATCACCGAAACCAAAGGCTCAGTCCCCGAATCAAACTTAATATCAATTCGGGCCTTCTCCAGCAGCTCCCTATTCTTACGACACTCTGACAAATTTTTGAAATAAAAGCCATACCAAAGTTTCTTGATAAAACCGCAAACGGCCGGGCACACGCGACCATAAACCTTAAAGAACCATTTGCCAACAGACATACAAAACTCACTCTCCATCCAGATACTATCGAGAAGCAAACTCATTATAACTCAGAATCAACAAGCATTATTTATAATAATCTCAACAATCCTATCCACAGCCTCAAAGTCTAAATCAGGATACAAGGGAAGACATAGGACCCGACCAGCAACATCAGAAGCCACTGTCAAACCAAACTTTTTCACGAAATCAGTTCCTTTCGAACTAAAATAATGAGCGCCAACAGTCAACGGATAAAAATACTTCCTAGAACCAACTCCCTGACGTAGCAGCTCTTCATAAATTAAATCCCGCTGTGACGAATTCTCAAAACAAACAGGCATATACGAATAATTATACCTTGATGCCACCAACTTTTGAAACTGAAACCTCCCCACCCTATTGAGCTTCTCAACATAACGCTTGTACAGAGCCTCCCTCAACGTCATATTCCGCTCGACATCATCAAGATTACACAAACCCATGGCAGCCTGAAACTCATTCATCTTCGCATTTGTCCCGACAACCACGAATTCCTCAGCTGACCTGATTCCATGATCTCGTAGCAACCTTAACTCGCCCGCAAGCTTCGCATCTTTTGTCGTCAAAGCGCCCCCTTCAATCGTGTTGAAGACCTTCGTCGCATGAAAACTTAACGTGGACACATCGCCATAATCAAAAACTGAGCGCCCCCTATACTCAACAGCAAAGCCATGCGCGCCATCATAAATCAATTTAACCCCATGTTTTTCAGCAATAGCAGCCAACGCCTCAACGTCACAAGGATTTCCATAAACGTGAACAGCAAGTATCGCACAAGTCTCTTCAGTAATTTTTCTCTCAACATCCTCAGGGTCAATGTTAAACGTCTCAGGATCAATATCAGCAAACACAGGAGTTAAACCCTCCCAAAGGATAGAGTTTGTCGTCGCTATAAAAGTAAAAGGCGTAGTAATTACTTCCCCGCGCAAACCAAGAGACCACAAAGCCAACTGCAAAGCCAACGTGCCATTGGAGACCAAAACGATGTTTTTTACTTCCAAATAATCCTTTAACGCCTGTTCCAACCGTAACGCAAACTCGCCGTTATTCGTAAGCCACTTAGTCTGCCAAATACGCTGCAAATACCCCACATACTTTTCAAGGTCAGGGAGAGCAGGTTTTGTAACTGGAATCATTGCTCACAACACTCTTTTCACTTACAATGAAACTCCGCACAATCACGAGATAGAATTCACAGTCATATTTAAATTTGAAGACCACACCGCTCATGATAAACAAAATTAGTCACCGGCGTGCGCTATGTTGTTAGAGTACACAGTATTTATAGCACGCGCGAAACATGATTAAACTGAGCATTCTTAACATTATCAAAATTTCCGAATGCCCAAAAAAAAGCCTCGAAAGTATAGATCAACCCCATCCTAAATGTCCTCGAACGCAAACAATGCAATTCTACTGTTATCTTACCAAACCATTTCCAGAAAAAGGCAATCCAGTTCTTGACTGAAGGGCGAAAATTAATATCAAAATTATATAGTTCGTAAGCGGCAGCGATGTAGTGAATTCGTTTATCTATCGGTCTCCCATAAGGCGCACGCTCGTGGAAGAACGCGGCAAAAGGGGTCACAAACAAACAATTAGGATACGATTGACTTATCTTCAAAGTGAAATATTCGTCTTGCCACGAGTACCCTGTGAGCTTTTCATCAAGCGGAATCTGTAGTAGAACTTCCCGTTTGAACGCTGAGCCTGAAGGGAAAATAATCGTTGCCTCTATCGTTTTATTCAAGGGATAAGCGATCGCAAGGTCCCCTGAGAGAAGAATCCCCTGCTTGTTTTTTTCCAAGTGAGTAAGGAAGAACGCTCTGCGAAAAATATTCACAAAGTTTGCCATCATAGAAAACCCTTCCCAATATTGCGGCGGAAATTGAAAACCTTGAACACCGACGGCACCAGGATTGTTTTCGAATACCTTCAAGATTTCTCTGACATAGTGTTTATGGGCGATCAAGTCGTCGTCCATGAAAAGAACAGTATTCCCTAAAGCTGCACGCACCCCCACATTTCGAGCGTGAGTTATACCTTTCGCTGATTCCCAAATGTACCTTAGACTAATTCCTTTTTCCAAGAAAACTTGAAGCTCCCTGCTAACCAAAGTTTTTGTGTCTGAGTTGTCACTCGAATCTACCACAATGATTTCTTTTGGCGGCACCGACTGTTGCAAGATTGATTGCAGGGCATTCTCCACAGGGTTAGGTCTGTTCAAGGTTGGAATGACGATAGACAGCGTAATCTCATTGATTTTCTTTATGCTCACTGCTTAACACACTCATGGCATTTGCCGGTTTGTTAATTCTATAGTACGTACATTTGAACGTTCAACCAGCATTTTTCACCAAATTCCCTTTTCTTATTTTGTTTTTCATGATTCAAAATAATTGGCTTTTGAATTCCTACGGTGAATCAATGGGTAGGAGTAATATACCATATCTCACTATTGCCATTTGAATATACTAGATCGTTTTGATCGAGAAGGGACGAGATTTCAGATGTGTTGAAAAATGATCCAGTAGTAGTAGTTATGACACCATTCACTATATTTAAAGTTAGTAAGCAGACGAAGCTATCTTGCGGTGGAATTGTTGTATTAGTTATGAAAAATAATAGTTCGTATGGGACCAAGCCGTAGCTAACAAGTACGTGAGCTCCAGAATCGTAATCAGTGAATACCTCTGCTGTTTCAACTTTATGGTTTGATAACCAAGATGCGCTGAATACGTCTTGCTCTGGAATGTAACAACTATAAAGACCAATTTTGACTTGGCTATCGTTCGAAGTTAGCATTCTATAAAAATCAACATTATAAGTGTGAATGGCACCGTCGGTCACGTTATTTACGAATCCCACTTGCGAAAGAAAATATGCACCAAGAATGATCGCAATTAACAAGAGCACTAGGTTTATATTCTTGCTTTTTGAGGCACTCTGACGTTTTAGAGGTCGCTTAATTTTCGTCCATACTTTTCTAATTGTTACCAGAAGCGCCTGGCCGCCCAAAACAAAGCAAGGCGACAAAAATAGCAGAGTTATACCCAGGAATCTGGTGAAATTGAGAGTTGTGGCAATACTCGGGGTGATAAACGAAGCCGCCAGAGCGATTGCTGCTATAATCGTTATTACCATAAACTCTGTGGAAATTCCTGTTCTTTTTGGTCTTAATATTATTGCGAGAACTCCTATTATCAAGAAAAGATCTGCGATACCGGTCAGTAATAGATTAATCCAGGTGGCCGCCGTAAAAACCTGGGGAGTAGCGTACACGGCAGATGCTGTGATTCCAGCAGGCGCAGAACTTGTAGTTAACTCAATGAAAGTCCGTTTAAAGGTGTCAATCAGATTTATCAGTGGCGAGCTGGTCCCCAGAGCGTACCATATGAGAGTCATCGCAAAAAGAAGCATTACAGTTACAGTATTAAGTGTGTCATCAAATCTAGGCTTCACTCTTGAGATGATGAAAACAATAGCCACTATACCCAGATAAATATAAGCAATGGAGTAATGTGATACCGCTAAAGCGGCCCCAAAAGTTATCAAGAGCAACCTTCGTTTTGCGACTGGTATGGTCTTGCTTATCAAAAGGAAAACAGAGAGAAGGAGAAAAAGTTCGCCAACAATTTGCCTGTTGAGACTTAAGATCTCAGGACCGTAAAAAGCTGTTTCAGTAAAAACAAAGAAGAGCACGGAGAGGAGCCCAATCAATTTTCCAAACTGTTTTTCGAATATTCGGTACATAGCTAGCGGTACGAAACAAAGGATGAAAGGGTATAAGATTTTGAATACTATATCGCCCTGAGCTTGCATTAGAACAGAATATACTGCTGGCAACACGGTAATCGATAGCATAGAGTTATAGGTAAGCGTTATCACTGAGTTAACATTCGCAATAAGAAAACTCCAGTGCCCATTTATCTGGGTCAACCTGAAAACGAAATATTCAAGGTTAGCGTCCCAGCCCACAATATATTTTGAAGTTAACGTAACTGTAAAAATAAGAGCTATAGAAATCGAAAAAATCAAAAAGGGGAATAGGTTTTCTGGAACCAGCCTTCTGGACACAACGCTCATTACACACAAAGCAGCGATTATTGCGCATGAAAGGAGAATAATGGAGACATTAAGATACAAGACACATAGTGCGGTGAGAAGAGGGAGAAGAACTAATATTATGGATAAAGGCAAAGCATCTTTTAGTTCGCCTTCAAAACTTGTTTTCAGCTTCAAAGTTTCTGACAAATCGCGTCTATATTCGACGAAAAAAACAGCCAATGTAAAAACAGATATAGCTACCGTTAACGGGACAGTCGACAAAGGTTGAGAAAAGCCAAGAAATAGATATAACTCATTAACTAACAAACCCATAAACATTACAAACGCAATACTCAGACCCACCGAGAAGAGAATAGAATCCAGAAAACTGATTTCCTTCAGTCTGAACAGCCTGAAAATGGCAAATCCCGGAATAAATGATAGGAAAATAAAAACAATAATTTCTCTGAGAATTGGGATGTCTAACAAAATTGCAATATCCGCAAAAAAAGTCACAAATGGTATAACCATTAAGACTTTTCTCATGTTCAGGGGCAACTCAACCTCAATTTGTTTTGAACTACAGAGCCGACTCCTTTGAATCAGGGCTCGTATGTATTGAGCGATTTTTTTCATCAATTATAGAAAAATGCTTCTCTGCGGATTTCGAATTCTGTCACACACACTTTTCATGTTTAATTACGCCGAAGAAAGTGGAGACGCCACGATCATTTCCTTTATTAGCTCAATCCCGGTCTATTTTGTTGTTCGCCAGTATTCACGCTGTACTCAACTGCTTTCTTGAATCCCTTGAACATTTTTCCGAAATCATTGAATCCCTCGAATATTATCCTTGAATTCTCGCCCATAGTTTTCCGTAGTCTCGGGTCTTTGATCATTTTTCTCAATGCGAGATAGAGTTCCTCAATTTCACCATTCTTGACAACATATCCATTGATGCCGTTTCTTACCAGATCCTCGGCTGCCCCAACGACATCGGTAGTAATGACGGGTTTTCCCATGCTCATAGCTTCATTTATAACAAGGCCCCAACCCTCTGCAATTTCCTCTTCCGCTACGATACGGGACGGCAACACGAACACATCTGCTGTTTTGTAAAAAGATGCTTTCTCCTCTTCTTGAATTATTGAACCTGCGAAGATGACATGCTTTATTTGCATCTCCTTTACGATACGTTCACAAGAACCGCGAAAGTTTCCATCGCCAACGATCACCAAGTAGGCATCTTCGCTTTCTTGCTTTATCATTGAAAAAGCCTTTATCAAAACATCCAGACCTTTTTGTTCTATAATTCTGGCGAGGTATAGAATAACGAAAGCATTTCCAATATTCAGTTTCTGCCTCAGGTTCATGCTTTTGAATTTTGAATAGTCGAGACTGCAATGATTCGACTGAAACACTTTTTCATTGGATACTCCAAAGCTCCTCACGCCTCTTCTTTGAGGCGAGCCTTCAACAACTACTGCTCTGGCGTTTTCCAAACAGCACTTGGCAATCAAGTTTAACAAGGAGAACCTAATTATGGCCCTGAAAGATTTTGGTTTTGGAACAAACCAATCCTCTGCCCATAGTACATATTTGCTTCTCGTAATTTTTGATGCTAGAAGAGAAATCATCGTTTGAGGACTGTATAAAGATGTTACGATTACCGGATATTTATTTTTGATCAAGGCGAATAGAAGCAACAAAAAACTTTTCTGTGGAGAAAACCAGTGATTCGAAACATTTTTCTTTTTGTCTAATTCGTACACAGATAAAAATTTCCCAATGTACTCATGTGTAGATTCGCTACTTGACCGATTCAAAAAATAGAAATCGACATCATAATGATCCTGAAACATTTCATAAAAAGGTAGTCTATAACTTGCATATTCGGGTTGAATGAAAGCAATCCGCATCTTTTTTCCACATTGTACACTCGACATGATTTTTCATTCCGTCATTGATGACTTCAGGCGTAAGAAAGGGCAGCTAAACTTTCAATTAGAGGGATTCCAAAAAATTAAAAATGTTAACCTACATTAAAGATTCGAAAATATTTTCATGGCACATGCCCATAACCATCTATATGCCCTTTAGCAAACCCAGCCCACCAAGCGATGTTTTCTAAAATCATTTTTGGTAGTATGAGAAAGGATAACTTTCTCTGGGTTCGTCGATAAGTTCTTGAAGACACTTTTAGACCAGAGAGAAATTCAGCAGCGGGAAACCTGTGCCAAACAGCACCAATGCTACTACCGTGTTTATGATTAAAATAATGGTCCCCATAACCCATCCATGAACTCTCGATCCAAACGGCGTAAAGGTTTTCTCTATGTTTATGAAAGAATCTTGCCGTCTCATTTACTGAAACTTGCATTCCATGTAATCGAAATCTAGCAATTAAATCCCTGTCTTCGGCTGCTCCTTTTATTTTCGTATCGAATCCGCCGACTTGTTGCAAGGCTTCAGAACGATAAATGGTCGCTTCACATGCAACGCATCCGGATCTTTCAGTAGCATAAGCAGCCAAATCAGAAACTTTTGCAATTAACGTTCTCTCCTTAAGCGTTCCCTCCTGAAGCATAGGTGCCCCAAGGGCCACGCCAATACTCAGGTTTTCCTCCATGAATTTCACTTGATTTTTCACAAAATCACTGAATAGTCTAACATCAGCATCAACAAAAATTACGTACTTTCCTTTGGCATTATTGACAACGATTTGTCTCGCGGTTCCTAGCCCCTCGCCTTTGTCTGAGTAGGTTTCTACTTTCATGCGCGTCTTTGAAGTTGCACTGTTTATGATTGAGAGCGTTTTATCTTTGCTACATCCATCGACAACAATTAATTGGATAAGTTTCATAGGATATTTCTGACTAATGATGCTCTCAATAGATTGCCTTATGGTATTTTCGGAATCCTTAGCGCATACTCCTATGGTCACTTTTACCCTCATATTATGATCACGCGTTCAACGTGTTGTTTTCTGAAAGCGCTCTAAGCAAAACTCTTCTAACTTGCTGTTAGTCTTTAAGTCTGTTCCCTTTTTCTTTGATTTTTTCATAACTTTTGTCGAAGGGTACACGCCCGAATACCTTAATCAATCAAGAACCCTTCAAAGGACGAATAAACTGGCGTGCGCGCTTTCTTTGTTTGGACCGATTTCATGAATTGAGTAACTATTCGGTTTCGGAGAAGCGTATTTCAAAAGTCGCACGGGTATTATGAATTGCATCCAGAAATAAAAAGACCACTAACCAAGAGCGCCAATTCCAATCAAATTCAGCCATGTTTTTACGAAACAAATACAGCTTATGTGCTCGCAGTTTCTTGAAATTGAGTCTCCAAATTGCAGTTTGTGATAGTTCCCAGAAAGATGCAACATGCAATCAATACTTCGTAGAAAGGCTTGATCTACTTTTTCTTGCATATTATTATATAGCCTAAAGGGATTAGTTTTAGAATGCCTATTTGTGAAGCAAAGTTGTAGATGGGTCTTACATTTGCGGGAACAACCAACGAGGAATAATTCATTTTTTTTACAGTAACTTGTGCTGCCGGTTCTGCTTCGTGAATATCGCTAAGAATTTTTTTTAAGCTGGGAATATCGATATACTTTAGCCAACTAAAAGGGGTATTCTTAAGGGCGAAGTTCAGAATCCTCTTCGGCATATAGTATACAAGTGGAAGGCCAGTATGCAGTTCAATTGGAAAAAAACGATCTGGTATCTGAATTATTAATATGCCATTAGTTTTCAAAACTCGGAACGCCTCTTTTAACAAAAGTTTTGGATTTGGAACATGTTCTATCACCGAAAATGCTGTCACCATGTCGAATTGCGAGTTGTCAATTGGAAGATTGTCCCCATCGCCTATTATTAAGTGAGCTGATGATAATTTCTTTAGAGGATTTCCTGCGAATAACTTAAGGTCTAAACCTATTATCTCACCACAATTTGCACCAAAAGTCACTGCGTTATAACCAGTACCAGTACCAATGTCTAGGTATTGTAATACGCTTAATTTATAAAGCTCATCTGAACAACACGTCCAAAGGTCTCTTGCTCTTGTAACTTTGTTCTCGCTAAGCGCTTTATGAATGCTCTGAGTTAGTTGTTGCACGGCTTAATTAGCCTCCCAATTTTAATTTAGTCCTGAACGCGCGCGCTGGGTGGTCTGCCTGGTGAATCTTTTGGATGGAAAGGTTCGTTGAGCACTGTTTGGGCAAAGGATAAATCAACCCTGCTAAAGAGGGTTTCTAGAGTTTCGTATCTCTTCATTGCTCACCCCAATAAGAGGTACGAGACTCAACTAATTACAGATTTAATAAATTAGGAACACGCATGCGCGCTCTTAATCGACGGGCTAGCCGCATTATTGGACACGATGTAAGTAATCTTCGCTCTTAGTATGCGGCTGAACATGCTCAGACTCCCTTTGCTTCAAAAGCTTACCTAAAAATTGGAGGTATTTCTTGCAAATTAAGTTGACGTCAAGTTCAGTTTCAGCAAATCGTCTTCCATTACGACCTTTCCTTTGTAGAACCTCGGCAGACGTTCCCTTTGCTTTCCGAATACTTTCTGCAATTGATTCGGCGTTTGCTTTACAAACAAAACCGCAATCGTACGTTTCAACAATTCTCGATACCAGGTCAAGTCTTGTCGCAATTACAGGTTTTGCAGTTGCTAAGAATTCTGCGAATTTCGTGACGAATACAGCCGACCTGTTTTCTGACTGTTTCCGATTGGTTGAATCAGCAGGAATTACTAGCACATCTGATTTCTGAAGTTCGTCGACGAGTTCATTTCTGGGCAACCAATCAAGCAGTAATGCTTTGTTCCCCAATCTTCTTTGGATATCCAATTTAATTTCCTGATCTTCCTTGCTAAAACCTATGAATTTGAAATTAATGGTTTCGTCACTCAAAATTTCAGCTGCTTGAACCAGGTTATCAACTGCTTCAATGGCACCAAAAGACCCTGCATAGGTAACTGTAAAGACTTTGGGATCAAGAGGTGGGATAGTACTTCTCTCCGGGGTAAATTCCGCCAGATCCACCCCGTTCAGAATAATCTCAACATTTTCTGATCTAACATGACGATTCCGTTGAAGGAGACGCCGCTTAATCTCTGACGACGATGTTATGAAATATTTGATGCAAAATATTGCTACAAATTCAGTGAAAAGCATCTCGAATCCAATGAAATAGCCGCCAAAATCCAATTTTCCCCTGTGCATGAGACGACTTTCAGTAATTATATTACTGTGCACGTCATATATGACTATGGTATTTCGTCCTATTAACCGAGTTGCAACAGCGAAGAAGAATGCTGCGCTCTGTCCTCCAGCATGAATTACATCGAATTTCTTGAGGTATCTTAGAATAAAAGGAAGATTTAGCAGCTGAATCAACACTGGAGAATCGAAGAAGAGATCCCCCAAGAAGAGCCTATCGGTATCAGCACCTAATTGCCTGCAATGTCTTTCAATATTGAATATCCGATGATAGTAGGCGTTTGAAGCCGTCGACTTCTGGGAAGACACGAAAAGTATCCGCATGAAGCATTAAACCTTACGAAATTAGTTTCTGGAGTCACTTAAGACAGCGTATCTCAAGTCAACTTGTATTCTGTAACAGATTTTCGTAACAAGAGAGGATCCTGTCGGCAATTTTATCCCAAGTGTATCGATCTTCGATTGTCTTTCTTGCCGCAGTTCCAAGTCTTTCGCTCAATTCAGGATTATCAAGTAATCGCAAAACGGCCTGAGCCATTTCAGCGGGGCATTTTGGAGGGACCAACAAACCGCTAACCCCTGACGAAATTACTTCATTATTTCCTCCAATGTCAGTTGCAACAACTGGCAGCCCACAAGACATACCTTCCAAAAGAACTGTAGGAAGCCCTTCATAATGAGAAGGAACAACCTGCACCGTTGCATTTTGATAGGTAGCCACAAGCGTAACTTGAGGTACATACCCCAAAAGATTAACATTTTTTTGGAGTCCCATTTCATGAACGCACTTATTCAGTCTATTAAGAAATGGCCCGCTACCACAAATAACAAACTTTACGTCTTTACGTTCGTTGCAAATAATCTGGGCGCATTTTATGAAGTCGAATAAACCTTTGCGTGCACGCAATCCTCCAGTATACAAGACATATTTTTCAGTGCGGTTCTTGTTAGGAGACGGAATAAATGTTTTTTCGTCAACCCCATTTCCTATTACCGTAATTCTGTTAGCATTTAGTCCATATTCCTCTAATTCGATAGCAACCATTCGGGAAACCGAAGTTACCTGTTTTGAATTATTAAATAGCTTATGCTCAAAGTAGGGGTAAACAATCGCCGATTGCACTTTATCAAACATAGATTTAAAGTCGATTAATTCGCGGTGCCTTCCATCAACTCTCATTGGTGTATGAACAGTAGTTAGCACAGGCAAATAAGTTTTCACTGGCAAAGGCTTAGGTGTGTGAGAGTGAACAATTGTAAACGTGTGTTCCAAAGAATGAAAAAGTTTGCTTGTAAAAAAATCGAGCAACGCGATGTGGAAAGGATATATTGGTAAAAAAGGTACCCTGAGAATCGTTATACCGTCCACGTTCTCGGACTGTAGATCTGTAGGTGAGCATTTGGGGGTGATGACTGTGATTCTATGACCTTTATCAACGAGTGTTCTTGAAAGATAATAAACATAAGATCCGACACCGCCGAGCTTAGGCGGAAACTCGGAACAAATCATACATACATGCAAATCAGAAAGACTCCACAGGTCCAAGAGCTAAAAATCCAAGCAAGAACCAAAATAGTATTATAAGCGTCAAAATTTCATCACAATTGATTAAATTACAGCTTCATGTATGTTTTACTTGGTTTTGAGCTTCTCTTGCTCAAAGGGGTAACTGCGTGAGGCGCACGTTATTTTTCCAAGAAAGGCGGATAAACATCTCCGGTCAACGTTGCATAGCTTTTTAGCAGTTTGTACTGCATGTTCCAAGAGATGTTATGCATGACGTGATTGTAGCGGGGGAATTTTTTCTTAAGATAGGCAAGCTTAGCGTCCTCGATTAGCGAAATGTTTTTTGCCTCACCAATACGCTCTTTTGCTGCAAGATTAAGATGAGCTACTCTTAACGGGTTAAAACTCATTATTCTTGCCGCTGTAAAATCAGTTGCCAAGGCGTCGTTTCCTGCCAAAATAACCCCGAGCTTCTTGGGGTAAGACCCCTTGGCGACCAAACCGTCAACCACAACTATGTTCGATTTAACGATTTTGTTTACGCCGACTATCACATGTGAGATCATTTTGTGATAAGTGTATTTTCTTGGTTTTGAAATAGCACCAAACATGTTTTTAAGAGCACACGTAATGCCTACAAAATTGTGAATCTTGAGTTTGGGTATATTAATTATCAAATCGGCATTCAGAAGAATTTCGTTAATAGGCAACGAAAAATTTTTCTCTCCCACCTTAACAGGTACATCACGTATTTCGCCCTGACATAAGTTTATCAAGTTCACGTTTTTCTTTTGACAAAGTTTGTCATATCCTAAAACGCTGAATGCGAGCTTTGTCTTCATAGCAGAAGCATCAGCTTCAGCAACCGAAATATCGATGTCACTTCCTATTGTGCCACGTATACAATCGATGACGGCAGAGACCACGCGAGGATCAGTAGTTTCGCCTGTTGAATAGTCCCAGTAGTAACATAAATTAGGCTTGATAACCACAGTTCTGATTTTGCCACTGAAATCATATTCTAACATGTCAAGCGCTTTTTTCACCGTGCCAAAAATGTCAGCTTCAGTATAGTTTAGCGTCTTCGTTTGGGTTAAAACAACTTTTGCCATCTATTCACCAGACTGTTTATTGTATACAGTATCAATTAGCCTGATAACATCTAACTCTTTTTTCAAGGATATTGGAAACTCTGTTCCATGCTTCAATGCTTCAAAAAAGAGATCCAATATTTTATAGTAAGAACCATAATAGTATGTGTAACTGAGATAATGCGGTTTCTTAAAAATGATTCCTCTAAAAATATTCTGCATCCCTGTTTTAAAAGCATGCACACGAAGGTCCTTTGGAGAGTATTTGTCTGTTGAGTCATACCCGCTAGTTCCATGAATATTAACTCTGAAATTGAAATCTGGAAATATTGACTTTGAAAACCATCCAGCGTTAACAATGCAGGTTACGCCTTGAGCCCTCGATTTCAACACAACTGTTGCTGAATCTTCCACAGGCAAATTAAACCGATAGCCTAGATTTGAATAAGTTACATCTAAGTCGCCAAACATCCAAGAAAATATATCAATCAAATGATAACCTAAATCGATTAACGCTCCACCGCCGGCTGTTTCCTTTTTTAACCACCATTCTGGAACTGGCCATGGAATCGCCCCATGCGACAGAGGTCCGGCCAGAATTAAGTCTGATGTGGCAATTACTGCCTCACCAATTCTCCCCTCGTCAAAATTGTTCTTCAACTTTTGTACGCAAGGGTAATAGCGATAGTTTACTCCAACTGTCATCCGAACGTTTTCTTTTTCTACTTTTTGAACAATCTCTTGGGCTTCAGCATAATTTAGAGCCATAGGCTTTTCAAGGAAAATATCCAACTTTTTTTCTGCCGCATAAAAGACACATTCTTTCTTAAGGAAATTTGGCAAAGAAATTATCAGGGCGTCTAGCTCTTCTGCATCTATCAGCGTGGTATAATCGTCATACGTTTTCAAATGGTATTTTTCGACTGATTTTCGACTGGTCTCACTTTTGTCTGCTGCAGCAACCACCTTAATGCCATCTATACGTAGGGCATTCAATAGATGAAGTTTTCCCATGTTTCCTAAGCCGATAATTCCAACTTTGAGCAAAGAGCAAACACCTTTTGTTGCTAAAATCTAGATTTCGCATTTATAAGGTCATGTTCAGAGGCAGGTTAACGTACCGACCATACGAGAGACCAATTCGTTGCCGCCTGTGATACGTCAACAGTCCTCGCCCTTTATTGTCACTGAATTAAGTTGAATCTCGGATTCCTGCAATTTGCTTTGAGCGGATCTTTACGACTGTTATGAAGTAACCAACCGCCACTGCAGAAGTGGAAGTAGCTAAGTATGCTTTGGATCGGAACGAGCCTGTTTTGAGAAATGCCTCAATCACAGTTTGCGCATGTTCCGTTTCAACTGTAATGGCTCCGTTGCCATAAAGTTTCTTCAAATGAGCTATGGTTTTACCTTGAATGTACGATCGAATCAGAATGTTAGATAACTTCAATCGATTATGAGTAATTCGATGGTAAACAGATAACTCGGGATTCCATAAGGTAAGTTTGCCCAGCTTCTTTAATCTTAGAGAAAATTCTGGCTCTTCTCCAGCCATAGGAGACTTCTGATTATAACCAAACGTTTCATTAAATCCGCCGCATTTAACTGCCACTTCCCGATTTACGATAAGATTTGAAGCAAAACCATTTCTTACTGTCCTAACAGACGGAAACTCATAGTTAGTGCAACCAATAACCCAATACAATTCCTTAGGAAACCAAGAGGCAAAATCCTGAATTTCAGCAGCCCAATTCGCCATAATTGGTCCTGTGAGGGCACCTGCTTCGCTGATATTTTCGAATGTAGTATTTGCCGTCTTTAGCCATTCAGCATGGGGGATGGCGTCATCATCAGTAAACGCAATGTACTGTGTGGTCGCGTTCTTGAGGGCGATGTTTCTGGCATGCGCTATTCCCTTGTCCGTTGGATTAAAAACTATGGTAATTTCATAAGGGAAATCTTTTGCGTTGCTAAGCGCTTTTTGGAGCTTTGTATAGTACCCATAGTTGCTATTGACAACCAGTAAAACTCTAAAGTCTTTAAAAGTCTGATTCTTGAGAGAATTTAAAAGTTGAATTACCCAATCAAAGTATCCTTCCCTAAAAGTGGACACAGCTACAGTTACACTCGGCATAAAGACAACCTCAAACTATTTAACACTTAACACTCGCTCAAATCAACGAAAACAAAACCTTAGAAAGAAAAAATTCACAACTCGAAGAATCCCAGATTAAATTCTCGCAGTATCGGTGCGGCCAAAAAAGAATTTAGTTGGTTCGTGTCAGATTCAACTGAAGATCTAAATAACGATTGTTAAACTCAACAGATCCTACTTGCACATTGTAAATCCACAATTCAAATAAAAGTTGATATTTGAATGTAGCGCTATTTGAATCCCAGATGGCTGGCTTATCTACATTAAATGCAACACCGTTTATTTGTAAAGTGTTGACCTGTGAATTATGTCCTGAAATTGAAGCGCTGGAAACTGAAAAATTCAAGAGACTTTCCCAATTCATGCTATCTTGAATGGAAAACCGATATTCATACAAGGGCTGAAGAGAACTCGGCGTCCCAAGAGTCGCATTCGGCATTTGATCAGTCTCATTACCAAACTTCACATACAAAACATAGTAAGCTGAAGACCCAAGATGGTTTACTACGCCTGCATAAACAGAATAGTTCTGACCGACAGCAATGTTGAACGGGTAATTCTCAGCCATCTGGTCTGGACCTAAAAGATAAAGCTCAGAAAACTGCGCCCCGCCTGGAAGATGAATAGCACCGGCAAGTGCAGGAGTCGCAATAAGTAAAACGCCGATTAGGCCCACAACAACAAAAACAAGTTTGTAACCTTCAAGCTTCATCGGCTGGCCACCTCGGGTTTTGCTTCAGATAAACTGTTAATGTGCCTCCGCTTAAACCGGCGCCAAACCAGAAACAAAGCCAAAACAAACACGAAAAAACCAATTACAGTAAACGCGATGGTGGACCAGAAGGCGTTTTGACCGGAGACTAAAGCTGTTTGTTTGGCGTTTTGAGCGGCGGTTGTGACTTCTTGCGCAATTGGGAGCACGCTGTCAACTTGGGCTACGGCTGTGTTGGGATCTCCAGTTCGGTACGAGTTTTCTGCCTGAGCCAAGGTCCCTGCAGCATCATTTAACTGAATCAGTAGACCAGTGACGTTTGCGCCTGCTTTTTCAGCAGCCAAAACAGCGTTGAAAGCCTGCTCGACGGCGCTGTTGGCTACCTGCAGCTTCGACGCCGTTTGGTCGGTTTGGGCAAAAACATAATGCCCGCCGTAAAGGCAAGAGCCAGACGCCAAGAAAATGAACAGAATAACAGTGAGCAGTTTGCAGCGGTTGTTTATTTGTTGTTGCCTCCAGATCAAAAGTTACTTGACATTAGCAGGTATTATCAGCTTTCCTACAAGAAGCCCTGACAGCACTGCACGTTTGCGATGAAAAAATTACTAAGTACTCAGAATCCAAGATTAATAAGTTGTTTCTAACATTATGCGCCTAAAAATTTCCGCACCATGTCTAACTCCCAGTTTCTTCTCGCCCAATCTTTCTCGATACATAATGGGAACTTCGGCGATGCCGAAACCTTCCCGCTCCACACGATGATTAAGCTCGACCTCGATGTCAAAGCCTTTGGATTTCACTTTCCAGTTTCTAAGAATCTTCGCACGCACTACACGCAACCCTGTCAACGGATCGGTTAATTGGACTCCGTTTAAGAAATTGTGAGTGAAAGCTATGAGCCGATTCCCAAAGTAGAACACATTATGCAGGGCTCGTTGATTTAAGTGCTCAGTAAACCTGTTCCCACAAACCATGCCAATCCTTGGGTTCTTTTCTAAGGTTTGGATCATTTCGGGAATGTACTTTGCTGGATAAGTGAAGTCGGCATCGGTAATTATGACATAATCAGTGTCCTTGTCGATATGTTCGATGGCCTTGGCAAACGCGTCTCCCTTACCTCTGCCATTTTGAAAAAGAATTTCTGCGCCGAAGATTTTGGCTGTTTCCACCGTCCGGTCATAGCTGTTTCCGTCAACTACCAAAATTTTAGCCTTTCCAAGGTACTCTTTAAGCTCAGCTATTGTTACTCCAATGCCTTCTTCCTCATTCAAAGCAGCTATTATAACCTGCATAGAAGGGGAATCCTGAGCTTCTCCTCGTCCCACTGGTATCAACCTTCTTTTTACCGCTAACCTACTAGTTTAGCCTTTATTTAATACGATATTGAAAAAACGGAAATATATCAAAACTTTCAGCATGTCTATAGTTCAACCTTAACTTCTATCTGCATCCACAACGATCTAAAATAATTAACCGGCTAACCCCAAATCCTCACGCATTAAAGCCATCTTCCCCTGTTCACAACCAAGGTTTACTCAAGCCAGGAATTTGCAGCCTCCAAAGCAGCTGTAACAATCAGAGGAGATCACGATTGTTACCCGACAACCCCTCACAAAAAACTCGAAATCAAGCCAGAAGCTGAAGCTTACAGCAGCAAAACGAAATTCAGAATCAGAATCAGATTCAGAATCAGCACTAACAAATCCCTTCCTGACAGAAGTGGACATGAAACAAAGGAACCTCTAATTAGACGTGATGACTCTCCTTCTCCTCCTCTCTAGATTAGTAGCACATTTCGATCTAACATCATTTAAACATTGCGCAAAAAGCCCCCAATTAGAATATGTAAGAACAACCAAAACATGTCCATAATGAAGCCTCAACACATCCAGCAGTCTCCCATGTGCTTTTCCTTTTAAGCAAGGCAAATCGTAAAAAAGCATATAAGCCATATTTCTCAAACCGTAATATATCAGAAAACAGATTTTCAGTTTCTCTCTTTCCCTACTTAGAGAGCGCACATGGTTTTAGCTAAAAAATTTCCTTTTTTTAAAATTTGCTTTTAAAGTGTCTCCTGTTAAAAGCTTCTGCTTGAAATTAACTCCTTAATTCTTGAATACATTTGTTATTACGCGTTAACAATTGCAACTCGCTTGCTATTCTTTTTCAAGACGCAGTTGTTTTTAAAAATTATTTTTGATGTAAGTAGATAAATATACGGTTGCAATATCTTTTGAAGCAAAGAAAAAGCAAATAAAGGTTTGAGATTGGTACAATTGCGCAAAAGACTACTCTGAGTTGATTTAATGAAGTACTTACTCGTTGTTGGAGATGGGATGGCTGATTATCCTGTTCCTGAATTGGGAAACAAGACTCCGCTTCAAGTGGCATATAAACCAAACATGGATTCAATAGCTGCCAAAGGCCAAAGCGGCCTCATCAAAACAGTTCCTGACGGGTTAAGCCCAGGCTCAGAGACTGCGATATGCTCACTGCTGGGTTACGATCCAAGAAAGTATTGCACGGGCAGAGGCCCACTGGAAGCGCCTTCCAGAGGAATAAAGCTAAGGGAAAATGATACGGCTTACAGGTGTAATTTGATAACCGAGAAAGATGGAGTTATCGTTGATTATTCTGCGGGTCACATAACAACTGAAGAATCAAGCAAACTAATAGCATCGATAAATAAAGCGTTTGGAAAATTAGGCAAAATCGAATTCTATCCAGGCCTTGATTACAGGCACTTTCTGATACTGCGAAACTTCCCAAAGCCTGAGCTTATCCAATGCACCCCACCACATGACGCTATCGGAGCAAATGTTTCAACGGTTTTGCCAAAAGCCAAGGCGGCAGAAGCAGAAAAAACAGCGAGATTGCTCAGAGAGTTAATCATCCGTTCTGGAGGTATTCTGCGGTCGCATCCTGTAAACGTTGCCCGTGAAAAAGCGGGTAAAAGACCAGGGAATCTGATCTGGTTTTGGGGTGGCGGCAAAAAACCGTCCATGCCAACGTTGAAGGAAAAGTACGGTTTGAAAGCGGCAGTCATATCTGCGGTTGATTTGGTGAAGGGAATCGGCACTTATGCAGGAATGCAAATAATCAATGTTCCAGGGGCAACGGGTTTGGATAATACTAACTATGAGGGCAAAGCAGATGCTGCGCTGAAAGCTCTTGAGGATAATGATTTGGTTTTTGTTCATGTTGAAGCCCCAGACGAAGCAGGACATGCTGGGAATTACGCGCTAAAAGTTAAAACGATTGAGGATTTAGACAAGAGGCTGCTAGGCAGAATTCTCGACGGCTTAACGGAGCCTTATGCGATTGCAATATCGCCTGATCATCCCACGCCGATTAAAATCGGAACACACACGAGAGACCCTGTACCCTTCGCTATTAAGTCGCCGTTTTTGAAGCCTGACGGCGTTAAAAAGTTTGATGAGTTTTCTGCAAGAAATGGAGCGTTCGGTCTAGTGGAACATGACTATCTTATTTCGCTTCTTATCTCTTCATCTAAACGGTAATTTGTAAAAGTGAATTTTGCTTAATTGTTATTTTCTAAACGGTCTGTTCCGAGTCGATGGCTTTTATCCGTTTACTGATGACTTTTTGGATGTCAGGGTCTTCTTCCCTGTGCTTTGCTTCAGCCAAAAGGTTTTTTGCTACATGAACGCTTTTTCCGCCGAAAATTTTAGCAAAGTTGCTGGAGCGTTTTTCAAGTAAGCGGAGGTATTGAGGCAGAACGCAGACGAAGTTTAACGGGTAATGTTTGCTTTTGTCTAAGTCAACTACGACCAGTTGGATGCAACGGTTAAGTTTTTGGTTCCCCCTCTTGATTGCGTAGAGTTTTAAGTTCAACTTTCCCCCACCAACCGATAGCTTGTCAAGTTTATGCTAACTATAGGTTTAACTCTTCGTTATATCTTCCTTTGATCTCAAGTCATATTAATCTTGTTGAGAATCAGAATTTACCTTTTTGTTAATTTGACACAAAGAACAGGAATAACAGAATACATACATATTCAAATGTAATTTTAGGGCAAATCAGTCTAATTTAAGCTAAACAGTTAAAGCACCCTTTTGTCGAGTAGTTTATTCAAGAAAATGCAAATTGAAAATTCAAACTCTGTTTTCGAATTACTCGCTAAACCAGTCCGCAAGGCAATAGCAGAGCTTGGTTTTTCTGAGCCTACTTTGCCGCAGACTTTGGCGTTTCCCCTGGTGCTGGAAGGAAAGAATGTGCTTTTGATTGCGCCAACAGGCACTGGAAAAACAGAAGCTGTTCTTCTCCCAGTCTTTTCGAGGCTGGTTGAGCAGAAAAACCAAGAGCAAAAGGGCATACAAGCAATCTACATTACACCTCTTCGCGCATTGAACCGTGACATGTTTAAGCGGTTAACTTTCTGGAGTGAGCAATTAGACATAACTGTTGAAGTCCGCCATGGCGACACAGAAATGAAGATCCGCAGAAAACAAGCGCTTCGACCGCCTCAAATGCTGGTTACCACGCCTGAAACTTTGCAGGCAATTCTTCCCGGCTCACAAATGCGCAGACACCTCAGCAATGTGCAATGCGTAATTATTGATGAAGTGCATGATTTGGCTGAAAGCAAACGTGGCGCACAACTTGCAATAGCACTTGAACGTTTGCTGGAGATAACTGGCAAAGAGTTTCAAAGAATCGGCTTATCCGCAACAGTGGGCAACCCCGAAGAAGTTGCGCGTTTTATTGCTGGAACCAACAGAGAAATCTGCATTGTGCAAGCGGTCTTGAGTAAAAGCTACCGTTACCGCGTTGAGTATTTAACGCCGACCGAAAAAGACTTTGAATTAGCTGCAAAACTTGAAACAACGCCCGAAGCGTCAGCAAGAATCCGAAGGTTAATCGAACTAATCGACAGTCATAAATCATCTTTAGTTTTCGTTAATAGCCGAACTATCGCCGAACTGCTTGGACACAGATTCGACCAGCTTAACCGCGGTGATGTAGCTGTGCATCATGGTTCTCTTTCAAAGGAGGAACGCGTCAGCATAGAAGACGCTTTCAAAGCTGGAACGCTTAAAGCAATCATCTGTACAAGCACGCTGGAACTTGGAATAGACATTGGAAATGTGGATTTAGTCATTCAATATATGTCGCCACGGCAAGTCAGCAGTTTAATTCAGCGTGTGGGCAGAAGCGGGCACAGTCTTGAGCGGCTCTCAGAAGGAGTAATCGTCACTGCATATCCCGATGACACGTTGGAGTCAATGGCAGCTGTGGAAAACGCCAACCAAAACAGGCTTGAACCAGTGCTTTTGCATAAAAACGCTCTGGATGTTTTGGCTCATCAAGTTGCAGGCATCCTCATGGACAAAGAAAGCGTAAGTCAAAGTGAACTCTTAAAAATCGTTACCAAGGCTTACCCGTACAGCACGCTTAAGTTGGAAGAGCTTCAGGAAGTTGTATATTTTCTAGAGAGCCTACACAAACTTAGACTGGATCAAGAAGGAAAAGTGTTGAAGAAAACGGGAAGAACACGCGAATACTACTACAGCAATTTATCGATGATACCTGACGAGAAACGCTACCCCGTAATCAACGTATTAAACGACCGCAAAATCGGCACCTTAGGCGACGAATTCATGACCCTGCACGCAAGGGTTGGATTGCACTTTATTATGCGTGGAAAAGTCTGGCGTATCGTGCAAATTAACGATGAAACAGGAACAGTGCATGTTGTGCCAGCGGAAGACCCATCGGCTGCTGTTCCAGGCTGGGACGGAGAAATCCTTCCAGTACCATTTGACCTTGCGCAGCAAACAGGCGAAATGCGAGAAAAAATCGGCAAACTGCTCAAAGAAGGCAAAAAACCCGAAGCCGCAGCAGAGCAGTTAGCTGTTGAATTGAAGACTGATAAAGCAACGCTTCTTGATGCCACTTTGGAAATTGATGAATACCTCAAGACAGGAGCACCATTGCCCACTCAGAACCGTATAGTCATAGAAGCATTAGACCGATACATTGTTGTTCATGCATGTTTTGGCGAGATAGTTAATCGCACGTTAGGCGGAATATTTGATTCGATTCTCTCGGAACGTGAAGCTATCACTAGCTGGTGGACCGATGGCTACCGCATCCTGCTGGAAACCACCCATAAACCCGCCAAACAAGAGATTGAAGGCCTGCCAAAAGAACTATTTGATTTAACCGACGACCGCATTGATGAGGCTTTTTTAAATTACGTGAACTCGAAATTTCCATTCGTTAGCAGGATGAAAGCTATCGCTGAAAGGTTCGGTGCCATTCCTAGGGGAAAGACATTGGCTATGTCTGAGCGAGGAGAAAAGCTCAAAGCCGCTTTCGAGGGCACACCAATTTATGATGAGACTTTACGGGAAGCCATGATGGATAAAGTGGACCTGCAAAAGACCAAACAAATAATGCACGACATAAAAGAAGGAAAAATAACTGTAACTGCACTTGCCCACGAAAAGCCATCGCCGCTAGCATACCACATTTTGATGCAGTACGCTGACACCGCAGAGTTGATGGCTCCAGAACGCGTTATCCTAAACAACATCGACAGAATGAAGAATGCAATTGAAGCCAGAACAGTAAATCTGCTCTGCATGAACTGTGGAACATGGACAAAGATGGTGCGCATAAAAGATTTGCCTGATGAGCCGCAATGCGGAAACTGCAATTCAAGATTGCTTACAGTGCTTTACCACAGCCAAGACGCAGACAAGTTAAAGGCGGATTTACAGAAGCGCCGTGAAGACAAAGAACTCACTCCTGAAGAACTCAAAGAACTAAGCAACTCCAGACGCAAAGCCGATTTGATTTTAAGTTATGGTAAACAGGCGGTTAGAGCGTTGCAGGTGAAAGGTGTTGGTCCTGAAACGGCTTCTCGGATTTTGGGGAAGATGCATCCGCAGGAGGAGCAGTTTTATGTGGATTTGCTGAAGGCGAAGATTCAGTATTTGCGCACAAGAGAGTTTTGGGACAGGTAAACTACTCTCAACCTAAAGCAATGGGCTTTCTTGCTGGTTTACTATTAAATGGAAACATTTGAATCAATATAAGGCATCTCTCTCTTCAGCTTCTTGAGCTATTAATTCTTTAATGTTTATTCGTTTCTTCAGTTTTGGAGAAGAAGTAGTTATGAAGTATTCAGTGTAGCTCCCGCTAAATTGTGATTTTTTTATAACTATTTCTTGATCTCGCATTTCAAAGGTTATTTCTACACCCGGCTTTAACCCCAGAGCGTCCCTCATTCGTTTAGGAATTACAACCTGCCCTTTCGTTCCAACATTTTTTGTAATCATTCTTCACCATCAAATAGCGGCGGTTATACCTTTATTTATAATTTCCAACCATTTGATTATATTTTTTTCCTGAGTAAAGTTAAGGCGGCGGAACGGGATAAATGCGTTTTGAATTGCGATAAGGATTTTAAGGCTTGATAAAGTTTAGTGTTAGGAAAATGCCGATGCCGATTAAAGCAGTTTTATTTGACATGTTCGAAACTCTCATGTTGATTAGGAAAAACCACGAGTTTTACAGCCCATCATTAATGAGAATGTACAGGTACCTAAATGAAAACGGTGTAAACGTCTCCTTCGGCACATTCCAGGAAGCGTACGTCAAAGCCCGTGATGACCTCTACGCTAAAGCTGATGCAAATTTAGAGGAGCCACACTTCAACGTTCGGGTTTCTGAAACATTGAAAAGTTTAGGCTATAACTATGATGTTTCCAGTCCCGTTGTGGCTGCTGCAACGGCTGAGTTTTGCGACGAATTCATGACTTTTGTTTATTTAGACGAAAATACCGAGAAGCTTTTGCGTACTTTGCATGGGAAATATAAGCTAGGCATAATTTCCAATTTTGCAATTCCCGAATGCGTGCACAAACTGCTCAAAACCCACGATTTAGATGAACTGTTTGATGCTATTGTGGTTTCTGGAGCAGTGAACAAGCGCAAACCTAGCCCAGAAATCTTCGAACGCACTTTGAAGGTGCTTGGTGTTTCTGCTTCTGAAACGGTTTTTGTCGGCGACACCTTAGATGCAGACATTGAAGGGGCAAAAGCGGTTGGTATGAAAGCCATATACATTGAAAGACGCACCGAGAAAGCCGAGCATGTTCATCCGGACCAAACTATAAAGAGTCTTAGTGAACTGCCGCTGGTGCTCGAACGTTTCTATAATAAGTCTTAGGTTTTGAGCGAGTTTTTGGCGAAATCTCTACTGGGCTACTGATTTCCGTTCTTAGCATTTGAAGTAATTCAGTGTGCATTTGAAGAACATGGAAGCCTTTTAGCGTAATAACGTAAGCTTCTCTGCCTTCACGGGTTTTGTGGGTTATTAAATTGTTTTCTAACATGAATTGGAGGTAATTATTCAGTTGGGTGAAGCTTAAATTTGCTTTGTACATTATCTGTGTCTTCAGTGTGCCTTCTTTAGTGATTTCGAGAATTTGCGCCACTATACTCAGTGCGTCTCTTCGTTTAGATTTAGCGCTTGAAATCTGCTCTCACTTCTACGCTAGTATATGTATCTTGTTTAACTTCTTAAACTTTTAATTGCATCAAGTTCTTTTTTGTAAATGTGAATATTTAAACCATGAAACAATTGTCTACTAAGTAAAGGGTACAGAAAACCTTTATTGCCTCAGCGAGAAAAACAACAAGGGAGAAACCACATGTTGATAGGCGCAATATCGGACACGCATGATAATTTGCCTCAAATAGAGAAAGCCGTAAAGTATCTAAATGACCAAAAAGTAGGCTTGGTACTTCACGCAGGAGACTATATCGCAGGTTTTGTTATCCCAAAATTCAAACAACTAAACTGCAAACTAATCGGCGTATTCGGCAACAACGACGGAGACCACGAACTTTTAAAGAAACGGTTCAGCGAAACCACCAACTGCACAATCCACGACCGATTCGCCGCAGTAACTGTGGAAGGCTACAGAATCGCCCTGCTGCACGGAGAAGAAATCGAACTACTTAACGTTATAGTAAACAGCGGATACTTTGACACGGTAATTCACGGGCACACCCATAACAGCAGCGTAGAAAAGATGGGAAAAACCCTTGCCATCAACCCGGGAGAACTCTGCGGCTACCTGACGGGAAAATCCACTTTAGCCTTGTTAGACACGGTTAAGCATGAAGCAAAAATAATTGAACTCTGATTCAAGTTCTCTGATACTTCAATTAAGCGCTCTTATTGTAGGGTTCTCTTAGAGAATTGGCTTGAATAAACAGTTGTTTTAGTTGTTGGTCGTTTGCTCCTTGGCGCATGGGTGTGAGTATGTCGGTTAGGTTGTCGTTTCTCATTAGGCACGGTTTTAGTTTGCCGTCGCTTGTGACACGCATTCGGGTGCAGTGCATGCAGAAGTCCGTGTTCTCTATCGGATGCACGACTTCGACAGTTACGTTTGGCAGGTGGTAGATGAGGCGGTTGTGCATGAAGGGTCTTTCCTCAATCGTAACAGTCTTATCGAGAAGCATTTGTTCTTGCTCGTCTAAGCTGCGGTGATGCGTCGAGTAGTAAGAGCCGCTGACGTTTATGGGATCAAGCTCTATAAGCTGTAGCACCGCTCCAGTTTGCCGTGCGTACTCTATCATGTCTGGAACATCGCTCACGTTTACGTCTTTTAAGATTACCATGTTGAGTTTGACTGGGCAGAATCCAGCTTCAATGGCGGCTTTGACTCCTGCTAATGCATCTTGGAGTTTTCCGCCTGTTAACTTGCGATACGTTTCCTCGTTTAAAGATGGCAAACTAACGTTGATGCGCTTCAATCCGCGCTCATGCAACTCTTTCGCCATGGCGCCAAGCAAGAGCCCGTTAGTTGTTAATGATAAATCCTTCAAGCCAGGCACCGAAGCTATGCCTGAGATGATTTGGGGGAGGTCTTTGCGCATAAGTGGTTCTCCGCCCGTTAATTTTATGCGTGCAATGCCTAAGCCGACGGCTATTTTGGCTATCTGGACTATTTCTTGAACTGTCATTTTCTCTGCGGAACGGTTTGCGCGTTTTACTTCGCCTTCTCTATGGCAGTACACGCAGTGAATGTTGCATCGCTGGGTAATCGATATCCGCAGGTTAAGTAGGGGTCTGCCACAGTTGTCTGTTAAACTCATTCGTTATTCCCGTGCGTGCTTAACGATGTGTGGAGATTCGGGCAAAATAAGCATTTCTACCGCAACATGCACAGCGTCAGGGGAACCTGGGATACAAAACAATGCTTTGCCCTTAGCCACACCAGCTACGGCACGGGACAACACCGCGGCAGAGCCAACACGGTCAAAGCTTATGCGCCTAAAAAACTCGCCGAAGCCCGGTAGGGTTTTCTCAAAGAAGGGCGAAACCGTTTCAATCGTAACATCTGTTGATGTGATTCCTGTGCCTCCGGAAAAGATGGCGACGTCCAAGTCGGGCGTGTTTAGGGCTTGTTGAACTGCATCAGAAATCATGACTTTATCGTCAGCAATTATTTTTTTGAACAGGACGTTTTGTCCAGCATTTCTGAGCAAATCAGCCAATGTGTCGCCTGAAACATCGCTAACCGCAGTTTCGCCTTGCTTCATCTGCTTATATCGTGAAGTGCTGCATACGTAAATGCCGAAATTCAATGTTTTAGGTGCCCCAGCCTTATGCGCCTTGGAGCTTAAGCTCATGCCAAGCTACACCTTCTTAAACTTGCGCACGACATGAATATTCTCAATTGCCGTAGAAGGATATTGTCCAGCAGCGTCTTTTTCATATTGCTTTGTCATGTCCCAAACAGTCAGCAGACCTATCGAAACCGCGGTGAGCGCTTCCATTTCCACTCCTGTTTGCGCTTTTGTTTTGACGGTTGCTGAAACCTCAACCGTGCCCTCATTTAGCACTTTTACGTCAACCTGTACGTTCGTTAAAGGCAACGGGTGGCATAGAGGAATAAGGCTGCTTGTTTTCTTAGCTGCAAGTACACCAGCGATTTTTGCAGTGTAGAGTGGGTCGCCTTTTGCGATTTTTCCAGTCTTGATTAAATTGATTGTTTCCGCCTTCAACTTTATGGTTCCAGTTGCGGTTGCTTCTCGGAAAATTTCATCTTTGCCTGAAACATCAACCATTGTCACAGTTTATTCGCCTTGTTTATTTTGTTCCCATGCTTCTATTAGGTTTTGCACAGCTTTAGCTTTTGCTGAGCTCTCATTGAACCTGTACATGCGAACTCTGCCGTAAACGAGTTCGTGCAAAATGCCTTCAGCTTCTAAAATTTTCAGGTTCTCAGACGTCGCTGTGAAGTTACTGTTGAGTCGGCGAGCAATGTCTGAAACGTTAAGGGAACCTAACTGGTAGATGAGTTTTAAAATTTTGATTCGAAGCTTTGATGAAAAAACTTCTTCTAACTCCATAATTGCTTCACGTTTTCTCTTTTTCTACTTCTAAGCTGGCACTTAATTCTTTCTCTAACTCACTTGCTGGAATGGAAAGTGAAACCTGTGTTGACCTTCCGCGGGTTGTGGCTACTTCAACTGTTAAAGCGCCCATTGATGAGAGAAACTGGGCATAATTCCACAATTGCGTGTGATTATTCGGCTCCACACTGAACTCTTCACAAACAACCGCATAGGTTTTCTCAAGTTCAGATAACAAAGCGTAAGCCTGCTCATTGCCCTTAAAGTAACGTGCTGCCGCGAGGAGGAACAATTTTTGGTGTAAACCGAGCCCGGCTAGCTCACTTCGGCGTAGACTGGGAACAATACTGGACACTGCCATGCGAACACATTCAGGTTCGACTCTGCATGCATCTTGGGCGTCTGCATATTTCCCAGCACGCCACAATAATTCAATTCCGAAACGGGCGTTCCCAGTTTCCTTAAAAGCCAACTCAGAAATCAGGTCAACAACGTCTTCCTCAACGGCTCCTAACTCAAACGCCATTGAAACACGGTCATTTAAGATGTCAATGAGCTGTTCTTTGCCATAACGTTCCAGACTGATGATGCTGCGTTGAAGAGTGCTTCTGGCGCTGGCATCTAATTTCTCTAAAGTTTTTAAGTTACGCATAATAAAAATAAAAGATAATCTCTGAGGCTTGCCCTGCCGCATCTCCTGCAAACGGGTCAGCTTGTAGATGGCGTCTGAGCCTTCGTTTTCGATGAGAGTGTCAAACTCGTCAAGTGCCAGTACCATTGTGGCGTTTTCTTCATCTAAAACTTGCATCAGCGTGGAGAGAATATTTTCTGCGGAATAACCGCGTGCCGGGTATGTAGGGCGGAAAATGGTGATAGCATGATGAATAACTGGGAGGAGACTGCCTCGGTATTCTCTGCAGTTAACGTGTGCATAACGGAATTTTACGGCTCGTTTATTAGCTTCCAAAGTCATGCTGGCTCCAAAGTGCTGCGCAAGGGCTGTTTTTCCAGTGCCCACGTCGCCTGTTATGATTACTCGCTGAGACATCCTTTCGGGGTAGCGTAGGATAAAGCTGAAGAATTCCATCAGCAAGCGGTGTTCTTTTTCTCTGTGAGGCAGCTTCTGCGGAACGTAGTTTATATCAAGCTTAGCTTCGTCTTTGAACACACTCTGATGCGATGGCAAATTTGGTTCCTCAGCGGATTAATTTTTTTCTTTTCACAATATTACTATGTTTTGAAACATAAAAGTATCCTTTGAATTTGACACTATCTCGACTAAAGTCAGTAGCTTTCTTGCAAACGTCTCTCGTAAGCCATGCCTAAAATGCTTTTAGAAATTTAGCGATTGTTGTTTCAATTTGTGCCAACATTATTTTATATCTTTAGAATCGTAACCATCTATTGAGAAAGGAGAAGGATTTAACTAAGAGCCTTGTCGTTGGGCGGGTCTGGCTGCTAATAAGCGGTAAGGTTTCCCCCCTTTAGGTTTTTAAGCCTTATCGATGTTAGCACTCGGCTAAATCCGCTTAACCCCCCTTTTGCCCCTCTATTTAGAGAAAAACTTGGAATAATTTTTCGCTCCATGTATGGCACTTCAATTTAGCTAGTGAAATTCATCAACAAAATTGATACCCTACCCCGCCTCTCACGCTCTGATGCTGCGGTTTGATGGGGTATTAAGATTTCTATATCCAAGCTGAAATATTCATGAAGCAAAATCTTTACGAATGTTGATTAGTTTAATCACTATAGCGCAGAAGGAAAGAGCGTTCTTATTTAAACTGTTATTTACCGTTTATCTATTTTTTCGGGGGGGCAAACGTATTATGAATTTGGTGCCTTTGCCCTGTTGGCTTTCAAATGTTACGGTGCCGCCTAAAGCTTCAGTCATGCGCTTAACCACGGCTAATCCGAATCCTTGTCCCTTAGACTTTGTTGTAAACAGCGGCATGAAAATCCTGTCTTTTGCTTCTTCAGGAATGCCCACACCCGTATCCTCAACTGTTATGATTGAGTCGTTTGCTTCTTTGTACGCTTTTATAGTTAGTTTTCCGCCGTTAGGCATAGCTTGAACCGCGTTGATTACCAGATTGCCAAAAATACGCTTCAAAATATCTGAATCAGCCATTACGGTGCCAACTTCTTTTTGCACCTTGACTTGAACTTTGATGTTTTCTGGAATCCCGTTTTTCGCAAGCAACTCATTCATAAGCTTTTGAAGGTCCGTTTCCCGAGCTATTGGCTTAAGAGTTCTAGTGTAGTCCTGAAGGTCAGACACAATCTTGTTGATGTAATCAACGTTCTTTTCAATTTCCTGAAGGCTTTCTATTGCATTCTTTTTCTCATCGCTTTCTGGAATCGAGGCCAATTCTGTTTGAGCCAAGTAAAGATCGCCAGTTATAGCCTGCAGCGGGTTACGGATATCGTGCCCCACCATGCCAGCTGTGGCGCCTATGGCGGCTAAGCGTTCAGCAGTCTTCAATTGTTCTGCTCTTTGATTAGCGAGCTGCTCCATTTGATTGGCGTATTCTTCAACTGTGACAGCGGACTCTTCAAGCTTAGTCTGCAACTGTATCCGTTCAGTAATATCCACATTTGACTCCAACATTTCCACAATTTTGCCGTCCGCACCAAATTTCGCCAACCAATAACTCTGCACAACCACTTTATCTCCATCTTTGCATGTATGAACGATTTCACCTGACCATTTACCTTCAAGTTTGAGCTTTTTGATAATTTCTCCAATTGGTTGTGAGAGTTTCGTCATTAACAGCTCGTTCATATCTTGTCCAATGACTTCGTCTTTGGTCCAACCGTACAGTTTCTCTGCACCTTTACTCCAGAAAGTAATTACGCCGTCCAGTTGCCGCACGATTATGGCGTCTGGGCTAAGGTCGATAAGTGAAGCTTGCTTTCGCAATGTTTCCTCATCCTGCTCTCTTTTCTTGCGTAGCCTCAACAGCCCGATGCCATACGAGAAGTCATTTGCAAGTTCCGTTAGAAGTTTCACTTCTTCGGCAGTGAAGGGGTTTGATTCCTTGCTGTATATGTTTAATGCGCCGAACGTTTCGCCTTCAAATGAAGTTAAGGGAAGAACAAGTGACGCTGTGTAGCCTCTTTTGAGAGCTTCCGGTCGCCAAGGCTCAAAGTTGGGGTCGATTTGCATGTTCTTGCAGATGTAGGGTTTTCCTGTCCGGATTACCGTGCCAGTGGGTCCACGGCCTCTTTTTGAGTTTTCGTCCCAAGTGACTCTTAGGGCATCAATGTAGCCTTTGTCGAAGCCAGCGAAAGCTACTGGACGCACGGTTTTATCTTGGTCGTGTTCGGCAAAGCCAACCCACACGAGTGCGTAACCGCAGTCTTTGATGATTATATTGCAGACGTCCTGCGTGAATTTTGACTCGCCAGTCGCGTGCATCAGAGCTTGGTTGCTGTTGCTAACGGCTCTCAGGTGGCGGTTAAGTTTACGTAACGCTTCTTCAGCTTTCTTGCGCTCAGTAATGTCATTTGCGTAAATATTTACGTAGCCTTCCGAGATGACAGGCGCAAGCAAGAGCGAAAATATCTTAGTCCCACGGGTCTCTTCAAGCTCAATTCTCTTATCGGATGCTAAGGCTTCGACAACAACCTGACTAATATGTTCAGGTGCATGTTCGCCAACCTTGCTATTCCACGCAGCCAAAAAAGAAGCGCCGGCTTGGTTGCCATACAGAATTGTGCCTTTTCCGTCTACGCGAAATATGGGATTAGGATTCTCAGAAGGAAACTTTGCTAAGTTTTCAATTTCGCGCTCCTGACGCTTGTGTTCGGTAATATCCTCGAGTAAAGTGACGAAATGACCCTTCTCTGGACAATAAACCGCAATCTTGAACCACTTGCCTAACAGCTCTGCATGGTTCTCAAACTGAACGGGCTCTCCCGTTAAAGCAACTTTGCCGTAAATGCCGATCAAATCTGCAGGATCTTTCTCGATACCTGGGAGAACCTCGGTTGCTCTCTTGCCGATGATTCGTTCTCTCTTGAGCCCCATCATTCTTTCAAAGGCATGATTAACCTCAAGAAAAACGTAATCAACAGGCTTACCCGCCTTATCAACGACAATTTTGTGATAGGCAAAGCCATCTAGCATCTTATCAAAAAATATGTCAAACTGTTTCCGATCGCCGCCAAGAACCTTTGCCCATCCACTTGTCAAAACGTCGCTTGCCATACCTAAATTTCACTAGTCACGCATTTAAGGATATTCAAGTTTTGGAGTATAAAAGAACCCAAGGTAAATATCAAGAGAAATTTCTCAAGCCTCATTGTTGTCTTTTCTCGAGCTTAACAGGGCAATTAAGAAGTAAACTGTTGCGCCGTAAAGGCCAAGTCTACCTGTCCAAACCACAATATCACTAAATCGCACCTGCAAAGTGACCCCGAACGAGCCAATTGCATCCAACACCAAGGCTAAAGTGTACCAATACAGAACGTTTGATTTTGACTTCAAGTACTGCCGTAGAAAAAGCATACTGCTCAAAGAAAAGAGGAGAACTACAATCGAGAAAATGGTGAGCGCCCAATGCCAACCTGCTGCTCAGCTCACGCATTCGGCATTTTTGGCGTGTCTATTAATGATAGCGCAATAGATGAGAGCTTACGGGTTGAGAAATGAATATTTTATGCACCAAATCCT